>NZ_BAYB01000037.1 GCF_000685035.1 Paraburkholderia ferrariae NBRC 106233
TTTCCGCATGGTGCACGTAGTGGAATTCGCAGACGGACGTATAGCCCGCCTTCAGCATTTCCACATAGAGCCAGCCCGCAATTGCGCCGAGGTCTTCAGGCGTGATGCGCGCGGCGAACCGGTACATGAGGTCGCGCCAGCTCCAGAAGCTGTCGGTGGGGTTCGCGCGATATTCGGTGAGGCCCGCCATCGCGCGTTGAAACGCATGCGAATGAAGATTAGGCATGCCAGGCATAACCGGGCCTGCCGCCTGCGGAACGCCCTCGGGCACGCGGGCGAAATCGGGTGTCACTGCTACGAGACGGCCTGCGTCGTCCCATTCGAGCAGGGCGTTGCGGCGCCAGCCGCCGGGCAGATACGCGTCGGCGGCGAAAAGTGCGCGTCCGGCTGACGTCGCCTTGATGCGGGTATTCATAGTTCGAGATCCGTTGCCGTACAGGTTCTGCCTGGACGGTCTGTGGAAACGTAAGGGGTACGCCTCGGGCTAAGTATCGAGTGCAACGACGAGAAGCACGCCGTCACCGAGCGATTCGATGGGCACCGCGCAGGCCGAGTCCACGCGCAACGTATCGCCCGTCGCCAGGCCGACGAAACCGGCGCCGGCCACGTTGACTTCGAGCGGGCCTTGCGCCGCATGCAGCAACACGGTCTGCGCCGCCACCGTGCGGCGCCCCGCCTCTCGCCATATCTGGAGCCCGCCGCGAACCGCGCCTCGAAGCACCATCAGATTGAAAACGCTCACCGGGCCATCGACAAGCCGCGCATCGACTGCAGATTCCCCGCCAAAGCAGACCGCGTCTCCCGTCAATGCGAGCGCATGACTAAGGCGCGACGTCGGCTCTGCAACGCGTGCTTCGTCAATCAGCAGGCCCGCACCGCTCGCCAGCACGAGTGTCCGGTCGATGTCTGCAAAGCGCGAAAAGGGCCCGTCTTGCGCGATATCCGCCAGACTCGCACGCCATGCAAACGTACTGAGCGACGCGCCCGCTTGTGGGAACGCCACGATCTCGCGCGTGACCCCGTTGCCGTTCTTCCAGGGCGAAGGCACAAGGTCGGCTCCGCGCAGTAGTTCAACCCGCGACGGCAGCGGCTGGCTCATCGCTTGCCCCCTGGCACCAGAATCTCAGCCCGTAAAGAACGCGGCGTCATGCTCGCGTCAGCACGGCTTGCAGAAAAGTCCGCGTACGCGGCTGCGCGGGCGCGGTGAAGATCTCCGAAGGCGGTCCCGCCTCGACGATCTCACCGCCATCCATCACCACCACGACGTCGGCCACCTCCCTCGCGAAACCCATCTCGTGCGTGACAACCACCATGGTCATCCCTTCGGCGGCCAGCAGCTTCATGACCTGCAGCACCTCGCCCACGAGTTCGGGATCGAGCGCCGAAGTCGGCTCATCGAACAGCATGACGCGCGGCTGCATCGCAAGTGCCCGCGCGATCGCCACGCGCTGCTTCTGGCCACCCGAAAGGCTCGCCGGCATGACATGCGCCTTGTGCGCGAGCCCCACTTTTTCGAGCAGAGCTAGCGCGGCCGCTTCCGCGTCGGATTTCGAAGCGCCGCGCAGCATGCGCGGCCCAACCGTAATGTTGTGCAGCACTGACAAATGCGGGAACAGGTTGAACGACTGGAAAACCATGCCGACTTCAGTGCGCAGCGCGTTGAGCGCGCGCTCCTTGAGCATCGCGCCCTCGTTGACGAGACGATGCCCGCAGATGTCGATGGTGCCGCCCTCGGGCTGTTCGAGTCCATTGCAGCAGCGCAGGAAGGTGCTCTTGCCCGAACCGCTCGGGCCGATCACCACCACCACCTGCTGCGGCTGGATATCAAAGTCGATACCGTTCAGCACGCGATGCGAGCCAAACGACTTGGTCAGTCCGCGAATGCGGACGATCGGATCGGGTTTGCTGCTCATTGAACCATCCCTCCTGCGCGCAGACGGCGCTCGACACGATGCAGCACATAGTTGGTTGTCTGCGTGAGGACGAGGTAGACCAGCGCAATCACGATGTACACCTCGAGAGACCGGTACGACACGCTGATGATCTTCTGGCCTTCGTGCATGAGATCGTCGATCGTCAGCAGCGAGACAAGCGCAGAATTCTTGATCAGCGCAATGAACTCGTTGCCGAGCGGCGGAATCATGCGCACGATGGCTTGCGGCAGGATAATCGCGCGCATCGCCTGCCCCGCCGACATGCCGATCGAACGCGCGGCTTCTGTCTGCCCGCGATCGACCGACTGGATCGCGCCACGCACGATTTCCGATACATACGCCGCCGAGTAGAGGCCGAGCCCCAGCATCCCGCAAACGAACGCGGGCAGCAGGATATTGAACTGCGGCAGCCCGAAGAAGAGCAGGAAGAGTTGCACGAGCAGCGGCGTGCCGCGGAAAAAAACGAGGTACGCGGTGCAGAAGCCATAAACGAGGCGTCGCTTTGGCGCAAGCCTCCCGATACCGATCAGGAGTCCTAGCATACAGCTCAGCACGAGCGAGGCTGCGGTCACTTCGACCGTGACCAGTGCGCCGTGCGCGATGTCCGCCCAGCCGGCAATCGCAGGAGAGAAGTCGAGTTGCATGGTTCAATTCTGCCATGTCACTTCGAAGTCGTACTGAACCACTTGTTCACGATCTGCGCATAGGTACCATCCGCCTTGATCTTGGCAAGTGCAGCGTTCAGCGCATCGCGCAGTTGCGGTTCGTCCTTGCGCACGGCGATGCCGTACTCCTCCTTCGTCAGCTCGGTGTCGAGCACGCGAAAGCCGGGCCGCGTGCGTACGAACTGATACGCGGCAGGCTTGCCAGTCACGGCAGCGTCCGCGCGGCCGATACCGACGAGGTCGAACATCTCCTGATTCTTTTCTACCTCGACGCGCGTGACCTTCGGGTAGTTGTCGCGCAGGTAATTCACCGACTTCGTGCCGACCTGTACCGATACCTTCTTGCCGTCGAGATCGGCCAGCGTCTTGATAGGCGAATCGGCCTTGACGAGCGCGACGAGCCCCCCTCTGAAGTAGGGCTGGGTGAAGTCCACGACCTGGCTGCGTTCTGGCGTGATGTAAATGCCCGAGATCGCAGCGTCGAAGCGATGTGCGATCAGCCCGGGAATCAAGCCTTTGAAGTCGATGTCGGTCCACTGGACCTGCTTGCCCATCGCTTTCGCCAGCGCGTTCATGAGGTCAACGTCGAAACCGGTACGCTGGCCGTCCTGGGTGAACTCCATCGGCGGGAAGGTCGCATCGGTTGCGACCTGGAGCACGTTCGCAGACTGCGCCCGGACGGTAGCCGGCGCGGCAGCGGCGAACATCGCCGCGAAGAGGCAGGCAGCGGACAGAATTTTATGCAGTTTCATGGCAGGACTCCTTATTGGATGGTTCTTGCATCGGGTGGCTGAACGTCAATCGGCTTGCAGCCTGGCGGAAATGGAGTGAGCCGTGCGCAAGGTCCAGTCGGCTAGCTGCAGCTCCCGACCGGCCACACGCGAAGACGGCGCCATCAAGGTGATCGAAGCGTTCGCAACCGCGCCGCGCGCGCTGCGCCGGAACACGGGGGCGCTCACGCCCCACACGCCCGGATCGACTTCGCTGTCGCTCACGGCATAGCCTCGAGCCCGGATCTGGTCCAGCTCTGCATCGATGGCGGCACGCCCCTGCGTGTCCGGGCCGAAGACACGGTCCAGTGTTTCGGCGCGCAATTTCTCGGGCAAAAATGCGAGCAACGACTTCGCCGAAGCACCGGCCTTGAGCGGAACCGCCCGTCCCTTTTCGAATGAGCAGCGCAAAGAATGGGGGCTCTCTACCATTTCGAGGCAGATCACCTGATCGTTGAGCACGACAACCAGCCCGACACTTTCCTGCGATGCCCGCGCGAGCTGGCGCATGCCTTCGCGGCTCGCTTCGACGAGCAGCGAATTGATGTCGAAGCCAAGTGCGAGCTGCAGACTCACCGGACCTGGCGCGTAGTAGCCCGAGTCCTCGGTCACGAAGCCCCAACGCTTGAGCAGCGCGATCTGGCGGTAGAGCGTGCTCTGGGCGAGCCCCGTGGTGCCGAGCATGTCCTTCACGGACATGGCCTTGCCATGGCTGGCGAGCGCCGTGAGGACCAGCAGCAGCCGCTCGGCACCGGTAACGCCGGGTTCCTGGTTCATCGGGAGAAAAAAGCCGAAATTGATGCAGTGAGCATGCCACGCGACTCCCGCAATTCAAAAATGTAATTCTCATTGGGTGAGAATCAAGGGTGAGGGTTTCCACCAATGCGGCAGGCGAGGTGCATTGGGCAAATCAGGGAAATAGGCGGGAGGCCCTGCGGCAGGCTTGCGTGGAAGGAGAGGAAATCAGGCAGTCCGGAAACGTACGGACTGTATGGTCAGGGAAAATCAGCGCTGCAGTATCGGCGCCGCGCCGTCGCACGGATGCCGGATGTAATCGACAAGCGCCGCCGTATAACCCCGTATGTAACGTTCCGCCGCATTCGCGGCGTGCGAAACGCAGCGTACAACTGGTGACTACCCGACACCCGAACCACGGGTGGTGATTGAACCCGCGTTGCGGTAGGCCCTCTCTGAGCCTTTCGGCGGTCGCACATCGTTGATGTTCGATCAACCCGGCCAATAAAACCAGGCAGCCGGTCCAAGCCAATTGAAGTCGCATCGTATTGTCCGATGCTAAGGTACTTCAGCCACGCGATCATCACGGAACACGAGCAGCATGTTGAGAGGACAACCGATGGCAAACGAAAATATGGGATTGATTCAGCCTGGCTGGGCCGCATTGCCCACCCGGGAACAAGCGGCCATGGCCCACTACAACGATCTGGCAAACAACTGTACCTACGGTGTGGGAACACTCGCCCACACCGGACCCTGCACGCCCGAAGAACTGCGCCGCCCGGTCACGATCTCCGAAGTCAATGCACAACTCGTTGTTCGCGTCAGTCGAGCGGAGTCCCACGTGCGCAGAACCGTGACACAACGCGCGATTTCCCGCGGTCCGCTCGACCGGCTCGTCAGTCGACGACATCTCGAAGCTGCTCCGTTCCAACCGCAGAGGGCTCGATGAAAAGGTACACCCTCTGGCTGCTTATGCTGGCATCAGTGGCTGCGCATGCAGACCAGACCCCGACCGACGAAATCTCGGCACGCAGCGGGCTGCCGGCTAGCAAGGTTGCCGCGCTGCTCAATGACTGTGATGCGAGCCAAACCAGCATGAACTTCTGCGCATGGCGTGACCAGATTGTCGCGGAGCATGAGTTGCAGAAGGTCCTGGACAAGCAGATCGAAGAGCATCCGGAGCACAAGGCCGCATTGGAGGAAAAAATCGCGAGGTGGAAGAAGGCCCGCGATGCTTCGTGTGAGAAGTCGGCGCGCAAGGAATGGGGCGACGGATCCATGCGTCCGGCCGCGCAAGCTATTTGCGCGACTGCGGCAACAAAACGGATGACAAGAAAACTTTCAATCGGCCCAGTAAACCGCCCCCCATCCAACCCTTAGCGATACTCATCAATCTCCACCGCACCGCCCAGCGATTCCATCAACGCGAGGATATCGGCAGGCACGTCAGGCACGCGGTCGCCGAGACAGTTGATCCCCATTGTCGATCCCGTTAATCAGCCCAATCGTTCAAGTCTGCGATATCGCCACCATCGAACCACACGTTGCCGTTGTCACGCCCTCACGCATCATAAGCAGTTTCAATGCTGGCGAACAATCCCTAAGGATGCCGAATATAATCCACCAATGCCTCCGTATAACCATCCGGCCGCCGATCCAGAAGGCTCACGACGATCGCCGCAAGAAACCCCGCCGGCACCCCGAACACCCCCGAGCTGATCGGCTCGATCCCGAACCACCTCCCCCCCTCAAACCCCGTCAGTTCCGTAAAGAACGGATAAGTCGCCACGATGTAATAAACGCACACCGCCAGCCCCGCAATCATCCCCGCCACCGCCCCCAATCGCGTCGTCCGCTTCCAGAACACCCCCAGCACGAGCACCGGAAACAGACTCGAAGCCGCCAGCGAAAACGCCGCGCCCACGAGAAACAGAATATTCCCGGTATTGAGCGAAGCCACCCACGAAGCGAACAGCGCCACCCCGAGCAGCAGAATCTTCGACATCGTCACGCGCCGCTGGCTCGAAGCCTCCGGATCGACCATGTGGTAATACACGTCGTGCGAGAGCACGTTGGAGATCGTGAGCAGCAACCCGTCCGCGGTCGAGAGCGCAGCCGCGAGCGCGCCGGAAGCAATGAGCCCCGACATCACATACGGCAGCCCCGCAATCTCGGGCGCCGCCAGCACGACCATATCGGGCTGCATCTGAATATCGCCCCAGCGCACGATACCGTCGCCATTCACGTCGGTAATGCTGATGAGATACGGTTCGAAGCGCCGCCACTGCATGACCCAATGCGGCAGATCGTCGATACGCTGCCCCACCAGATGCGAAAGGATCTCGTACTTGATCAGCACCGCCAGCACCGGCACGGTCAAATAGAAGATCGCGACGAAGAAGAGCGTCCACCCCACCGAACGCCGCGCCGATGCCACCGAGGTCGTCGTGTTGTAGCGCGTGAGAATATGCGGCAGGCTCGCCGTGCCGAGCGAGAGGCACAGCAGCAGCGAAAGGAAGTTGCGCTGATGAATGCGCCTCGCCTCTTCGTTCGCGGCCGGAAACGGCTCGTGCATGGGCACCGGAGTCGCCGCGCGCGCAAGCAGGTCGTCGCGCATTTGCGTCCACACCACGCGCGCCGCTTCCGGGTCGTGCGGGAACGCCGCCAGTTCGCGCTCTTGCGAATCGATCTCGCGCAGCGGCCCGTTGTGGCGACGCAGGTTCGCGAGCGTGTCCGCAATGCGGTTGCGCTCCTCCCTATACGACTGCGGCAGCGTATCGAGCCGCGACTGCCAGACCGCCGCGCGCCGCCGGTATTCGTCGCGCACGCTCTGCTCGGCGTTAGCGTCGCGGACGTTGCCCTCCAGCGTTTCCACCCGCTCCATCAGGTGGCCGTAGTCGAACTGCGGCAGCCAGCTCAATCCATCTCGATGCGCGATCAACGAAACGGGAATCAGGATCGCCGCAATCAGGATGATGTATTGCGCAACCTGGGTCCACGTCACCGCGCGCATGCCGCCCAAAAACGAGCACACGAGTATGCCCGCGAGCCCGCAGAAAATGCCGATGGCAAAATCCACGCCGATGAAGCGCATCGCAATCAGCCCCACGCCCTGGATCTGCGCGACGAGGTAGACGAACGAGCACAGGATGGTGGCGAGCACGGCGAGCGCGCGCACGAGGTTACTGGAGAAGCGCGTGCCGAGGAAATCGGCGATCGTGTAGCGCGCGAGCTTGCGCACGTAGGGTGCGAGCAGGAACGCGACGAGGCAGTAGCCGCCGGTCCAGCCCATCATGTACGCGAGGCCGTCGTAGCCGCTGGCGTAGAGCGAGCCCGCGAGCCCGATGAACGATGCCGCCGAAAGCCAGTCCGCCGCCGTGGCCATGCCGTTGAAGAACGATGGCACGCGGCGCCCCGCTACGTAGTACTCCACGAGATCCGAGGTGCGCGAGAGCAGGCCGATCACGGCATACACGGCGATCGGCACGAACAGGAACACATAACCGATCCACATGCCGGGACCGGTCACGAGTTCGATGCGCCACATCACATACACGAAGGCGAGAAAGCCGAGCGTGTAGAGCGCATACGAGCGGATCAACCGGTGCGCCAGCCTCATCGTTGCGGCGCCTTGCCGGCTTCGCGGATCGCGAGATCGGCTTCGAGCGCAGCCTGCAGTTCGCGGTCGGCGCGCTGCATCAGCAGGATATAGACGGCCACCAGCAGCACGTACACCAGAATCGCGCCCTGGGCGCCGACATAGAACGGCAGAGAAAAACCCGCGAAGCGCACGGTCGCAAGCGTGCGGGCAAAGAGCGGCACGACGAACGAGACGGCGAAGCCGATCGTCATGAGCACCGCGATCAACGCCATGTTGAAGCGCCAGTAGCGCCGATGGGCGAGCGCCATCGCCTCGCTGACCGGCGGCGGCTCAGGCAGGGGATTGACGTTGTTCCGGGGGGTAGGGTGTCGCGCGGCCATGCGCCTGTGTAGCAAAAACGCGCAGGGCCGGCAATCGGGAACAACCGGGGGGCGATCGGGGGGCGATCGGGGGGCTACCGGGGGGCGGCCGGACGCCATGCGTCCTGAGTCAAGCCCCCCGTTGGCAAACCGTTACAGCGACTCGCCGAGCTGATCGAGAATCGCCGGGTTTTCCAGCGTGGAGACGTCCTGCGTAATCGCCTCGCCCTTGGCGAGCGAGCGCAGCAGGCGCCGCATGATCTTGCCCGAGCGCGTCTTCGGCAGGTTCTCGCCGAAGCGGATGTCGCGCGGCTTGGCGATCGGCCCGATCTCCTTGCCCACCCACGCGCGCAGTTCGTTGGCAAGCTTCACGGCATCCTCGCCCTGCGGCCGCGTGCTCTTGAGCACGACGAACGCCACCACCGCTTCGCCCGTCGTGTCGTCGGGGCGGCCCACCACGGCCGCTTCCGCCACGAGCGGGTTCGCCACCAGCGCCGACTCGATTTCCATCGTGCCGAGGCGGTGGCCCGAAACGTTCAGCACGTCGTCGATCCGGCCCATGATCGTGAAGTAGCCCGTTTCCTTGTCGCGCACGCTGCCGTCACCGGCCAGATACAGCTTGCCGCCCAGTTCCTCGGGGAAGTAGCCCGACTTGTAGCGCTCGGGCTGGCCCCACACGTTGCGGATCATCGAAGGCCACGGGCGCTTGACGACGAGAATGCCGCCCTGCCCGTTCGGCACGTCCTGGCCGGTTTCGTCCACGATCGCGGCCATGATGCCCGGCAGCGGCAGCGTGCACGAACCCGGCACGAGCGGCGTGGCGCCCGGCAGCGGCGTGATCATGTGGCCGCCGGTTTCGGTTTGCCACCACGTATCGACGATCGGACAGCGCGAGCCGCCCACGTTCTCGTAATACCAGACCCAGGCTTCGGGGTTGATCGGCTCGCCCACCGTGCCGAGTATGCGCAGCGAGGAGAGGTCGTAGCTCTTCGGATGCACCTTCGCATCGGCTTCGGACATCTTGATGAGCGAGCGGATGGCCGTAGGCGCCGTGTAGAACAGCGTGACCTTGTGCTTCGCGATCATGTCCCAGAAGCGGCCCGCGTTCGGGTAGGTGGGCACGCCCTCGAACACCAGCTGGGTCGCGCCGATGGAGAGCGGGCCGTAGGCGATATAGCTGTGGCCCGTGATCCAGCCGATGTCGGCCGTGCACCAGAATACGTCGGCGGGCTGGTAGTCGAAGGTCCACTTCATGGTCTGCGCCGCCCACAGCAGGTAGCCGCCCGTGCTGTGCTGCACGCCCTTCGGCTTGCCCGTGGAGCCGGACGTGTAGAGGATGAAGAGCGGATGCTCGGCGCCGACCGGCACCGGTGCGCAGATATCGCTCTCGGCATCGGCCAGTTCGTGCATCCAGCAGTCGCGGCCTTCGTGCCATGCCACCTTGCCGCCCGTGCGCCTGTAGACGATCACGCTCGTCACGGCTTCGCAGCCGCCCATCGCGATCGCTTCGTCGGCAATGTTCTTGAGCGGCAGCGCCTTGCCGCCGCGCATCTGTTCGTCGGCGGTGATGAGCGCCACGGCGCCCACGTCCACCATGCGCTCATTGAGCGACTTCGACGAGAACCCGCCGAACACCACCGAGTGCGTGGCGCCGATGCGCGCGCAGGCCTGCATCGCGACGATGCCTTCGACCGACATGGGCATGTAGATCACCACGCGGTCGCCCTTCTTCACGCCGCGCTTCTTCAGCGCGTTTGCAAAGCGCGAGACGCGCGCGAGCAGGTCCTGGTAGGTGATGCGGGTGACGGTGCCGTCGTCGGCTTCGAAGATCACGGCCACGCGTTCGCCGTTGCCGGCTTCGACGTGACGGTCGAGGCTGTTGTACGAGGCGTTGAGTTCGCCGTCTTCGAACCATGTGTAGAACGGCGCTTTCGATTCGTCCAGTACCTTCGTGAACGGCTTCTGCCAGGTCAGGGTTTCGCGCGCGAGCCGCGCCCAGAAGCCTTCGTAATCGCGTTCGGCTTCGGCGACGAGCGCCTTGTAGGCGTCCATGCCGGACACGGTGGCATTCGCCACGGCTTGTGCGGAAGGCGCGAAAACGCGGCGCTCCTGAAGAACCGATTCAATCGCAGACATCGACAACCCCTTGGTGAAGATGAAACGTAAAACGTGTAGATACGCGCCGCGCTTTTCGTAGCGGAGCGCGCACCGTCTCCATACCGCCTCGTCCTGGCGTGCGCCCAAATGGGCACCGCAGGACGGCGGCGCTGTTGTTCCTGCTGCCCGCACCGGCTTGCGCGCGTGACGATGCGGCAACGCAGCATACATGGACCGCCGGCAAGGCCGCTCTGTCCATGGCGCCTAGATTAAGCGTAGCAACTTACCGGCCACTTACGTAACACAACTTCGCGGCCCAACCCGGCAGCCTCGCCCGATAAGTCTGTGACGCGGAAGTAAGCAGGCATTTAGAATGCTAACTGAACTGTGTGTCCGGATTCCAGCTTGAACCGCTATTCTCTCTTCCTCGTCGCCGCCATGCTGCTGGTGGGCAGCAATGTCGGCATCGGCAAGTCGATCGTCGCTTTCGTTCCCGTTCCGCTCTTCGCGCTGCTGCGTTTCGTCATCGCGCTCGCGGTGCTCGGCCCGCTGCTGCGCATGGCGAAGATGCGGCGCGTGAAGCGCGGCGAATGGATCAATCTGTTTTTGCAGGCCCTGTTCGGTACATTCGGGTTTACGCTGCTCATGCTCGGCGGCGTGCATCGCACGAGCGCCGTCGCGGCCGGCGTCATCACGAGCACGATCCCGGCCGTGGTCGCCCTCTTCTCGTGGCTCTTCCTGCGCGAGCGCCCGGACGGCCGCGCGCTCGCCTCGATCGTGCTCGCCATCGCGGGCATCGCCGTCATCAACCTGGCGCACGCCGACGCAGGCGGCTCGCCGCAGTCGTTCGCCGGCAATCTGATGGTGCTCGGCGCGGTGTGCTGCGAATCGCTCTACGTGATCCTCTCGCGCCGCCTCACACAGACGCTCGAACCCCTCGACATCTGCGCCTACACGCATCTGTTCGGCTTGCTGCTGATGCTGCCCGTGGGCCTGCCTTACGCACTCTCGTTCGATTATTCAGCGGTGCCCGCCGGCATCTGGGAGCTCTCGCTGTGGTACGGGCTTTCCGCCAGCATTTTCTCGTTCTGCCTCTGGATGAAGGGCATCCGGCACGTGCCGGGCAGCGTCGCGGGCGTGTTCACAGCCGTGCTGCCCGTGGCCGCCGCGCTCTACGGGATCGCCTTCCTCGGCGAGCGGCCCACGCCCGCGCACGGCGTCGCGCTCGCCTGCGTGATCACCGGCATCGCCCTCGCGAGCGTGAAGACGAAGCGGCTGCCGCCCGTCGCGTCCTGAGGCCGCGGCCCCAGCGGCCGGGCCGGGTTGGCGCCGGGTTGGCACCGCGGCCGGATTCGCAGCAGGGCTCACCGTCTGGGCCACGCTCGCTCCAAGGCTGCGCCACGGACGCCTCCCGCGCAGTCCGCCTTGCCCGTGAGCCGGCGAACCGCCGCGCCGACGCTGTACAATAGCGCGCGCCCGGCCCCATGCGGCGCGCATCCGCCGGTGGCGCCTCCATGCGCCGCCGCAGGCGGACAGCGCAGCCCCGCGGCCCGGCCCGATTAATCCCCACGTGATCGCCCATGTCCGCTGCACGTCCCTCGCCGCTTCCGCGCCGCACGCGCCTGCTGCCGCGCGTCATCTTCATGAGCCGCTGGCTCCAGGTGCCGCTCTACCTCGGCCTGATCGTCGCGCAGGCGGTCTACTGCGTGCTGTTCCTGAAGGAGGTCTGGCACCTCGTCACGCATGCCATGTCGCTCGACGAGACCAGCGTCATGCTCGCCGTGCTCGGCCTGATCGACGTGGTGATGATCTCGAACCTGCTCATCATGGTGATCGTGGGCGGCTACGAAACCTTCGTCTCGCGCATGGGCCTGGAAGGCCATCCCGACGAGCCCGAGTGGCTCGATCACGTGAACGCCGGCGTGCTGAAGGTGAAGCTCGCCATGGCGCTCATCAGCATTTCGTCGATTCATCTGCTCAAGACCTTCATCAATCCCGATGCTGTCTCCCCGCATACCGTGATGTGGCAGGTGATCATCCACGCCGCGTTCCTCGTTTCCGCGCTCGTCATGGCGTGGATCGACCGCCTCACCACGCACACGCACCCCGAGCACTACCAGGACCTCGCCGCGCGCCATCCGGTGCGAGCGGATGCCGTCGCGCCGGAGTGAGCACGCCGGCACGCCACTCCGGCCCACGAAACGCGCCACACGATACCGATTCAAAACACCCAGTCCCCACTGAAGCCTAGCCATGACCGTCATCAAACAGGAAGACCTGATCCAGAGCATTGCGGATTCGCTGCAGCACATCAGCTACTACCATCCGCAGGATTACATCGAGGCGCTCGGCCGCGCGTACGAGCTTGAAGAAAGCCCGGCCGCGAAGGACGCGATCGCGCAGATCCTCACGAACAGCCGCATGTGCGCCGAAGGCCGCCGCCCGATCTGCCAGGACACCGGCATCGTCACAATCTTCGTGAAGGTCGGCATGGACGTGCGCTGGGACGGCGCGACGATGGGCGTCACCGACATGATCAACGAAGGCGTGCGCCGCGGTTATCTGAACCCGGACAACGTGCTGCGCGCCTCGATCGTGAGCCCGCCCGAAGGCGGCCGCAAGAACACGAAGGACAACACGCCGGCCGTGATCCACTACGAGATCGTGCCGGGCGACAAGGTGGACGTTCAAGTGGCGGCCAAGGGCGGCGGCTCGGAAAACAAGTCGAAGTTCGTGATGCTGAACCCGTCCGACTCCATCGTGGACTGGGTGCTCAAGACCGTGCCGACGATGGGCGCGGGCTGGTGCCCGCCGGGCATGCTCGGCATCGGCATCGGCGGCACCGCTGAAAAGGCGATGCTGATGGCCAAGGAATCGCTGATGGAGTCCATCGACATCCAGGACATCATCAAGCGCGGCCCGAAGGACTGGATCGAAGAACTGCGCGTCGAGCTGCACGAGAAGGTCAACGCGCTCGGCATCGGCGCGCAGGGTCTCGGCGGCCTCGCCACCGTGCTCGACGTGAAGATTCACGCGGCGCCCACGCATGCGGCTTCGAAGCCCGTCGCGATGATCCCGAACTGCGCCGCCACGCGCCACGCGCACTTCGTGCTGGACGGCTCGGGCCCGGCGAAACTCGAAGCGCCCTCGCTCGACGCCTGGCCCAAGGTCAACTGGGAGCCGAATACGGAAACCAGCAAGCGCGTGGATCTGAACACGCTCACGCCGGAAGAAGTGGCTTCGTGGAAGCCGGGCCAGACGCTGCTGCTCTCGGGCAAGATGCTCACGGGCCGCGACGCCGCGCACAAGCGCATCGCCGACATGCTGGCGAAGGGCGAAAAGCTGCCGGTGGACTTCAGGAACCGCGTGATCTACTACGTCGGCCCGGTCGATCCGGTGCGCGACGAAGTGGTGGGCCCGGCCGGCCCCACCACTGCCACGCGCATGGACAAGTTCACGGAAACGATGCTCGCGCAAACGGGCCTCATCTCGATGGTCGGCAAGGCCGAGCGCGGCCCCGTTGCCATCGAGTCGATCAAGAAGCACAAGGCCGCGTACCTCATGGCCGTGGGCGGCGCCGCCTACCTCGTTTCGAAGGCGATCCGCGGCTCGAAGGTTCTCGCGTTCGAAGACCTCGGCATGGAAGCGATCTACGAGTTCGACGTGCAGGACATGCCGGTCACGGTGGCCGTCGATTCGTCGGGCACCTCGGTGCACAAGACCGGCCCCGCCGAATGGCAGGCAAAGATCGGCAAGATTCCGGTTGCGACGGCCTGATGCCAGGCCATCGGTTCGTACCGATGCACAAAACCGGGGCCTCGCGCCCCGGTTTTTTTTCCGCTTTATCGTGATTAATGCGAAACAGACTGAGATTAATTCTCAGCACCCTGCAAAGGTCTGAATAGAATCGGGATTCGGTCTTGGCAATTGCCGGCACAGCGTTTATTGTTCAGTACCAGAACCCACACCGCCCCACCAGGTAAGGAAAAATTATGCAAGGCGACAAGAAGGTCATCGAATATCTGAATGCGCAGCTCAAAAACGAGCTCACCGCAATTAATCAATATTTTCTCCATGCGCGCATGTACCGGCATTGGGGACTCGAAAAACTCGGCAAGCACGAATACGACGAATCGATCGGCGAAATGAAGCATGCCGACTGGCTCATCGAACGCATCTTCATGCTCGACGGCCTGCCCAACCTTCAAGACCTGCACAAGCTCCTGATTGGCGAAGAGACCAAGGAAATCCTCGAATGCGATCTGAAGCTCGAGCAGATTTCCCAGTCCACCTGCAAGGAAGCCATTGCTTACTGCGAATCGGTGCGCGACTTCATTTCGCGCGAGATCTTCACGAAGATCCTCGACGACACCGAAGAGCACATCGACTGGCTCGAAACGCAGATCGACCTCATCGACAAGGTCGGCATCCAGAACTACCAGCAGTCGGCCATGGGTTCGGTAGAATCCTGATCGCCGTCCGGCTCGCGCGGCGCATTCGTCCCACCGGCGAATGCGCTTTTTTCACCCTGCCCCGCCTCCCCTGAACGACTCGTCGTGAACGCCACGCCCAACGCCTGCACCGCGCCCGTCGGCATCTTCGACTCCGGTCTTGGCGGCCTCTCGGTGCTGCGCGCCGTGCGCACGCTGCTGCCTGCCGAGCGGGTCGTCTATGTCGCCGACTCGCGCTATGCGCCTTATGGCCAGCGCGACGACGATTTCATTGCCGACCGCACGCTGGCGATAGGCGAATGGCTCGTGCGCCAGGGGGCCAAGGCGCTGGTCGTGGCCTGCAATACGGCCACGGCGCAATCCATCGAACTCGTGCGCGGGCAGTTGCCGATTCCGCTCGTGGGCGTGGAGCCGGGCGTGAAGCCCGCCGCGCTGCAGTCGGTCTCGCGCGTGGCCGGCGTGCTCGCCACCCAGGTCACGCTGCGCAGCGCGCGCTTCCAGGCGCTGGTGGCGCGCCACGCGGGCGACCTGCGCGTGCTCAGCCAGCCCGGCCACGGCCTCGTAGAGGCGGTGGAACGCTGCGACGTGGGCTCGCCCGAACTGCTCGTGCTGCTGCGCGGCTATCTGCAGCCCATGCTCGACGCCGGTGCCGATACGCTCGTGCTCGGCTGCACGCACTACCCGTTTCTGGATGACGCGATCCGCTCGATCGTCGGCGAACGCATGACGCTGATCGACACCAGCGTCGCCATCGCGCGCCAGCTCGAACGCGTGCTCGCCCAGCACAGGCTGCTCGCCGAGGCGCCCGAAGGCGCCGCGGAGCCGGCCCCCACGCGCTTTTGCTCGACGAGCGACGGCGCGCACCTGCGCCTGCTCGCCGCGGCGCTGCTCGGCATCGACGCCGCGGTCGAAACCGTGCAAATCCCCTCGCGCCGCACGCTTGAACTCGACAAGCTGGAAAAGTCGGCCGCCTGATCGGCGTGACACCCGGCTACCCCTCTTGTTTCCACCCTTTTAGCCTGCCAAGGTCGTCCGCCTTGCTCCGCGGGCCTTCGGCCCTTCTGCCCCCGATTCCCCGCCCCGCGTCGCGCCGGACGCCGTCCTGACCCTGAGCAAAATCCCTGCTAAGGGTCCGGTTTTGTTACAAATTTTCCGTCAAGGCGCTTGCCAAGCGCATCAAACATAATGATAATAATTCGCATTAACTCTCTCTATCGCGCTTCATCATGATTGTCTGCGTGTGCAAGTCCGTTTCCGACCGGACGATTCGTGCCTCGATCGCGGAAGGCATGGACTCCTTCGACGAACTCCAGTTCGAGCTCGGCGTCGCCACCTGCTGCGGCAAGTGCGAAGAGTCCGTGCGCGATGTCATGTCGCAAAGCGGCGTCTGCGCGAGCCGCTGCGGCGTGACGCACGCGCACCCGGTCGCGGTGCCTGCCGTGCAACCTCTCATGTTCTACGAGCGCAAGGCCGCCTGAACACCGCGGCGCGCCGCCGGCCACTCCGCCGGCATCGCGCGCCGCGTTCGTGCCGACAGCAAGCCAGTTTCACGACCAGCCAGCTACCGCTCGTTCCCCTCTCTCAGGAGGCCGGAATGGAATTGCTGATCGGATTCGTGACTACGCTGTGCATTTCGCTGTTGATATTCCGCAAATGAATTTGTCCGACACGGTGCGCCGGCAAGCCGGCGCACCGTCTTTTGTCCGGCCCCCACGCTAACATGCAGGCTCTCCACACTACAGCCGGCACGTTGCCGGGTTCCCCCTTACGCGCGAACCGCCGTATCGTCGTCGCGACGGCCCTCGTACTGGCCGCCCATGCGGCACTCATCGCCTTCGTCCTCGCGAACCGCGACACGGCCGTGCCCGTCGCGCTTCAGTCGCACACGATCACGGCCGAGCTGATCCAGCCCGATCCGGTTGCCGCACCCGCCGCGCTCCAGTCCACGCCCACGCCGCCACCGCCCAAACCGGTGCCGCACGTGACGCGGGAAAAGCCCCGGGTCCAGCCGAAGCCCAGGCCCACGCCGCTGCCCGTCGCCGAGGCGCCCTCGCAGCACGCCGTCGAAGCGCCCGCCCCCGCGGACCCGACGCCGCCGCCCGCGGCCCCGACGCCTGCGCCCGCAGCGGCGGCCGCACCCGCAGTGGGCAAGCCCACCATGGCCATCGACGCGCCGAAGAACGTCTCGCACCTCGACTGCAACATCGTGAGCCCCGATTACCCGACGCTCTCGAAGCGCCGCGGCGAAACCGGCGTGGCCTACGTGCGTTTCGTGGTGGGTCTCACGGGCAAGATCGAGAACATCGAACTGAAGAAGAGCAGCGGCTACAGCCGGCTCGACGACGCCGCGCTCGCCGCCATGCGTGACAGCGCATGCAAGCCCTATACGGAGAACGGCCAGCCCGTGCGCGCGGCCTATACGCAGCCTTTCGACTTCAGCCTGCACGACTAGCGCGGCCGAAGCCACACCGCTTTCATGAATTGAATAACGAGGAATTGAGAATGCAGAACTACGGTATCGCCCACGTCTGGGCGCAAGGGGATTTCGTGACGCGCGGCATCGCGCTCGCGTTGCTGGTGATGTCGGTGCTGTCGTGGTGCGTGATCCTCGTGAAGGGCTGGAACGTCATACGCCTGAAGCGCCTCACGAAGAACGCCGAGCAGTCGTTCTGGCATTCGGACGATTTCGACGACGGCATGAAGAAGCTCGGCAGCGGCACCCGCGACGACAACCCGTTCCTCGCCCTCGCACTCTCGGGCCAGGAAGCCTCCGAGCACCATCATCAGACGCAGCCGCACCTGCACGACCGCATGGACGTTTCGGACTGGGTCACGCGCTGCCTCAAGGACGCGATGGACGAATCGATCGCGAAGATGCAAAGCGGCCTCGCCATTCTCGCCTCGATCGGCAGCACGGCGCCGTTCGTGGGCCTTTTCGGCACCGTATGGGGCATCTATCACGCGCTGCTCACGATCGGCGCAACGGGACAGACGTCGATCGACGCCGTCGCGGGCCCGGTGGGCGAAGCGCTCATCATGACGGCGTTCGGCCTGTTCGTCGCGATTCCGGCCGTGCTCGGCTATAACGCGCTCACGCGCGCCAACAAGGCGCTCGTCACGAAGCTCAATCGCTTCGCGCACGGCCTGCATGCGTTCTTCGTCACGGGCGCGCGCCTTTCGTCCACCAAGGGCAACCTGCGCGTCGCCGCGCGCACGCACTGAAACGGAGGCGCACCATGGCGATGAGCCCTTTTGTCAGCGATGAAGACGACGGCCTGATGAACGAAATCAACATGACGCCGCTCGTCGACGTCATGTTGGTTCTCCTGATCGTTTTCATGGTGACGATTCCCGTGATCCGTCACGCCGTGAAGATCGACCTGCCGCACGCGAGCAGCCAGAAAGAAGACACGAAGCCCGCGCAGATCAACGTCTCCATCGAAGCGGACGGCACCGTGCTGTGGGACGGCACCGCCGTGGACGACAAGACGCTGCGGGCAAAGATCGCGGCCGCCGCGCAAACCGAGCCGCAACCCGAGTTGCACCTGAACGCGGACCGCAAGGTGGCCTACGAGAAAGTGGCGCAGGTGATGTCGGCGGCGCAAAGCGGCGGGCTCACGAAGCTCGGCTTCGTGACGGATCCCGCGCATCGCTGAGGCGGGCGCGCTGCCCGCGCCATTGCTGTTTTTCCTGCGTTTTTCCTGCGCTGCAAAGTAAAAGGCCTTCATCGTCAGATGAAGGCCTTTTTTCGTGCGCACGCAGCGCATTCGGGCGGTATCGACACTCACCGTCGGCCAGTTCGTGCCGGCACATGCGACATGCCGTGGGCAACACGGACAGCGCTCTCAGCCCTGAAGGCCCACTATGATAGCGGCCATCAATTCCCGCTCAAGACCGGTCTTGGCGAGAGGGATTTCAATATATTCCTCTCGCCCTGCGCATTCAAGACTTTGCCCATTGAAAGTAACGATTGCCGGCGACGCTTAAATGCGAAAAGACATAGGCATGTCGCTGCTTACATCAACGCTTGCATCACCGGGATGCAACCGGGCTCATGCCGTTTCGATGTTGCGGCCCGGCTTGGGGCGCACTGCCGATGTATGCGGAGACGCGGTCTCGCCCTGCGCTTCGCGATAGCGCTC
The DNA here is from genome assembly GCF_000685035.1 of Paraburkholderia ferrariae NBRC 106233. GTDB lineage: Bacteria > Pseudomonadota > Gammaproteobacteria > Burkholderiales > Burkholderiaceae > Paraburkholderia > Paraburkholderia ferrariae. The sequence continues at coordinate 18,758 of NZ_BAYB01000037.1, forward strand.
CAGCAGCGGCGCGATCTCGCTGCGCAGCGGACACTCCTGTTGCAGATGCTTGTCCGCATCGAGCACTTCGACGAGGTAATCGACGAACGCGCGCACCGCGGGCACCATCCCCTGGCGTGACAGAAACACCGCATAGAGCTGCGGCACCGGCAGCGTCCAGCCCGGCATCACCGGCGAAAGCTTGCCCGTGCGCAGCGCGGCGCCGTACATCATCTCCGGCATCGCCGCGATGCCGAGGCCCGCAAGCGCGGCCTCGCGGATCGTCGTGAGGTCCGCGGTAATGAGGCGCGGCTCGTGCTCGTGCGAATGGCGCGTGCCGTCCGGTGCGATCAGATGGAACACGTGGCGGCCATCGCTCGTGGGCGTGTCGAGTGTTTCGAAACGTGCGAGGTCGTCGGGCGTGAGCGGCGGCGCGTTCTGCGCCAGCAGGCTCGGCGCCCCCACCAGCATCTGCTCGGTGCGCCAGAGCGGCCGCACCACGATGTTGGCGTTTTGCGGCGGCTCGGAGCGCACGCGCAACGCGATATCCACGGAATCTTCGAACAGGTCGATCACGCGGTTCGTCACGCGCATCACCACGCGCACTTCCGGGTAGCGATGCATGAACTCCGGCATGATCTGCGAAAAGATCGTCTGCGACAGCGTGACCGGCACGCTCACGCGCACCGTGCCGCGCGGCGACGAGCGCAGCGACTGGACGACGTTGACGGCCGCCTGCGCTTCGGAGAGCATGGCGCGGCAATGCTGGTAGAAAAGTTCGCCCGCTTCGGTAAGGGCCAGCTTGCGCGTGGAGCGCTGCAAAAGACGCACGCCCAGCGACGCTTCGAGTTCGCTCACCCGGCGCGACAGACGCGACTTCGAAATACCCAGCACGCGTTCGGCCGCGGAAAAGCCACCGTGCTCGACCACCTGCGAGAAGTACATCAGGTCGTTCAGGTTATGCGAGTCGATCTTCATGTCGTCGTTCCAGCGCTGGGACAATCCATTGCGTCAGGGCCCTAAAACAGGCCGAATGGGCTACCTATAATAGCGGTTTGTTTCGCATATCGCGCAATTCCCATATTTTCGAGGTGACATCCATGACGACCACCCGCACGATCGAACGCGTCTTCCCCGCGGTTCGCACCACCGAGGGCGCTGGATTCATCGTCCATCGACCGTTCCCTACCCGGCAGTTGATGGACTTCGATCCGTTCCTGCTGCTCGACGAAATGGGGCCGGTGGACTATGCGCCGGGCACGGCCAAGGGCGCGCCCGACCATCCGCATCGCGGCTTCGAAACCGTCACCTATGCGCTCGAAGGCAGCTTTGGCCACAAGGATTCGGCGGGACACTCCGGCACGCTCGGCCCCGGCGACGTGCAATGGATGACCGCCGGCGCGGGCGTGGTTCACAGCGAGATGCCCGACCCCGAATTCGTGCGCAGCGGCGGCCGCGTGCACGGCCTGCAACTGTGGGTGAACCTGCCCGCGCGCGACAAGATGATCGCGCCGCGCTATCAGGAGATGCCCCACGCGCGCATTCCGGTGGGCCGGTCGGCGGACGGCAAGGTGTCGGTGAAGGTGATCGCGGGCGAAGCGCTGGGCGTGAAGGCCGCGATCGAAACGCGCACCCCCATCCTCTATCAGCACTTCACGATCGCGCCGGGCGGCCGCGTCGAGCAGCCGGTGCCGCGCGCGTGGAACGTGTTCGCCTACGGCCTCGCGGGCACCGGCAGCTACGGGCCGGGCGGCGAGCGTATTGCGGCGCAGCAGATGGTGAGCTTTGCCGGCAACGGCGATTCGGTGGTGCTCGCCGCGCCCGACGACGCGACCGAACCGCTCGAGGTCCTGCTGATCGGCGGGATGCCGCTCAACGAGCCGGTGGTACGCTATGGCCCCTTCGTGATGAACACGGAGGCCGAGATCCGCCAGGCGGTGCTCGACTACCAGGCCGGACGCATGGGCAGCATCGCGCACTGAAACCCCGGCGTCAGGCAACTTTTCGCAGCTTCGTCCGCTTTCGGTCACAATAGGATTTCGAAGGGGCACGCGGCACCCGGCGCGCGCGTCCCGTCCTTATCCCCTTTGTCCACCGTTGTCCGCACCGCTTGCGAGGAGCGCATGGCCGAACCCATCGTCACTGCACACATCGGCTCAACCGACTACCAGGTTCAATTCGACGACGGCACGCACACGTGGATCGCCGACGAACCCGCCTCGCTCGGCGGCGGCGACCGCGGCCCCTCGCCGTTCTCGCTGCTGCTGTCGAGCCTCGGCGCCTGCACCTCGATCACGCTGAAGATGTATGCGCAGCGCAAGGCATGGCCGCTCGACGGCGTGCGCGTGAAGCTCTCGATAGAGACCGGCAGCGAAGGCGCGACCATCGATCGCCAGATCGCGCTGGAAGGCGCGCTGAGCGACGAGCAGCGCGAACGGCTTTTGCAGATCGCGAATGCGTGCCCGGTTCACAAGGTGCTCACGAACACGATCACGATCCGCTCGGGGCTCGTGGCCGTGTGAGCGGCGGCGGACATCGCTACAGGAAGCCATCGACCTTGAATTTCGAACACCTCATCCAGATCAACGACCCGTCGAATCCGCTCGTCCAGACCATGACGCGCGATCAGCTCTGGGAAGGCCTCGTGCTGCGCGCCGAGCAGCCGCAACTCTTCGTGCTCGGCCTCGACAGCTGCACGATCCTCGCGCGCGAGGGCAATACGCTCGAGCGCGAGCTGCACTACGGCCAGGCCACGGTGCGCGACCGCGTCACGCTCACGTTGCGCGAAAGCGTGCGCTACGACATCCTCCCCACCGAGACCTACGTGGGCGGCTCGCTCACCATGAGCATCGAGGAGCCCGAGGAAGCGCAGCTGTTCCTGCGCTTCGACTACCGCACCACGCTCCCCACCGCCGACACCGAAGACGACCGCCAGACCTCCGAGATCGTGAAGTCGGCCTACCGCGAGTCGGACATCGACACGGTGCGGCTGATTCGCCAGTACGTGCTCGGCCTCGGCGACCCCGAAGCGCGGCACTGATCCTCTGCGTGTGCTGCGCGCGCCGAACGCCGCACACGCGCCTTTCCCCAGACTATCGCTGCACGAATCCGATGAATTTGTCGTAGTTGAAAATAGGAACGATTATCATTTAGAATCACTCCATCGTATCGAGAAAGACGTCACTTCATGACCGACTTCAACCGCTCATCCACACTCAGCCTGCGCCGTTCCGGCGGTCCGGCACTAACGGCCCCGCGTGCTGCATCGACCCAGGCGCCCAAGGCAGCCGTGCCGGCGCAAACGCGCAAGAGCGCGCCCGCTCACGAGGGCGCAAATGCCGCCGCCAACGGCGCGCCCAGCAACGAGCGCACGCTCGACAGCACGGCGCTGCTGCAAGGCCGCAGCCACGTGAGCATCCTGCATAACGGCGAGACGTATCAGTTGCGGGCCACGCGGCTCGGCAAGCTGATCCTCACCAAGTAGTTCGTACCGGGTATTGTGGGGACCGCCTCCTATCGAGAGGCGTTGGGCACTAGCCAGTCACGACGGCTTGCACGCGAGATCTAGACCCCTTCGTGCAGACATTCTTCACGCCAGCCGTCGCAGCCAGCCACGCCATTTTTTTGTTCTCACCATGAAAGCGGACGGCACGCCCCCAAGGGCATGCCGTCCATGGCAAGAGGCCGCGGCAAGTCCGCGGCCTTTGTCTTTTGCGCTGATCTTGCGATGCGGCTGCGTTTAAACGTAGCGCCGCATCAACCTTGCTCGACGCCGAGTGCCGCAATGCCCGCACGGGCGATGGCGGCATCCTGATCGGACTTCACGCCCGATACGCCGATGGCCCCAATCACGTCGCCGTTGACGATCACGGGCACCCCGCCCTCCAGCATCGCGGGCAGCGGCGCGCTCAGGAAGGCCGTGCGTCCCTGGCGGATCACTTCCTCGTACACCTTGCTCTCGCGGCGCCCGAGCGCCGCCGTGCGCGCCTTGGAGGCCGCGATTTCGGCCGACACGGGTGCTGCGCCGTCGAGCCGGCGCAGCCACAGCAGATGCGCGCCCTCGTCGACAATCGCAATCGTCACGTGCCATTCGTTGGCACGCGCGTGCGCGATGGCCGCGTCGCCCATTTTCACGATGTCTTCGTCAGTCAGTGCCGCCCTGGTGCGCATGGTTCGCTCTCCGATCGGTTGAACGGCCGGTCAGTGCGCCCAGCCCCAGAACATGAGCCACCACGCGCTGTCGACCACGGCAAGCGCGGCGGCGAATGCCGTCGTCGCCAGAACGCGTTGCCCGAGCGACTGACTGTATCGGCCGGTTACCCGCCACGCAAGCCAGCCACTCCACATATTGAATATGCCGAGAATCGCAAGTCGCACATCCGATGCCCAGTCGATCGGCACGTGCTCCGCGCGCAACAGGGAGAGCGTGGTGGCGGAAAGTCCGAGGAATACGCCCGCGCCCGCGAGCGGGATCAGCGCCTGCGCGAAATGGTGCAGGCGGCGCAGGTCGAAGCGGCCGAACACCGCGCTTGCGCCGGCGAGCAGCGCAAAGAGCGCCGTGCCGTACACGAGCCCGGTCGCGACGATATAGCCGACGATCATCGTGCCGTCGAGCCACGAGAACACATCGTTTTGCTCGGGATAATGCGTGAGCAGGAACCAGGGCGCGTTCGTTTCCAGCGGCCAGGTGATGTCGCGGTCGATGAGCCAGCCCGCAACGGATTGCTTGAGATCGATGAACCATGGCGAGGCGGTCCAGTGGAACGCGCCGATGGCCACGCCGAGGAGGCCGTAGAGGATCAGCGCCGTGTCCCAGCCGCTCGCTTGGCGCCCGCCCAGATCGACCACCTCTTCGGCGGGCGAGCGCCAGGTCAGGTCGATGGCGTCGCGGTGGCCCGCGCAGCGCCCGCACATATGGCACGCGGCCGCGCCCTTCATGTTGCGCAGCGGCACGAGCGGCGCGCAGTTGACGGGAACGACGCGGTGGCCGCCGTGCTCGCCTGCCGTGTAGGAGCGGCGCCAGGCCTCTTCATCGACCTTGTAGTGAAACGGCGCAAGACGCGCCAGTAGCGAAAAGACCCCGTTGACGGGGCACAGATAGCGGCACCAGACGCGCTTCTCGCGCCCGTAGAGAAAGCCGATCACCATCGCGCCGAGCGTCGATCCGCCCAGCACCAGCAGCACCGCCTTCGGGTACTGATAGACGCTCACCATCTGCCCGTAGATCGTGGTGAGCCCGAAGGCGACGAAAGGCCAGCCGCCCCAGCGCATCCAGCGCGGAATCGCGCGGCCACGCCCGAAGCGGCTGGCGAACTCCGTGAGCGTGCCTTCCGGACACAGCACGCCGCACCACACGCGGCCCAGCATAACCATAGAAAGGAGTACGAACGGCCACCAGATGCCCCAGAACACGAACTGCGCGGCAAGCGTGAGGTTGTTCCAGAGATGCGCGGTGTCGTCGGGCAGCGGCGTTGCCGCGGGCACGAGAATCAGGAACGCGTAGACCGCGACGACAACCCACTGCACCGCGCGGATCGCCGCGCCGTGACGCTGCATCCACTGGCCGGCTGGCGCGAGCCAGCCGCGGCGCTTCGTCAGCGTGGCCGGTTCGGGCGAGCCGCAGCTCATGCCGCCTTCCTCTTGCCGGGCGCCGACGCGGCACGCGCACCGGCGCGGCGCACGAGGAACCCCACCACGAGCCAGTACGCCGCGTACGCGATCAGGTTCATGAGCGCCGGATGCGCGCGGTAGCCCGTGAGCGTCGCGACGAGCGAACCGAAGGTACTCGAGTCGTCGAGCAGCGCCGACGAGTTCCAGACCTGATCGACGAGCGTCGGCAGAATCTCCTTGTCGATCAGCTTGTCCACGCCGCTCTGGAACAGGCCCGCGCCGAGAAACAGCAGCATGATTTCGGTGACGCGGAAGAACTGGCGCCACGAGAACACCTTGCCGCCCAGTTGCAGCACGTAGAACGTGAGGAATGCGAGCGCGAGGCCGATCAGCACGGCGAGGTACTGGCTCGCGTCCACGTGGCCCGACTGGCCGAAACCGAGGCCGTAGAGAAAGATCACCGTTTCGCTGCCCTCGCGGGCGATGGCGAGTGCGACCAGCACCGTCACGCCCCACCAGTTGGCGTCGCGCGCGGTCTGTTCGAGCGAGGTTTCCATGTCGCGCTTGAGCGTACGCCCGTGCTGCTTCATCCACAGCACCATCTGCACGATCAGCACGCAGGCGACGAGCACCATCGCCGTCTGGAAGTAGTCCTGAGCATCGCCGGACAGCACTTCGGTGAACCCTACCAGCGCCGCGCCGAGGCCCACCGCCGCGAGGAGGCCGAGCGCCACGCCGCCCCACAGGTACGGCAGCCCGCGCCGCGCGTCGGCGTCGCCGTTCTTCAGCCACGCATGGAGAATGCCGACGACGAGCAGCGCCTCGACGCTCTCCCGCCACACGATGAACATCACCTGACCCATTCAATCCTCCTGCCACCGGCGGCTGCGCCGGCTACCTTTGCTGCCTGCGCGGCGACGGCCCGTGCGCGCCGCTTCGCCACGCTCACCTTGCAACACTCATTTGGCAACAATCACGCCCTGCGCCTGCTGATGGAAGTCGTCGAAGAACTTGTACTCTCCCGGATCGAGCGGCGCGATCACGACGAACGACTCCGCGCCCGGCGCCAGCACCTTCTCCTTGCGCAGTTGCACGCTTTCGAACTCCACGGCACCCTTGCCGGTGTTGCGCACCTCGATCTTGATGCGCTTGCCCGCCGGCACCTCGATGCGCGCGGGGCTGAGCTTGCCGTCGGCCATGTCCAGCCTGAAGGTCGGCAGATCCTCGGCGTGCGCCGCGCCGGCGAAGAGCGGCAGGCCAAGCGTTGCGGCCAGCGCGAGTGCGGCCATCTTCCTGATTCCAGTCATCCGTTGTTCCTGCTCGAATTCCACCCGGGCCGCGCATACGGCACGCATACGGCACTCATATGGCACCCACGCGACACTGCCGGGCCGCATGCGCGAAACCTGCCACGTTAGTAACCGCCCTTCTTGCCGATGCCCGCGAACGGGAAGTCGTATTCGAGCGTGAACGGCTTGAACCACGGACCCACGCCGGTTTCCTTGTCCACGTGGCGGCCGAACGCCATGTGGCCGGTCTGCATCGGCGGTTCCACGATCAGCTTCAGGTGGTACTTGCCCGGGCCCGCCAGCTTCACGTTGTCGCCGTAGTGCGGGCCGTCGTTGGCGACCATGCCCATCAGGTCACCCTTCTGCACGTAGTTCGAGCCCGGCTTGGTGAGTTCGTAGTGGACCTGCAGGTAGGGCATCCAGTCGCCTTCGGCGAAACCCGTCGGGTTGTTCTTGACCGCGTGAATGTCCGCTTCGAGGTGAATGTCGGAATCCGACGCCTTGCGCATCATGCCTTCGGGCTCCATGGTGATCGGCTGCAGATAGACCGCACCGATTTCCATGCCGCCCTGGATCTGCTGCTTGCCGATCGGGTATTCGGCAGCACTGGCGGCGCAGGTAGCCGCGGCGGCCGCGACGAGCGCCGCACCGCGCAAGAAAGAGTGAATCCGCATCGAAACTCCTGGTTTTTATTGGAAAGACACGAGAACACCGCACCGACGACCGAAACGTTAATGCGAACAATTCTCAATATGCAAAGAGTTTAGCATCGATAGGGAAACGTAACAATTGAAAGTACACGACGGGTTTGATGCAAGTAGGGCTTTGTACGGAAAGGCCGGGACGTCGGGTGACGTCTTACACGATGTAGGAAGTGTAATGAGCAGAGGAATTGGAAGGCGAATTTCGCGGCGTGGCTCTTGGGGGCTGGGGGGCTTGGGGGGCTGGGGGCTGGCTGCCCCGACAGGCCGCCGGCGCCCCCCAAGCAAAACGGGCGGCCCTCGATCGCCGAGGCCGCCCGCCGTTCTGCCCTGCGTCCCGTGCCGCAATCAGGCCGGATGGTCGCCGACGTTCGCCCCGAACACGCGCCTGCGCAGCGTCGCCAGCTGGTCGCGCGTCTGCGCGGCCTTCTCGAATTCGAGGTTCTTGGCGTAATCCATCATCTGCTTTTCGAGGCGCTTGATCTCCTTGGCGATCTGTTTTTCGGACATATCTTCGAACTTCGCGCGCTCCTGCTCCTCGCGCAGTTCGGCGCGCGCCTCGTCCACGTTGTACACGCCGTCGATGATGTCCTTGATGCGCTTGACCACCCCGCGCGGCACGATGCCGTGCGCCTCGTTAAAGGCGATCTGCCTGGCGCGGCGGCGCTCGGTTTCGTCGATCGCGCGGCGCATCGAGTCGGTCATGCGGTCGCCGTAGAGGATCGCCTTGCCGTTCACGTTGCGCGCGGCGCGCCCGATGGTCTGGATCAGCGAACGCTCCGCGCGCAGAAAGCCTTCCTTGTCGGAGTCGAGAATCGCCACGAGCGACACCTCGGGAATGTCGAGCCCCTCGCGCAGCAGGTTGATGCCCACGAGCACGTCGAAGGTGCCGAGGCGCAGGTCGCGGATGATCTCCACGCGCTCCACCGTGTCGATGTCGCTGTGCAGATAGCGCACCTTCACGCCATGATCGGCAAGAAACTCGGTCAGTTGCTCCGCCATGCGCTTCGTGAGCGTGGTGACGAGCACGCGCTCGCCGACCGCCACGCGCTCGTTGATCTCGCCGAGCACGTCGTCCACCTGGGTGGAGGCGGGCCGCACCTCGATCACCGGATCGACGAGGCCCGTCGGCCGCACCACCTGCTCGGCGATCTGGCCCGTCACCTTCTTTTCGTAGTCGGCGGGCGTGGCCGAAACGAACACCACCTGACGCATCTTGCGCTCGAATTCGTTGAACTTGAGCGGCCGGTTGTCGAGCGCCGAGGGCAGCCGGAAGCCGTAATTGACCAGATTCTCCTTGCGCGCGCGGTCGCCGTTGTACATGCCGTTCAACTGGCCGATCAGCACGTGCGACTCATCGAGGAACATCATGGCGTCGGGCGGCAGGTAGTCGACGAGCGTGGGCGGCGGCTCGCCGGGCAGCGCGCCCGAGAAGTGTCGCGAGTAGTTCTCGATGCCCTTGCAGAAGCCGAGTTCCTGGAGCATTTCCAGGTCGAAGCGCGTGCGCTGCTCGAGCCGCTGCGCCTCGACGAGCTTGCCTTCGGTGTGAAAAAACTCGAGGCGCTCGCGCAGTTCCGCCTTGATCGTTTCGACGGCGCGCAGCACGGTGTCGCGCGGCGTGACGTAGTGCGAGGACGGATAGACGGTAAAGCGCGGGATCTTCTGCCGCACGCGGCCCGTGAGCGGATCGAAGAGCTGCAGCGTCTCCACTTCGTCGTCGAAGAGCTCCACGCGCACGGCCATTTCCGCGTGCTCGGCCGGGAAGATGTCGATGGTGTCGCCGCGCACGCGGAACGTGCCGCGCTGGAAGTCCTGCTCGTTGCGCGTGTACTGCATGGCGATCAGCCGCGCGATGACGTCGCGCTGGCCGAGGCGGTCGCCCTGGCGCAGCGTGAGGATCATCTGGTGGTACTCGGACGGATTGCCGATACCGTAGATCGCCGAAACGGTGGCGACGATCACCACGTCGCGCCGCTCCATCAGGCTCTTGGTCGCCGAAAGCCGCATCTGCTCGATGTGCTCGTTGATCGACGAATCCTTCTCGATGAAGAGATCGCGCTGCGGAACGTAGGCTTCCGGCTGGTAGTAGTCGTAGTACGAGACGAAGTACTCGACCGCGTTGCGCGGAAAGAACTCGCGGAACTCGGCATAGAGCTGCGCGGCGAGCGTCTTGTTCGGCGCGAACACGATGGCCGGGCGGCCGAGCCGCGCGATGGTGTTCGCCATCGTGTAGGTCTTGCCGGAGCCCGTCACGCCCAGCAGGGTCTGGAACGCGAGGCCGTCGCCTATGCCTTCCACGAGCGTTTCGATGGCCGTGGGCTGGTCGCCGGCGGGCAGGTACGGCTGGTAGAGCTGGAACGGCGAGCCCTCGTACTGGACGAACTTCGACTCGTCGAGCGCGGGCGCGTCGGCAACGGTATGGTCGGACATGGGGGCGACATCCTGAGCCTTGAGCAAACAACTATTCTAGCGTCTTGCCGATGGGCGGGCCGAGGGTGGTCCAGGGCGCGAGCCGGCGCGGCGACGGGTGGCGACGAGGGGCGACGGGCGGCTCCGGAAAGCAAAGCGGGCAAAGAAGGGCCGGAAAACACGGGCGAAGTCTGTGCGCAGGAGGGGAAAGCTACGCGCAACCTTCGCGCAGCGGGCGAAAACGCCGCACAGATTCGTTACAATAGCGCGTTGCGTGGCCGGCCGGCTGCGCCGCCCTGCCCCCCGCCCAAGGCGCTGCGGGCCACGCGGCGGCGCGAGAGCCAGCGCAAGCGGCCAACCAGGTTGTCCATCCTTGACTATTGCCGAACCATCATGTCCCTCTTTTCCGCTGTCGAACTCGCCCCTCGCGACCCTATCCTGGGTCTGAACGAAGCCTATAACGCCGATGCGCGCACCGCGAAGGTGAACCTCGGCGTGGGCGTGTATACCAACGAGGAAGGCAAGATCCCGCTGCTGCGCGCGGTGCGCGAGGCGGAAAAGGCCCGCGTCGAAGCCGGCCTGCCGCGCGGCTATCTGCCGATCGAAGGCATCGCCGCCTACGACGCCGCCGTGCAAAAGCTGCTGCTCGGCGACGATTCGCCGCTGATCGCGGCGGGCCGCGTGGTGACCGCGCAGGCTCTCGGCGGCACGGGCGCGCTGAAGATCGGCGCCGATTTCCTCAAGCGCCTGAACCCGAACGCGAAGGTCGCGATCAGCGACCCGAGCTGGGAAAACCACCGCGCCCTCTTCGAGAGCGCCGGTTTTGAAGTGGTGGCCTATCCGTACTACGACGCGCAAACCAACGGCGTGAACTTCGAAGGCATGCTGGCCGCGCTGAACGGCTACGCGGCAGGCACGGTGGTCGTGCTGCACGCGTGCTGCCACAACCCGACCGGCGTGGACCTGACCGTCGATCAGTGGAAGCAGGTGGTGGAAGTCGTGAAGGCGCGCAACCTCGTGCCGTTCCTCGACATCGCCTACCAGGGCTTCGGCGACGGCATCGAGGCCGACGGCGCGGCCGTGCGCCTCTTCGCCGCTTCGGATCTGAACGTGTTCGTTTCGTCGTCGTTCTCGAAGTCGTTCTCGCTGTACGGCGAGCGCGTGGGCGCGCTGTCGATCATCACGAACAGCAAGGAAGAATCGGCACGCGTGCTCTCGCAGCTCAAGCGCGTGATCCGCACGAACTACTCGAACCCGCCCACGCACGGCGGCTCGGTGGTCGCCGCGGTGCTCGGTTCGCCGGAACTGCGCGCGATGTGGGAATCCGAACTGGGCGAGATGCGCGAGCGCATCCGCGCCATGCGCACGGGCCTCGTCGAGCGCCTGACGGCCGCGGGCGTGGACCGCGACTTCAACTTCATCAACGTGCAGCGCGGCATGTTCTCGTACTCGGGCCTCACGGCGGCGCAAGTGGATCGCCTGCGCGAAGAGTTCGGCATCTATGCCGTGAGCACGGGCCGCATCTGCGTGGCGGCGCTCAACACGCGCAACCTCGAGGTGGTCGCACAAGCTATCGCGCAAGTGCTGAAGTAAGCCGCGTCTCGCGCATGCTGCCGCGTTGCGGCAGTACGCGAAATCCGCGAAGTCCGCTTCGGGCGGACGAAAGCAAACGGCGTCCGTTCTTCCGAACGGACGCCGTTTGTGTTTTGGCGCAGGGCTTTGTCGACTCGCACGCGGTTCACACGCTGTCGTCTCCCGGGCTGCGATGCGCCCCGTGTGCGTCGCGATGGATGTCGTGCGTGACGAAGCCCGCATCGTTATCGGGCTTGTCAAGCCAGCCCGGCTGCGAGAGCGTGGCGCGAATGTCCTGCAGGCCGCTCGCCCAGTGCTCGCGCATGGTGGAGACGCCGAACTGGAAGTCCTTGAAGTGCCCTTCGTACTCCTTCTGACGGTAAATCAGATGGATCACGTTGTACTTCCTGGAGCACGACAATTCGTTCGCCAGTTCGACCCACATATCCTGCTGATGCTCGGGCGCCACGCGATCCAGCACCTGGCGCAACACGTGACGAAAACGCTGCGAACGCTGCAGCATGTCGGTCACGAGACGCGTGCGGCTCGAATACTGAATGTCCTTCACGCGGCCCTGCACGTCGGTGATGTTGTCGGGCACGGGCCCGCGCGCGCTCCACAGATCGACCTGGAATGCGAGCGTGTCGCGGCGCGGCGTGGTCTGGATCACTTCGTAGAGCGGCGTGTTCGACATCAGCCCGCCGTCCCAGTAATACTCGCCGTCGATCTCCACCGCTGCGAAGCCCGGCGGCAGCGCGCCGGAAGCGATGAAATGCTCGGGCCGCAGCTTGCAGGTGGTGTTGTCGAAATAGACGAAGTTGCCGGTGCCGACGTTTACGGCGCCCACGGAAACGCGAATTTCCTTCGAATTGATGCGATCGAAATCGCACAGGCGCTCGAGCGTTTCCTTGAGCGGCCGCGTGTCGTAGTAGCTGGCCTTTTCGGGATGCCCCGACGCATTCGGCAACGGCGGCGGAAAGCGCGGCACGAAGAAGCCCTTCTGCCCTTCCACCACCGCACCGGCCGCCTGCATGGCGGTGAACGTCTTGCGGATCGCATCGCCCGAGTTGAAGAGCGCATGCTCGACGAAGGCGGGCAACGGCACGCTGTAAGCGGGCTTGCAGATGGTTTCCCAGAACTCGCGCAGCCTCGCGACCCGATGCTCGGGCGGATTGCCCGCAATGATCGCCGTATTGAGCGCGCCGATGGAAATCCCGGCGATCCAGTTGGGCGCAATGCCGGCCTCGGCCATGCCCTCGTAGACGCCGGCCTGATAGGCACCGAGCGCGCCGCCGCCCTGCAGCGTCAGCGCGACGGTTTCCCACTGGGCAGATTCGCCGCCGCAATACCCGGGACGCGGCCGCGGCCGCGGCGCGGCGCCGGTATGCACAGCGCTCTCTTCACCGACCGCACTGGACTGCACCTGCCCCTTCTTGCGTTGCGCCATGGCCGCACCTCCCGCTTATTGCATGAACCAGCCGTGGCTGACGATGAACGACTGGCCCGTGAACGCGGCCGTCGGAAACGCGGAGAGGAACAGCACCGTCTGCGCGACGTCTTCCACGGTCGTGAAAATACCATCCACCGTGCCGCCCAGCATGACGCGCTTGACCACTTCCTCTTCGGAAATGCCAAGCTCCCTGGCCTGCTCGGGAATCTGCTTGTCGACGAGCGGCGTGCGCACGAAGCCCGGGCAAACCACGTGCGAGCGCACGTTGTGCTTTGCGCCTTCTTTCGCGAGCACGCGTGCGAGACCGAGCAGGCCGTGCTTGGCCGTGACGTAGGCCGACTTGAGCGGCGACGCCTCGTGCGAGTGGACCGAACCCATGTAGATCACGACGCCGCCGCGATCGTCCTTGTACATGTGCTTGAGCGCTGCCTTGGTGGTGAGGAACGCGCCGTCCACGTGAATGGCCTGCATTTTCTTCCAATCGGAAAACGCGTAGTTTTCAATCGGATTCACGATCTGGATGCCGGCATTCGAAACGAGGATGTCCACCGAACCCAGTTCGGCTGCCACGCGGTCGATGCCCTGGTTCACGGCGTCTTCGTTCGTGACGTCCATGGCCACGCCGATGGCCTTGCCGCCTGCCGCCTTGATCTCCTCGGCAACCGCGTCTGCGCCGCTCTGGTTCAGGTCGGCGATGGCGACCGCGGCCCCCGCCTGGGCGAAGGTGAGCGCGATCTGCTTGCCGATACCGCTGGCCGCGCCGGTGACGACGGCGACCTTACCGTCCAGTTTGGTGTTGAGAGAGAGAGACGACGACATCGAGCACCTCCAGGTAGTGAACGAGATGAAACCTCGACTCGCGCATGCCGGCAACCCGGCCAGACGACCTATGCCGTCCGGCAGAATGCTGCACCGCGGCCAACCGCGCTATTGTGCATGAAGCCGGCGGCACCGCGCATTGAGTGCGGCACGCGTTCCGCGCGCTGGCGGTAATATCGGGCTTCTTCCCCTTCTGGAGGCGTTCATGAACTATCGGCGACTCGGCCGCTCCGGCCTGCAGGTCAGCGAACTGTCCATTGGCTCGTGGGTCACGTACGGCAATCAGGTCGACCGCAACCTCGCGCGCGAATCGCTCGCTGCGGCGCGCGATGCCGGCGTCAATTTTTTCGATAACGCGGAAGCCTACGCGGGTGGCAAGTCGGAAGAGATCATGGGTGCGGCGCTCAAGGAGCTCGGCTGGTCGCGCGTGAGCTACGTGGTTTCGACCAAATTCTTCTGGGGCTTGAGCGAAGCGCCGAACCAGTATCACACCCTCAACCGCAAGTATCTGCTGAATGCCATCGACGGTTCGCTCAAGCGCCTGCAACTCGATTACGTCGATCTTGCGTTTTGCCACCGGCCCGACCCGAATACGCCCATCGAGGAAACCGTGTGGGCGATGAGCGACATGGTTACGCGCGGCAAGGCGCTCTATTGGGGCACCTCGGAATGGAGCGCCGACGAGATCCGCGCGGCGTGGGAGATCGCCGAGCGCCACCACCTGCACAAGCCGGTCATGGAACAGCCGCAGTACAACCTGTTCCACCGGCGCCGCGTGGAGGACGAATACCGGCGGCTTTATGAAGACATCGGCCTCGGGCTCACGACGTGGAGCCCGCTCGCCTCGGGCCTGCTGACGGGCAAGTACCGCAGCGGCGTACCCGCCGACAGCCGCGCGCAGTTGCAGGGCTACGACTGGCTGCGCAAGTCGCTCACCAACGCGGAGAAGAACGCCATCGTTGCGAAGCTCGCCGATCTGGCCGCGCAACTGGGCTGCACGGTCGGGCAACTGGCCATCGCGTGGATCCTGAAGAATCCGCAGGTGAGCACCGTGATTACGGGCGCTTCGCGTGTCGAGCAGATCGGTGAAAACATGCAGGCGCGCGAGGTCGCCGAAAAGATCACGCCGGAAATCAAGACGCAGATCGAAGCGATCGTCGGCGACGCCTACGACTGACGTCCACCAGAACGTTACGGGCCGCGGCCGCGCGCGCACCTCGCGTACCCTCGCGTACAATACGCGGCCTCGCCGTCGCGCCCAGCCCTACCGGGCGGCGCGACGTGTCCCGCGAAAAGCGCATGGCACGCTTCATCGCCCGTTTTTGTCCGATCTTCCGTTCCCGCCCATCATGCTGAGCTACCGCCACGCCTTCCACGCAGGCAACCATGCCGACGTCCTGAAACATGCCGTTGTCGTGCAGCTACTGCGCTATCTGGGCAAGAAAGACAAGGCGTACTGGTATATCGACACCCACGCGGGCGCCGGCGCCTATGCGCTGCGCGAAGGCTACGCCACGAAAACGGCCGAGTTCGAAACGGGCATCGGCAAGCTCTGGGGCCGCACCGACCTGCCCGCGCCCCTCGCCGAATACGTGGACGAAGTAGCGGCCCTCAACCCGGACGGCGAACTTCAGTTCTATCCCGGCTCGCCCTATCTGGCCTGGCGGCTCATGCGCGAACAGGACCGCATGCGCCTCTTCGAACTGCACAGCACCGAAATCGACGTGCTGCGCCACCGGTTCCGCGACGCGGGCCGCCGCGTGATGCTCTACGACGGCGACGGCTTCGAAGGCATCAAGGCGCTCCTGCCCCCGCCGCCGCGCCGTGCGCTGGTGCTGATCGACCCCTCGTTCGAAGACAAGCGCGACTACGCCCGCACGCTCGCCTGCGCCGGGGAAAGCCTCAAGCGCTTCGCCACCGGCACCTATGCAATCTGGTATCCGCAGGTCACGCGTCCGGAATCGCAGCGGTTTCCGGAGCAGCTCAAGCGCCTGCAGGAGAAGAGCTGGCTGCACGTCACGCTCACGGTCAGCCAGCCGCCTTCGGATGGTTTCGGCCTCTACGGCAGCGGCATGTTCATTCTGAATCCGCCCTACACGCTCGAAGCCGCCATGAAAGAATCGCTGCCCTGGCTCGTGAAGACGCTGGGGCAGGATCAGGCGGCGCAATTCAAGATCGAATCGCGCGGCGATTGATTCTGGTTTGACTCCGGCTTGATCTAACCGCCACGCCCTACTGGGCAGGGGCCGTCTGCGGCGCCGGTCTCGGCCGCGGCGGATTGGGGCGCGAGCCGCCCCCGCCCGGCACCTCGATATACGGCGCGACGATGTAGGGCGGCGAGGGATCGGTCGCCAGCCCCGCGGGCGCGGCCGGTTGCTTCGCTGCGACCATCGGCTCGTGCGATAGCGGCGCGTTTTGCAGCACGAGCCCCTTCTGGCCGTCGCTGATTCCCTTTTGCGTATCGAGTATCAAAGGCGGCCCGTCCGCGCATGCGCAGGCAGGCGCCAGCGCGAGCACGCACGCCGTTGCGGCGGCAGACAGCCAGGCGGTCAAAGGCTTGTGGAAGATACGGTCTGACACCATGAGCGGTCCCCGGAAGCGTGGCTTGTCCTGTACGGCGATATCGGCCAATCTCAAAAAGGACTTTACCTTACCGCAATGGCAAGGTTCAGACTGATGTGCAGTGGCGGTTCGAGCGGGTGAGGGAGCGTCCCGGAGCGCGTCGCGAAAGTGCGACGCCAGAAATGACAAAGCCCCGCAATGCGGGGCTTCAGACTGCCGGGCTATGAGCCTGACTTACTGCGAGTAGCCGTTCGTTTCGAGCGAGCGGATGCGCTGTTCGAGCTGGACAATGTCCGACGACTGCGCAAGGTAGGCTTCGCGGCGGGTGCGCTCTGAGACTTCAAACCAGTTGCTCATTGCTTCGAGGATATACGCAAACATGATGTTGTTCTCCAAGGATCGATGTATCCCCGGTGGATTTGCATCAGGGATTACCCTATTAAGGGATAACCCGAATTATAACGATCTTTCGGAACTTTGCCAGTGAATTGCACGAATGCCGTGCATTCCAATCTGGAATGCACCAGATCACGCCATTGGCAAATGCATGATTTATCGGCACATTTTTCGGCGCGTTAGCCGGCGATCCGGGCAGAGTCTCAAAATGCACCAATTTTGCGCACTCCTTGAAACAAGTTGCGACAATTTGCCTGCCGCGGTTGCACCTGCGCCCATGGCGTCAGGTGTGGTGGCAGGCCTGCGCATCATGCGCGAGGGGTTGCGGATCGGCGAGTTGTTCGAGGATCGGGCAATCCGGCCGGTCGTCGCCGTGGCAGTGGGCCGCCAGATGCGCGAGCGTGTCGCGCATCTGGGTGAGTTCGGCGATGCGGTGGTTCAGTTCGGTCACGTGCGCGAGCGCAATGGACTTGACTTCCGCGCTCGCGCGCGAGCGGTCGTGCCACAGCGCGAGCAGCCGGCGGATATCGTCCACGAGAAAGCCCAGCCGCCGCGCCTGGCGAATGAAGCGCAGGGCATGCACCTCCTCCGCGCCGTACACGCGGTAGCCCGACTCCGTGCGGCCCTTGGGCGCGAGCAGTCCGACGCTTTCGTAGTAGCGGATCATTTTTGCCGTGACGCCCGACTCGCGCGCCGCTTCGCCAATGTTCATGGGTGCCTCCCCGCTTCGATCGATGCGCCGATCGTACACCTTGCCATGGTGGGAAGGTCCAGCGGACATCGTCGGGACCGTCGCGGGCCGTCGAAAGCCGTCGTCTTGCCGGCTGGCATAATCCCGCGACGCCCTCATATCCATATCGCCCCTCGTTAAGCAGGCCTCTTTAGAAAAGGAAGACACCATGATCCAGTTCAATGTCGAAGGGATGAGTTGCCAGCATTGCGTGGGCGCCGTTACCCGCGCGATCCGCGAACACGATGCCGAAGCGAAGGTCGAGGTCGATCTGCCCTCGGGCCGCGTGACGGTCGAATCGAAGCAGAGCGCCGACGTGCTGAAAACCGCGATCGACGAGGCCGGCTACACGGTCGTCGCCGTCAGCGGCAGCGGCACCGTCGCCGGTCCGGCGAACGCGTGACGCGCCCCGCCATGTTCAAGGTCGCCGTGATCGGCGCATCGGGCTTGCTCGGGCGCGCCATCGTTCGGGAACTGGTGTCGGAGACAGACTGGCAGGTCGTGCAGACCGGCTTGCGCCACGTGGGGCCGCAGCAGGTTGCGCTCGACGTGCGTGACGAAGCGGCCGTCGATGCCTTCGTCGCACGCGAGGCACCCGATGCAATCGTCCTCGCCGCCGCGGAACGCCGCCCGGACGTGTGCGAAAACGATCCGGCCGCGGCCCGCGCGCTCAATGTGGATGCCGTGCGCAGCATTGCGCGGGCGGCGCGCCCGCGCGGTGCGTGGGTGCTGTCGATCTCGACCGACTACGTGTTCGACGGCACGCAGCCGCCCTACCGCGACGGCGACACCCCGAATCCGCTCAACGCCTATGGCCGCAGCAAGCTCGAAGGCGAGCGGGCGCTGCTCGAAGCGAGCAGTCATGCCCTCGTGCTGCGCCTGCCGCTGCTCTACGGTCCGGTCGTGGACTGGCAGGAATCGGCCGTGACGAGCCTCGTGCCGGCCGTGCTCGCATCGTCCCAGCCGGATGCGCCGGCCGCCGCGATGGATGCCTGGGCCACGCGCTACCCCACGTTCACGCCCGATGTCGCATTCGCGATCCGCGAGTTACTGATGCGCTGCGCGGACGGCCATGCAGTCTGCGGCATCGCCCAGTGGTCGGGCGACGAGCCGATGACGAAGTATCAGATCGCGCAGCGCCTCGCCCGGGCGCTGGGCGTGAATGCGCGTCTTCTGGCGCAGACCCGGCCTGCCGATGCGACACCGCGTCCGCGCGACTGCCACCTCGATTCGAGCCGTCTCGAAGGGCTCGGCATCGGCCGCCGCACGCCGTTCGATGCGGCGATTGGCGCGGTGCTCGGCGGCTTCGAGGCACGCAGCGGCACGGCGGCATAGAGGCCACGAAGCAGCGGTGCCCGAGTCGCCCGCTCAATGAAAATTCCGGCTCTCGGTCGCAAGCCGCCCGAGCAGCCGGCTGTGATCCTCCAGGCGGCGCGCGACGAGGTGCACCACTTCGCCTTCGCGCTGCACCACGCCCTCCACCGCCATCAGCGACGATCCGAGCAACACCTTGCGCTGCGCCTCCACGAGCGCTTCGTGCACGATCACGTTGATCGAACCGGTCTCGTCTTCCAGCGAAACGAAGATCGTCCCCTTGGCCGTTCCCGGCCGCTGCCGCACCGTGACGATGCCGCACACGCGCACGAACCGGCCGTGACGGCAATGCGCCAGTTGTACGGCCGTGCGAAAGCGCTGCTTCGCGAGCCCCGGCCGCAGTAATTCGAGCGGATGGCGATTCAGCGTGAGCCGCAGACTGGCGTAGTCGGCAACGATCTCCGCGCCCTCGGAGGCACGCGGCAGCGCAAGCGGCGCTTCCGTGAGCGGCGCATCGCGCAGCAGCGCCGGCACCGCATGCTGCGCGGTCACGGCCCACCAGGCTTCGCGCCGGTGCCCGGCAATGCTCGCGAGCGCGTTCGACGCCGCGAGCGCCTCCAGTTCGCGCCGCGTGAGCGCGGCGCGGCGCGCGAGATCGTCGACGTCGGTAAAGGGGGCAGCCGCGCGCGCCGCCATCACGCGCTGCGCGGCTTCCTCCGGGAAACCCTTCATAAGGCTGAAGCCGAGCCGCACGGCCGGTCCGCGCAGGCCGTAGCGGCCAGGCGGCAGCCTGACCCGGGCGTGCCGCCGGCCCGCAATCCAGCGGATGAAGCCGCTCGCGAACCGGGGCCGGCTGTGCGGCCACACGGCACGTAACTGGCGCTGTTGCTGCATCACCTCGGGCCGTCGCGTCCAGGCTTCGCCTGCACCGATCCGTATGCCCGGCTGGTCGCGCTCCTCCAGCACCGACTCCCAGTCGCTCAACGCGATATCGGGCGGCAGCACCTGCACGCCGTGGCGCTTCGCGTCCTGTACGAGTTGCGAGGGTGAATAAAATCCCAGCGGCTGACTGTTCAGTAGTCCTGCCAGAAAGGCGGCCGGTTCGTAGCGCTTGATCCACGAGCTCGTATAAACGAGCAGCGCAAAGCTCGCGGCATGGCTTTCCGGAAAGCCGTAATCGCCGAAGCCCTCGATCTGCTTGCAGATGCGGTCTGCGAAGTCCGCCGTATAGCCCTTCTCTATCATCCGGCGCTTGAGGTCGGCCTGATAAGGCCGCAGGTCGCCATCGCGCCGCCACGCGGCCATCGCGCGGCGCAGCTTGTCGGCTTCCTCGGCGGTGTAATCGGCGGCCACCATCGCCAGATGCATGACCTGCTCCTGGAAGATCGGCACGCCGTACGTACGTTCGAGCACCGGCCTTAAGTCTTCCTTCGCATATTCGACTTTTTCCTCCCCCGCCCTGCGCTTCAGATACGGATGCACCATGTCGCCCTGAATCGGCCCGGGCCGCACGATCGCCACCTGGATCACAAGGTCGTAGTAGGCGCGGGGCTTCAGGCGCGGCAGCATGCTCTGCTGCGCGCGCGACTCGATCTGGAACACACCCACCGTGTCGGCATGACAGCACATTTCATAGACGGCCGGATCTTCGCGCGGAATGTCCTGCACGTCGAACCTGGGCAACCCATACCGCAACGCGACGAACGCCAGCGAACGCCGGATGGCCGAAAGCATGCCGAGCGCCAGCACGTCCACTTTCAGAAGCCGCAGCGTGTCGATATCGTCCTTGTCCCACTCGATCACATAGCGGTCCTTCATCGCGGCATTCTCGATCGGCACGAGGCGCGAGAGCTTGTCCTTCGCGATCACGAAACCGCCCACGTGCTGCGAGAGATGGCGCGGAAAGCCACGCAATTCGCGCGTGAGCCGGATGAGTTGTTGCGTGACGTGCGAGTCCGCAGCAAAACCCGCCTCCGCCAGATGATGGGCGATCGAATCGGGACCGTCCCACCACTGCTGCGCGCCCGAGATCTTTTCGACGAGCGCGGCGTCGAGCCCGAGCGCCTTGCCGACGTCGCGTAGCGCACTGCGCGAGCGGTACGTGATGAGCGTGGCCGCGAGCGCGGCGCGGCGGGTTCCGTACTTTCGATAGATATACTGAATGACTTCTTCGCGCCGCTGGTGCTCGAAATCGACGTCGATATCGGGAGGCTCATTGCGCGCGCGGGACAGAAAGCGCGCGACCAGCATGTTCATCTGCACGGGGTCGATCTCGGTGATTCTCAGGCAGTAGCACACCACCGAATTCGCCGCCGAGCCACGGCCCTGGCACAGGATGTTTTGCGAACGCGCGTAACGAACGATGTCGTGGACAGTCAGGAAATACTTCTCGTATCTCAGTTCCTCGATCAGCTTCAGTTCCTCTTCGATCTGCCCTTTCCGCTTCTCGTTCATCCCGTCGGGCCAGCGCTCCCGCACGCCCTGCATCACGAGACGACGCAGCCACGTCGTGGGCGTTTCGCCGGCCGGCACCAGTTCCTCGGGATATTCGTAGGCCAGTTCATCAAGCGAGAACGTGCAGCGGCGCGCGACGTCGAGCGTCGCGTCGAGTGCTTCGCGCGGATAGAGCACGCCTAGGCGCACGCGCGAACGCAGATGCCGCTCGGCGCTCGGCTCCAGCGCGCGGCCGCACGCGACGAGCGGCCGGCCAATGCGGATTGCGCTCAGCGTGTCCTGCAACGGCTTGCGCGAGCGCGCGTGCATCAGCGCGCCGCCCGCGGCAACCAGCGGCAAGCCGGTTTCCTGCGAGACGTAGCGCAATGCTTCGATCTGCGTATCGTCGCCGCCGGTTTGCCAGAGTTCGAGCGCGAGCCATGCGCGCTCCGCCGCGAAACCCGCCAGCCAGTGGGCGGCGCGCAGCGTCTGCGAGAGCGTTGCCGTGCGCTGCGGCACCAGCAGCAGGACACAGTCGCGCAAATGCTTCAGATGTTCGAAGCCGGGCTCCGGGTCGGTGAAATCGTCCGGATACACCCGATAGCCGCCCTTTTCCGCCCGCGAGCGCGCAAGCGTAATCAGCTCGCACAGGTTGCCGTAACCCTCCCGGTTCATTGCGAGCGCAACGAGCGTGCAGAACGGTTCTTCCTGCGCCCTGGCCATCTCGTTCTTCACGACGAGATTCAGCTCGCTGCCGATCAGCAGATGCAGCGACGGCGCAAACGACCCCAACCTCGCCGCGGCCACCGCGCCATCGCTCGCCTGCGCTTTGCGCACGGCTTCTTCGTGTGCCTTCCTGAGCGGTTCGTCATGCTCGTTCAACGCGCTGAACGCGCGCACGATACCGGCGAACGAGCATTCGTCGGTGATGGCGAGCGCCTTGTAGCCATGCTGGATCGCCCGCTCGACCAGCTCCTTTGGGCGCGAGGCGCCGCGCAGGAACGTGAAGTTGGTGAGGCAGTGCAGCTCCGCATAATCAGGCAGATACGCCGAAGCAGCCGGCCCGGACGCCTGGGCGCCCGGCTGCGCGGAAGCAAAGAAAGAGGCGGCGCGCGGCACCTCGTCCGCAGGACCCGACATCGACATGATCGCCGTGCTAGCCGAAAAGCCCTTGCAGATACCACTGCCCGCCCATGCGCTCGCGATAGAGCCAGAACATGCGGCCCTGATCATCGGCAGCCACGTAATAGTCGCGGCCGATCGCTTCGCCGTCCCACCAGCCGGCCTCGATGCGTTCGGCACGCGTGAGCGTTTTCAAGGGCCGCCGGTACACCGGGCGGTCGCCGCGCATGGCAAGCTTGAGCGGTTTTTCGAGCAGCCATGCCGGACGCGGCTGCGACGGCAGCGGCACCTCGGGCAGATCGAGCAAGGACTGCGGGGACGGCGCCGGCTCCGCATCCTTCGCCAGGTTGCGGGGCCTGGCCGCTTTGGCTGATTTCCCGCCCGACGACCGCCGCGCATTCGCACGATACGGGCGCGCCGCCATCGCGTGCTCGGGCCGATGATCGTCCTCGACAAAAAGCTGCAGCACGTTCTGCTCGCCCACCCGCGCGCCTATGCGCTCGAACAACTGCGTGAGCGACGCTTCCGACGCTTCGGGCATCGGGAACAGCGTGTCGTTGGGCGCAGCGTATTCGCTCACCTCGGTGGCAACGAGCGCGAGGCCGATCACCGGCGCGGCCAGCTCGGTCTGGTTCAGCTTCTCGCGCAACAGCCACAGCAGATGCCCGGCGTCGCGCGAGGGCGACGCCCACGCGAGCGTGAGGCTCGACGTGCGCGGCGCGTGGCGCGACGCCAGTTCGTGCTCGAGCCGCAACTCGAAGGCGGTGAGCGCCACGTGTTGCGCGGCGAGCCAGCCCGCCAGCTGCATCACGAGACGGCGCGCGGCGAAGAGCAGCGCCTCGGCGCTTTCCACGCGCGCCTGCAATTCGAGCGCGGCCTGAAACGTAGGCGGCGCGCTGAACGCCACGCGCGGATCGGGCGCCTCGCCGCGCGCCTGGGCCAGCCACGTGAGCACGCCGTCACCGAAGCGGCGCACGACACCGTCACGCGGCAAACGGCGCAGATCGGCAAAAGTCGCGCAGCCGATCTGCGTGAGCGCGTGCTCGTGCTGGGCGGCGAACGGCGCGAGCGTGACCGGCAACGCGTCGAGCACGCGCGCGAGCGTCGCTTCCTTGAGCACGTGCCAGCGGCGCGCAGCCTTCGTGGCGCGCGCCTGCGCGAGCGTCCACGCGCCCCAGGCCGTGGGCGCGCAGGCGATGCGCGCGGCGTGACCGCAGCCGGCCACCGTGGCCGCCACCTTCGCGAGCAGCGCGCGTACGCCGCCGAACAGGCGCAGCCCGGAACCGACTTCCAGCAACAGCGTATGCGACGGCGCGAACGACACCTTCGGCGTATACGCGAGCAACGCAAGCGCGAGCGCTTCGAACGCACGGGTCTCGCGCGCCGGATCGGGTTCGAGCAGCACGAGCCCCGGCGCAAGCGCGAGCGCATGGGCGCGCGTGCCGTCGGTGCGCACGCCGAGATGAAACGCGTCGAGATCCGGAATCAGCACGCGCGCGTGATCGGCCAGCGCATAGCAGCGGGCGTGCTGCCCGTCCTGCGGCTGCGCGTCAGAGGGAGGCAGACACGCCCGGCCCGGGAGAGACAGCGGCCTCACGGCCTCCAGCGGCAAGAGCGGCAAGGTGACGGCGATCCACAACATGATTGACCCCGGGCCGCGACGCTGCAAAGGCCGGCCCCGCGGGGGGCAGCACGGCATCCTGCAGCGGCAGCGTAACGACGAGTGGCTGGGCGGGCGGCGGCCCGCGGCGTTTGAAAATATCGACGGACATGGCGGCAAGCTGCATCCACTGGCGCCGGTTGAGACTCGCATCCGCGGGCGGCGGCACCGGTGTGCAGACCATGCGCAACGGCGCCGGCGACGACTGGTTGCGCGCGGCAGGCGGGCGGACCAGGAATGCGAGCGCCTGCGAGTCCTGGGCGGCAACCTGCAGGCGGCGCACCGCGTCGGGACGCGCCTTCGCCTGCCAGAGCAGCACGGCGCCAATGCCCTCCTGACGCAGCGCCTGCTCAGCGACCCAGGGCGCCTCGGCCTCGCCCGCGCGCACCCAGATCACGCGTTCCAGCGCGAGACCCCAGGCCTGCAGCGCGCAGGCATACGGCTGCCAGGGCGGCCCGACGAGCAGCACATGCTGGCCGGCCGTTGCCGTCAGCGTACGCAGCGCCGGCGCGACGAGCCGCATCTCGCCGATGCCGCCCTGCTCCACCAGCAGCTCAGTCAGGCTGCCCGCGGGCCAGCCCGCGCCGGGCAGGAGCGCGTCGAGCGCGGCGTGGCCGCTCGGCACCGTGCGTTCGAGCGCGTGCGCAAGCTGATCGCCTTGCCAGATCCGGCTTTGCAGCCGGGGCGGCAGGTGCGTCGCCGCAAGCTGAAGTGCTGCTGCCATGAGTGCGCTCGGTCAAAGGGCCTGGTCAAGAGGGCTCAGTCAAAAGGGAATACGCCTTCCTGCCCGGCCTGAAAAAGGGGGCATGTCGGGAAGGCAGCCCGGCGCAAAAACCGCACCGTCACCTGTATATTTATACAGTATTTTTTGGGATTTGGGAAAGAGGGGCGCGCGATGAATCCGGCGGAATTCTCCCGGCCAAATCGGCGCAACGCAGCGCCTGGCCGCCGTCCCCCGCTGTTTTAGAGATAAATGCTATAACGCGCGGATCACACGCCCGTTTGCAAACAGAATGCTTGACCAGCCAGGGAGAGCGACATGAAAAACAAAGCGCCGCGAGCGGCAGTACGGGCATTGCCATCAACATCGCGCAAGGCGCGACGGGCAGCTATGTGCTTGCGAGCACACCCACACCGTTCTCTGTCGATACTTCGAGCACCATCACGAACAACGGCGCGCTCTCGTTGTCCGGCAACGGCACCGGTGTAGCGAACCGCGGTGCGATGCTGATCGGCGTGAACAACGGCAACACGATCACCAATGCCTCGACGGGCGTCATCACCACGACGGGCGCCTATAACACGCTCGTCAACAACGGCACGATCCAGACCACGGGCACCGCGTCGAGCAGCGGCAATGTGGACGCCGTCGTGTCGAACACGGTGGGCAGTTCGTTCACGGCAACGATCACGAACCTCGCGGGCGGCCAGATCATCAGCGACAACGGGATCGGCGTGCGTTCGACCAACGGCAACACCACGATCACGAATGCCGGCCTCATTCAGGGCGGCGGCGGCACCGCAATCCAGAACGGCAACGACATGCTGATCCTGCAGTGCGGACTCGTGCTCCGCGACACGCGGGTACAGGGACTGGGGAATGATGTGCGCTCGAATCAGGGACTTCGTTTCGCCGCAAAAGCGGCAAATGCCGACGCGCATCGCTTCTCCCCGTGGCTGTTACCTGTAGCGTTACCTTAGCGCCATTTTTCCGCGGCCAACGCGCGGTCTAACCAAAAACGAAAAACCCCCGAAGCCTTACGGCGCGGGGGTTTCGCGGTTTGCATACGTGGTCGGAGCGATAGGATTCGAACCTACGACCCTCTGATCCCAAATCAGATGCGCTACCAGGCTGCGCTACGCTCCGACGAATCAGAGATTGTAGCGGCTCACACCCTCCCCCGTCAAACCCCAACGCCACGCCTTGCTGCGGCCATCCCGGGCGTGCAAGATGCGGGGACCGAGCAACCGCCCCATCCACGGGCTCCCCTTGATTCAGGAGAAGCCGATGAACCTCATCCTCTGGCGCCATGCCGAGGCCGAAGACATGGCCGCCAGCGACCTCGCGCGCCAGCTCACCCCCCGCGGGCGCAAGCAGGCGCAGAGCGTGGCGAAGTGGCTGCGCGCGCGTCTGCCCGACGACGCGCTCATTCTGGCGAGCCCTGCCACCCGCACGATCCAGACCGTCGAGGCATTGACCGATCAGTACCGCGTCGTGCGCGAACTCGCCCCCAATGCGAGCGTGAGCGACGTCCTCAACACAGCAGGCTGGCCCGAGGGCGTTGCATCCACCGTCGTCATCGTCGGCCATCAGCCCACGCTCGGCGAGGTGGCCGCGAGTCTTCTGTCCAGCGGGCAGGACCCGCGCAGCTGGGCGCTCAAGAAAGGCGCCCTGGTGTGGATCGCAAGCCGCGAGCGCAACGGCGACGAACAGGCGGTCCTGCACGCCGCCATCACGCCCGACCTGATCTAAAGAAGATCCCCGGAAAGAAGACCGCACCCCGCCGTTACCGGCGCGCAACACCCCTCTCCTCCCGCTCCCCGCCATGCCCGCAGCGTGCATCGGCGGGGATCCGCCACGCCGCCGGCCATCCCGCGCCACACCCCTCTGCGCCTACACGGGCCTTTCAGGGCGTCATCGAATCGTCATTGCAATGCCATGTAACCGTAACCGCGCGTTACTACATTTGCCGGAAAAGTTCCATTACCTTCCGACCAGGACGCCCCATGCGAGATCTGCCGACGCCCATCCTGCCGCTCGCCTCGACGCTGTTCGAGTCGCACCGGCGCCTGCCGCGCGCCGAAGAAACGGTCACCCCGCAGCATCGGCTGCAGATGGCCTGGGCTCGCAGCGACGAAGAGCTGCGCGAAGCGCAGCGCCTGCGCTACCGCGTGTTCGCCGAGGAAATGGGCGCGCACCTCGCGGGCCCCGCGGGCCTCGATGTCGATGCGTTCGACCACTACTGCGACCATCTGCTCGTGCGCGACCTCGATACGCTCAAGGTCGTCGGCACCTACCGCGTGCTGCCGCCGCACGAGGCGCTGCGCATTGGCCGCCTCTACGCCGAAAGCGAGTTCGACGTGTCGCGTCTCGCGCATCTGCGCCCGAAGATGGTCGAAGTGGGCCGCTCCTGCGTGCACCCCGACTACCGCAGCGGCTCGGTCATCATGTCGCTGTGGGGCGGTCTCGGCGCCTACATGACGCACAACGGCTACGAGACCATGCTCGGCTGCGCCAGCGTTTCGATGGCCGACGGCGGCCACTATGCGGCCAATCTCTACGCGGCGCTCGGCGAACATGCGCTGACCGCTCCGGAATATCGCGCGTTCCCGCACACGCCGCTGCCGGTCGAGGAATTGCGCACCGGTGCATCGGCCGTACCGCCGCCGCTCATCAAGGGATATCTGCGCCTCGGCGCGAAGATCTGCGGCGCGCCCGCCTGGGACCCCGACTTCAACTGCGCCGACTTCCTCACGCTGTTCCGTCTTTCGGAAATCAACGAACGCTACGCGCGCCACTTCCTCGGCGAAGCGGCCCCGCGCTGAGTCCGCCTCGTCATCGCGCAACCGCGCAAGCGGTAGCCGCCGCGCAAAAAGCACAACGCCCGGCTTGCAGATTGAACTGCAAGCCGGGCGTTTTTCTTTCTCGCGCCGCGGCACAGGCAGCGGCGAACAATCAGTCCTCCGTATAAACCACGCGATACGGAATGCCGATCTTGCCCCACTCCGCCGCTTCCTGAACGAGGTTGTAGTCGGTGAGCGGATTGTTCTGCACCCATGCGCTCGGCAGGCGCACTTCATAGCCGCTGCCTTCCTGCGCGACGGTAATCTGGGGCAGCCCCACGTCGGCGCGGCGGCGGCACAGCAGCGCGGCAAGCCGCAGGCAGAACAGCAGCGGCCACTCCACGTCGCGCGTTTGCGAAAGCTTGCCGAGCTTGCCGACGTGCCCCAGCACGAGCGCCGCCAGGCGCGCCTGGTCGGTGCGCGAGAAGCCCGGCATGTCGGCGTTGCTGGCGATATAGGCCGAATGCTTGTGATAGGCGCTGTGCGAGATCGAAAGCCCGATTTCGTGCAGCGAAGCCGCCCAGCCGAGGAACATGCGGCTTTCCTCGCGGCGCTCCTTGTCGGCTTCGCCCAGCTGGTCGTAGAAGTTCATGGCTAGTTCGCCGATGCGGCCCGCCTGAGCGCGATCGACGCCATAGCGGCGCATGAAGCCCTCCACCGTCACCGTGCGCATGTCCTCGTGCTGCGAACGTCCCAGCAGGTCGTACAGCACGCCGAGGCGCAGCGCGGCGTCGGTGGTATCGGCATAGTCGATGCCGAGTTCGTCGAACACGGCAATCATGATCGAGAGGCCGCCCGCCAGCACCGGAATGCGATCCGGCTTGAGCGCGACGAGCTTCAGGCGGTTCACGTTCTCCGCCTTGATGAGCGCGCGCTTGAGGCGCTCGAGGCCGCCGCGCGTGATGCCGTGCGTGACGCCCGGATCGTTGAAGCCATTCGCCTCCACGAGTTCGGCCAGCGCGCGCGCCGTGCCCGACGAGCCGATCGCCTGCTCCCAGCCGGTCTGGCGATAGTCGGCGGAAATGATCTGGATCTCGCGCGTGGCGGCGAGTTCGGCCTGGCGCATGGTGTACTCGTCCACGTTGCCGGCCGGGAAGAACTGCCGGCTGTGGCTCACGCAGCCGATATAGAGGCTTTCCATGCGGATCGGCGTGTAGTGCGCGCCGATGATGAACTCGGTCGAGCCGCCGCCGATATCGACGACGAGCCGCTTGCCCGCGCTCGCCGGCACCGAATGCGCGGCGCCTGCATAAATGAGGCGTGCTTCTTCACGCCCCGCGATCACTTCGATCGGGAAACCGAGTGCGTTTTCGGCTTCGCCGAGGAATTCGCGCGAGTTCTTGGCGACGCGCAACGTGTTGGTCGCCACGGCGCGCACATGATCGGGATGGAAATCGCGCAGCCGTTCGCCAAAGCGCTTGAGGGCATCCCAGCCGCGCACCTGCGAGGCGCGGTCGAGCATCTTGTCCTTCGAGAGGCCGGCGGCAAGGCGCACCGGCTCGCGCAGGGCATCGACGGGGTAGATCTGGCTGCCGGCCCCGGTTTCTTCGATCCGGCCGACGATCAGACGAAAGCTGTTCGAACCGAGATCGACGGCGGCAAGCAGTTGCGGATTGGTGACCATCGAGGGGGCGGGCTCCATGCGTGCGAGTGCGGCCATCCGGGCGGCGGCCGCACTGTTCAAATATGTCATTTTAAGCGTACCCGCTTTCACGATGTCGCTCCTCACGCTGGCGAGCATGAACCACTGTGCATGATTACGGGGCGACTTGTCGTTTTCGTGAAAATGGGGCGTAAAATTTATGACACACCGAATGTCACAACAACGTCATCATACTGTGCGAATTTCCGAGCGTCCGTTCGAATTAAATCCTGACATTCCGTTTTCACTGCCGATGTCCATCCGCTACCCCCTACTGAATCGCGAGCTGGGCATTCTGGGATTCAACGAGCGCGTGCTCGCGCAGGCCGCCGACCCCGCGGTCCCGCTGCTCGAACGCCTGCGCTTCATCTGTATCACCAGCAGCAACCTCGACGAATTTTTCGAAGTCCGCATGGCCGGGCTTCAGGAACAGATGCGCGACAATCCGGGCGCCCTCTCGCCCGACGGCATGTCCCTGCAGCATGTGTACGACCTCGTGGTCGAACGCGCGCAGCGTCTCGTGCACCGCCAGTACGCCATGCTGCACGACACCGTGCTGCCGGCGCTCGAGCAGGAAGGCATCTACTTCCACGGCACCGACGCCTGGAACGAGGCGCAGACCGAATGGGCGCGCAACATCTTCCTCGACGAACTGCTGCCCGTTCTTACCCCGATCGGTCTCGACCCCGCGCACCCGTTCCCGCGCGTGCTCAACAAGAGCCTGAATTTCGTGGTCGAACTCGAAGGCAAGGACGCTTTCGGGCGCCAGGCCGTCATGGGCATCGTGCAGGCGCCGCGCGCGCTGCCGCGCCTCGTGCGCATGCCGCAGGAGCTCTCGGGCTTCCAGCACGGTTTCGTGCTGCTCGGCTCGCTGCTGCAGCGCTTCGTGGGCGAATTGTTCCCGGGTCTCGTCGTGCGTAGCTGCAATCAGTTCCGCATCACGCGCAACAGCGAGCTCTTCGTCGACGAAGACGAAATCACCAATCTGCGCGTCGCCCTGCAGGGCGAACTGCCGGCGCGCCACCTCGGCAATGCGGTGCGGCTGGAAGTATCGGCGGAAACGCCGGTGCATCTCGCCAAGCGCCTGCTGGACGAAAGCGGCCTGAACGAAAAGGACTGCTATTACGTCGATGGCCCCGTGAATCTCGTGCGCCTCATGCAGTTGCCCGAGATGGTGGATCGCCCCGACCTCAAGTTCGTGCCTCACGTGCCCGCCATTCCGAAGCGCATCGCCGCGAGCAGCAACATGTTCGACGTGATCGATCAGGGCGACGTGCTGCTGCATCACCCCTACGAGAGCTTCCAGCCCGTGCTGGAACTGCTCCTGCAGGCCGCGAACGATCCGAACGTCGTGGCGATCAAGCAGACCATCTACCGCACCGGCACCGATTCGCCGCTGATGGACGCGCTCATGCAGGCCGCGCGCAACGGCAAGGAAGTGACGGTGGTGGTGGAACTGCTCGCGCGCTTCGACGAGGAAACCAACATCAACTGGGCCTCGCAGCTCGAAGCCGTGGGCGCGCACGTGGTGTATGGCGTGGTGGGCCACAAGTGCCACGCGAAGATGATGCTGATCGTGCGCCGCGTGCCGCACAACGGCCGCATGGTGCTGCGCCGCTACGTGCACCTCGGCACCGGCAATTACCATCCGCGCACCGCGCGCCTCTATACCGACTTCGGCCTCATGACGTCCCAGCCGAGGATCTGCGAGGACGTGCACTACGTGTTCCAGCAGCTCACCGGCATTGGCGGCGAGCTGCCGATGCACGAGTTGTGGCAGTCGCCGTTCACGCTGCTTCCGCGCCTCATCGATGCCATTCGCGCCGAAGCCGATGCTGCGCGCGCCGGCAAGAAGGCGCGCATCGTCGCGAAGATGAATGCGCTGCTCGAACCCACGGTGATCGACGAGCTCTACGAAGCGTCGCAGGCCGGCGTGAAGATCGACCTGATCGTGCGCGGCGTCTGCTCGCTGCAACCCGGCGTGGCGGGGCTTTCCGAGAACATCACGGTGCGCTCGATCGTCGGGCGCTTTCTCGAGCATCACCGCATCTACTACTTCTATGCGGGCGGTGCGGAAAACGTCTATCTGTCGAGCGCCGACTGGATGGACCGCAACCTGTTCCGCCGCGTGGAAGTGGCCTTCCCGATCGACGACCGGCGTCTCAAGCGCCGCGTGATCGCCGAAGGGCTCTCCACCTTCCTCGGCGACAACCAGTCCGCGTGGCTCATGCAAAGCGACGGCCACTACCGGCGCCGCCGCGCGGGCAAGTCGGTGCGCAACGCGCAGTTGAGCCTGCTCGCGAAATTCTGCCCGTGAGTACGGGATGCCGCGCTTCGTGCGGCATCCGCTGAAAGAACGAAGGCCGCGCAATTTTGCATTGCGCGGCCTTTTTTATGGTCCTGGCGGGAAGCCGGGTTTCAGGTCGACTTCACAAGTCACCCTCAAGCCGGCGCCGGATGCCGTCGCGCCGTGCGCGCCACCGGGAAGCGCACCGTGAACGTGCTGCCGCGCCCCTCCTCGCTCTTCACTTCGAGCGCCGCGTCGTGGCGCTGCAGCACGTGCTTGACGATCGCAAGACCGAGCCCCGTGCCGCCCGTGTCGCGCGAACGGCTGCGATCCACGCGGTAGAAGCGTTCGGTGAGCCGCGGGATATCGGCGGCCGGAATGCCAAGGCCGCTGTCCGTCACCGAGAACACGGCACTGCCGCCCTCGGCGCGCCACGACAGATGCACCGTTCCGCCTTCGGGCGTATAGCGCACCGCGTTCGTCGCAAGATTGCCGAGCGCACTCAGCATTTCGGTCTCCGAACCATTCACACTGAGACTGTCGTCGAAGTCGGCCGTGATGCGATGATGGCCGCCCGAGAGATTCTCCGCGTCCTCGCGCACGTGGCGAAGCACCGCGCGCATATCGATCATCTGGTCGCCAGGCTGCCGCCCTTCCCCTTCGAGCTGCGCGAGCACGAGCAGGTCCGTCACGATATGGCGCATCCGCGCGGCCTGCTGCTCCATGAGATCGAGGTAGCGCGCCCGCTCGCTCTCCGAAAGCGGCAGTTCGCGCATCGTCTCCAGAAAGCCCGAGAGCACCGTGAGCGGCGTCTTCAGTTCGTGCGAGACGTTCGCCACGAAGTCGCGCCGCATGGCGTCGGTGCGTTCGAGTTCCGTGATGTCCTGCGAAAGCACCAGCTTGCGGTTGTCGCCATACGGGAACACCTGCACCGAAATCACGTTCTGCCGTTTTGCGCCCATGCCGCGCATGATCAGCATGGCTTCGTAATGGTTCGAGTTCAGGTAGCGCACGAAGTCCGGCTGCCGCACGAGGTGCGTGATGTGCTGGCGCAGATCGCGTTTCGCATCGAGCCCGAAGTGCAGTTCGGAGATCGCGTTGCACCACTCGATCTGGTCGTGGTCGTCGAGCATCGCCACGCCGTTGGGCGAGGCCTGGATCGCCTGAATGAACCGCGAATGCTGCTGCTCGACCTGGCGCACCTGGGCATGCCAGCGCTTCGCGAGCTTGTGCAGGCGGTAGTAGATTTCGCCCCACACGCCGGGGGCGCTCGGAACTTCGCCGTAGACCGGCGCGTCGAGCAGGCGCCAGAGGCGCTGCTTGTGAAACGTGCTGAAGAAGAGTTGTGCGAGCAGTGCGGCAACGGCCAGCACAAGCGCGACTTTCACGCCGAACAGCGCGCCGGCGCCCGTACAGACGAGCGCGAGCAGGACCACCGAAACAAGGGAGCGCGCCCAGATAATATTCATGTTCCTGCGATCCAGGAGAGACAGTAAGAACGGGGACGCCGGATCCGGGGCGCGGTGTATCGTGCGTCAGGCGCTCTTCGCGAGACGGTAGCCGCTGCCGCGCACCGTTTCGATCATAGCATCGCACCCTGCCGGCTTGAGCGCGGCACGCAGTCGCTTGATGTGCACGTCCACCGTGCGCTCCTCCACGAACACGTGATCGCCCCACACCTGGTCGAGCAGTTGCGTGCGGCTGTGCACGCGTTCCGGGTGCGTCATGAAGAAGTGCAGCAGCCGGAACTCGGTCGGGCCGAGGTCGAGCTTGATCTCGCTGCCTTCCGCGTGCGCGGCCACGCGGTGCGTAGCCGGATCGAGCTTCAGGCCGTTGATCGCGACCACGTCCTCGGTAAGCTGCGGCGCACGGCGGCGCAGCACCGCCTTGATGCGCGCCATCAGCTCCTTGGGCGAGAACGGCTTCGTGACATAGTCGTCCGCGCCGATCTCGAGGCCGAGCACCTTGTCCTGCTCGTCGCCGCGGGCGGTCAGCATGATGATCGGGATATGCTTCGTGCGCTCGTTGTTGCGCAGGTCGCGCGCGAACGAAACACCCGACTTGCCCGGCAACATCCAGTCGAGCAGGATGAGGTCGGGCAGCACGTCGCTGATCAGGTTCTGCGCCTGTTCCGCGTTGTACGCACGAATCGGGCAATGGCCCGCGTGCTGCAGGTTCACGGAAATCAGCTCGGAAATCGCGGGCTCATCTTCGATGACGAGAATGCTGCTAGGCATCGGCACCTCTTGACCTTGTAACCAGTGAAATTAGCTCAGTGCTTCGCGTTCGAGGGCGTCGCGCGACTTGTGCCGCACGTCGGTGCCCTTGACGATGTAGATGATGAATTCGGCGATGTTCTTGGCATGGTCGCCGATCCGCTCGATCGCCTTGGCAATGAACAGATAATCGAGCCCCACCGAGATCGTGCGCGGGTCTTCCATCATGTAGCTCACGAGCTTGCGCACGAACGCGCGGAATTCCTCGTCGATCGCCTTGTCGTCGCGCACGATCTGCGCGGCGGCCACGGTGTCGAGGCGCGCGAATGCGTCGAGCGCGCGGCGCAGGATCGAGACGGCCATCTCGCCCGAGACCTTGATCTCGGCGATGTTCACGCTGCGCGAAGCGCCGTCTTCGAGCAGGCGCCGGGTGCGCTTGGCGATCTTCTCGGCTTCGTCGCCGGCGCGCTCGAGGTTCGTGATGGTCTTCGAGATCGCAAGCACGAGGCGCAGGTCGCGCGCGGCCGGCTGGCGGCGCGCAATGATGTTGCTGCACTCCTCGTCGATCTCGACTTCCATCGTGTTCACGGTGTCTTCAGCCGCGATCACGCGGTCGGCGGCTTCGCCGTCGAACTCGTTGAGCGCCTGCATCGCCGTGATGATCTGCGATTCCACGAGGCCGCCCATTTCGAGGACCTTCGAAGAAACGAGGTTGAGGTCGGCGTCGAACTGGCTGGACAGATGCTTGTCGGACATAGCGTACTCCCTCTTCCGGTTAGCCGAAGCGGCCGGTAATGTAGTCTTCCGTTTCCTTGCGGACCGGCTTGATGAAGATCTTTTCGGTGTCGCCGAATTCGATCAGTTCCCCCAGGTACATATACGCAGTGTAGTCCGAACAACGCGCGGCCTGCTGCATGTTATGGGTGACGATCACCACTGTGTAGTCGCTCTTGAGTTCCGCGATCAGCTCTTCGATGCGGCCCGTCGAGATCGGGTCGAGCGCCGAGCACGGCTCGTCGAGCAGCAGCACTTCGGGGCGGATCGCAATGCCGCGCGCAATGCACAGGCGCTGCTGCTGGCCGCCCGAGAGGCCGTAGCCGCTCTGGCCCAGCTTGTCCTTCACTTCGTTCCAGAGCGCGGCCTTGGTGAGCGCCCACTCCACGCGGTCGTCCATTTCGGGACGCGAGAGCGTTTCGAACATCTTCACGCCGAACGCGATGTTGTCGTAGATCGACATCGGGAACGGCGTCGGCTTCTGGAACACCATGCCGATGCGCGCACGCAGCAGCGAAATGTCGCGCTTCGTGGTCAGCAGGTTCTCGCCGTCCATGAGAATTTCGCCTTCGGCGCGCTGCTCCGGATAGAGCGCGAACATCTTGTTGAAGGTGCGCAGCAGCGTGGACTTGCCGCAGCCCGACGGGCCGATGAACGCCGTCACCTTGCCTTCGGGAATCTGCAGGTTGATGTTCTTCAGGGCGTGGTACTTGCCGTAGAAGAAGTTGAGGTCCTTCACTTCGATCTTCGGCGTGCCGAGCGACTGCGGCTGCGCGGCCTGGGCGGGATCGAAGCCTGCTGGCGATGCGGCGCGGCCAGCGGTATTGATGTGCGTTTCTGCCATGTTCATCGGATAACTCCGCCCTTACTTTTTCGAGAAGACCGTGCGCGCGAGGATGTTCAACCCCAGCACGCCCAGCGTGATCAGGAACACACCCGCCCACGCAAGCGATTGCCACTGTGCGAACGGGCTCATCGCGAACTTGTAGATCGTGACCGGCAGGTTCGCCATCGGCTGGTTCATGTCTGCGCTGAAGAACTGGTTCGACAGCGCCGTGAAGAGCAGCGGCGCGGTTTCGCCGGCAATGCGCGCGATGGCGAGCAGCACGCCCGTCACGATGCCCGCAATCGATGCCTTCAGCGTGATCGAAAGAATCATCTTCCACTTCGGCGTGCCGAGCGCGAAAGCCGCTTCGCGCAGCGCGTTCGGCACGAGCTTCAGCATGTTCTCGGTCGTGCGGATCACAATGGGGATTTCCAGCAGCGCCAGCGCAATCGCACCGGCCCAGCCGCTGAAATGCCCCATCGTCGCGACGACGAGCGCATAGACGAACAGACCCACCACGATCGAAGGCGCCGAAAGCAGGATGTCGTTGATGAAGCGCGTGAGGCCGGCGAGCCAGCCCTTCTGGCCGTACTCGGCCAGATACACGCCCGCGAGAATGCCGATCGGCGTGCCGACGAAGGTGGCGATCGCCACGAGCATCAGACTGCCGACGATGGCGTTGGCGAGGCCCCCGCCATCGGTGTTCGGCGGCGGCGTGGACTGCGTGAACAGTTCGACCGAAAGACCGCCCACGCCGAGCGAGAGCGTCGTATAGAGAATCCACACGAGCCAGATGAGGCCGAACGCCATGGCGGCGAGCGACAGCGTGAGGGCGATCGCGTTGGTCACGCGGCGGCGGCTTTGCAGCTTGCCGCGCATCTTGTCCAGTTCGGGGCCGTAGATGGCACCCGGAATCTTCATCAGCGGCTCGCTCATCGTGCGCCCTCCGATTTTTCAAGGCGCAGGAGCAGGATCTTGGAGATCGAGAGCACGATGAACGTGATCACGAACAGGATCAGGCCCAGTTCCATCAGCGCAGAGGTATGCAGGCCCGGGCTCGCTTCGGCGAACTCGTTGGCGAGCGCCGAGGTGATGCTGTTGCCGGGCGAGAAGAGCGACACGTTGTCGAGCAGGTTGGTGTTGCCGATCACGAACGTGACGGCCATGGTCTCGCCAAGCGCGCGGCCAAGGCCCAGCATCACGCCGCCGATCACGCCGGTCTTCGTGAACGGCAGGACGATCTTCCACATCACTTCCCACGTCGTGCAGCCGATGCCGTAGGCCGACTCCTTGAGCAGCACGGGCGTGACTTCGAACACGTCGCGCATCACCGAGGCGATGTACGGAATGATCATGATCGCGAGAATCACGCCGGCGCACAGGATGCCGATGCCGATGGGCGGCCCCTGGAACAGCGCGCCGATGATCGGCATGCCGCCGAGCAGCGTGCCGAGCGGCTTTTCGAACCACTGCGCGAAGATCGGCGCGAACACGAGCAGGCCCCACATGCCGTACACGATCGAGGGGATCGCGGCCAGCAGTTCGATGGCGATGCCGAGCGGGCGGCGCAGCCAGGCGGGCGACAGCTCGGTGAGAAAGAGCGCGATGCCGAAGCTCACGGGCACGGCAATGACGAGCGCGATGAGCGAGGTTGCGATGGTGCCGTAGATGGGCACGAGCGCGCCGAACTGGTCGCTGGGCGGATCCCAGTCGGCAGTCCAGAGGAATGCGAAGCCGAACTTCTCGATCGTCGGCAGCGAAGCGACGATCAGCGACACGATGATGCCGCCGAGCAGCAGCAAGGTGACGATGGCGGCAAGGCGCGCGAGGCCGCCGAAAATAACGTCGCCGGCCGGGCTGGGTGCTTTTTGCTGCGCAGCGCTGCCGGGCGGATTCGACACGAGCGGGACGTCGGACATGGTGACCTGTATCCAGATGCCGCGAAGTTGGACCCGGGCGGGGTCTTCGCAGCGGTCATGCAGCCAGGGACTGCAGTCCGTTCATCGGCCGGCCTTACAACCGGATAACGAACGGCATCTCTCAAACGGACGAACGGGGCTCGTGCGTGATGCGCGACGGCCCCGTTCAGCGTGGCAAGAAGCCGGCCTTATTCGGCGATCGGCTTGCCGCTAGCGTCCTTCACCTTCTCTTTCCACTGCGACTGGATCTCGTTCACGACCGATTGCGGCAGCGAGATGTAGTCGAGGTCGCTGGCAGCACCGCCGCCGTTCTTGAACGCCCAGTCGAAGAACTTGAGCGTTTCCTTGCCCTGATCCGGCTTGTCCTGCGCGGTGTGCAGCAGCACGAAGGTCGCGCCCACGACCGGCCATGCATCCTTGCCCGGCTCGTTCGTGAGGATCTGGTAGAACGACTTCTTCCAGTCGGCGCCGGCGGCAGCGGCCTTGAACGTTTCGGTGTTCGGCTCGACAACCGCGCCCGATTCATTCTTCATGGCAGTGTAGACCATGTGGTTTTGCTTGGCGTACGCCCACTCGACGTAGCCGATTGCGCCCGGCAGACGCTGCACGAAGGCCGCGACGCCGTCGTTGCCCTTGCCGCCCGTACCCGTCGGCCAGCTCACGGTCGTGCCTTCGCCAACCTTGCTCTTCCACTCGGGATTGACCTTCGAGAGGTAGTTCGTCCAGATGAAGCTGGTGCCCGAACCATCGGCGCGGCGGACCACGGCGATGTCGAGATCAGGCAGCTTTGCCTTCGGGTTCAGCGCGACGATGGCCGGATCGTTCCACTTCTTGATCTTGCCGAGATAGATGTCGCCGAGCACTTCGCCCGACAGTACGATTTCGCCGGCCTTCACGCCCGGCACGTTGATCGCCGGCACGACGCCGCCGACCACCGTCGGGAACTGGAACAGGCCGTCCTTGGCCAGATCGTCGTCCTTCAGCGGCGCGTCCGAGCCGGCGAAGTCAACGGTCTTGGCGATGATCTGCTTGATACCGCCCGACGAGCCGATGCCCTGGTAGTTCACCTTGCCGCCGCCCGACTTTTGATAGGCATCCGCCCATTTCGTGTAGATCGGTGCTGCGAAGGTGCTACCCGCGCCGGTGATATCGGCTGCCTGCGCTGCGATCGCGAAGAGCGCGCCAGCAACGCCAGCAAGTGCGGTTTGCATCAATTTCATGAGACCTCCAGTGTGTGAGCGGATGAACGACACCGCGAAGCTTAGGGTCTCTTTGTGACAGTACCATGACGATTCATGAAGTGGCCGTGACAGTCCGATTACCGGATGAAAGGCGCTGGCAGCTTGCAGAAGGCGCTTGCACGAAGGCCGCGCCGGAGCCGTGGAGGCCCGTGCCACAAGCGTTTGGGAACATCGCGCAAAGGTTTGCCGCACGGCGGCGCAAGACCTTTGCGGGTGGGCTCGGACAGGCTTTCCGCGGCCCGAAAGCGTATTGAAAACAGTTCGGACAAGGCTACGAGCGGCCCGGTGCGATAGCGGGCCTGCCGCCCTCGCACCGGTGTAGGGACCTACATCAATTTTCAGGCGATGGCGCGCTTCACCGTGTCGGCTATGGTTTCGGCGTAGTGATTGGCATCGTGCTCTTCCTGCGCCTCGACCATCACGCGCAGCACAGGCTCGGTGCCCGAGGCGCGGATCAGCACGCGGCCGCGGCCCTTGAGCTCGGCCTCGGCGTCCGCCACCGACTTCCCGATCGCCGCGTTGCCCTTCCAGTCGGCGCCCTGGGCGATGCGCACGTTGATCAGGCGCTGCGGGAACAGCGTCACGCCATCGAGCAGTTGCGCGATCGTCTGGCCGCTGCGCTTCATCGCGGCCAGCACGAGCAGCGCCGACACGATGCCGTCGCCGGTCGTATGGCGGTCGAGCGACAGGATGTGGCCCGATCCTTCCGCGCCCAACTGCCAGCCGTGCTCGCGCAGTTGTTCCAGCACGTAGCGGTCGCCCACGGCGGCGCGCACGAACTTCACGCCGAGGCGCTCCACAGCCTGCTCGACCGCGAGGTTCGTCATGAGCGTGCCCACGGCGCCGCCCACCTTGCCGTCCGTCGCGATGCGGTCCTTCACCAGCACGTAGAGCAGTTCGTCGCCGTTGAAGAGGCGGCCGTGCGAATCCACGATCTGCAGGCGGTCCGCGTCGCCGTCGAGGGCGATGCCCAGATCGGCGTGATTCGCGCGCACCGCGCGCACGAGCGCATCGGGCGCCGTCGCGCCCACGCCGTCGTTGATGTTGAAGCCGTTCGGCGAAACGCCGATGGGAATCACGTCCGCACCCAGTTCGTGGAACACGTGCGGCGCGATGTCGTAGCCCGCGCCGTTGGCGCAGTCCACCACGAGCTTCAGCCCGCGCAGGTTATACGCCTGCGGGAACGTGCTCTTGCAGAACTCGATGTAGCGGCCGCCCGCATCGTGCAGGCGCCGCGCGCGGCCAAGCTGCTCCGAAGGCGCGCAGTCGAGCGGCAGATCCAGTTGCGCCTCGATCTGCGTTTCGACTTCGTCGGGCAGCTTGTTGCCGTCCGCGGAGAAGAACTTGATGCCGTTGTCGTAGTACGGATTGTGCGAGGCGCTGATCACGACGCCCGCCGCGAGCCGCAGCGCGCGCGTGAGATAGGCGATGCCGGGCGTGGTCATCGGGCCGGCCAGCATCACGTCGATGCCCGCCGCCGAGAGCCCCGCTTCGAGCGACGCCTCCAGCATATAGCCCGAGATGCGCGTGTCCTTGCCGATCAGCACGGCCGGACGCGGCCCCCCCGATGCCGCCGAACCCGCGAGCACCTTGCCCGCCGCGTAGCCCAGCCGCAGCACGAAATCCGGCGTGATCGGCGCTGCGCCAACCTTGCCCCGCACCCCATCGGTGCCGAAATATCGACGTCCCATCCTTCGATCCC
This sequence comes from Paraburkholderia ferrariae NBRC 106233, assembly GCF_000685035.1. GTDB lineage: Bacteria > Pseudomonadota > Gammaproteobacteria > Burkholderiales > Burkholderiaceae > Paraburkholderia > Paraburkholderia ferrariae. The sequence goes on from NZ_BAYB01000037.1 coordinate 58,975, forward strand.
TCTCTTTCTCTCTATCTGCTATTCAGTGATGCGCATGGGGGACCGGCCGGCGCGCGGCCTCGCGCACGGCACCCCATACCTTCAGGGCGTCCACGGTCTGCGCAACGTCGTGGACGCGAATAATGGCGGCTCCCCGCTCGGCGGCGCACACCGCGGCGGCCACGCTCGCGGCAATGCGCCCGGGCGCGGGGCGGTTCACGAGCGCCCCCAGCATCGACTTGCGCGACATGCCGGCAAGCACCGGGTACGGCGCAACGCCGCGAGGCACACGCGGCGCCGTATCCGGCAGATGCGCGAGCAACGCGTAGTTGTGCTCGATCACCGCCTTGCCGAAACCAAAGCCCGGATCGACGCTGATGCGCGCCTTCGCCACGCCCGCCGCCTCCAGTTCGGCGGCACGCGCCGCCAGAAACTCGCGCACTTCGCGCACCACGTCGGCATACGCCGGCTCGCCCAGCTGCATCGTTTGCGGCTCACCGAGCATGTGCATCACGCACAGGCCGCAGTTGGCCGCGCGCACCGCGTCGATCGCGCCGGGCATGCGAAAGCCCCAGATGTCGTTGATCAGGTCCGCACCGGCCGCCAGCGCGTGACGCATCACTTCCGGCTTGTACGTATCGACCGAAATCGGAACATTCGCGGCGCGCAACTGCTCGACGAGCGGAATCACGCGTTCGAGCTCTTCGTCGAGCGGCACCGGCGGCGCGCCCGGGCGCGTCGATTCGCCGCCGATATCGATCAGGTCCGCCCCGTCCAGCAGCATCTGCTCGGCGCGCCGCAGCGCCTCGCCACGATCCACATACCGGCCTCCGTCCGAAAACGAATCGGGCGTGGTGTTCAGAATGCCCATCACGAGCGGGCGCCCGAAAGTCAGCGTGAAGCGGCCGCACTGCAGCGGCTCGGGTCTGAGCTCACTTGCCGGCGTGGTTGCCAGCCCAGTTGTCAGATTACCTTGCGAAACCATATGGGGCACGTCAATGAACGTCAGATATGTAACAACTCGTGCTCGCCACAACGAACACCGAGAAATGCAAAACGGGCCGATGTGATCCTCACACCGGCCCGCAACTTTACTCGATCTGGCTTATGCCGGCGCGGTCGCGTTGCCCGGCTTCACCTCGGTGCCCGCGCTGCCGCCCGACGACGACGCGTCGCCCGCGCTCGGCGTGCTCTTCGGCGAACGCGGCGGACGACCGGCCATGATGTCGTTGATCTGATCGGCGTCGATCGTTTCCCACTCCATCAGCGCGGCGGTCATGGCTTCGACCTTGTCGCGATTCTCGTCCAGCAGGCGCTTCGCGAGGCTGTACTGCTCGTCCAGCACGCGGCGGATTTCCGCATCCACCTTCTGCTGCGTGGCTTCCGAAATCGCACGCGTGAAGCCCTTGCCGAACGGGCCGCCGTCGTTTTCGTCGTCCACGTAGACCATCGGCCCGAGGGCATCGGTCATGCCGAAGCGCGCCACCATCGCGCGGGCCGTCTGGGTCGCCTTGTTGAAGTCGTCCGAAGCACCCGTGCTGAGCAGGTTCAGGAACAGCTCTTCCGCCACGCGGCCGCCGAACAGAATGGCCAGACGATCGAGCAGATAGTCCTTCGAGTACGTTTCGTTGTCGTGCTCCGGCAACTGCCAGGTCACGCCCAGCGCGCGGCCGCGCGGGATGATCGTCACCTTGTGCACCGGATCGGCCTTCGGCAGCAGCTTCGCGATCACGGCGTGGCCGGACTCGTGGTACGCCGTCGCACGCTTGGCTTCCTCGCGGATCACGGCCGACTTGCGCTCCGGACCCATGAAGATCTTGTCCTTGGCATCTTCGAAGTCCTGCATTTCGACGATGCGCTTGCCGCGGCGCGCCGCGAACAGTGCCGCCTCGTTCACGAGGTTCGCGAGATCCGCACCCGAGAAGCCCGGCGTGCCGCGCGCGATGACCGCTGCGTCCACGTCGTTGGCGATCGGCACCTTGCGCAGGTGCACCTTCATGATCTGCTCGCGGCCGCGGATGTCCGGCAGGCCCACATAGACCTGGCGGTCGAAACGGCCCGGACGCAGCAGCGCCTTGTCGAGCACGTCCGAGCGGTTCGTCGCAGCGATCACGATGACGCCCGAGTTCGCCTCGAAGCCGTCCATCTCGACCAGCATCTGGTTCAGGGTCTGCTCGCGCTCGTCGTTGCCGCCGCCCATGCCGGCGCCGCGATGGCGGCCGACCGCGTCGATTTCGTCGATGAACACGATGCACGGCGCATGCTTCTTGGCCTGCTCGAACATGTCGCGCACGCGGGCCGCGCCCACGCCGACGAACATTTCCACGAAGTCCGAACCCGAAATGCTGAAGAACGGCACCTTCGCCTCGCCGGCAATGGCGCGCGCAAGCAGCGTCTTGCCGGTACCCGGAGGCCCGACCAGCAGCACGCCGCGCGGAATGCGCCCGCCCAGCTTCTGGAACTTCTGCGGGTCGCGCAGGAAGTCCACGAGTTCGGACACTTCCTCCTTCGCTTCGTCGCAGCCCGCGACGTCGGAAAAGTTCACCGCATTGTTGTTCTCGTCGATCAGCCTCGCGCGCGATTTACCGAAGGAGAACGCCCCGCCTTTGCCGCCCCCCTGCATCTGCCTCATCATGTAGAACCAGAACACGATGATGAGGATGGTAGGCCCGAGGTAGTACAGCGCGGACACGAGGGCGTTCGGCTCTTCGTCAGCCTTGCCGCTCACCTGCACGCCGTATTTCATCAGGTCGCCGACCATCCAGATGTCGCCGGGCGACACGATCTGGTATTTCTGGCCATCAGCTGGAGTGACCGTGAGGTTCCGCCCCTGCACCACGACGTTCTTGACCTTGCCGTTCTTTGCGTCGTCCATGAACTGCGAATAGGAAACGCCTTCCTGGACACGGGGCTTGTCGAACTGCTTGAACACCGTAAACAGCACCAGTGCGATCACCAGCCACACTGCTGCCTTGGAAAACATGTTGTTGTTCAAAGCACCACTCCTTCACTCATTGACGGGCGCCTACATTTGCCTTGCGGCACCACCAAAGCATTCTAATCCAGTACGTCAGGCCCTGCCATAACGATTCGCTAAGGCAGGAATAGCCTCAGAGCCTTGTCCGGCGAGGCTCCCAGCGGCCTTTCGGGCTCCCTGGAGGCAAACGCCCGCCGCTCTTGCGCACCAGAACCGATCCCCGCCTAGCGGGGCCGCTTCAGCTGTTTACCCAATATAAACGTTTCGGCCGATTTGTCCCGCGAAGCCTTGGGCTTGCGGGCGGCCACGATCTTGAACTGATGCTTGAACTTCTCGACAATCTGGCTGTAGCCACTGCCGTGAAAGCATTTTACTAAAAGGGCACCATCCGGCTTCAGATGATTCTGTGAAAACTCGAGCGCGAGATCGCACACGTGCTCGATGCGCGCGGAATCCGCCGAAGCCACCCCCGACAGATTGGGCGCCATATCCGAAATTACAAGGTCGACCGGACGGCCGCCCACGCGCTCTTCGAGTTGCGCGAGCACGTCGTCTTCGCGGAAGTCGCCCTGGATGAAATCCACGTCGGCGATCGGCTCCATCGGCAACAGGTCGAGCGCGATAATCGTGCCGTCGATGCCGCCCGCGCGCTGGTCGTCGCGCTTCGTGCCCTGCGCGAGCTTGTTGCGCGCGTACTGGCTCCAGCTGCCGGGCGCTGCGCCCAGGTCCACGATCACCATGCCGGGGCGGATCAGCTTGTCCTGCTCGTCGATTTCCTTGAGCTTGTACGCAGCACGGGCACGATAGCCCTCCCGCTGCGCCATTTTCACGTAGGGGTCGTTGATATGGTCGTGCAGCCACGACTGGTTGAAACGGTTCTTTGCCATTAAAGATGAACTCTTGCTGCGTGATTGCGCGCTTTTAGCGGATAATACGCGTTTTATTCGTGCGGCCGTCGCGGCCTGTCCGGCTCGTTCGCGCCGGCCTTCCGCCCGCGTCTTGCCGATTCCACGGTTTTTTGTCCGTTGTTCCGATGCGCAGCCCGCGAGGCGTGCCGCTCATGCCGCAAGCATGATACGCATGGCCGCCCGCCGGACGCCCGTCATTTTAGTCGAGTCTGCCACATCCCATGCCCGCCCTTACTCTTACTGCCGAACAGCGCGCCGGTCTGCGCTCCGAGGCGCATGCGCTCAAACCGGTTGTGCTCGTCGGCGCGGAAGGGTTGACCGACGCCGTCCTCAAGGAAATCAAGGTGCACCTCGCGGCGCACCAGCTCATCAAGATCCGCGTGTTCGGCGACGAGCGCGAAGAGCGCATTGCCGTCTACGAAGAGATCTGCGACCGGCTCAATGCCGCGCCGGTCCAGCATATCGGCAAGCTGCTCGTGATCTGGAAGCCCGAGGAAGCGGCGCCGAAGACCACCACCGCGCGCGCCGGCGCGCGCGGCACCGTCAAGCGCCCTGCCGGCGACGTGCCGAGCGCAGGCGAAGCGAGCCGGCGCGGCGCGGCGCCCCGCGTCATGAAGGTCGTCAAGCCTTCCGACAACCCGATGCGCAAGCCGAAGTCGCAGAAAGTGACCGTCAAGGGCAACGAGCGCGTGACGCAAGGCGGCAACATCAAGCGCGCCAAGAAGCGCCAGACCAGCAGCAAGCGCGTCCATCAGGGCTCGAAGTAAGCTGCCCTGAATCTCCAGCGCAGAAACCCGGAAGCGCCGCCCGCACCCGCCGGCGGCGTTTTTTCGTGCTTTTCCGGTTTAGCGGGAGATGCGCTGCGCCTCAGCGCGAGGCGCCCCGCGGCGCCGCACTGCGCGTAGAAGGCAGCAGCCAGACGAGCGCGACGCCCAGCAGGCTCTCGATCAGATAGAAGAGACTCGATACGCCGTGCAGCATGCCGAAACGGCTCGCATACGGCGAATTGGCAATGTCCACGCCGGCGTTCATGGCCTCTACGCGCATTGCGTTCATGAACGGCTGCAGCGCGAAATACCCCACCAGCACGCACACCAGCATCCCGGCCAGCAGCCAGCGCAAGCGGCGGTACTGCACGGCCCCGCGCCGCGCCAGCCCGTTCGACAGAACGAGCATCGCCACGCCGCACACCACGCCGAGCCAGCCTTCGATACGAAAGAGCTGCGCGGCCACGGAGCCCGCCACCATGCGTTCGAGCGAGGCGAACAGCACCGGCGCCACCGCATAGCCGATGGTGAGCTGGCTGCCCACCCACAGCATGGCGAGCAGGCCGAACAGGCGCTGCGGCACCGGGGATACGGAAGAAGCGGACGTCACGGGCAGTCGCTCGTCAAACGTAGCGAACCTCGATCACCTCGTACTCGCGCACGCCGCTCGGGGCCTGCACGGCGGCCACGTCGCCTTCCGACTTGCCGATCAGCGCGCGCGCGATGGGCGAGCTCACCGAAATGAGGCCGTGCTCGAGGTCGGCTTCGTCGTCGCCGACGATCTGGTACGTGACCGGCTTGCCCGACTCCAGGTCTTCGAGATCGACCGTCGAGCCGAACACCACGCGGCCGTCGGCTTCCAGCGTGGCCGGGTCGATGACCTGCGCCGCCGCGAGCTTCGACTCGATTTCGGCGATGCGGCCTTCAATAAAGCCCTGCTTTTCCTTCGCCGCGTCGTACTCGGCGTTTTCCGACAGATCGCCCTGGGCGCGCGCTTCGGCGATGGAATTGATGACCGCCGGACGCTCGACGGATTTCAGGCGCTGCAGCTCTTCGCGAAGTTGGTCGGCGCCGCGCTTGGTCAAGGGAATCGTGCTCATAAACAACTCGTATGGCCGGTAAAGGCCGCAATGAGGCCGCGCCACGCGCGCCTGCGCGCACGTTGCGGCCATAAAAAAACTCCGCGGTTAAGTGCATCCCGCGAGGGCGGCTGCGCACGCCGGCGCAGCCTGAAAGCCCTGTTGGAACGCCGCTTAACCGCGGCACATATTCAGCCAGTCTGCCTGCCCCGTTTCGTATTGGACAGACAATCGAAGCCTTAGTTTAGGCGAGCGTGGAGGCCTTGTAAATCATAGACTTCCAGGTTCTTCAGGTAGCGCAGGCCTTCGACGGCGGCGCGCGCGCCCGACATGGTCGTGTAGTACGTGACCTTGTTGGCCTGGGCGCTCATGCGGATCGAGCGCGAATCGGCAATGGCCGCGCGCGTTTCGTCCACCGTCGTGAACACGAGCGCGATCTCGCCGTTCTTGATCATGTCGACGATGTGCGGGCGGCCGTCCTTCACCTTGTTGACGATCTTCACCGGCACGCCGGCCGCTTCGATCGCGGCAGCCGTGCCGCGCGTGGCGACGAGTCCGTAGCCGAGCTCGTGGAGCATGCGCGCGACAACGACGGCCTTCGGCTTGTCCGAATCCATCACCGTGATGAACACGGTGCCCGACTCCGGCAGGCGCGAACCGGCCGCGAGCTGCGACTTGAAGAGCGCTTCGCCGAAGGTCTTGCCCACGCCCATCACTTCGCCGGTCGAACGCATTTCGGGTCCGAGCACCGGATCGACGGTCGGGAACTTGATGAACGGGAACACCGCTTCCTTCACGCTGAAGTACGGCGGCTCGATTTCCTTCGTCACGCCCTGCTGGGCCAGCTTCTGGCCCACCATCGCCCGCGCCGCGATCTTCGCGAGCGGCAGGCTCGTCGCCTTCGAAACGTACGGCACCGTGCGCGAAGCGCGCGGGTTCACTTCCAGCACGTAGATGACGTCCTTCTTCGAGCCGTCATCCTGCGCAACCTGCTGGATCGCGAACTGCACGTTCATCAGGCCGACCACGTTCAGGGCCTTGGCCATCGCGCCGGTCTGGCGCTTCAGTTCGGCCACGGTCTCCTTCGAGAGCGAGTACGGCGGCAGCGAGCACGCCGAATCGCCCGAGTGCACGCCCGCCTGCTCGATGTGCTCCATCACGCCGCCGATGAACACGGCGTCGCCGTCGGAGATGCAGTCCACGTCGCATTCGATCGCGTCGTTCAGGAAGCGGTCGAGCAGCACCGGCGAATCGTTCGACACCTTCACGGCCTCGCGCATGTAGCGTTCGAGGTCGCGCGGCTCGTGGACGATTTCCATGGCGCGGCCGCCCAGCACGTACGAAGGACGCACGACGAGCGGATAGCCGATTTCGTCGGCCAGCTTGAGCGCTTCGTCTTCGGCGCGCGCCGTGCGGTTCGGCGGCTGGCGCAGGCCGAGGTCCTGCAGCAGCTTCTGGAAGCGCTCGCGGTCTTCGGCCGCGTCGATCATGTCCGGCGACGTGCCGACGATCGGCACGCCGTTCGCCTCCAGATCGAGCGCGAGCTTCAGCGGCGTCTGGCCGCCGTACTGCACGATCACGCCCACCGGCTTTTCCAGGTCGACGATTTCGAGCACGTCTTCGAGCGTCACCGGCTCGAAGTACAGGCGGTCGGACGTGTCGTAGTCGGTCGAAACGGTCTCGGGGTTGCAGTTGACCATGATCGTTTCGTAGCCGTCCTCGCGCATGGCGAGCGCCGCATGCACGCAGCAGTAGTCGAACTCGATACCCTGGCCGATCCGGTTCGGGCCGCCGCCCAGCACCATGATCTTCTTGTTGTTCGTCGGATTCGCCTCGCACTCGTCCTCATAGGTCGAGTACATGTAGGCGGTTTTCGTCGCGAACTCGGCCGCGCACGTGTCCACGCGCTTGTAGACCGGGCGCACGTTCAGTTCGATGCGGCGGCGGCGCACCTCGGCGGGTTTCGCGCCGAGCAGCTTCGCGAGGCGGCGATCCGAGAAGCCGCTCTGCTTCAGGAAACGCAGCTCGTCCTTCGAAAGGCTTTCGAGCGTGCGGCCCTTCACGGCCGCTTCCTTTTTGATGATCTCTTCGATCTGCGCGAGGAACCACGGGTCGATCGCGGTTTCTTCGAAGATCTCTTCGCGCGTCATGCCCACGCGGAACGCGTCGCCCACGTACCAGATGCGGTCCGGACCGGCTTCGCCGATCTCGCGGATGATCTCGTCGCGGCTCGTGGTCTTTTCGTCCAGACCGTCCACGCCGACTTCGAGACCGCGCAGCGCCTTCTGGAACGACTCCTGGAAGGTGCGGCCGATGGCCATCACTTCGCCCACCGACTTCATCTGCGTGGTGAGGCGCGGGTCGGCTTCGCGGAACTTCTCGAACGCGAAGCGAGGAATCTTCGTGACCACGTAGTCGATGGTCGGCTCGAACGAGGCCGGGGTCGCACCGCCGGTAATCTCGTTCTTGAGTTCGTCGAGCGTGTAGCCGACGGCGAGCTTCGCCGCGACCTTGGCGATCGGGAAGCCCGTGGCCTTCGAAGCGAGCGCGGACGAGCGCGACACGCGCGGGTTCATCTCGATCACGATCATGCGGCCGTCGCGCGGGTTGATCGAGAACTGCACGTTCGAGCCGCCCGTATCCACGCCGATCTCACGCAGCACCGCGAGCGACGCGTCGCGCAGGATCTGGTATTCCTTGTCGGTGAGCGTTTGCGCCGGCGCGACCGTGATCGAGTCGCCGGTGTGAATACCCATCGGGTCGAGGTTTTCGATCGAGCACACGATAATGCAGTTGTCCGCCTTGTCGCGGACCACTTCCATCTCGTACTCTTTCCAGCCGAGCAGCGACTCTTCGATCAGCAGTTCGCGGGTGGGCGAAAGATCGAGACCGCGCTTGCAGATCTCTTCGAATTCCTCACGGTTGTACGCGATGCCACCGCCCGAGCCGCCCAGCGTGAAGGACGGACGGATCACGACCGGATAGCCGCCCGTGCCGGTGAGCTCCGCGATTTCGGCGTGCACCTTCAGCGCCTCTTCCATGGAGTGCGCCGTGCCCGACTTCGCCGAACCGAGACCGATTTTGGTCATCGCGTCCTTGAACTTCTGGCGGTCTTCGGCCTTGTCGATCGCTTCCGGCGATGCGCCGATCAGCTCGACGTCGTACTTCTCCAGCACGCCGTGGTGGTGCAGGTCGAGCGCGCAGTTCAGCGCGGTCTGTCCGCCCATCGTCGGCAGGATCGCGTCGGGGCGCTCCTTCTCGATGATGCGCTCCACCACTTCCCACGTGATCGGCTCGATGTAGGTGACGTCGGCCGTGTTCGGGTCGGTCATGATCGTCGCCGGATTGCTGTTGACGAGGATGACCTTGTAGCCCTCTTCACGCAGCGCCTTGCATGCCTGCGCGCCCGAATAATCGAACTCGCACGCCTGGCCGATGATGATCGGACCCGCGCCGATGATGAGAATGCTCTTGATGTCTGTCCGCTTGGGCATAACGCTCTCGCTAAATATTCCTGGGTCTTGACTGCCGGCGCGCGGCGCGCGATTTCACTGCTTCTCACGCGTTGCCGCTCGCCGTCGGGCGTGCGCGGTGGCCGCCGCGGTTTGCACCTGCGGCTCGCTGCGCGCCCTGCTCTGTCTGTTCCTGCCTGTTCCTGCCTCGGCCGGCTTAAGCCGCTGCCGTGCGCTGGCCGCCCTTCGCGGTGTCCATCAGCGCCGTGAAGCGATCGAACAGATAGCCGATGTCGTGCGGACCCGGCGACGCTTCCGGGTGCCCCTGGAAGCAGAACGCGGGCTTGTCGGTCAGCTCGAAGCCTTGCAGCGTGCCGTCGAACAGCGAAACGTGCGTGACGCGCGCGTTCGCCGGCAGCGTGGCGGCGTCCACCGCGAAACCGTGATTCTGCGAAGTGATGACGACGCGCCCGTCGCCCAGATCCTTCACCGGATGGTTCGCGCCGTGGTGGCCGGTCTTCATCTTCATGGTCTTCGCGCCCACGGCGAGGCCCATGATCTGGTGGCCAAGGCAGATGCCGAAGGTCGGGATGCCGCGCGCGATGAATTCCTGCGCGGCCTGGATGGCGTAGTCGCACGGTTCGGGGTCGCCGGGGCCGTTCGAGAGGAACACGCCGTCCGGGTTCAGCGCGAGGGCTTCGGCGGCGCTCGCCTGCGCCGGCAGCACCGTCACGTCGCAGCCGCGCTCGGCCAGCATGCGCAGGATGTTCTGCTTCACGCCGTAGTCGAACGCCACCACCTTGTACTTCGGCGCCGACTGCGTGCGGTAGCCTTCGCCCAGACGCCATTCGGTGGTGTTCCACGTGTACGGCTCGCCGGTCGAAACAACCTTGGCGAGGTCCATGCCGGCGAGGCCAGGGAACGAACGGGCGAGCTCGATTGCCTTCGCCGCGTCATCAGAGCCGGCGAGAATAGCGCCGTTCTGCGCGCCCTTGTCGCGCAGGATACGCGTGAGCTTGCGCGTATCGATGCCGGCGATCGCCACCACGCCTTCGTCGCGCAGGTAGTCGCCGAGCGTGCGCTCCATGCGGAAGTTCGAGGCGAGCACCGGCAGGTCGCGGATGATCAGGCCGGCGGCATGGACTTTCGTCGCTTCGACGTCTTCGGCATTGACGCCGACGTTGCCGATGTGCGGATACGTCAGGGTGACGATCTGGCGGGCGTAGCTGGGGTCGGTCAGGATTTCCTGATAACCGGTGATGGCCGTGTTGAACACGACTTCACCGATGGTATGACCCGGCGCGCCGATCGAATAACCACGAAAGACCGTGCCGTCGGCGAGCGCGAGCAGAGCGGGAGAGAAAGACGGCAACACGGGAGACTCCTTGGGGGAACACCCTGTGCCGACCTGTTTATCCGACCGGTTACCGTGCTGCGGCTGCGGCGTCGGCATCGCAGTTGCGATGCGCGCGCGGCTCGCGGGCGTTTCGTCGCATTCTGTGGCGGCTTTCGTCTGCGGCTGGCTGCCCACCGGTTTCGCGCGGGCTTCGTGAGCCGACGGGGACGGGATTCGGGCGGCGCCTGACCAGCAAAAGCGCAATGCGCGGGCGGCGGATGAACGGATGGGAAGAGGTAGGCGCTAGGGTGCGGGTTGATAAGCTCAAACCTTGAAATTATAGCGCGAAAGTACCCTTACCTTCAAATTTCGGGATAACGCCGGGCGGGCAAGAGGCGATGAGCGCGTCCGACGGGCACAGCGAGTGCCGCTGCCGAAGCGCCCCGTGCAGGCCAGAGCGGCCTGCACCAAACGAAAACGCCGTCACCCGCAGGCGACGGCGCATAAAAGAAAACGATGAGTGATCGGAGCGAACTACCATGCGCTGCCCCCGCAACGCATGTGAGCACCCTTCGCGGCCGCTATTGTGGCTTCTGCTTTTGCGTGTGGGTGCCGGCCTTCTGGCGGCTTGCCGTACCCTTCGACGCCTTGCTGGGCGCGGCGCTCGACGATTTTGCCTTGACCGGGTCGGAAACCTTCACGACCTCGACGCGCTCACGACCGTGTTTCTTATCGTAGCGCGACTTTGTGCCCGTGTCTGTAACCTTGGTCCCAATACGCTGCACGGCGCCGCCCGAGACATTGGTCGCGAGGCGTTCCGGCCCCGGTTCGCTCGGCATCGCCTTGCCCACCGGCACGTGCAGCACCAGCACCTGGCCCGGCGCGACATAGTCGCGGCGCGTCTTGTTCCAGCCCTTCAACTGGCCGACAGAGACGCCGTAGCGGCTCGCGACCATATCCATCGATTGCTTGCGGCGCACCCGGATCAGCATCTTGCGCGTGTCCGGCACGTCCGGCTCCATCGCGAGCACGGCGCTTTCGGCCACGTCGGCGCTGATATCCTCGTCGTCGTCACCGTCGGTACGCGGCACGACGAGCGTCGAGCCCGCCTTCAGGCGCATGCCCACCGGAATCTTGTTCACCGACATCAGCGTATCGGCATCCACGCCGATCTTCTGCGCAATCGCAGCCGGCGTGGCGCGCGAGTCGGTCGTGTAGACGGTCCACGACGAAAGCTGGCCCGTGTAGGCCTTCAGGTTCTGTTCGAAGGCGCTCGCATTGTCGAACGGCAGCAGGATCTGCGGCTGCGTGGCGCCGAGAATGACCGGCTTCTTGAACGACGGGTTGAGCGAGCGGAATTCGTCGGTGCTCATGTTCGCGAGCTTCGCGGCGACGTCCACGTCGATATCGTGCGAAGTCGTGACCGTGACGAAATACGGGTGATTCGGGATCGGCGGCAGCGTGAGGCCATACTGCTGCGGGTTCATCACGATATTCTTGATGGCCTGCAGCTTGGGCACGTAGTTACGCGTCTCGTTGGGCAGGCGCAGGCTCTGGTAGTCGGTCGGCAGGCCGGCGGCCTGGTTGCGCGCGATCGCGCGCTGCACGTTGCCCTCGCCCCAGTTGTACGCGGCGAGCGCCAGATACCAGTCGCCGAACATGTCGTGCAGGCGCGAGAGATAGTCGAGCGCGGCACTTGTCGAGGCGAGCACGTCGCGGCGCTCGTCCTGCCACATGTTCTGCTTGAGGTTGTAGGTGCGGCCCGTGTCCGGAACGAACTGCCACATGCCCGCCGCCTTGGCGACGGAGAGCGCCTGCGGGTTATACGCGGATTCGATGAAGGGCAGGAGCGCGAGCTCGGTCGGCATCTTGCGCGCCTCGAGCTCTTCGACGATGTGGTACAGGTACTTCTGCGAGCGCTCGGTCATGCGCGCGACGTAGTCGGGACGCTCGGCGTACCACTGCGCGTTCATGTCGACGAGATCGCTTTGCAGATCGGGAATCTGGAAGCCGCGGCGGATGCGGCCCCAGAGGTCGGCGTCCGGGCTCGTCAGCGAACTGACCGAACCGTTATCGACGTCGATGGTTTCTTTCGCGGCGGAGGTCTTGCGGAGCTGGTCGGCGGCGGCCTGGGGATCGGCGGGGGCTAGCTTGTTGGCGGATTGACTCGCAGATGGTCCCCCGCTCGCGCAGGCGGCGAGCATCAGGACCAGCAGCGCACTGAAAATAAATCGCATGAACGTCTACTTGCAAGGCTGGAATTTGCAGCCGATGGTACGGAACGTACACGCTCCAGTCAATCGAAAATATTGGAAAAAACCATGAAAATCCGCAGCTTGGGTGCGGTTCCGCACTTTCGGGATGAGCTTGACCCTTGACAGATCCCAGGCAACTTCGGCCTGGGAGCGGGTCGTGGGCGGGTCATCGGCACGTCGGCTGCGCCCCGTCAACGGAACCGGTTTTTCCACTCGCGCATCAGCGTGAATGCGGCCAGCCGGTCGGGCACCGTTTCGTGAAGCTGGTCGGCCAGGGTGGCCTGGACAGCGGGATCGTCCGCGCGCAGAAACGGATTCACCGCGCGTTCGTGCGCAATCGTGGTGGGCAGGGTCGGCACGCCGCGCTCGCGCAGCGCGGCGGCGTCGCGGCTCCACGCACGCAGCGCTGCGTTGCCGGGATCGCAGGCGAGCGCGAAACGAATGTTAGAAAGCGTGTATTCGTGCGCGCAGTGGACCTGCGTCGCGCCGGGCAGCGCGGCAAGCGCGTCGAGCGACTCGAGCATCTGCGCGGGCGTGCCCTCGAATAGCCGGCCGCAGCCGCACGCGAACAGCGTGTCGCCACAAAAGAGATGGGGCGTGCCCGCCGGATCGGCCGCCTGGAAGTAGGCGATGTGCCCGCGCGTATGGCCCGGCACGTCGAGCACGGTCAAGTCGAGCGCGGGGGCGTCCAGATGCACGCGGTCGCCGCCCTTCACGCGTGTGACGAACGGATCGAGCGCCCCGAGCGCCTCGCCGGCCGGGCCGTAGACGGGCACAGCCTGGCCGTTCAGCAGATCGGCCACTCCGCCGACGTGGTCGGCATGGTGATGGGTGAGTAAAATAGCGACGAGCCGCCAGCCACGCTTCGCGAGATATGCGCGAACCGGCGCGGCGTCGCCCGGATCGACGGCGACTGCATGGCGGCCGTCCGACACGACCCAGATGTAGTTGTCGTCAAAAGCCGGAACCGGTACGTACTCGTAGTTTCCGTGACCGTGCGCGTACTCAAGCGGACTATTCATTAGGGCGGCGTATTCTTCGACATGTCTGACCGAACGATTATAGACTGGCCCGCCTGGACTGCTTCGCCCGCCGGAAAGTACGTCCTCGACTGGGAGCAGGAGCAGCTCGACCGCGTGGTGTCGAATATTTTCGGCTACCACGCACTGCAGCTCGGCATGCCGCATCTCGACGCCCTGCGCGAGAACCGCATGCCGTGCCGCGGACTCGTGCTCGACGCGGCAAGCGCCGCCAGCGCGCCCTATACCGTGCCGCATGCGGCGCCCCCCGCGCTCACGCCCGGCGGCGCTGCCGCAGCGGCGGCACGCCATGCGCCGGAGGGCCGCAGCACGGTCTGGTGCGATCTGCTCGATTTGCCCTTCGAGGCGCAGAGCGTCGATCTGATCGTGATGCCGCACACGCTCGAATTCACGAGCGACCCGCACCGCCTGCTGCGCGAAGCCGAGCGCGTGCTGATGCCCGAGGGGCAACTGCTGATCGTGGGCTTCAACTCGCTCTCGCTGTGGGGCGCGCGGCAGTCGGTCGGCAAGCTGACCGGCAAGCCGTTCCTGCCCGCGCGCCAGGACCTGATCGCGTTCACGCGCCTGAAGGACTGGATCAAGCTGCTCGGCTTCGAACTCGAACGCGGCCGCTTCGGCTGTTACCGGCCGCCGCTCGCCACCGACCAGTGGCTCGGCCGCTATGCCTTCATGGAGGCCGCCGGCGACCGCTGGTGGCCGATCTTCGGCGCGGTCTACATGGTCACGGCCATCAAGCGCGTGCGCGGCATGCGCCTCGTCGGCTCGCTGAAAGTCAAGAAACCGGTGCTGGCGCCGAGCCTGAAGGCCGCCGCCACGACACCCTCCCCTACCCGCAACAAGGACACATGAGCACTACCGACTTCGTCGAAATCTTCACGGACGGCGCCTGCAAGGGCAACCCCGGCCCCGGCGGCTGGGGCGCGCTGCTGCGCTTCGGCGCACAGGAAAAGGAACTGTTCGGCGGCGAGGCCGACACGACCAACAACCGCATGGAACTGATGGGCGTGATCGCCGCGCTTGAAGCGCTCAAGCGGCCGTGCCGCGTGATCGTCCATACCGACTCGCAGTATGTGCAAAAAGGCATCAGCGAGTGGATCCACGGCTGGAAGAAGAAAAACTGGATGACGGCCGCGAAAACGCCCGTCAAGAACGACGACCTGTGGAAGCGGCTCGACGCACTCGTCGCGCAGCATCAGGTGGAATGGCGCTGGGTGAAGGGCCACGCCGGCCACCCGGAGAACGAGCGCGCCGACGCGCTCGCGAACCGCGGCGTCGCCTCGCTCGCCGAACTCTGAGCGGACGCCTCTTTATTTATCGCGACACGACTTATCCGACATGCGCCAGATCATTCTCGATACCGAAACCACCGGCCTCAATGCCCGCACGGGCGACCGCATTATCGAAATCGGCTGCGTCGAGCTGGTGAACCGCCGGCTCACCGGCAACAACCTGCACTTCTACGTGAACCCCGAGCGTGACAGCGACCCGGGCGCACTCGCGGTGCACGGCCTCACGACCGAGTTCCTCTCCGACAAGCCGAAGTTCGCCGAAGTCGCCAACGAAATCCTCGACTTCATTCAGGACGCGGACATCATCATCCACAACGCGCCGTTCGACATCGGCTTCCTCGACGCCGAACTCGCGCTGCTCGGCAAGCCGTCGTTCAGGGAACACTGCGGCGAAGTGATCGACACGCTGGTGCAGGCCAAGCAGATCTTCCCGGGCAAGCGCAATTCGCTCGACGCACTGTGCGACCGCTTTGGCATCAGCAACGCGCACCGCACGCTGCACGGCGCGCTGCTCGACTCGGAGCTGCTCGCGGAGGTGTATCTCGCGATGACGCGCGGCCAGGAGAGCCTCGTCATCGACATGCTGGGCGATCAGCCCGCAACCGGCGACGTCGTGGCGCCGCGCGTGCAGATCGAGACGCTCGCGCTGCCCGTGATCGCGGCCACCGCCGAAGAACTGGCGGAGCACGATGCCGTGCTCGATGACCTGGACAAGGTGCTCAAGGGGACGAGCGTATGGCGCACGCAGCCCGCCCCGGCAGAAGAAAAACCGGCGGACGCGCAAATTGCTTAAAAAGGGCTTTACAAGAATTGCGAAGCCCGTCATAATTCAAAGCTCTTCGGGTGGTTAGCTCAGCGGTAGAGCACTGCCTTCACACGGCAGGGGTCACAGGTTCAATCCCTGTACCACCCACCAGGATTCACGGGTTCCCGAAGACCCGCACGGAATAAGGCCCTCAGACGAAAGTCGAGGGCCTTTTTTGTTTCCGGCGAAACCTTCCGGAATTCGCTTTTGGTGCAAAAGTGGTGCACTCGGAAAATTGAGCCCAGACAACTTCAACCTGTCTGGAGCTTTTCGTGGCATCTATCAACCGACGAGGCAACTACTGGCGCGCGTTCGTACGCCGGAAGGGATACCCGCTCGCAAGCAGCACCTTCGATACGAAGGCCGAAGCCGAATCATGGGCACGCCGCATCGAATCCGAAATGGATCGCAGCTGCTTTGTCGATCGCACCGAAGCCGAGCGCAATACGCTCGGCGAAAGAAGCACGAGTCAGGGCGAAACCTCACCGCGACTCGGCAAACTTTGACAGCGCCGAACTTTGCCGCCAGCCGGGGAAGTTAGACGCGGCCCCGTTGCATCCTGCGCGCGTGCAGGACGCCTCGAAGTTCGCCGATCTGGACACCGAAGTTCACCGAATCGCGGCCCGAGCTTCACCGAATCAGTGCGCCGAACTTAACCGGCGCGTGCCGGAAACTTCCCCGGCTGGCGGTGACAAGGGTTTAGAGGTGATACCCGAGGACTCTGAGGAAGACTTCGAGGACGCTCATTGGCGCTGGCCTAGTCCATTTTCGGTTCCCGAAAACAGACCGCTCCCTAACGCGTGCGACACGCCCGAAGGTGTAGGGCAAAACGCACGTGAGAAAGAGGCAACCTTCAATGAACTTAGTTTCGATCCACCGCCCCCGGGGTTTCGTCCTGCGCGGCGACGCCGATAAGTGGCGAAAGGAAACAGCATGGACAAGACGCCGCCCGAAGACGGAAACACGGGCGGCGCATTTGTATGGGTTGATTAATTGAAAGCCTCCGAGACTACGGTGGCTTAAGGACAGAAGTTGATGGCGCGGCAATCAATCCAGCGTTCTATCGTGACGCCATTTTTCTCGGAATACGAAATTTTCCAGAATTTCATATCATCTGAAATATTTACTAGTCTTACATACTCCCCTTTTACGATATACGTTTTAACCTTCGTCTCCGAAGGAGTGGGATACAAGAATGCTTTATCCACAACTACCTGACGCTCACCTTGACGGGCATCAGCTTCTTTTCGTGTGAGAGTTACCGAGTAAGGACCATAAAAAAAGTCACCCTTCGGATTCTGTGCAACCCTCCACGTCAATGTGTCATTGTAACTAGTCAAATCTGCAAAGCCATCTTTTGCGCCAAAAAACGAGTCAAAGCGCACTTCCGCATGCTGCCCGTCCTGTTGAACATGCCCAGAAATATTTTCAGCTCCGCTCACGTCACAATCAATGCGATTACCATTCTGTGTGATAAAGCAATATGAGCCTATCACTGTGCCATCACGTCCTTCGTGGAGCTTTATCTCAAAGGTCGAATATGGCTTACTCGCTCCCGCCACACGTTCCACATATTCCCAATCGCCCGAAAATATGCCATCCGCCGCCCATGCCGTTGAACGAATTGGCAGAATGCTTGCGACGAACATCAACAGGGTCACATACTTACACTTGCTCATACTTGCACCTGGAGGCAATCATCTACTCTGTTTAACCATCCCTTAAGATTGCCAATCTGGCTGGGATCCTTGATTGTGAGATTCGTATAATATTGGCGCCTGATCGATGCTATATCCTGAAGTAATTCCTCTTGATCAGGGATTGCATTCATGGCATCGACCGTTTGTTCTCCCATGCCGCCATCCTCTACGATGTTTGAATGATATTTCTGGTTTAGCAGATTTTGAATCTGCAATGCGGCACCGCCAGAAGTTATGCTCCAATCGTAAGACATTAATGCCACACGTTCGTCTTTAAATCCGCAAAAACCTTTCGGTTGCCAATAACGTTTCAGATAAATAACTTCGGCTTGCTGTTCCGTCAAGTTCTTCAAGTTCTTCAAGTTCTTCAAGTTCTTCAAGTTCTTCAAGTTCTTCAAGTTCTTCAAGTTCTTCAAGTTCTTCAAGTTCTTCAAGTTCTTCAAGTTCTTCAAGTTCTTCAAGTTCTTCAAGTTCTTCAAGTTCTTCAAGTTCTTCAAGTTATCCAGTGTAGGTGCAACACCCACCCTCTCCGCCAGATACAAGGCAAAAGCCCCGCACAGTCAATGACTTGCGGGGCTTTCGTTTTTTCGAGCCACAAAACAACCCACGTGGCGAACGATAGTTTTTGCATGGCACCGCCCGTATGGTTGTGGTCGCACCTTCTTCGTGACTGTCAGATTGCCACATGCGCTAACAGCGCCGCCCTGTGATTGGAGGCGGCGCTTATCATGAACTCGTGATTAGTTGCTAGAGTTCGATCACCCGCAGTCAAATGTCAGCGAGTTTGTTCGCAGTAGTCCACGGTTTTTGTTATTGCCCGAACCTGCTTCCCATCATCGCTTAGGGAAAAAATCCTTTCCCTACATTCTTCTTTGGCGGTCGCATTGGGATCAATGTGATATTGAGCGATCAGCATCTTGCTATCAGGCTGGCTAACAAGGCTCGTTATATAAGTTCGCCCGTCGGAAGTTTTCTGGGGATGCTCGCCGTCACTTGAAAATATATTGAGGGCGTTTGAATCCGCGCCAGTAGTCAAATCCGAGAGTGTATAATATATACACCCAGATCCGCAGCTATGAGTGCCGATATAATATTTTCCGGCGAAGTTTACGGCGGGCGGGGCCACTAATTTCCCCATGTCGTCGCGCCAATCGCCATCGATTTTTTTATAATAGTCTGGAATTTTCAATTCTCCACGATACACATTGACCGAATAATTCGAGAATTTCGGTAATCCACCGTTATCGGAGGCGTGAGATAAGGTGCAGCCGCTAACAACAATAAAGAACGCCAAAGCGCGAAGTATGGATTTCATTTTCATCTCACTTAATTAAGTCATCTAAGCCGCCGATTGGCACCGCCAAATCACTCTTCCCGGCCAGTTCGTCATTCAGATATTCAGTAAATTTAGCATTTACAGTATCCATTCCCACGCCCCCTTGGCCATATTGATCACCAGGCAAACTCGCCCATTCAAGATTGCAATGATCTTCGAATACCGCCTTCTTCACGTCACCGTTTTTGATGTCGTTAAGGGCGTGGCGCTTGTACCTCAGAAGGATGACGCAATATCTATCCTGAGAAATTGGGGAAAAATCCTTAATTCCATATTGTTTCCGATATGCCACATAATCAGGATCATCCCAGTTATAACCCATGACTTGGTAGGCACCGGCGGCGCTGGAGCTATATGATTTACCGGTTTTCTTATTTTTTCTGGTAACCACGATCCGAGGATGATCGCTGAAATCCTTTCCGTAATCTGCGATAAACGATTGTCCACCGAATAGGCGCTCGTACCCGGCGGGCGATTGCGTTCCCTCTCCGACCCGAATCATCCTCAAAAAGGCACGGATCCTTGCTTCCTCAAGTGTCAAATTGCCTTCAGTTGCGCATATAAAATTCCCCACCAACCCGATCGGATTGATGTGATACACATCGGAACCCGGGAAACCGGGAACGCCCGCCGCCACCTCGTCCCACCACACGAGCTTGGCGATACGCTTCTTTTCCTCTCCGTGTTCGGGTTTCGGCCCGGTGCGCTCTTCGATTGCACTCACAAGCGCTTGCCACTTCGCCGGGTTGGCCCATTCGCTTTCGTGTTTCGGAATGAGGCGCGACGCGCGGAACTCCTTCCACGGGAACCCGCCCTGGGTGCTCTGTCCCAGGCTGCAAAGGTCATCCGCCGCGTGACTGCCGTCGCCCGTCGGATAGAGCGCACGGTAGATCGCGGCCATCAGCGGGCTGAGCTTGCCAAGTGAACCCGCGCCGGGCGTATCGCCGCCGAGCGCATAGTCCACGTAGTCGGCGGTGCTCGCGAAAATGGTGTGTGTCGGGTCGTGGTCCTCGTCGTAGCACTCGAAGTCAATCCAGCTTTGCGCAGACTCGCGGGTCACACGACCGCCCTCGAAGCTCTGTTCGCGCACCCATCCGCTAATCGGGTTGCCTAGCGCGTCCAAGCCGTCCACTTTCCACCAGCGCCGCTTGTGCCCGTCATTGCCGTTGTCCTTTTCCATGAACATGTGGGCGGCGTCCTGCGGCAGCGCCGCAAACTGGTACACCTGGATTGCATCGGTCTGCCGCGCGTCCCTGCCGGGTTGCCCGTTGGCGTGGGTCTGGTAGAGCGTCGTTCCACGGCCCACGCGCAAAATGGTCGGATCCTGCGACACGCCCAGGTCATTCCATTGATTCGTGACGGTGGGCGTTTCCTCGACGTGCGTGTCAACCCAGGCGCGTCCCGCCTTGATGAACGGTTTGATGTCCTCGCCGCAGAACACCTCGATGTGCGCCATCCGGGTTCCGCCCGAACACTCGTTGAGCGAGTCATAGCGGCCCAGGTGGCCCATCAGGTCCCCCGCCTTGACGGGAATTCCACCGCCCGTGCCCTGCGGGTCGTTCGCCGTGCAAGCCCGGTTCGTCGTGACGATTACCGGCTCGAACATCGAATCGGGGATGCTCTCTTTCGCGACCGGCCCGCCATG
>NZ_BAYB01000036.1 GCF_000685035.1 Paraburkholderia ferrariae NBRC 106233
CGCATGCTCGGGACTCGCGCTGTGCTGGCTGCTGATCGCGCTCCCCATGAAGGCGCCGGCCCCGCGTAAAACCACCCCCACGACAGCGCAACTGAAGCCCGCGGAGTAACGCGCAACGGCAGCCGGAGGAGAGAGATCGTGCGTATTCTCGCGCTGATAGAGCGCCGTGCGCCGCAGCGCGCAAGACGCCTTTGGCTCCACTACGGCGTATTCTGGCTTGGGGCCGTCGCCGTGGGCCTCGTGGCGGTGCTCTACGCGAGACTCATCGATTTCGGCTATGCACGCTTTCTGCACTATGCCAGCAAGTACGTCTGGTTGCCCTTCATTGCGGCACCCGCGATGGGCGCCATCACGGTCTGGCTCACGCGCCGCTTCTTCGACGGGGCTGAAGGCAGCGGTATTCCGCAGGTGATCGCCGCACTGCACGGCCCCGAAACACTCGGTGCGAAGCTGCTCACGCCGCGCATCCTCGCCGGCAAGATTCTGGTGTCGTTTCTCGCCATACTGGGCGGGTTCACCATCGGGCGCGAAGGGCCAACCATCCATGTCGGCGCTGCGCTCATGTTCAGTCTCCGGCGTTTCTACCCCCACCGCTTCCGGCTAATCCGCCCTGGCGTTCTGGAGCGCAGGCTTGCACTCGCCGGCGCGGCGGCGGGGCTCTCCGCCGCCTTCAATGCGCCACTGGCCGGCGTGGTGTTCGCCATCGAGGAACTGGCGCGCAGCTTCGAGCAGCGCACCAGCGGCGTTCTCATCTCGGCCATCATCTTCGCCGGGGTGGTTTCGCTCGGCATTCAGGGTAACTATGTGTATTTCGGCACGATCGAGATCAGCGCCGGGCTACCGAAGTGGCTTAGCCTGGCGGTCGTGCTGATCGGGGTTGTCGCGGGCGTGCTGGGCGGAATTTTCTGCTGGCTGCTGCTGAATACGCGGCGCTGGCTACCCGGCACGCTCCTCGATTTGCGCAGCCAAAGGCCCGTGGCCTTCGGCGCACTGTGCGGGCTGGTCATTGCGGGCGTTGGCGTGCTCACGCACGGCCACACGTTCGGCAGCGGCTATGCCGAGGCGCGCGGCATGCTGGAAGGCAGCACGCAGGTCGGTCCTGCGTATCCGCTCATGAAGATCGTTTCCATGGTGGGATCGTATCTGCCCGGCGCGCCCGGCGGCCTGTTCGCGCCATCGCTCGCGATCGGTGCCGGTATCGGCAATACGCTGCACATGGTATTTCAGCAAATGGAGCTTCCCATGCTGATCGCACTCGGCATGGTGGGCTATCTCGCGGCCGTCACGCAGAGTCCCATCACCGCCTTCGTCATCGTCATCGAAATGATCAACGGGCATGCGCTCGTCATTTCGCTCATGGCGACGGCGCTCATTGCGAGCCAGGTGTCGCGTTTCTTTGCGCCGCCGCTTTACGAAGCGCTCTCGGAGCGCTATTGGCACAAATAGCCAGGCGGTCCACACGTGTACGCTCGCACCCAGGCCGGTCCGGAACCGCGATTGAAGAGGTTGAAATGAGCATGACAGACAGGCTGGAATTGAGAATACTCAAAGCGACCCGCGTCGTGTGCCTTTGCGCCCTGCTCATCGCGATCCTGTCGATGATCGCCGTCATGCTCTCACTCGCGCTCCCCGCACAGGCCAACGTGGCTGCCGATCCCGCTGTCAACGCGAGCGCCGTGCTGGCTTCGATACCCGGCTCGGAGGCTGCAAACGACACCGATCCCATCGTGCAGCCAACCGGCTTCCCGGGGCTCGAACTCCCTCCCGCGCTTAGCAAGGCGATTGACGAAGACGACGCGCTTCGCGACTCGCTTGCGGACTGGCTGAGCAACGTGCCGGCGCCCTATCGCCAGGCGTTCGTGAACGAGCTTTCCGACGTCGTCGCGCGTGCCAACGCGCACGCCGCGTCCTGGGAATGGGACAATCGCGAACGCTATGTGGGCGCCGCCATGCGCCAGTATGCGCGCCTGAAGATCGAGCACATCGCGGCGGCCGACATTGCCATCGCTTCGGCCAATGCCCGAAGTGAAAACCTCAGAATGTCGATCGGGACGCTCCTCGGCATTGCCGGTTTCCTCACGCTCATGCTGCTTCTGCTCGCCATCGAACTCAATACCCGGGGTTTGCGCACCGGCGCGAGACCGTGAATGGCGGAGTCAGAAAGCCCGTCGCGAAACGGCAATAGACGAGTCACCCCTTGGTTGCGCCGAACGTGAGCCCTGCAACAAAGTGCCTTTGCATGGCAAAGAACATCGCGACCGAAGGCAGCGCCGCCAGCACCGACCCCGCCGACACGAGATTCCACGCCGTGGTCCACTGCCCTTGCAGCGCGGCCACGCCTACGGTAATCGGCGCGGCGTCGTCGCCCTGCGTGAGACAGAGCGCCCAGAAGTAGTCGTTCCAGACAAACGTGAAAACGAGGATCGCAAGCGCGGCGAGCGCCGGCCGTATCAGCGGCAGCACGATGCGAAAGAACACGGTCCACTCGTTGGCGCCTTCGATGCGCGCTGCCTCCACCAGTTCGAACGGCAGTTGCTTGATGAAATTGCGCAAAAAGAGCGTGCAAAACCCGGTCTGAAACGAAAGATGGAACAGGATCAGCGCGCCCACCGTGTTGTAGATCCCCAGCTTCAGCGAGAGATCGCGCACCGGGATCATCAAGACCTGGACCGGCACGAAGTTACCCGCGACAAACGTGGCGAAGAGCGCCGCATTGCCGCGAAACCGGTAGATGGCCAGCGCGAAACCCGCCATCGAGGCCAGCGCGATCGACCCCGCTACCGCCGGCACCGTGATGAGCACGCTGTTCCAGAAGTAATGCAGCATGGGCGACGTAATGAGCGCCTCGCGGTAGTTCTCCAGCATCGCGAAGTGCCTCGGCCAGCCCCAGTAGTTGCCTTCCGCGAGTTCCTCGGAGGAGCGCACTGAAGTAAGCAGCACCGCCAGCAGCGGCAGGAGCCACACAATAAGCGCCACGGGCAGCGAAAGCTTGTAGAGGCGGCGCGAAGCCGGCTTCCATTTGTCGATCGGCAGCGGGTACATTTCGCACTCCCTATTCTTCGGTACGCAGCATCCGCCGCAGGTGATACACGATGTAGATCAGCATGATCCCGAACAGCACCACCGCGATCGCCGCCGAGTAGCCGATGCGGTAGTACTTGATGGCCTGGTCGTACATGTAATAGGCCAGCACGGTCGAACTTTCGAACGGACCGCCGCCCGTCATGACCGAAATCAGGTCGAAGCTGCGCAGCGCGCCGATCACGGTCACGACGATCGCCATGAACGTGGTGGGCCGCAACTGCGGCAGGATCACGTGCCACAGCATCGTCCAGCCGCGCGCACCTTCCATCCTCGCGGCCTCGATCTGTTCCGCGTTGAGCGCCGTGAGCCCCGTCAGGTAAAGAATCATGCAGTACGCGGTCTGCGGCCACAGCGCGGCAAACACGATGCCGGGCGTCGCGTAGCGCGCATCGCCCAGCACCGGCACGCCGTGGCCGAGAATGAGCGCGAGCAACCCGAAGGTCGGGTCGTAGAACCACGAGAAGATGAGCCCGACCACCACGCCGGACAGCACGAACGGCGCAAAGAACAGCGACTTCACGAGCCGGATGCCCGCCACGGACTGGTTCAGGTACAGCGCTACCGCCAGGCCCATGGGCGGTGCGAGCAGAAACAGCAGCAGCCAGATCAGGTTGTTCTTGAGCGCCGTATAGAACGTGGGGGCATGAAAAAGCTCGATGTAGTTCGCGAGGCCGATAAAGCTCGGCGGGCTCATGCCGTCCCATTGATAGAAGCTCAGGCGCAGCGTGGAAAGAATCGGCCATACCACATACACCGCAACCATCAGGCAGGCCGGCGCGAGAAAGAGAAACGCCGCGCGACGCTGCCGGCGCACGGTGGGCGAAGGCCCCCGCGTGCGCCCCGCGCGCCCGCCGCGTCCGGTGCGCGGCGCCACGCCCGGGGGTTCGGACGCATCCCCGTCGGGGATGGCCCTGCGGGTGATGGAATCGATCACGGCCATTCTCCTGAACGAACTTCACTTCACGCTGCAAGGCGGCAAGGCACCGGCCGGGCGCCCCGCCGCGTCCGCATCACTTCTTGTAGATGCGCTGGCGATCCTGCTCGAGCTGCGCCAGGATCTGGTCGATCTTCGTGGGATCGGAGACGAACTCCTGCATGCCCTTCATGCCTTCGTCCGCCATTTCCTTCGTCATGTCGCGATCGTAGAACTGGGCAATGCCGCCGCGCGTGGTCGAAAGAATCTGGAATCCAATGCGAGAAATCGGATCGTCCGGCGGCGGCGACTTGCTGTTGGCCGAAAGCGAGCCGAGCCCTTCGGCAAGCTGCGCGCCGATCGCCGGAGTTTCGACGAACTTGAGGAACGCGTGCGCGGCGGCCTTGTTCTTCGCAGCCGAGGGAATATGCAGCGATTCGACCGGGCCGTCCTCCGCCGTCGGCACGCTGGCGTCGATGATCGGGAAGCGGAAGTAGCCCATCTCGGGCTTCACGTTGGCCGGGAATCCCGCCGAGATGAAGGTGCCCATCAGCATCATCGCGGCCTTGCCCTGGAACAGGAACGGCTGCGCCGCATCGAGGTTGTACGAAAGCGAGTTGTCGATGAAGTAGCCGTTATCGAGCAACTGCTTCCATGTGGCGTACACCTTCTTCACGCGCGGATCGGTGTAGGGAACGTCGCCCGCCATCAGCTTCTGGTGGAACGCGTTGCCGTTCAGGCGCAGGTCGAGATAGTCGAACCAGCCGGCGAGCGTCCAGGCGTCGCGGCCCGCCACGACGATCGGCGTGATGCCGGCCGCCTTCAGTTTCTTGCAGTCCTCGAGGAACGCATCCCACGTTGCCGGCTCGGACGCGATGCCGGCCTTCTGGAACAGGTCCTTGCGATAGAACATGCCCCACGAGTAGTAGACGGTGGGCGCGGCATACTGCTTGCCCTCGTACGAAGACGCTTCCTTGGTCGACGCGTACATGTCGTCCCAGCCGTTCTTCGCCCAGTCGCCGCTCAGGTCCTCGAACAGGCCGCGCTTCGCGTAGTAGGCCATGCGCTCGCCGTCGTGCCAGTTGACGATATCGGGCGCGACCGTGGTCAGCCAGCCGGGAAGCTGAACCTTGTAGGCCTCCTCATCGATGAACGAGACCTTCACGTCCGTTCCCGGATGTGCTTTCTCGAACTCGTCGATCACCTGCTGCCAGACCGCACGCTGGCTGGCGCCCTTGAACGCCACATTCATCGTCATCGTATCCGCCTGCGCGGCGCCGGCCATCAATGCCGCCGCGGTGGCCGCGCCCAGTGCGAGCGTGCTCATTGCCCTGCCGAGTCTCCAGACCATACGTCTCCTCCGTTTCACGTCGTTGTGCGTGCTGCGTGGTACTGCGTTGACCACGGCGCCTGCCAGCCGCGCCGATCCGAATGCGCGCCCGCCTGCGAGCGCGGGGGGCCTCAGGGTGTCCGGTAAGCCGCCACCCCCTGAGGTTCGACCTTGCGGGCGCCGATCACGAAGGCGTCGTCCGCGATGCCGGCAAGTTCGTGCGCCGCGTTGCCGTAGTTGAACACGTAGGTGAATCCGCCGCGCCGGCTGATGCGCACGGCGTCGCCGCACGGTTCGACCGCGAGACCCGCTTCGCGCGCAATCGCGGCGAAAAGGCGCACGCTAAGCGCGTCGTCGAAGAGGCTGGCGAAATAATGCAGCGGGCCGCGGCGCACGTACGCCGGATGACCGTCCGCAAAGCGCGCGGCCACTTCGATGTCCTGCGCCCCGTCCGTGTCCAGCAGATCGCGCCAGTGGCGCGCCTGTCCGCTTGCGCCACTACCCTCGCCCTCACCCTCACCTTGCGCGCGACTCGCGAGCGTGACCGGTTCGGTCACGTTCGGGCGCAGCGACTCCACGCGCCAGACGCGCACCGGCAAGATGCCGGCAAGCGGTCCCGGCGGCAGCGTGGCCGGAATCTGCAGATCGACGGTCTTCGAGCCCGTGCGCGGCCCGAGCACCACCTGCGCGCCCGACTTCGCGAGCCTTTCGGCGAAGCCGTCGGGCACGACCGGCAACGGCGGCACGACGATCATCCGGTAGCCGTCGAGCGGTGCATCGACCGGAACCACGTCGACATCGAGCCCGAGCGCGCGCAGCGCCGAGTAATACTCGAACGCGAAGCGCGGATAGTGGAAGTCCGCGCCCTGCGGGTGAATCTCCAGCAGCCACTTCGCTTCGTAGTCGTAGACGAGCGCAACCGACCCGCGCACGGCCGCATTCGCATCGCCGCCCGCGGCCAGCACCGTGCGGATTTCCTCCGCCACCTGCCCCGCTTCGCGGCCGCCCACGTCGAGGCGGTTGTCCGGCGTGTTGAGGCCGGCGTGCATCTGCTCCTGTGCGAACGGCGCCTGGCGCCAGCGGAAATACGACACGCAGCCTGCACCGTGCGCGAACGCTTCCCAGCTCCACAGGCGCACCATGCCCGGCAGCGGCGCCGGATTCCAGTGTGCCCAGTTGACGGGCCCCGGCTGTTGCTCCATGACCCAGAACGGCAGCTTCGACATGCCGCGATAGACGTCGTGGTTGAACGAGGCAAAGTCGGGATGCCCCGTGCGCAGCCAGCGTGCCTTCAGCGCCGGGTCAAACCACTGCTCTTCGAGGGCGCCGAGCGGGTAGCTGTCCCAACTCGCCACGTCGAGATCGGCGGCCACCTTGTAGTGGTCGAATTCCGTGAAAAGCTGCATGAAGTTGTGCGCCACCGGCCGCCCCGGCGAATGAGCGCGAATGATCTCCACCTGCATGCGGTTGTAGCGCGCCACCTCGTCGGACGCGAAGCGGCGATAGTCGAGCCGGTGCGAAGGGTGCGCCTCCGTGACCGTACCGACCGGCGCATCGACCTCGTCGAAGCTGCGGTACTCCATGCTCCAGAACACCGTGCCCCAGGCCCGGTTGAGCGCTTCGACCGTACCGTAGCGCGCCTTGAGCCACTCGCGAAAGCGCGCCACCGCGGCCGGCGAATAGCTCACCACCGTGTGGTGGCAGCCGAACTCGTTGTCGGTCTGCCAGTAAGCGACCGCGGGATGCCGGCCATAGCGCTCTGCCACTGCCGTACAGATCCGGCGCGACGCCTCGAACCAGGACGGCGAGGAAAAGTCGTAGTGACGGCGCGAACCGAACGTGCGCGCGCGGCCGTCCGCCCCCACCGGCAGAATGTCCGGATGGCGGTCGATCAGCCACTTCGGCGGCGTTGCCGTCGGGGTGCACATCACCACCTGGAGGCCCGCGGCGCCGAGTACGTCGATGGCCCGGTCGAGCCAGCCCCAGTCGTATTCGCCCGGTGACGGTTCGATGCGGCTCCACGCGAACTCCGCGATCCGCACCTGCTCGATACCGAGCGTTTTCATCCGGCGGGCGTCGTCTTCCCAGAGCGACTCCGGCCAGTGTTCAGGGTAGTAACAGACTCCAAGACGCATCCGGGGATCCTCTCAAGCGGGGTGTGCGGCGGGATGTACGGCAGATTCGAGCGGACGGACGGCAAAGCCGTCTTCGGTGAACAGGTGGCATGCGGCGGCCTGCGCGCGCAGGCGCACGCGCTCGCCTTGATGCAGACGCGCCGTGCCGGGCGCCTTCGCAATCAGCACGACGCCTTGCGGGTCGTCCAGGTGAACATAGGTGTGCTCGCCGAGTTGCTCGACCAGCGCGACGCTGCGGGCAAGCACGCTGTCTTCCGGGCCGGCCTGCGTGCCTTCCACTAGCTCCAGATGCTCCGGACGCACGCCGAACGTTACCGCCTCGCCCACCTGCAACGCCCCGCCTTCGACGCCTGCGCGCACCGTTTCGCCGCCATCGAGCGTCACGGTCACGCCGCGCGCGTCGATTGCGGTTACGCGCGCGGCGAGGAAGTTCATCCGCGGCGAGCCGATGAAGCCCGCGACGAAACGGCTGGCCGGACGGTGGTAGAGATCGAGCGGCGCGCCGATCTGCGCGATGCTGCCATACCGTTCGGTGTCCTTACCGGCATGCAGCAGCACGATCTTGTCGGCCAGGGTCATCGCTTCGATCTGGTCGTGCGTCACGTAGACCACGCTGGCCTTGGCGAACTGCTTGTGCAGACGCGCGATTTCCACGCGCGTCTGGCCGCGCAGCGTTGCGTCGAGATTCGAGAGCGGTTCGTCGAAGAGGAACACGCCCGGCTCGCGCACAATCGCGCGGCCGATGGCCACGCGCTGCCGTTGGCCGCCCGAGAGCGCCTTCGGACGCCGCTCGAGCAGCGCTTCGAGCTGCAGGATCCGCGCGGCTTCGCGCACCTTGCGATCGACTTCGTCCCTGGGCGTTTTCGCGAGCTTCAGGCCGAAGGCCATGTTCTCGTACACGGTCATGTGAGGAAAGAGCGCGTAGCTCTGAAACACCATGGCGACGCCGCGCTGCGCCGCCGGCACGTCGTTCACGAGCCGGCCGCCGATCGACAGATCGCCGTCGGTCACGTCTTCGAGCCCGGCAATCATCCGCAGCAGCGTGGACTTGCCGCAGCCGGAAGGACCGAGGAATACGCAGAACTCGTTTTCGCCGATCTCCAGATCGACGTTGCGGATGACCGGAACGCCATCGCCGTACGATTTCTGGACGCCTCTCAGGGAAATGCTCGCCATTGCGCCGTCTCCGTGATTTAATCCACACGAAACCGGAGATTAAGCGCTTAATCAACCTGGCCTGAAAACAGGCGCCCATGGGCCGCCTGCTCGTCTCCGATCTCGTTGTATTTGCAGGTCATGGTGCCGCGCCCGGCGTCACGTTGCAAATTTTGAGCACGCCTCCCAAATAATGAGCATCCCATGGCAACCCTGAGCGAAGTGGCGCGACGCGCCGGCTGCACGCCCGCTACGGTTTCGAACGTGTTGCGCAATCGCGGCCGGGTGGGCGAGCTCACGCGGCAGCGCGTGCTGGAGGCCATCGCGGCCCTGAACTACCGCCCTCACCTCGCGGCCCGCGCGCTTGCGGAAGGCCGCGCACCCACCATCGCGCTGATGGTGTCGAGCATCGCCAACCCGTTCTACCCGGAGTTCGCGCTGGCGGTCGAGCGGGCCGCGCGCATGGGCGGCCAGTTCCTGATCATCTGCAATACTAACGATGATCCGGTGGCCGGCCGCGCGTATCTGGAGCAGATCGCCGGCACGCTTTCCGAGGGGGTGCTCGTCATGAACGCCAATCTCGACTTCGCGGATCTGCAGAAAACCGAGACGCGCGGCACGCCCGTCGTGCTGTGCATGTGGGAACGGCCGCTCGAACCGCCGGGGTTGCCGTGCGTTGCCGTCGATTTCCGGCTTGCGGGCCAGTTGGCCGGACAGCATCTGCTCGAACTCGGCCATCGCCGGATTGGCGTGATCGTGGGCAGCAAGGCGTCGGGCATCCACGTCGCACGGCACAACGGTTTTTTCGACGCGCTGTGCGCGGCCGGCATCGACGCCGGCAACATACCCGTGCTGCATGCACGCGATACCACGGCGGGCGGCTATCAGGCCACGCGCGAACTGCTCGAGGCGCACCCCGACCTCACCGCCATCTTCGCGACCAACGACCTGCCGGCACTGGGCGCGCTGCACGCGGCGGCCGACCTGGGCCTCGACGTGCCGCGCGATCTCTCGGTGATCGGCATCACCGACATTCAGCTGGCACGCGAGGCGCGCCCGGCGCTGACCACGGTCGCCGTGCCCACCGTCGAGGCCGCCGAACTCGCCGTGATGCTGTTGCGCGACCTCATCGAAGCAGGCTCGCGCGATGCCGGTGTAGAACCGTGCATGCGCGTCGCGTCGGCTTCGTGCCTCGTGGTGCGGGATTCGACCGCGACGGCGCGCGCATCTTTACCCTGAACCCCAGGCCATGCGGAAGCCATCCACGTCGATCACCGCCTGGGCAAACGCCTGCGGCGCCTCTTGCGGCAGGTTGTGGCCAATGCCGCCCGTCACGGTGCGGTGCTCGTACTTTCCCGTGAACTTGCTCGCATAGGCGGCAGGCTGCGGATGAGGCGCACCGTTCGCGTCGCCCTCCATCGTGATGGTCGGCACACCGATGTTCGGCGCCGTTGCGAGTTGCTGCTCGTACGCGTCGTAACGGGATTCGCCCGCGGCCAGACCCTGCCGCCAGCGGTAGTTATGGACGGTGATCTCCACGTGGTCCGGGTTGTCGAGTGCGGCGGCGCTGCGCGCGAAGGTGGCGTCGTCGAATGGCCAGTCGGGCGACGCCTGCTTCCAGATCAGCTTCGCGAAGTCGTGCGTATGCTGCGCGTAGCCCGCCCTGCCACGATCGGTGGCGAAATAAAACTGATACCACCACTCGTGCTCGGCCTCGGGCGGCAGCGGCGCGAGCCCCGCTTTCTGGCTGCCGATCAGATAGCCGCTCACCGAAACGAGCCCCTTGCAACGCTGCGGCCAGAGTGCGGCAACGATGTCGGCCGTGCGCGCCCCCCAGTCGAAACCGGCCACGATGGCCTGCTGAATCTCCAGCGCGTCCATCAACGCGACGACATCGACCGCCAGGGCGGAAGGCTGCCCGTTGCGCAGCGTGTCGTTCGAGAGAAAGCGTGTCGATCCATAGCCGCGCAGATGCGGCACGATCACGCGGTAGCCCGCGGAAGCCAGCAACGGTGCGACGTCAACGAAACTGTGGATGTCGTAGGGCCAGCCGTGCAGCAGCACGACGGGCGTGCCGTCGCGCGGCCCGGCTTCGGCGTAGCCCACGTCCAGCACGCCCGCGCGAATCTGCTTGATGGACGTGAACGACGTATGCGTACCCGGTTTGAGCCCGGGCACGGCAGGCTTCGTGGAAGCGGTCTGCGCGTGCGCGGAACCCGCCATGCCGAACTGGGCGGCCGCGAGCAGCAGGGTTCCGCCGGCCAGCAAACCGCGTCTGCGCAAATCGATCGTTTCCGGCATTTTCTCTCTCCTGATAAGGGATGAACATTGAGCGGTAGCGCTTCAGGCACGAGAGTAGCCGAGGCTTGCGGGCGCACGCGTAGCCCGTTTGTATCGCCGTGTATCTGCGCGTTGTACGGAAACGTGGCTATACAAAAATGCCGCCGGCAGGGTTCTCGCGAGCCATTCGCGAACCGTGACGGGGGCAACGTAACGCAGATGAGCGCAGATGAGCGCGGATCAACGCGGCTTGCGGCGCGCCTCGCGCGAACGCTTGCGCTGCGATTGCACGAGGTGTTCGACGAGGAAATCGACGAACACCCTCACGCGCGAGGACAGATAGCGCCCATGCGGATACAGCAGGATGAACGGCCGCGTACTGCGCACGCAATTGCTCAGCACTTCCACCAGCCGCCCTTCGCGCAGGTCCGCTTCGACGATGAAACGGTAGGTCTGAAACAGGCCCGCGCCGCTCCTCGCGAGCGTGACGCCCGCGAGCACGTCGCCCGAGGTGCCGTAGCCGCCCTCGGTCGCGATGTCGGTTTCGCCGGTTTCGTCTTCGAAGGTCCAGGCGATATTGCGTCCGCTGCTGGGGCGTTCGAACTGGATGCATTCGTGCGAGCGCAGATCCTCCACCGTTTGCGGCACGCCCGCGTTTGCGAGGTACGCGGGCGCGGCCACCACGGCAAGCTCGGCGTCTTCCAGCTTGCGCGCGACCAGGTTCGAGTCGTCGGGGGCGCGCCCGCGGATCGCGAGGTCGTAGCCTTCCTCGGCAAAGTCGATGTTGCGGTTGCTCAGATGCGCCTCCACCCTCACCTCCGGATAGCGCGCGCGAAAGGCGGGCAAAAGCGGCAGCACGCGATAGTGCCCATAGGGCGTGGGCATGCTGATTCGCAGCACCCCGGCGGGCGTGCTCTGCTGACCCGTGGCCTCGCGCTCGGCATCGACGAGTTGCGAAAGCGCCTCGCGGCATTGTTCGAAGTAACGCTGCCCGGAATCGGTCAGGCGTATCTGCCGCGTGGTCCGCACGAACAGACGCACGCCGAGGCGCTCTTCGAGCCGCGCCACCGATCGGCTCACGGCGGCCGGCGTGACGCTCGCCGCGTTAGCCGCGAGCGTGAAGCTGCCCTGCTCGGCGGCAAGGCAAAAGAGTTCGATGCTGCCGAGCAGCAGGTCGCCGAACTTGCGTTGCATGTGCCCGCTCCCGATGCCTACGTCCTGCCATGACGCAGCCGCGCGCTCGATTTCACCACGATTCCTCCGCGATTCCTCCACGATCCGGGCATCGAGCCGTCGTGGCGACGGAAGCGCGTCAGATACGAACGTCCCGCATCTGTGCAAGGCACTCGCGCATCTCGCTTTCGAGTTGCGCGAAGAGCGCCGCCGCAGGCTGCGCCCGATCAGCGACATCACGATCGCCATGCCGATGGCGGCGCGTACGAGCATGGGCTTGCGGCCGAAGCGGTCAGCCAGGCGCCCCCAGAACGGCGCCGTGAGCGCCGTGCCGAGAAACGTCGCGCTGAACGCCACGCCCGACCACTGATCGATGGAAGCGAGTCTAGATTAACCGGTAAATAGAGAGAATCCATGGCGTGCGTAAGCCATTCTTCCGCCGGCCGATTGAATCAGCCGCCGTTCTGGTCGGTGATGCGCTGGAGCTTCGCGAAGTGGGCGCGCAGGCGCGGGGTCGCGAAATCGACGAACGCGCGCACCTTGGGGACCGAAAGCCGCCCGTGCGGCGTGAGCAGATGGATGGGCAGCGGCGCATGCTCGCTGTCGCGCAGGACGATCTTCAGCGCGCCCGCCTCCACGTGGCCGGCCACGTGATAGGAGAACACGCGCGTCACGCCGTGCCCGGCCAGCACCGAGGCGACGGCGCCGCGGATCGTATTGACCACGAAGCGCGGCGCGAACTGGACGACGAGCGGGAGCGCGGCCTTCCCGCCCGTGGGAAAGCTCCAGGAGTCGAGGCCGAAGTGCGTCATCGAAACGATGCTGTGGCGGGCGAGATCGGCGGGCTCGTTAATTGGAGGATGCGAGGCCAGATAATCGGGCGACGCCGCCACCACGCGCCGCACCTCGCCGATGGGCACCGCCACGAGCGTCGAGTCGGCGAGGTGCGCGAAGCGCAGCGCCACGTCGATGCCTTCGTCGATGAGGCTCACCGGCCGGTCCAGCAGTTGCAGGCGGATCGACACCTCCGGATGCCGGTCGATGAACTCATCGAGCAGCGGGCCCAGCACGTCTTCGCCCGCGGCCACCGGTGCCGTTACCGTGAGCAGCCCGCGCGGCGCCGAGCGTTCGTCGGCTACCAGCATGTCGGCTTCCTCCAGATCGGCGAGAATGCGCCGGCAGGCCAGCGCATAGCGCTCGCCCGCCTCGCTCAGTTTGATCGTGCGGGTGGTGCGGTAGAGCAGCGGCGTGCCCGTATGCGCTTCGAGAAACGCAATGGCCCGGCTCACGGCCGCGGGCGAGCGCCCGAGGCGGCGGCCGGCGCCGGCGAGGCTGTTTTCGTCGAGGGCGGCGATGAAGACCTTCATCGCGTCGATTCGGTCCATTTCGGGTCGTGAGTGAGTACGCGGCTCGTAGGCGTGCTGCCGCAGTCTAACGCAGGGCGGGGGCGTGCCTCGCTCGTCGCGGCACAGAGGGCCACACAGACGCAGCCCAGCCACTCGGCTTTTTCTCCATAATGCCGTGGCAAAGGACATGAAACAGGATGCGCGCAGAAACACGCGCGATGCAGCCGCCGCGGCACGCGCCTTGCGGCCTGCCTCTTTCCCCTCGACACCACGGAGACGCATTATGCAGAAGACAGCATCGGCAAAATGGCACGGCGGCATCAAGGACGGCCAGGGCACCATCTCGACGCAAACCGGCGTGCTCAAAGACGCGCCCTATGGCTTCGCCTCGCGTTTCGAAGGCGGGCCGGGCACGAACCCGGAGGAACTCGTCGGCGCGGCGCATGCGGGCTGCTTCACGATGGCGTTCTCGCTCTTTCTCACCAACGCGGGCTTCAAGGCGGACAGCATCGAAACGAAGTCCACGGTCACGCTCGACAAGGTGGGCGAAGGCTTCGCAATCACGGCGTGCCATCTGGACATGACCGCGAAGATTCCCGGCATCGACCAGGCCACCTTCGAAAAGCTCGCTACGGGCGCGAAAGAAAACTGCCCCATCTCGAAGCTCTTCGCCAACAACGCGAAGATCACGCTGAACGCCACGCTCGCGGCGTAAGCGAACCGCTCCAGAAAAAAAGCCCAAACAAAAGGCCGCATCGATGCAAACTCGATGCGGCCTTTGTCGCAATGCGCGCCAAAAAACGGCGCGCGCCCTTTACTTCGTCGTCACCGGATCGTCGTTGAGCGTCTTGAGGAACGCGATGATGTCGCGGATATCGTCGTTCGTCATCGCCGGGCGGTCGCCGAACTTGCGGTCGAACGGCGCGTCCGTGATATCGACGTTCTTCTGCAGCGACGCCGGAATGTCGTCGTACTTTTCGATCTTGCCGTCGGGGCCGCGCGGGTAGAACTTGCCCGGGTCCGTGTTGCGCTCGTTGTAGAACGCCATCACGTGATCGAGGTCGTGGTAGATGCCGTTGTGGAAGAACACGGTGCGCGTGGCCGAGTTGCGCAGCGTCGGCGTGAGGAACATCGCGCAATACTGCGTCTGGTCCTTCAGGTCCTGGCGGAACGGCCCGCACACGCCCAGATCGAAGAACTTCGGGTCCTGGTTCTGCGCGAGCTTGCGGTTGCGCGGCACCCCCAGCGCCTCGTACTGATAGTCGGTGAACATCGGCGGCAGGCCATCCTTGCCCGGCTTCGAGAGGTGGCAGCCCGCGCAGTTCGCCTTGTTGGGGTCGTTGAAGAGGCGCAGCCCGTGCAGTTCGGCCTGGCTCAAACGCGCATGCCCTTCGAGCCAGCGGTCGTACTTGCTGTTGTACGGATGGAAGGACGGATCTTCCACCTGATAGCGCGAGATCGCGAACATCGCTTCGGAAACGGCGAGTTTCCTGTCGCTGAAGATGCGCGACCCGAAGAGGTCGGTGAAGCGTTTCGCGTACGGCGCCTTTTCGAGCTTCGCCGCCACGCTGTCGACGCTCGTGTTCGCCATTTCCACCGGGTTCAGCAGCGGACCATAGGCTTGCTGCTGCAGCGTGTCCACGCGGCCGTCCCAGAAGAGGCCGCCCTGCGGCACCATTTCGACCGAGGTCGAGGGGCCGCCCGCCGTCTTCTGCGACTTGACGACGTCGGCCGACGAAGCCGCGAGCTGCGCCACCGTGGGCGCGTCGTCGCTCTCGCCGGCGTCCGGGCCGATGCTGAAGTTGGGCTGGCGGTACAGGTACATGAGCGACGGCGGCGGACGATAGCCTTCCTGGGTCATCGCGAGGCCGCCCGCCTGGACGTCGAGGCCGTTCGGCGGACCGTACGCATGACCGGGGCTGTGGCACGACGCGCACGACTGCTGGCCGGAGCCCGAGAGCGACTTGTCGTAGAAGAGTTCCTTGCCGAGCTGCGCCATGGCGGAAAGCGGCGCGACCGGCGGACGCTGGAGCACGACCGGGTGCGGATTCGCGCCCGTGAGATTTTCGACGATGAGGCCGACGGAATCGGGCACGTCGGCCGGATACGCGAGCGCGAAGGCGCCGAAGCCGAGCGCGGCCACCACCGCCACGAGCACGGCGCGCACCGCCAGGCGCGCAGCCGAGGGCGCGCGGCGCGGCGCGCCCGAGCCTGCCCCCGGCGAACCCGGAGCGGCGCCGGGGGCGGCCGAAGACGGAGAAGACGAAGAGGACGACGCGGAAAGCTCAGTCATGATGCGATCTTCTTGTGCGGAACGATATATGCAAAAAAGCCGTGCGAGCGCCGCACGGCATGAACCTTCGCGGCGAGCCGGCCGGCAGCATGGCCCGGCGGCTCGCCGTCTCCAGCGGGATCAGGTGGACGGCGGCGAGCTGACCTGCGTACCCAGGGTCGGGTCGAGGTACATCACCGGGATGTTGCCCGAGCCGGTGAAGTTGAAGAGCGCACGCATGTCGCCTGCCGTGGCGTCGAACGAACCCCCGCCAAGACGCGCGCTGCCTAGCCAGTTGTCCTCGATGAAACGCACGACCGAAGCCTGGTTGATGAACGTGTGGTCCACGTAGTTCGGCTTCGCCCACGGCGAGATCACGAGGAACGGAATCCGCGTGCCCGGGCCGCAACGGCCGTTGACCGGCGCGCCGGCAACACCCGTCGGCTGCGTGCCGCTGCCGCACACGCCGTTGCCGTTGAGCTGGTCGATCGCGTTCGACGACGACGTGACCGGCGCCATGTACTGGTGGTCGTACCAGCCGTCCGAATCGTCGTAGGTCACGACGACGGCCGTGTTCTTCCAGTCCGGCTGCTGCATCAGGAAGTTCACCACCTTGGTCACGAACTGCTGCTCGTCGAGCGGGTCCGAGTAGCCGGCGTGGGCGTCCTGGGCGGCCGGGGCCTTCAGGAAGCTGACCGACGGGAAGTTGCCCGCCTGCACGGCTGCGAAGAAGTCATTCGTGTCGTACTGGTGGTTCGCCGGTTCCGGCGTCTTGCCGTCCGTTTCGAGGCTCGAGCCGATCGCGGCCGTCGAGCTCGGGCGCGTGTGCTGCGGGTTCGCCGTGGACTTGAAGTACTGGAACCAGTTGTGGTGCGGCACGTAGTCGGCCGTCGCGGCGTTCACGGCCGTGGCGATCGTGCTGCGCTTGCAACCCGTCGTGCCGTTGCTGTTCACGGTCTGCAGGTTGAAGCCGCCCATGAAGCCGCCCCACGAGATGTTCTGCGCGTTGAGCAGGTCGCCGATGTTCTTCGCATTGATCATGCCCGTATCGGTCGTGCTCGAGCACAGGTCGTAGCCCGGATCGACGTCGCCGATCAGGCCCAGACCGCCTGCGCCGTCCTCGATGAAGTAGGACGAAGCGGCAAGCGTCGAAGCCTGCTTCGACGTATTGACGATTTCGAAGCCGTTGGTCTGACCCGAGACCACTTCGAGCGCGCCCGGCGTGGACGGGCCGTAGGTGGCCGTCCAGGCGTTGTCGCTCATGGCGAACTTCTGTGCGTAGTTCCACAGCGCCGTTACGGTGTTGCCGTCGAAGTAGCCCATCACCTGGCCCTTCGTGCCGAACGCGCCGGCGCCGCCCGAGGTGCCGCTACCCGTGTACTTCGGGAAGAGGTCGAGCGCGCCGTTGTCGCCGGCTTCCTGCTCCGGCGTGTAGGCGTGGTTCTGGTCGGCCGTGGCGGCCTGCGTGCGGTCGAGACGGAACGGATTGGCTGCGCCTGCGCCGTTGGCCGTATTGATGAAGTTCGGGTTGGACGTGAGGAGGGAACCCGAAAGACCATTGGGCGTTGCCGTGCCCGCAGCGGCCGTGAAGGCCGGCTCGCCGGACGGGTTCGTGGCGTTCGGGTAGGTGGCGAAGTAGTGGTCGAACGAGACGTTCTCGTTGTAGATCACCACGAGGTGCTTGATCGGCGTGGCGGTGTTCAGCGCATCCTGCGCGGACACCTGAGCGGTGCTCGACCCCGGGTTCGAACTGCTTCCGCACGCGAAGAGCGCGGCGGCAAGGCCAGCGCACGGCACGGCGAGTAACACACGGCGATTCATGTTAAGTGGGCTCCATCGATTCTTCGAGTTGGTTTTTAGAGTCCTGCAAGACGCGACGAAAACGCGTGATCCATGTGGCCGCGTCGATCAGGGATTGCGCCATACATCAGAGCGACCGCATTACAGCATCGCAAGATGACTACACGGCGACCGTTTAATTTCCTTTTCCTTTCTGATGTTTTCATTGCCGAAAGGAAGTGGCGGATTTTGCCGTGTCCGGTGGTCCCGGAAAGGTGCCTGCTGCCTGTCTTCTCGCGCTCCTCGCGCCCTTCCCGCCTCGCTACGCCGCGCCACCTGTTGTTGCACTCTCCGGCGCGCGAGCTATAACGAAAGTGCAGTGCGGATGTTCTCTGCGCGAGCACCAGAGCATGACCGACGACGCGAATGCGTCGGCCCAGGCCGAAACCGACATGTCGTATGGCGGGGTGGCCGATACGGGCAGCATGTCGGGCGTGTCGGGGATGTCGGGCGGGCACATGCGCACCGGCAAGATGTGCTGGCCGCGCTCGCAGTGCGAGGCGCCCGCGGGGCAGTGAGGCGGGGGGGTATCGTTGATGGTGCTACGTTGACGGTCCGCTATCCGGCCCATTCCGGCGGCTGTCGTGCGTCAGGGCACGCCACGCGGCCGCCGGACCTCGCCCGGCTACTCCAGCGCCCCTTGCAGCAACGGCGGCACGAGCCTGAGCGGCGCGAGGACGTCGGGCTCGATGCCGTAGAGCGGCCCGAGTGTCTGCGCAACGTCGCGATAGTCCACGTGCGTGCCGCCCTCGTCGTCTTCCCACACCACGAGACGCAGCGGCAATTCGAGCGCCGCATGGGGATTCGCCACCATCACCGGTGTGCCCGCCTTCGGATTGCCGAACAGGATGAGCCGCGTGCGGCGCAATTCGAGCCCGGCGAGCACGGCGGCCTCGCGCTGGTCCACGTCGGCGAACACGATGGCGCCGGCCGTGGCCAGCGCGGTCTTGAGCCTGGCGACGGTCGTGTCGAGATCGTGCGGGCTCACGAGTGTCAGCAGGGATGAGGGGTGTTGCGCATGTCCGGTCATGGCGGAGCTCCTTCGCTAGACGCTCGCGCCGGGTAGACAGCCGTCGCGTTGCGTTGGATGCGTTGAACGCGCATCCACCCCCACTTTAGTTCACGCGCGCGGCAATGCAATGCGCCGTCACCCTGCCTGGCGGCGCTCGAAGAAGTCGCGCTGGAACTGGCACATGCGCAGCGCGTTGTGATATTTGCCGTTGCCGAAAAATTCCTCGATCAGCTCGGCCTCGTGCCGGAAGCCGCACTTCTCGTAGACGTGGATCGCAGCCGCATTGGTGGAATCGACAATCAGATAGAGCTTGCGCAGATTCAGCACCGCGAACGCGTAGTCGATGGCGAGTTGCGTGGCGCTCGTCGCATAGCCGCGGCCCTGGGCGTGCGGCGCAATGATGATCTGGAATTCGCCGCGCCGGTGGATATAGTCGAGTTCGATCAGCTCGACGAGGCCGACGAGTTCATCCGCGCTGTCCACGGCCACGAAGCGGCGTTCGCGCTGGTCGTGCACATGGCGGTCGTAGAGTTGCGAGAGCTCGGTGAAGGTTTCGTACGGTTCCTCGAACCAGTAGCGCATGATCTTCGCGTCGTTGTTCAGTTCATGCACGAATTTCAGGTCTTGCCGCTCGAGCGGGCGCAGGGTGAGGCGGTTGTCGCGTTCGACGGTCATAGCGGTTTCTCCCTTTTTTATGCCGGGCCGGCTCGATACGGAGTTCGATACGGAGCCGGTCGCCGGGCGATCCTCGTTAGTCCAGCCGGACCCCGCGAAGGTTCACGCCGGCCGCGCCGCTGCGGCCCTATACCACAGCAGCGCGGAGCACGACGAAGGAGAAAGCAGGACCGGCCCCGAAAACACCGGCCGGTGCGCTGCAAACTACTTCAGGTATCCCGCCTGACGCATGGCGCGCTCCGTGGCGGATTGCCCGGCCTGCAACGCCTGATCCACCGTCAACTGCCCAGCCAGTGCACCGGCAATACTCTGCCCGACCATCGCGCCGAACGACTGGAATTCGGGTATGGCCACGAACTGGATGCCCGTGTACGGCACGGGTTTCGCAGTCGGATGCGTGGGGTCCGCGGTCTCGATCGCCTTCTGGACGAACCCGGCGAACGGTGCCGCCTGCTTGTACTCGGCGATCTGATAGGTCGAAAGCCGGGTACCCGGCGGCAGCGAAGCCCAGCCGATATCGGAACCCACCATCCTGATGTATTGCTTCGAAGTCGCCCACTCGATGAACTTCTTCGCCGCATCCTGGGATCGCGAGGTCTTGGGAACCGCGAACGCCCACGACCAGAGCCACTGCGACCCGTTGCGCGTGGCCTGGACCGGCGCCGGGGCAAAGCCCACCTTGTCGGAGACGGACGACTCCTTGGGGTTGTAGAGAATGCCCGCGGCGCTGGTGGCGTCCACCCAGATCGCGCACTTTCCGCTCGTCATCAACGAAAGGTTTTCATTGAAGCCGTTCGAGCTGGCGCCCGGAGGGCCATCCCGTTTCATCAGGTCCACGTAAAAGTCGATCGCGCTTTTCCATTCGGGCGACGTGATCTGAGGCTGCCATTTTTCGTCGAACCAGCGCCCGCCGAACGTGTTCACGAGCGTGCCGACATAGGCCATGTTCTCGCCCCAGCCCGCCTTGCCGCGCAGGCAGATGCCATAAACGCCGTTGGCCTTGTCGGTCAACTTGTCGGCAAGCTGTGCGATCTGCGCGTAGGTCGGCTGGCTCGGCATCGTGAGGCCCTTCGCCGCGAACAGGTCCTTGCGATAGAACGTCATCGAACTTTCCGCGTTGAACGGCAGCGCATATAACGTGCCGCCATAGGAGAGGCCGTCGCGGACCGTCTTGAACAGGTCGTTGGTATCGTAGTCCGCCGGCAGATTGTTGAGCGGAACGAGCCAGCCACGCTTCGCCCAAAGCGGGGCTTCGTAAAGACCAATCATCAGTACATCGAACTGTCCGCTGTTGGTCGTAATGTCAGTGGTCAGTCTCTGGCGCAGTACGTTTTCTTCGAGAATCAACCAGTTTAGTTTGATATCCGGGTTCGCTTTCTCGAACTCGGACGAAAGCTTCTTGAGTTCGATCTGATCGTTGTTGTTCGGCACCCCGATCGTCAACGTCGTCGCGTGTGCGGTGCTCGCGACCACCATGCCGAAAAGGGTCGCCAGGAGCAACCATCGCCGGCGGAGTGCGGGCAGAATCCGGCGACTGATACCAGGCTTCATCTTCATTTTCGTCTCCTCAGTTTCCATCGTGCATAGATTGCGTACCGGGCTCTCCCTTGAACGGAAAGCCGGCCACCAGACTGCATTACCCACGAAGCGGAAGATCAGGACTTCTCTTTACTTCTGCTTTCCCGCCTCACCGGACCGCGACTCATGTAATGGTGTATCCGCCGTCGACGAGCAGATTCGCGCCGTTGACCATGGCAGCCTCGCCACTCGCGAGATACAGGATCGCGGCAGCGATTTCATCCGGTCTTGCAAAGCGGCGGGTAGGGATCGTGGCACGCGCGCGTTCGCCCTTTTCTCCCGCCCATCCGCTCAACCCGAGTTCCGTTTCCACCACGGTCGGTGAAATCGCATTGACCGTGACACCGCGCGGCCCCCATTCGAGCGCCATGCAGTTCGTCAGGCCAATCACGCCGGCCTTGCTCGCGCAATAGGCCAGGTGCCCCTCGATGCCAATCACGGCCGCCTGCGAAGCCAGATTGACGATTCTTCCCTGCTTGCGTGCGAGCATCCCCGGCGCGAATGCGCGGGCCACCAGAAACGGCCCCGTGAGGTTCACGGCGATCGTCTTGTCCCACGTCGCCAGCGGAAAGCCTTCGGCAGGCGCAAGCGGACCGATGCCGGCGTTATTGACCAGCACGTCCACGCGGCCAAAACGCGCAATGACTTCGTTCGCAATGCGCCCGACCGCATCGGCATCGCTCACGTCGACCGTCCAGCCCTGGTGAGCCGGCCCCAGCGCCGAGGCCACTTCCAGCACGGCCGGGGAGCGGTCCAGGAGCGCCACGGACGCCCCCGCCCGCGCGAAGTGTTCGGCCGTCGTACGGCCGATACCCGCCGCCGCGCCGGTAATGGCGACAACCGTATTCTGGAAACGGTAGGTCGCATTCGAATGAGTGGTCATGCGCATTCCCCTTAGCGTTGGGTTGCGAAACAGTCAGACAGGAAACCGGCGAGCGGCACCGTCGCGGCGCATCGCATCGGCGTACCGCTAGCTCATCCAGTTGCCCCCATCCACGTTGAGCGTCTGCGCGGTGATGTAATCGGCCTCGGATGAAGCGAGAAACACGGCCGCACCGGTCAGATCGCCGGGACGCCCCATGCGTCCCAGCGGAACGGCCTCTCCAACCAGCCGCTTCTTCTCGCCAACGGGCCGGTTTTCGTAACGCGCGAAAAGCGCATCCACCTCTTTCCACATCGGCGTATCGATCACGCCGGGCGCAATGCCGTTGACGTTGATGCGATGCGGCGCCAGCGCCAGTGCCGCCGACTGCGTGTAGCTGATGACGGCGGCCTTGCTCGCGCAATAGTGCGAGGCGAGCGCTTCGCCCCGGCGACCGGCCTGCGAAGCCATGTTGACGATCTTCCCACCCCCGCCCTGTTCGACCATCTGCCGGGCGACACGCTGCATCAGAAAGAACATGCCCTTGACGTTGACCGCGAATATCCGCTCGAAGATCTCCCACGACTCGTCCAGCAGCGGCCGCATGTCGAATACAGCGGCGTTGTTGAAGAGAATGTCCACCCGGCCGAAGCGCGCAACAGTCGAACTGACGATAGCGTCGATGCTCTCGCGTTGGGTCACGTCGGCCTGAATGAGGTGGAGCCGGTCCTTTTCGGCATCAGCATAGACCGACTCGAGTTCGGCTTGCCGCTTGATATCGACCACCGCCACTCGCGCGCCTTCGTCGAGATAGCGGCGAACGACCGCTTCGCCGATGCCCGTGCCGCCGCCTGTCACGATGGCCACCTTGTCTTTCAGTTGCATCGCCGAACCCCTTCCATTGGAAGTATTTTCCATAAAATCAGGACACCTATAGACATTGATGCCAGGTTATCGCCATATCAACCGTCGCTGGCCTGGTCCTTCTCCACCATCCAGCCTGAAACCGGTCTCACGCGCGGCAAGCCGCAGCGTAAGCACCAATGACCCCGCGCACCTTGCTCTGGATGAGGCCCATCGGCGAGGTGTCGATCAACCCGCTGCGGAGTTGCCAGTATTGCTCCGGCAGATAGCGGCTAAGCAGGTTTTCGGGAATCGCGACCTCGCTCAGGTTGCGGACCAGCTTCTGCGCGGCCGCATCGATCTCGGGATCGGCCCAGTAGTAGCGGATCCGGTCGCTGTAGCTATAGACCCTCAGCAGCCGCTTCTCCTGCTCGTTGCCGTGGTAGTACCGCTCCCAGTTATCCGGTTTGGACACCATCACCTTCTCGACCACACCGCGGAGATCGGACCGGGCCCGCTCCGGAACGAGTTCGGCTTCGATATCGGCGAGCGCATAGAGCGCCTCGCGCAGCGCGAAGGTCACACCGGGGCCGACCTTCAGAATGGCGAAGCCATCTTCCACGAGGGCAGCGAGCGCTTCCGGCTTCTGGTAGTCGGTCGAGTGCGCCTCGAAAACCATCCCGGGCACCTTTGCGAGCACGGCGGAGAGCCCGGTTGCCAGCGCCGGCTGGTAATCCACCACCTTCGTATGATCGAATTCGACACCGGGCTGTACCACCAGGGCGATCACCCGAGCCCACGCGTCGTCGAGTCCGCGCGCGCGCCACGCCGCGCGATGAATCGCGACCGTATCCAGTGCCGCATTCGCGTGCGTCACCTCGACCGTGTCGAGGTCCTCCGCCGCGCCGCCGGGAACCGGCACCTCGGTGCCGATGATGTACGCGGGCTTGCGCGCGTTCCCCTCGCGGGCCGCCGCCGCCTCGGCGACGGCACACAGGCGCGAGGCCCGCTCCGCAACGACATCGTCCGAGAGACGATGCGGGTCGCCGCCGCAGCTCATGCTGGTATCGAGGTGGATTTTGGTGAACCCTGCCGAAACATAGGCGTCGAT
This sequence comes from Paraburkholderia ferrariae NBRC 106233, assembly GCF_000685035.1. GTDB lineage: Bacteria > Pseudomonadota > Gammaproteobacteria > Burkholderiales > Burkholderiaceae > Paraburkholderia > Paraburkholderia ferrariae. The sequence goes on from NZ_BAYB01000036.1 coordinate 23,609, forward strand.
CAGCGCCTCCGCGCGCTGCATGGCCTCCTCGGCGAGTAGGCTGCGCCACGCATTCGGCCCCAGGTGATCGCCACCGAGAATCAGGCGCGAGCGCGGAAAGCCCACGCGGTCGGCAATGAGGTGCGTGAAACGCACGAAGTCCGCCGGCTTCATCCCGGTATAGCCGCCGAACTGATCGACCTGGTTCGAGGTGGACTCGATCAGCAGCGGCGTGTCGTCCACCAGCGCCTGCCTCATCGCCGCGCCGAGAACCCACGGATGAGCCGAGCAGATCGAATAGATGCCCTTGAGTCTGCGTGCCGCGCCCTCGTCCCCCGAGAGCCGGGCTACCACGTTAGCCATGAGATTGCTCCGAGGCGTGTGAAATGAAATCGTCGAGCTCGGCAAGCGTCGCCGTTCCCTCCATCGGGCCACGCTGGGTCACGGCTCGCGCACCGGCCGCGCAGGCATAGGTCAACGCTCGCTCGATAGCGAACCCCTGCGCACGGCAGGCAATGTACGTACCGCCAAAGCAGTCGCCCGCGCCGGTCGGATCGATCTCGTCCACGCGCAGCGCGGGCAGGTCGTGCTCTGCCGAGCCGTCGTAATAGCTGCACCCGTCCTTCCCGCGCTTGATCACGATCTCGCGAACCCCGCGCTTGAGAATTTCCTCGATCGCGCCTCGCTCGCTGCTTGCGCTGGCAAGCAGCATCACCTCGTGCCCGCTAGGCAGAAAAACATCGGTGTAGTCGAGGATGAAGTCCAGCGCCTCCCGCATCTCAGGAATGCGAAGCATCTCCTTGCGAATGTTCGGATCGAAGCTTACTGTGCCGCCATGACCCTTGACGGTCTCGATGACCTTCTTCATCGCCTCGATGATGCGAAACGAAAACAGCGACGAACCCATCACATGAAAGTGACTGCATTGCCGGAGCAAATCGTCGCGGATATTGCCGACCGAGAGATGTCCTGAAGCGCTGTTGGCGATGTTGTAAATAAAGTCGCGGTCGCCATCCTCGCGATAGGTCACGAATGCGCTTCCCGTCGTCGCGGTCTTGATCACCGAAATGCCCGAGACGTTCACGCCGTCGACACGCAGACGCTCGACGTTGAGCACGCCGAAATCGTCGTCGCCCACGCAGCCGATCATCGCGCAGGGGCTTCCGACCTTCGCGACCTGGTCGATGAAAATGGCCGGGGCGCCGCTCGCGTACGGGCCGATGAGCGTACCAGGCTCGCGGAAGGACTGCCCGCGCTCCGTGGCCATGATTTCGACCAGAATTTCGCCCATCGTCAGGATGTAGCCGGGTTTTCCGGGTTGATGGAATGCAGTGTCAGCCATGGCGTTTCTTCGTTTGAACGTCGATGCAAACGGCGACGAGAATCACGACGCCCTTTACGATCAGTTGATAGAAATACGGAACACTCAGCAAATTCATGCCGTTGTTGATCACGCCGATGATGAGGGCGCCGATGAGCGTGCCCGCGATCGTCCCGTAGCCGCCGTTCAGGCTCGTGCCGCCCAGCACCGCGGCAGCGATGGCGTCGAGCTCATAACCGAGGCCCGCGTTGGGTTGCGCCGAATACAGGCGCGAAGTTATCAGTACGCCGCCGATGCTGGCGAGCAATCCTGAGACCATGAAAATGGCAATCCTCAGACGCTTTACGTTGATGCCCGAATAGAGCGCCGCCTCGCGATTGCCGCCCGCGAGGTAGGCTTTGCGGCCGAACACCGTTTTCGACAGGACGAAATGGTTGAGGACGAGCAGGATGCCGAGGACCCAGATCGGCACGGCAACGCCAAGGACCGTGCCGTTTCCCAGCGCGGCAAAACGGTCGTCGTCGATCGAAATGGGCACGCCGCCCGAAGTGATGTAGGCCAGCCCGCGGAACACGCCCATCGTTGCCACGGTGACGATGAACGACGGAATCGTGAGGAGTGCCGTAAGGCTGCCGTTGACGAAGCCGAGTACGAGGCCCGTCGCCATGGCCAGCAAGACAGCCAGTGCGGGATGCACGCCGTGCTGCATCGCAAAGGCGGCAACGGTCCCGACGAGCGCCATGACCGCGCCGACCGAGAGGTCGATATCGCCCAGCAGCAGCACATACGTCATGCCGAAGCCGAGGATGGCGATGATGGACACCTGCATGACGATGTTCAGCAGATTGCCCAGCGTCAGGAAGTCCGACGACAACACGGCGAACAGTGCGCAAAGCAGCACCAGGCCGCACACGATCCCGCCGTAGTGGCGCAGCCATTTCGAAAGCCGGGTCGCGCCCTTCGTGCGGCCGGCCCTATCTCCGGCCACGCCATCCGGGCTGATTTCAGTGGATTTCATGCTTGTACGGCTCCTGTTGCATACGACATGACGGTCTCCTGCGTGAGCCCCGCCGTTTCGAATTCCTTGACGATGCGCTTCTCGCGCATCACCACGAGACGATCGCTCATGGCCAGCGCCTCGGGCAATTCGGAGGACACCAGAATGATCGCGGTGCCGGCGTCGGCCAGTTCGCGCATCACCCGATAGATCTCGAACTTCGCCCCGACGTCCACGCCGCGCGTCGGCTCATCGAGTATCAATACACGCGGCTTGAGCGACAGCCATTTCGAAAAGACCACTTTCTGCTGGTTGCCGCCGCTCAGGTTGCCGACTGCCTGATGCGGCCCGGCCGCGCGGATCTTCATGCGCGAAATGGCGTCGCGCGTCTCGCGCTCCTCGAACCTGCTGTCGAGAATGCCGAAGCGCGAGCCCTTTCTCTCGAAGCTCGCCATCGTGACGTTGTGGGCGATCGAGTGCATGAGCACGAGCCCCTCGTGCTTGCGGTCTTCGGTCACGAACGCAATGCCGGCCGATATGGCGCTTTCGGGCGAGCGCAAACGCAATGGCTTGCCGTTCATTACGATCTGGCCGTGCGGGCGCCCCACACCGAAGAGGGCATTCATCACATCCGAACGGCCGGCGCCGATCAGCCCGAAGAACCCGACGATCTCGCCGGGCCTCACGTCGAAGCTGATATCGTGAAACTTCCCCTCGATCGTCAGATGCCTGACTTCCAGCAGCGGCTGCCTCGTGGTGTCGAGCGGGGCGACGCGCGGGGGATACACGTCGCTCATCTCCCGCCCCACCATCAGGTTGATCAGCGCGCCGATCGTCGTGGCGCGCTTGTCCTGGGTGCAGATGTATTCCCCATCGCGCATCACCGAAATATCGTCGGAAATGCGCATGATTTCGTCCATCCGGTGCGAGATGTAGACGACCGCCGCGCCCCGGTCCTTGAGCTTGCCCACGATGTTGAAGAGCACTTCCGCTTCCCGGTCGCTCAAGGACGAAGTCGGTTCGTCCATGATGACGAGTTCGGCGTTGCGGCTCAGGCCCTTCGCGATTTCGACCAGTTGCCGTTGCGCCATCGAGAGGCGGGCAACGGGTGTGCTGGCGTCGATGTCGATGCCGAGGTCGTCCAGCAAGCCCTGCGCCCGGCGATAAAGCGACCGGAAGTCGACCACGCCGAAGCGGCGCGGCTCGTGGCCGGCAAAGATGTTTTCGCCAACGCTCAGGTTGGTCGCGAGGCTGAGCTCCTGATAGATGATCGAGATACCGGCGCCCTGCGCGTCCGAGGGACGGGCGAACGTCACCTGGCGTCCATGCAGGAGCAGTTCGCCCCGGGTGGGCGCATGCACGCCCGCCAGGATCTTCATCAACGTCGACTTGCCTGCGCCGTTTTCGCCAAGCAGGGTATGGACCCGGGCGCGATGCAGTGTGAGCGAGACGTTCTTGATGGCCTCCACCGGACCGAACGATTTCGCAATCGAGCGCAACTCGACAAAAGGGGTGCCGCCCGCTACGGCAAAGCCGGTCCCGGCCGGCATCCGGGGCACGGCGCCCGATGCCTCATGGCGCAGGCTGTTCGGGCGCGTGCTCATTTCGAGGCTTCGTGCAGATAGACGCCCGGTGTCACGGGAATCTCTTTCGGAACCGGTTGCTTCTCGGCCACCTTCACGGCCGTATCGACTGCGATCGCGCCCATTTTTTCGGGGTACTGACGGATTACGCCAACAAAATTTGGATTTTTGTCGACGGCAGCGCGAGCCTCCGGCATGCCGTCAAAACCGATCACCTTGACATGGTTGCCCGCGGACTTCCCGGCCACGGCTGCCGCCATGGCGGCGTCGTCGCCGAATCCGAAGATGCCGTCCAGGTCGGGATGCGCCTGCAGCATGTTTTGCGCCGTGGTCAGCGCCTCGGCTCGGGTAATGCCCGGCTGAACGGCCACGACCTGCACGCCGGGGCAGGCACCGAGCGCCTGCTTGAAGCCGTTCACGCGGTCGATGACCGATTGCACCGTCGGGTAGTCGATCACGCCCACCTTGCCCTTGCCGCCGAGGACCTTGCACATCAGTTGCCCGGCCATCTGTCCGCCGGCATAGTTGTCGGTCGCGATATGGGAGGCGACCTCGACGCCCTGCGCGCCGATATCCACGGTGATGACCGGAATACCGGCCTTTTCGGCAATCGTGACCGCCGCCTTGACGCCCTTCGAATCGACCGGCGACAGCACGATCACGTTGACCTTGCGCGTGACGAAATCCTGCACGTCGGCGATCTGCTTGCTCAGGTCCTGGTTCGCAATCGAAATGTCGAGTTTCGCGTTGTCCTTCTGCGCTTCCTGCTTCATCGCATCCGCCAGCGCGACGTAGAACGGATGCTGCTGGGTCAGCAGCGAGGCACCGATCGTCACCTGGTCGGCGTGAGCGAAAGGTGCAGCGGCAAAGCCCGCGGTGGCGAGAATGGCTGCAATCTGTTTGTGCATCGCCTTCATGTGTCTCTTCCTCTGGTACGGTTAGGTCGTGGATCGGCGGAATTCGAGAATTCCGCTTTCCCTTCTATGAAGTGGCAGTCCCTGGCCTGGCATGAGCTCCATGGTCGGCGGGTCGATCCCGTCGTCGATCAGGAGCGCGTCCACGTCGCCGAGCGTGGCGAAGACCTCGCCCTCGCGCTCGTTCAACTGCGGCTGGTAGGCGACAACGACGGTGCGCGCGGCCGCCTGCACGGCCGCCCGAAACACCCGCGCAACGTCCGGGTCGGCGCACAGCAGGTTGCCGTTCCGGTCGAGTCCCGATGCTTCGAGAAAGCAAAGGTCGATCGAGCGGCGAAACACCGAAGCCTCCGTGTCCGGGCCCGTCAGGGCCGATGCGCCCGGCTCCAGTTGACCGCCGGTCAGCACCAGTTCGCAGTGCAGAAAGCGCTGGGCGGTCTGGGCCATGCCGATGTCGTGAACCAGCAGCGCGAGGTTCGATCGATCGGACAGGAACGGCAGGATCTTGTGAACGATCTCGCCGGTCCCGACCATCAGCGACTCGTGATCGCCGACGGTTTCTGCTGCGAAACGCGCGATGGTTGTTTCGCATGCCTTACGGGTTGCGCCGTCCGCGACGGGAACCAGCATGTTCTCGCCGGGCTTCTGCGCGAGATAGCGGGCCTTTCCGAAAGAACGGAGAAGGTAGCGCTGCTGTTCGAGATAGGTCAGGTCCGTGCGTATCGTGACGCTCGAAACGTCGAACGCCTGGCTCAGTTCCTCGACCGAGACCTCGCCTCGCTTGCGAACCAGCTCGACGATCTGCAGCCGTCGCCTTAGAGAACTCTTGTTTGCCTGCATGTCTCCGAACTCGAAAATACGACTTTTGTTTTGAAAGATTTTAGTTTCGATTCGAAAGAAGATCAAAGCGATTTTTCGCCTGCGAAGCCAGGTGCTTTCCCTGGAAACGGGTTTTGTGCCCCGCCTCGCAGACACTTCGCACAAACCTTCCCCCAATCCGTACCGCTACACACCCAGCTATCTGTACCGGTACTGTACAGTCATCACCCGATACACTGAGCCGGCATTCAACGTCTAACCGGAGTTTTTGCGCCATGCTGCCCGAAATGTTCAGTGCCCTGCCCGCCGGCATGCTCTTCGTGGTGGTCACGACCATCACGCCCGGCCCCAACAACACCATGCTGCTCGCCTCCGGCGTCAACTTCGGCTTTCGCCGCACGGTGCCGCACATTCTCGGCATCAGCTCGGGAGTTTTCGCACTCATGCTCTGCGTGGGGTTCGGGCTTGGCGAAGCCTTCCGGCGCGTTCCGGTGCTCTTCACCGCACTGGAGGCGGCGAGCGTCGCGTATCTGCTCTACCTCGCGTGGAAGATCGGCACGTCGGGCGAACTGAAAGTGAAGAAAGGCGAGCACCGGCCCATGCGCTTTCACGAGGCCATCGCCTTCCAGTGGATCAACCCGAAAGCGTGGATGATGGTGCTCACGGCGGCCACGACCATCCGCCTTTCCGCCGATTTCGGCGTCAACACCTTGGCCATGGGCGTGCTGTTCTATGTGATCGGGCTGCCCTGCATCTGCGTGTGGGCCGCCTTCGGCACCGGCGTGCGGCGCTTTCTCTCGAATCCGCGCCGGCTGCGTGCGTTCAACATCGCCATGGCGCTCGCGCTCGTCGCTTCGATGTATCCGCTGTTCGCGCATCTGATCGCGAGCTAAGGCTAAGGCGCGCGCCCGGATACGCGATCACGCCCGCCTGGCGAGCCGCTATCGCACGCGGGCAATGAAGCGCCAGAGCGCGTCGTCGGTTGCGTACGGCGCGTTGAAGCGGAACCACGCGCTGGCCGCGTCGTCGGGCCGGAAGTAGGAGCCGGGGGCGAGCCAGATGCCGTCGGCGAGTGCCGCCGTGGCGATTTCCCCCGCGCGGGCGGCTTCGACCGGCAGTTTCGCCCAGATGAAAAGCCCCGCCCGCGGCCGGTGGAAGATTTCGAGGCCGAGCGTATCGAGCTGGTCTTCGACGAGCGCGTGCGCCGTCTTCAGGCGCTCGTTCACGAGTTCGACGTGACGCGCATAGCGCCCCTCCAGCAGCACCTTGTCGACGATGCGCTCGATCGTCTCCGACGAGGTCAGCCCCACGGCCATCTTCGCGCGCGCAAGTTCGCGCAGCACGTCGCGCTCCGCGACCACGTAGCCGCAGCGCAGCGAAGGCGTCACCGTCTTCGAGAAGCCGCCCACGTAGAGCACGCGCGAGAGCCCCTCCATCGCCGCAAAGAGCGGTGCGCCCGCGGGCGCAAGCTCGCGGCTCACGTCGTCTTCCACCACCCACATGCGCTGGCGTTCCGCGATCTGCAACAGGCGAAACGCATTGGCCATCGTGAACGTGGCGCCCGTGGGGTTCTGCAGCGTCGTGTTCACGAAAATCGCCTTCGGCTGATGCGCGGCGGCCCGCTGCTCCAGCGCGTCGATGTCGAGCCCCGCCGGCGTGCGCGGTACGCCGTGCACCGTGAGCCCTGCGAGCTTGAGGATCTGCAGCAGGTTGCAGTAGCCGGGATCCTCCACCAGCACGGCGTCGCCGGGGCGCAGCAGCGTGCGCACGATCAGGTCGAGCGCCTGGGTCGCGCCCTGCGTGAGCAGCACGTTCGACATCTCCACCGGCAGCCCCTGGCGGTCGAGTTGCGCCACGATCCGCTCGCGCAGCGGCGCAAAGCCGTACGGATGACCATAGTCGCCGAGGCGCGCGGCCGGCACCCGGCTCGTCGCGCGCAACGCGTGGTGGAGGCCGGTTTCGTTGACCCATTCGCCCGGCATCCAGCCGCAGCCTGCCTTGATCGGCACGGAGTGGTCGGCGAAAACGTCCGAGAGCAGCCAGGTGGCCGTGAGCGTAGGCGGCTGCCAGTGCGCCGGGCTCGCATTCGGCGCAGCCGCGCGCGGCGCCACGCGGTAGCCCGAACCGCGCCGCGCCACCACGAGCCCCATCGACACCAGCCGGTTATAGGCTTCCGTGACCGTATAGGTCGAAAGCGCGTGCTTCTGGGCCAGTTGCCGCACCGAGGGCAGCAGCGCGCCGGCGCGCAGCGCATGCCCTTCGATCGCCCGGGCGAAGGCGTTCACGAGCTGTTCGACGAGGGTGGACGCGGCGCGGCGGTCGCGCTCCAGTTCGAGTTCGATCATGGGAAAGAGCGGCGCCCGGGGCGCCCGTCGGCCAATACAGTTGGGGGAGATTCCCCAGCACAGTTATCAGCGCAGTATAGAGACTGTCTATGCCGCCGTTCAAGTCGCAGCGCTACAGTTGCACTCAATCATTTAAGGAGGAGAACCCTAATGACTTCGCGCCCCGTCATCGACGATCTGTCGTCGTTCTGGATGCCGTTCACGGCCAACCGTCAATTCAAGACGGCGCCGCGCCTGCTCGAATCGGCCAAGGGCATGTACTACCGCACCACCGACGGCCGCGAAGTGCTGGACGGCAGCGCGGGCCTCTGGTGCGTGAACGCGGGCCATGCGCGCGACGAAATCGTCGCCGCCATCACCCAGCAGGCCGCCACGCTCGACTTCGCGCCGACCTTCCAGATGGGCCACCCGCTCGCCTTCGAAGCGGCCGCCCGGGTGGCCGAGCTGATGCCCGCGGGCCTCGACCGCATCTTCTTCACGAACTCGGGCTCGGAGTCGGTCGATACCGCGCTCAAGATCGCCCTGGCCTACCACCGCGCGCGCGGCGAAGGCCAGCGCACCAAGCTGATCGGCCGCGAGCGCGGCTATCACGGCGTGGGCTTCGGCGGCATTTCCGTGGGCGGCATCGTCTCGAACCGCAAGGCGTTCTCGGGCCAGCTGCTGCCGGCCATCGACCACCTGCCGCACACCCACAACCTCGAACACAACGCCTTCACGAAGGGGCAGCCCGCCTGGGGCGCGCATCTGGCCGACGAACTCGAGCGCATTGTCGCGCTGCACGACGCTTCGACCATCGCCGCGGTGATCGTCGAGCCGGTGGCAGGCTCGACCGGCGTGCTGATCCCGCCGCAAGGCTATCTGCAACGCCTGCGCGAGATCTGCACGAAGCACGGCATCCTGCTGATTTTCGACGAAGTCATCACGGGCTTCGGCCGCCTCGGCAAAGCCACGGCGAGCGAGTACTTCGGCGTCACGCCCGACCTCATCACCATGGCCAAGGCAATCAACAACGCCGCCGTGCCGATGGGCGGCGTGGCCGCGAGCCGCACGATTCACGATACGGTCGTGAACAGCGGCGCGCCGGGCGCCATCGAACTGTTCCACGGCTACACCTACTCGGCCCACCCGCTTGCCGCGGCGGCCTGCGTGGCCACGCTCGACCTCTATCGCCGCGAAGGCCTGTTCGAGCGGGCGGCCAGCCTCGCGCCGAAGTTCGAAGCCGCCGCCCACGGCCTGCGCGACGCGAAGCACGTGAAGGACATCCGCAACCTCGGGCTCGTGGCCGGCGTCGAGCTCGAATCGCGCGACGGCGCGCCGGGCGCGCGCGCCTATGAAGTGTTCCTCAAGTGCTTCGAGGCCGGCGTGCTGGTGCGCTTCACGGGCGACATCCTCGCGTTCTCGCCGCCGCTCATCGTCAAGGAAGAGGAAATCGAGCGTCTCTTCGGCACCGTGCGCGACGTGCTCGCCACCGTGCAATAACGCAGGCGGCGCGCCGGCTCCGGCGCGCCACGCTCTCGCTCCGCTCACATGGCCCGGCAACGGGCCATTGTTCTTTTTGGTGCGCCTGCAAAGGGCCGGCCCTCGCGCCCGGACCGCGTGGCGAATGAACGAACAGATGAGCACAACGGGCCCCAAGGGCGTATCTTTCGTCTATCGACGGAGGCAATGTCGCCAAACGCCGCCCTCGCGCGGCTCGTGGAGAGAGTCCGATGAAAACGCCGGTTCGCGTGGGGACGCATATCGAAGGCGTCCACTGGGTAGCCGAATACTTCGAGAACACGCGTGAAATCCGCGTGTTCCGCGAAGGCCAGGAAGTCGAGACATTCGATGCGCCCGCTTCGATGTTCGGCGAGGAACGCGAAGCTGGGTCCGCCAGCGACGCCGCGCACCGCGCCGAAGAAGCCGCGCTCCTTGCCACGCTGCGCCGCTACGTCGCCGAAGGCGAGCCCGAAGAGTAAGCGGCCGCAAGCCGATGCCGATGCCCGGGCCGGGCGCGGCCCTGTGCAGGCGCTCGCTCAGCCTTGCGCCGCGCCGTCTTCCTCGCGGAAGATGCGGTCGGCCAGATGGAACGCCGAGTTTGCGGCAGGCACGCCGCAGTAGATCGCGGTCTGCAACAGCACTTCCTTGATTTCCTCGCGCGTCACGCCGTTGTTCTTCGCGGCGCGCAGATGCAGCGCGAGTTCCTCGCTACGGTTGAGCGCCACCATCATCGCGATGGTGAGGAGGCTGCGCGTATGCCGCGGCAGACCTTCGCGCGTCCAGATCTCACCCCACGCGTAGCGCGTGATGAGCGTCTGGAATTCTTCGGTGATCTCCGCGCGGTTCGCAATCGAGCGATCAACGTGCGCGTCGCCCAGCACGGCACGCCGCACGCCCATGCCGGCTTCGTAGCGTTCGTCTTCCGTCATTGCGCCTCCCGCAGAAAGTCGGTCACGGTCTGGGTGAACAGCTCCGCGAGTTCGACGTTCGAGATGTGCGAGGCATTCAGCTCCACGTAGCGCGCGCCCGGCACCGACTCCGCCAGTTCGCGGCCCTGTGCGGGCGTCGCGGCGAGATCGTGCGTGCCCGAGATCACGAGCGTCGGCGCCGTGATCGAGCCCGCTTCGCCGCGCAGGTCCGCCGCGTTGATGGCGTCGCAATTTGAGGCATAGCCTTCGTTGTCGGTGTGGACCAACACGTCGCGCGCCTGGGCGATCACGAGCGGGTTGCGCGCCATGAAGTCGGCCGTGTACCAGCGCGGCAGCACGGCGTCGGCCAGCGCGAGCATCCCTTCGCCGCGAGCCTTCGCCGCGCGCGGCACCCACACCTCGGGCGAGCCGATCTTCGCGGCGGTGTTGCAAAGCACGAGGCGCTCGATACGGCTCGCGTAGCGCGCGCCAAGGCCCACGCCGGTCAAACCGCCCATCGAAACGCCCGCGAAATGCGCGCGCGCGATGCCCAGATGATCCATCAGGCCGATCACGTCGCCCGTGAGCTGCTCGATGGTGTACGGTCCCGGCGGCACGTCCGAATGGCCGTGGCCGCGCGTGTCGTAGCGCAGCACGCGGAAATGCTTCGAAAATGCGGCGAGCTGCGGCGTCCACATCGATACGTCGCTGCCCAGCGAATTCGACAGGATCAGCCACGGCGCCGTGCTGTTCTGCGCTCCGTCGATGCGGTAGAACAGCTTCGTGTCGTTGACGGCTGCGTAGGGCATGCGGATTACTCCTCGTGAGTCTGCAATGAAGAAGGGACGGCGCGGCGCGCATACGATGCCAGCACCGCATCGACGAACGCGTGCGCCTCGCCCGCGTAGTGGGCGGGATCGAGCAGCGCGGCGAGGCGCGCGGCGTCCAGGTGGTTTGTCACGGCGGGGTTGTCGGCCAGCACGTCGTAGAGCGTGCGGCCGGTCTGCACCGCGGTTCTGGACGCGGCTTCAACGAGATGATGGGCGTCGAGCCGGCCGATGGCGTCGCCCAGCGCAAGCATGACCGCTTCGCCGAGAATCAGGCCATGGGTGGCGTCGAGATTGGCCGCGAGGCGTTCGGGCCGCACTTCGAGGCCGCCCGCGATCTGGCCGATATGCGCGAGCGCGCCGCCCGCGAGGCGCGCGAGATCGGGCAGCGCGTCCCATTCGGCCTGCCAGCCGCCGAGCGCGCGCTCGTGCTCCTGCACCATGCCGCCGAACACCGTCGCGACGAGGCCCGGCGCCCGCGCCGCTGCCGTCAGCACGGCGGCGCAGCCTACCGGGTTGCGCTTGTGCGGCATGGTCGAGGAGCCGCCCTTGCCTGCCGCCGCAGGTTCGGCCAGTTCGCCGACCTCGGTCTGCATCTGCAGCGAGATATCGCGCGCAATCTTGCCGAGCGTGCCGATCAGCATGCCGAAGAACGCCGCGGCTTCGGCAATGCGGTCGCGCTGGGTGTGCCAGGGCAAGGTAGGCTGCGCGAGTGCCAGTTCTTTGGCGAGCGAGGCGCTCACCTCCGCCGCTGCCGTGCGCAGGCTCGCGAGCGTGCCGGCCGCGCCGCCGAACTGCAGCACCAGCACGCGCTCGCGCAACGCCGCGAGCCGCTCGCGATGACGCAGCAAGGCGTCGAGCCATTGCGCGAACTTCAGGCCGAGCGTGATGGGCAGCGCCTGCTGGAGCCAAGTGCGGCCCACGGCGGGCGTCGAGCGATGGGTGCGCGCGAGATCCGCCAGCGTGGCGCACAGCGCGTCGAGTTCGGGGGCGATCAGATCCAGCGCGTCGCGCAGTTGCAGCACGGTCGCCGTATCGATGATGTCCTGGCTCGTGGCGCCCCAGTGCACGTACTTCGAAGCTTCGGGATCGAGCGCCTTCACGCGCGCCGTGAGCTGCTTCACGAGCGGGATGGCCAGATTGCCGCCCAGCGCGGCATCGCGCGCAAGCGCTTCGGCGTCGAGCTGATCGGCCTTGCACGCCGCCGCAATCGCGGACACCGCCGTTTGCGGGATCACGCCGTGGGCCGCCGAGGCGCGCGCGAGTGCGGCCTCCACGTCGAGCATCCGCTGCAGCGTCGCGCGCGGCGACCAGATGGCGTTCATCGGCTCGGTGCCGCAGATCAGGCTCGTCAGGCGTTCGGTCATGGGGCGTGGGTGAGGGAAAAAAGCATCGGGTGCGGCGGATCGCGCCGACAAAGCCTGTACGGCGCGGCGCCGGTAGCGGCTGCCGCCCGGCGTCGCGCCTTGGGGCCGCGCACCCCGCAAGCTTACGCCGCGCGGCGCGGTTGTGTCGCGTCGATCAGCGGCACGCCGGCCAGCTTCTGCAGCGCGTCGAAGTCGATGTCCGAGTAGATCTCGCGCACGGCGAGCCCTTCGGGCGTCACGTCGAACACGGCGAGGTCGGTATAGAGGCGGTCCACGCACTGCACGCCTGTGACGGGATACGAGCATTCGGCCACGAGCTTGCTTTCGCCCTGCTTGGTCAGGAGTTCCATCATCACGAACACCTGCTTCGCGCCGATGGCGAGATCCATCGCGCCGCCCACGGCGGGAATCGCATCCGGCGCACCGGTATGCCAGTTCGCGAGATCGCCCTTCGCCGAGACCTGGAACGCGCCGAGCACGCAATAGTCGAGATGGCCGCCGCGCATCATCGCGAAGGAGTCCGCGTGATGGAAGTAGGCGCCGCCCGTGAGCAGCGTGACGTGCTGCTTGCCTGCGTTGATGAGTTCGTCGTCCTCTTCGCCGGGCGCCGGCGCCGGACCCATGCCGAGCAGGCCGTTTTCGCTGTGCAGGAAGATTTCCTTCTGCGGGTCGAGGTGGTTGGCCACCAGCGTCGGCACGCCGATGCCGAGATTCACATACGCGCCTTCGGGAATGTCCGCGGCCACGCGCTGGGCCATTTCATCGCGATTCAACCGTTTCATTGCTTGTCTCCTCAGGCTGCCTGCCCGGCCTTTTGCACCACGTGCGCCGCTTGCGGCACTTCGACCACACGCTGCACGAAGATGCCCGGTGTGACGATCACCTCGGGATCGAGATCGCCGAGCGGCACCACGTTCGACACCTGCGCGATGGCGACCTTCGCCGCGCTCGCCATGATCGGGCCGAAGTTGCGCGCCGTCTTGCGATAGACCAGGTTGCCCCAGCGGTCGCCCCTGTAGGCCTTGATGAGCGCGAAATCGGCATGCAGCGGCGACTCCAGCACGTAATGGCGGCCGTCGATCAGGCGCGTTTCCTTGCCCTCGGCCAGCTTCGTGCCGTAGCCCGTGGGCGTGAAGAAGCCGCCGATGCCGGCGCCCGCCGCGCGGATGCGCTCGGCGAGGTTGCCCTGCGGCACCAGTTCGAGCTCGATCTCGCCGGCGCGGTAGAGCGCGTCGAAAACATACGAGTCGGTCTGGCGCGGGAACGAGCAGATGATCTTGCGCACGCGCTTCGCCTTGAGCAAGGCGGCGAGACCCGTGTCGCCGTTGCCGGCGTTGTTGTTGACGATGGTGAGATCGCGCGCGCCCTGCCCGATCAGCGCGTCGATCAGTTCCGCCGGCATGCCTGCCGTGCCGAAGCCGCCGATCATCACCGTGGCGCCGTCGTGCACGTCGGCTACGGCGGCTTGAAGCGAGTCGAAAATCTTGTTGATCATGCCTCTTCCTGAAGACGGTGCGTCCGGCGGCCTGTGCCTGCCACGCGATCGCGAAAAAGTTCTTTATACGAACACTGATTCGTTTAGCGAACGTATGGCGCATTATCGGAGTCGTTCCGGCCGCTTGTCAAGGCGCGAGGCCGGTCGTAGCCGCCATTCGGCGCGGCGCGCGGATTATCGTTTTCCCGTAGGCAGCGGCGCACAGGCGGCGGCGCGCGGCGCTCGCGCAATGGCAGGTATCACCGGACGCGGGTTCTGCATTACTCTTTATCCGGATTCGATATAGTTCTCGGCCCCGTTTGCCGCGCCTTCGCCACGCCTTCGCCATGCCGGACCTCGACCTCAACCTGATTCCCTATCTCGTCGCCATGGAAGACGCGCGCAACGTGAGCCGCGCCGCCGAACGGCTCGGCGTCAGCCAGCCCCGCGTGAGCACCGCGCTCGGCAAGCTGCGCGAGTATTTCGGCGACCCGCTCTTCGTGCGCACCTCGCGCGGCATGGAGCCCACGCCGCGCGCGCTCGCCCTGATCCCCGCCGCGCGCGACGCGCTCATCCGCATCGAGAAAGGCATGCTCGATGCTCAGGACTTCGATCCGGCCACCAGCACGCACACGTTCTCGATCGCGCTTTCCGACGTCGGCGAAATCGTCTTTCTGCCCCGCCTCCTGCAGCTCTTCGCCGAACGCGCGCCCCACGCCAATCTACGCTCGGTTTCGCTGCCCCCGGGCCAGGTCGAGCGCGGGCTCGAATCGGGCGACATCGATCTGGCCGTGGGGTACTTCCCCGACCTCGGCGGCAACAACTTCTTCCAGCAGCGGCTCTTCACGCACCGCTTCATCTGCATGATGCGCAGCGGGCACCCACTCGCGGGCAAGCCGATCACGCTCGAGCAGTTCCTGGCGACGGGGCACGCCGTGGTGCGCGCCGAAGGCCGCAGCCAGGAGGTACTGGAGCAGTTTCTGGAGAAAAAGCGGCTGCGCCGGCGCGCGGTGCTCGAAACACCCCACTTCATGAGCCTGCCGTTCATCCTCACGCGCACCGACCTGATCGCGACGGTGCCGCACGCGATCGGCTATGCGTATGTGGCCGAGCAGGCATCGATCACGCTCGTCGAGCCGCCGCTCGCCTTGCCGCACTTCGACCTCAGGCAGCACTGGCATCGCAAGTATCACAACGGCCCGCGCGCCGCCTGGCTGCGCGGCGTGGTGGCCGAACTCTTCAACGATGCCCTCGACGAATGGCCGAAGCCCGCCGTGCCCATGCCGCGCGGGCGCGCATGAATCATGGAACAATGCGCATTCGTGGTACGTGGCGCGCGGCGCACGACCACCTGACAGGAGCCGATGCATGAGCGACGGGAAGAACGCTGGAAAAGCGAAGAAGAGCCAATCACAACCGGCACGGGCGGGCGCGGGCAAACCGGCGCGCCTGGTGCGCCCCTCTCGCGCCGAAGCCGAAGACGCCGTGCGCGTGCTGTTGCGCTGGGCCGGCGACGACCCCTCGCGCGAAGGCCTGATCGACACGCCCGCTCGCGTGGCGCGCGCCTATGAGGAGTTCTTCGCGGGCTACGGCGTGGACCCGCGCGAGATCCTGTCGCGCACGTTTTCGGAAGTGGATGGCTACGACGAGATGATCGTGCTGAAGGACATCCGCTTCGAGAGCTACTGCGAGCACCACATGGTGCCCATCATCGGCCGTGCGCACGTAGCCTATCTGCCCGAGCATCGGGTAGTGGGCATCTCCAAGCTCGCGCGGCTCGTGGACGCCTTCGCCAAGCGCCTGCAAATCCAGGAAAAGATGACGGCGCAGATCGCCGATACGCTCAACGAGGTGCTGCAACCGAAAGGGGTTGGCGTGATCCTCGAAGCGTCGCACCAATGCATGTCCACGCGCGGGGTGCACAAGGCAGGCGTGGAGATGGTCACCTCGCGCATGCTGGGCACGTTCCGCACGGACCCGTCCACACGGCGCGAATTTCTCGCCATCGTCGGCAACCCGGTGGCGACGAGCATCGGCAATACCTGAGTGCGAGACCTGAAGCCCGAGACTTGCGTCCGAGCGCACTGACGGCGGGATGCCGCTCACGGCATCCCGCGCTTACTTCAGGCGCCCTTCGTCGCCCCGCTCGATCTCGCGGATCTTGCCCTGGCGCACGCTGCTGCCCGGCGGCACGCTGTGCGTGAGCCACACGTTGCCGCCGATCACCGAACCCCGCCCGATCGTCACGCGCCCGAGTATCGTCGCGCCCGCATAGATCACCACGTCGTCCTCGACGACCGGATGGCGCGCATTGCCCTTCACGAGCGTGCCGTCGAGATCGGCGGCGAAGCTCTTCGCGCCGAGCGTCACGGCCTGATAGACGCGCACGCGCTCGCCGATGATCGCCGTTTCGCCGATCACGACACCCGTGCCGTGGTCGATGAAGAAGCTCGACCCGATCTGCGCGCCGGGGTGAATGTCGATACCGGTTAGCGAATGGGCAATCTCGTTGATGAAGCGCGCGAGGAGCGGCACGCCCAGCCGGTGCAGCGCATGCGCGAGCCGGTGGTGCGTCATGGCCCAGACGCCGGGATAGCACAGCAGGATCTCGGTGATGTGCTGGGCGGCCGGGTCGCCGGTGAAGGCGGCCTGGATATCGCTCACGAGCAGCGCGCGGATGGCGGGCAACTGGCGGCCGAACTCGCGGGACACTTCGAATGCGCGCGCACGCAACGTTTCGTCGCTGGCTTCGGCGTTCTCCGGCAAAAAGCGCAGCGCCCGGCGTATCTGCTCCGCCAGCAGGCGCAGCGTGCTTTCGAGCGTATGGCCCACGTAGTAATCGACGCTCTCGTCGGTGAGATCGGGCGCGCCGTAATGCGTGGGGAACAGCGCGGCGCGCAGGCCCGTCACGATGCTGACGACCGCATCGCGCGACGGCAGTTCGCGGATGCCGAGCGGATGGCGCGTGCGATGCAGTTCTTCGCGCGACGCACGCAGGTCGGCAACGATTTGTTCGAGGCCCCAGTCGGGGAAAGCGGCATTGGACATGGTCGAGCGTGTGCAGCGGCTCGGGCCGCCGGTAAGATGTACAGACCCTTGGAGATTACCGCGTTTTGGCCGAGTTCGCCGAGCCCCCCCGGCAGGCGTCGCCCCGCGCGGGCATGGCGCGACGGCCGCCGGACGGCCCGGCAGCGTGGAAGCAATCGGATCAGGGAAATCGCACAGGGGAGCGGCCGCAGCCGCTAGAGAGGCACGCTGCTCGCGTCGATCCAGCGCACCGCCCAGTCGCGCGCGTGCGCGATGGCGGCCGCTTCGTCGGGAAAACGCAGGTCTGCGGGGAAAAACCGGTTGGCAACCAGCTCGCCGTCGCTCGAACGGGAAATCACCACATAAGGTTGCCAGCTGCCATCGCCCGTGCGCGCCGGCGCGCAATTGAGCAAATAGCCGCGATGCGTGAATGCAGCGTCGAAGTGCATGTGTGTCGTCCGCCCCTGACTGCCTCGTCCGTTTTTCGGTGGGCGCGTCCGGGACCGTGCGGCAAAGCCACAGCGCGGCCGCTTCTTCGGGCCGTTGATTCATAGCGCGCCAACTTGTCGAAAGAGGATCATACTCCCAGGAAAAACCGCGCTCCAAAGAAAAAAAGGTTAAATCGCTGGAGCCGTTTCCCTGGGCGTAACGCCTGGCTTTCCGGGCCGTTCTCGTGGTGGCCGGGTGGCCACCGGGCGGTGGCGAGGCACGGGCCCCGGCGGCGGAAAAAACATCGGGGCAGCGGTTTCTGCCGCACCTGCGGCGCTTGGCTCAACCTCCGAGGAGGACGCATCATGAAACGCACCGACCGAGCCCTGGAACAGCGGCGCGAACTGGCCGCACTCGTTGCCAATGCCAACATGAGCCCCGACGAGGCGACGACGACCGACGCAACGCTCGACAACAGCATGCCTGAAGCCGGCGACGGCATTGCGGGATTCGACAGCCGCCCCGGCGGACACCGGCTGCTGTTCGCGCTGCAGCCGGGCTACGAGGTGCTCGACAAGGGCATGACCAGCCCGCTCGTGCCCTACACGGCCGACTGGGAATTCGTCGATTCGGGCTCGACCGGCACGCGGCGCAGCCCCGGGCGCCTGCACTACTCGCTCAATCACCTGCGCCCCTCGCGCATTGTCGAGTTGCAGCGCAAGGGTTGAAGCGCGCGGGCGAATCACCGGATAGCCGGATTTCGGGTTGTGCAAGACAGGCAAATTCACGGGGGCCATTCTCAATTTATGGGCGAATTGACACGCCAGGCGCTTTTGCCGAAATGCCCGAAATCTGCGAATTGCCACAAGCTTTTTCCGGCAGCGCCGTTAATCACGGTATCGGCTGAACGCGAGTCCCCGCGCCCCGGAGCGGGCGCTCCCGGGAAACGTCTGCCGTATTTTCGTCGAATGCCCGATACGATTCACCCGAATTGAGCACTAATCGGTGCACACTCCCATTCTTCGATTCCTGAGAATGGTAGAGAAGAACAATCAGGGCGAGATTTAGTGATAAATTGTTACATCATAAGAAGCGGGGAAGCTCGCCCGGGCCTGGCTGCGAACTGGCCCACCGCCGACGGAGAGTGTTGACGTGCCTCTACATTTCATAGAGCAGATGTCGCCCGTCCTCGACGCGCCGGGAGAGGCTGCGTGGTTCGAGGCGGTGGCTGAGCTCGCCAGTTCGTGGGGATTCAGCCAGCTGATGATGGCGATCCTGCCGCGTCCAGGAATGCGGCTCGAAGATGCGTTCATTCGCACGAACTACTCCGCCGCCTGGCGGCAGACCTACAACGACCACAACATGGCGTATTTCGATCCGACGGTCGCGCACTGCACGACACGCTCGGCGCCGCTCATCTGGTCGCCCGAGCTGTTCGCCACGGAACAGCAGCAATCGATGTATGAGGAAGCCCGTTCCTACGGGCTGCGAGCGGGGATCACGCTGCCGATTCACGGCCCGCGCCAGGAAATCGGCATGCTGTGCTTCGTCAACGACGCCAATCCCACCGACAACTTCTGGCACGACGTCAACCGCGCCCTGCCGAATCTCGTGTTGCTGCGCGACCTCGTGCTCGACACGAGCCAGCGCCACCTGAACGATCACGTTCAGTCGCTGATCCCCAAGCTGACGCCGCGAGAGAAGGAATGCCTCAAGTGGACCGCCCTCGGCAAGTCCACCTGGGAAATTTCGCACATCCTGAACTGCTCGGAAGCTGTCGTGAACTTCCACATGAAGAACATTCGCGGGAAGTTCGGCGTCAACTCACGCCGTGCGGCGGCGGTGATCGCTACCCAGATGGGTCTTATTGACCCGGGCTGAGCATCAACGGGCCATCGGTGCGGCGCAGCACGCGCTCGGCGCGGCCGAGATCGCCGTCCGAAATCGTCTTGTTGAAGTACAGACCCAGCAGGATCGACACCGGCGGCGGAATCTCCGCGCCCGACTCGAAGCGGCTGCCGCGCGACTGGGTCACGCCGAAACGGGCCCAGAAACGGCGCTGGCTTTCCTTCTTCTTTTTGCGATACGCAATGATCAGGACGCGGTCGATTACCGACGACAGATCTCCTGACGGAAGGGATTGCGTGTGCGTTCCCGCCTGCCAATGATGATTTTCCATAAGTTCCATGGTGTTCTCGCTCTCGCTGTCCGTTATGCCTGATGAGTGACTACCGCCGTGCCATTCTCCAGAACTGCTCCTCCCTGCGCACCTACCTACGTGGATAGGTGTCTTTTTGTATTCAAAACGCATAGCTTTCGATCCGTGCTGCTGCCTTTCCTACACGCAAACGGGAGAAATGCCATGCAAGCCGTTATCCGGATTGGTCAAAGACAGGACTTCGACAACGAGGACATCAACGAGATGTATCGCCTGCGCGCCCGCGTGTTTCGGGACCGCATGGGCTGGGACATTCCCACCATCGCAGGCATGGAGGTCGATGGTTACGACGCGCTCGGACCCCATTACATGCTGATCCAGGAGACGTCGGGGCGGGTGCGCGGCTGCTGGCGCATGATGCCGACCGAGGGGCCGAACATGCTGCGCGACACCTTCGCGCAGTTGCTGCACGGCGAGAGCGCGCCGGCCGGCCGGCAGATCTGGGAATTGAGCCGCTTTGCGATCGAGTCGGACAACGAGCAGGCATTCGGCTTTGCCGAACTGACGACGCAGGCGATCCGCTCGGCCATCACCTTCGCCGACCGCATGGGCATTCAGCGCTACGTCACCGTGACGACCACGCCGATCGAGCGCATGCTGCGCCGCACCGGCATGGAGATCGCGCGCCTCGGGGCGCCGCAGCGCATTGGCGTGGAAAACGCGGTCGCACTCGATATCGCCATGAGCCAGCAGACCCATACGGCCATGTTCGGCCAGATGGCGACGGCCGCCTGAGCCATCTCCCGACTGGCTGAAATAGCCGGCCGAAGTCGCCGGCGCCGCGCCGCAAGGAGTTTACGTCATTTGTCTGATAAATGCACCGCGAGTGGCTACCGCAAGGCCACCCCGGCGCAACGGAACAATCGGACAACCCGGGACACCGCTTCTTTTTTAGCGAGGTGCCGCCGCGGTCCCTTTGCCGAAGCGGATATGTGAAATCCGCCGCACCAGCAGCGCGGCCGCCAGCGCCGCGACGCCGGTCAGCCCGATGCCGACGTGAATGGCATCGACCAGCACGTGCCGCACCGCCTCGATGAGCCCCGCGCCGTCGAGGCTCGCGGCCTTGAGCTGCGCCACGAGCGTCTCGCGCAGCGTCGGGTCCACAAGGACGCGCGGGTCCGCCAGCTGCGGCGCCCAGCGCGCCTGCATGGGGGCGCCCAGCACCGCCAGCGCGTCGCCCACGCCCGCCGCGTAGCGGTGGTTGACGATCGTCGCGACGACGCTGGTGCCGAGCATGCCGCCCACCATCCGCGTGGATTGCAGGAGTGCGGTGGTGATGCCGAAGCGCTCGCGCCCGGCAATCTCCTGGCCAAACACGTTCAGATTGTTGAGGATGAACCCAAGCCCGATGCCGACCGCCGACATGGCGAGTTCGAGCCACAGGTGCTGCGTGTCTCGCGTGGCGAACGCGAGACACGCCGAGGCGATCACGAGCAGGCCGAAGCCGACGGTGAGGATGGCGGTCGGCTTGGGCAAACGGATCACGATGCGCGTGTTGATCAGGCTGCCGAGCGCGATGCAGGCGGCTATGGGCGTGGCGAGCAGCCCCGCCTCCTGGGGCGACAGGCCAAACCCGCCTTGCAGCAGCAGCGGCGCGAAGAAAATCAGCGAGAACATCACGAAGCCCGAGAGCGTCGAGAGCGTGAACAGCGTGACGAGCTGCGGATCGCGAAAGAGATCGAGCGGGATGATGGGGTGCGTCGCGCGCCGCTCGCATATCAGGAGCGCCGCCGCGCCCGCAATCACGACGGCGGCCAGCGCGAGGCTCCCTGCCGAAAGCCCTTCCTTGGGCACCGCCTCGATCAGCGTCTGGAAACTGCCCAGCACGATCGCGACGAGCGCGGCGCCCGTCCAGTCGATGCGCACCTCGCCCGTGCGCACCGGCCGGTAAGCAGGCAGGTGCGCCCAGATGAAGTACAGCGCGAGCGCGCCGACGGGCAGATTGACGAGAAACGTGGAACGCCAGCCGAAGTGCTCGCTGAGCCACCCGCCCAGCGAGGGACCGGCCGCCGTGCCGATGCCGTAGGCCGCCGCCATGACCACCTGCCAGCGCACGCGCGCACGCGGATCGGGAAAGAGATCGGGGATCGAGGCGAACGCCGTGCCCACCATCATGCCGCCGCCGATACCCTGCAGGGCGCGCGCCACGGCAAGAAAGCGCATGCCGCTGGCGAGCCCGCACAGCACCGAGGCGACCGTGAACACGATCACCGCGGCGATCACGAAACGCTTGCGCCCGAAGTAGTCGCCGAGCCGGCCGAACACCGGCACGGTCACGATCGAGGCCAGCAGGTAGGCGCTGGCAATCCAGGCATAAAATTCGAAGCCGTGGAGTTCGGCGACGATCGACGGCAACGCGGTGCTGACGACGGTCTGGTCGAGGGCGACCAGCATGTTGACGAGGCCGATGCCGAGCATGGCAAGGAGCGCGTCGCGAAACGGCAGGGGCTTGGGGGCAGAGGTCACGGGGAAATTACGGCAGCAATCCGGCGGGAGCAGCAAGAGAAAAGAGTCGCCACAATAGCGAGATGACAGAGCGCATGCAAGCCTTGCGCCGGATGCGCGAAATTTGACCGGCCTTCGTGCCGCATCTATTTTTAATACACCGGCGCTGCATCTTTTTCAGCGATCATTTAAGCTCCCTGTCAGAGTGCGCACGACGCCCGGCCAGGCCGCTTCAGAGCGGCGGCTTCAGAGCCGTGCGCGTCCCGGTTCCATCCCAGCGGAGGTTTCATGTACAAACGCATCCTTGTGGCGGTCGATGGCAGCGATACGTCGCGCCGCGCCTTCGAAGCCGCGCTCGAGCTCGCGAAGACCATGGGCGCGATCCTGCAGCCCTATTACGTGATCGAGAACACGCCGATGTATTTCGAGGCGCCTGGTTACGACCCGTCCATCCTGCGCAACCAGATGATCGCGCAGGGCAACGAACTCGCGGCGCAGATGGACCAGATCATGCGCGAGCGCGGAGTGCAAGGCGCGATGACGACAGGCGAAGCCTCGTCGATCGACGACGTGCCGACGCTTGTGCTCAACGCAGCAAAAACGGCCGGCGCTGACCTGATCGTGATGGGCACGCATGGGCGCCGCGGGTTCCAGCGGCTCATTCTGGGCAGCGTGGCGGAGCGCTGCGTGCGTCAATCGACGCTGCCGGTCCTGCTGATCCCTTCTGCCGCCGGCGCCACCACGCCCGTATAATCAAGAGATATCAGGATCGCCCCTGAAACTTGACAAACGTCCGTTTGCGCGTGTCCCTTGACACGCGCAGCCTCTGATGCCGCGCAAAGCGGCACATCTCAAAAGCGCGTCATTTTGCCGCCGATCAAAGACGGAAACACGGTGGGACAATGCTCCAGCACAAATAAACAGGAGCAGGCAGATGTTGACCCCGACCGTCGTCTCTCATAGCACAGTGCGCCGCACCCACCGCCCTGCCGCGGCCGGCCCGCGCAGTTCGGCCCGCTGCTCCGGTTGTTCAATGCGTCACCTCTGCATGCCCCAGGGCCTCACGTCGGACGACATACCCAAGATCGAAGCGCTCATCTGCAGCGCGCGCAGCGTGCGCCGGGGCGAGGCGCTCTACCGCTCGGGCGATCCATTCGACAATCTCTACGCCGTGCGCTCCGGCTCGCTCAAGACCGTCATGGCGCATCGCGACGGCCGCGAGCAGGTAACGGGCCTGCGCCTCGCCGGCGACCCGCTCGGCCTCGACGGCATCAACACCGACACCCATACGAGCTCCGCCATTGCCCTCGAAGACAGTTCGGTGTGCATCATTCCGTACGCGGCGCTCAAGCACCTGTGCCGCGAGGCCGGCGCGATGCAGGATCGCCTGCACCGGCTGATGAGCGAGCAGTTGTACCGCGAATCGTCCCAGATGATGGTGCTCGGCTCGCTTTCCGCCGACGAACGTGTGGCGGCCTTCCTGCTCGACGTGTCCGAGCGCAATGGCCAGCGCGGCTATTCGCATGCGGAATTCAACCTGCGCATGACGCGCGAAGACATGGGCAGCTATCTCGGCATGACGCTCGAAACCGTGAGCCGGACCTTGTCGAGATTTCAAAAGCGTGGCCTGATCGACGCGCAAGGCAAGCTCATCCGCATCGTCGATTTCGAGGGTTTGCGGCAAATCTGAGCCCCGTGGCGGTCACACCGCCCATCCCCCGCGCGCCTGTCGGCCGGCGCGCGGCCGCCTCTTCGGGGCGTTCTCTCCCCTTCCTACCCTTTTCTGCTCTGGCACCTGGCCGGGCGTTGGCACAACTTCTGCGGCGGCGGTAAAGTCACGAACACTGCCCAAGCATGGAGAAATGCCGAAATGCCTCTCCCGCCTACGCCCACTTTCGCCGAGCGCCTCACCGCCGCCCGCGCAGCGAGCGACGCGCTCTTCGACATCGTCAAGCCGGAATTTCTCTACGAGCGCCCGATCCGCGAGCGGCATCGGATCGTGTTCTACATCGGCCATCTCGAAGCCTTCGACCTCAACCTCTTCGACCGGCGCCTGTTCGACCTGCCCTCCGCCGATCCGCAACTGGACCGGCTGTTCGCATTCGGCATCGATCCCGTCGATGGCGCCCTGCTGCCCACGGACGCGCCGGCCGACTGGCCCAGCCTCGCCGAAGTACGCGCTTACGGTCACAAGGGCCGCCAGCGCATCGACGAGCAGTTGGCGCGGCTCGACCTGCCCGCCGCCACGTCCCACCCCGGTTCGCCAGCCCAGTTGCTCAACGTGGCGATCGAACACCGGCTCATGCACGTCGAAACCCTCGCATACATGCTCCACCAGTTGCCGCTCGACCAGAAGCAGGCGAACGGCGCCCCGCGCAGCCTGCCCGATCATCTCTATGCCGTGACGCCTGCGATGGTCCCGGTGCCGGCCGGCCGCACCGAACTGGGCATGACCGCCGAGCGCGGCGTATTTGGTTGGGACAACGAATTCGGCGAGCAGCAGGTCGATGTGCCGGCCTTCGAGATCGACCGCTATATGGTCACGAACGGCGCGTTTCTGGACTTCATCGAGGATGGCGGATACCGGAACCCGTCGCTCTGGACCGACGCCGACTGGGCCTGGAAGGCAGCGCAAGGCGTAACGCATCCCGTGTTCTGGTCGAACACCGAGTCAGGCTGGCGGCTGCGGACCATGTTCGACGACATTCCGCTACCGCTTTCCTGGCCCGTCTACGTGAGCCATGCGGAAGCGAGCGCCTTCGCGCGCTGGCGCGGTGCGCGCCTGCCGAGCGAAGCGCAGTGGCAACGCGCCGCACACGGCGCCCTGCCGGGCCACACCGACAACTTCGACTTTCGCGACTGGAATCCCGTCGCCGTGGACGCGACGCCGGACAGCGCCAGCACGTGGGGCGTGGAAGGTCTGTACGGCAACGGCTGGGAATGGACCTCGACAGTGTTCGGGCCGCTGCCGGGCTTCACGGCATTTCCGTTCTACGAAGGTTACTCGGCCAACTTCTTCGACGGCCAGCACTATGCGATGAAGGGCGGATCGGCACGCACTGCGGCGTGCATGGTGCGGCCGACCTTTCGCAACTGGTTTCAGCCGCACTATCAATTCGTGTATGCGGGGTTCCGCTGCGTGGCCGATTGAGACGACGGCAGGCGATAGCTGACCCGAAAGGCCCGCTATCGCTCCGGTCTGACCCGCGCTTGCGGTGCCCTTAACCCGCGAACTCCGCCCCCTTGAGGGCATCGTAAATCTCGGCCATCGGCACGTCGCCCGCCTCGCTGCGGATATAGGCGTTGAACGCCCGCTCGTACAACTCGCGGCCGCGCGCGGCATCCAGCGAGAGCTCGAAACACCCGATAGCAAACTCCGCCATCCTGTCCGCGTCGACGAGCAGGCGCTCGGCTTTCTTCTGATCCATTTCCCTACCCTGCGGCGACTGCGCCGAAAAACATCAGGCGCGCATGTTACCGCAAGCATACGCTCGCCGCGCGCACTTGTTCTTGCGACGCAAGACTGTTTGTCCATGGTGGGTGTTCGAGATCCTGGGGGATACGCCTACAGTGAGTTCCCATCGGGTCCGTCGATTCGACCGGCCAGCAGGCCGAGCCACCTACACCGTGAGAAACATCATGAGCCACTCCAAAGTCATCATCGTTACCGGCGCGTCGCAAGGCATTGGCGCCGAAACCGCCAAGGCGTTCCGCGCGCAGGGCCATCGCGTCGTCGCCGTGGCGCGCTCGATCGCGCCGACCATCGAAGCCGACTACATTGCCATTGCCGGCGACATCGGCGACCCCGCCACCGCGCGCCGCGCAGTCAACGCCGCCGTCGAGCATTTCGGCCGCGTCGACACGCTCGTCAACAACGCCGGCATCTTCATCGCCAAGCCCTTCACGCAGTACACCGCGGAGGAATACGCCGCGACCCTGAACGTCAACCTGAACGGCTTCTTCTACATCACGCAGTTCGCCATCGAGCAGATGCAGAAGAACAGCAGCGGCCACATCGTCACCATCACGACGAGCCTTGTCGATCACGCGAACAGCAGCGTACCTTCGGTGCTCGCCTCGCTGACCAAGGGCGGCCTGAACTCGGCCACGAAGTCGCTCGCCATCGAATACGCAAAGGCCGGCATCCGCGCCAACGCCGTGTCGCCCGGCATCATCAAGTCGCCGATGCACGCCCCCGAAACGCACGCCAGGCTCGCAGGCATGCACCCGGTCGGCCGGATGGGCGAGATGAGCGACATCGTCAACGCGATCCTCTACCTCGATTCCGCACCGTTCGTTACCGGCGAGATTCTTCACGTCGACGGCGGCCAGAGCGCCGGCCGTTGAGCACGATCCCGTGTCGGCGATGCGCCCCGCGGCATTCGTTTGCGCGGGCGCTCGTCGCAGAGAAACCTGTCTAGAAGCATTGTGTCCTGCGGCTAATCCCCGCTCGTTTGCAGCAGTCTTTCACCGGATGAAGGGAATGCCGGGCACACGTATAAAGCAATACGCACCGCAAATCTGGCGGATAATCTCTCTTGCAATACTCGTTTGAGATCCTGATGGGGAACTGCCATGAGAGGCATCTTCGGCTTGCTCGGTGTAGCTGCATTCGGCGCCGCGCTCGGTCCGCTAGGCTGGTTAGTCTGGCTTGATTACACGCAGGCGCTGACCGCCATTCTGACCTATCAACTCGTGATTGCGATTCTTGTCGCGTTGCTGATAGGTGCGTGTTGTCTTGCAGCCAATTGCGCCTTGAACCGGCGCCCTCCTGTGGCCCGGACTGCGCAGGCGCAGGCACGGGGCGGCCAGGCCAGAAGCAGCGAGAAGACACCTCGGCCCAACTAGCGTTGCTCCAAAGAAGTCGCGCTATCGGCGCCCTCCCGCTCGCGCGTCACACGGCCTCTGCCCGGCCACTGGTGTAACGTGAACGCACGTCGCCAGATGCTCATGTATTAGCGTTCGCAAGCCGGTTCTCATGCCTTAGCAGCAGGCTTTCGCCGGCGACGTCTCTCCCGGATGCGGGCCCAGGAAATTCAACTCCATGGAGTCTGGCATGAAGCCGATCGTTGGCCGTCCGGCGACAGCCGCCATATTATCCGTAGTCCTTACTATCTGTTGCACAAACGCCGGCTTCGAACCCGCACGCCACCCGGGCCGCTGCAAGAAAAGCGAATCATTTGCTGGAGCGTCGGGTGATCGATGCCCTGTCGAAGGGCAACGGGGATATCGCCGACATTCGCGTGATTGCCAAGCACGGTGAGGTCGATCTGGCCGGCGTCATCTTCGCCGTTGTCCTTGCATTCCCGATGCCGCGCCGCAGCGCCAGAACCCTCTGGGAACGGCAACGAGATATGCCTCACACACTATCCGCCATCCGCCCCCGTGTTTCAGGCATACGCAGATAAACAACCAGCGAGATCGCCGCACACGCCGTCACGTACCAGTAAAAGTACTGCTCGTGCCCGCTCGCCTTGAAGCGCAGCGCGACGAACTCCGTCGTGCCGCCGAGGATTGCCGTGGTCAGCGCATACGGCAGGCCCACGGCGAGCGCGCGGATGCGCACGGGAAACAGCTCCGTTTTTGCGAGCATATGCACGGACGTAAAGCCGCTCAGCATGACGAGTCCCGCAAACGCGAGCAGGAACGCCACGAACGGATCGCGCGTGTGGCTCAGTGCGTTAAAGAGCGGCACCGAAAACAGCGTGGTCGAAAGCCCGAAGGCAATCAGCACGGGGCGCCGTCCGAACACGTCGGAAGCGAACCCGAACAGGGGCTGTAGCGGCATGTAGAGCAAGAGCGCAGCGGCGGAGACAAGCGTGGACATTTCCTTGGAAAGTCCCACCGTATTCACCAGATACTTCTGCATATACACCGTGAACGTGTAGAAACCCACCGTACCGCCCACGGTAATGCCGATAGCCAGCAGAATCTGGCGCCAGTGCTGGCGCAGTTGCGCGAGCACCGGCGGCCCGAACGCGCGGGCGCCGCGCTCGAATGCTTCGGTCTCCGTCACGTTGCGGCGCATGTAGAGCGCGAAGAGCGCCAACGCCCCGCCGATCAGAAACGGCACGCGCCAGCCCCAGCGCTCGATCTGCTCGGCCGTCATCAGCAGGTTCTGCATGACGAGCATGAGCGCAAGCGCGACGAGCTGCCCCGCCACCACACTCACCTGCAGGAAGCCCAGGTAGAAACCGCGCCGGTTGGCCGGGGATATCTCGCTGAGGTAGGTCGCGCTGGTGCCGTACTCTCCGCCCATGCTCAATCCCTGCAAGAGGCGTGCAGCGATCAGCACGATCGGCGCCAGCACGCCGATACTCGCGTAACCCGGCGTGAGCGCGATCATCAGCGAGCCGACGCACATGGCCGCAACGGACCACGTCAACGCCGATTTGCGCCCGTGGCGGTCGGCATAAAGACCCACCAGCCAACTACCCAGCGGCCGCGCGACGTAGCCCACTGCCGCGATCGCCGCGGTGTTCATGAGCTGCACGGTGGGCTTGTCGCCCGGAAAGAATGACTTCGCGAAATAGATCGAAAAAATGCTGTACGCGAGAAAGTCGTACCACTCGATCAGATTGCCCGCGAGCCCGCCCACAATCGAGCGGATGCGAGGCCGCGCAACCGCCTGCGCCCCCGCCGCTTCCCGGTTTCCTTGCACGCTCCACTCCGTCCCGCTCGACATTCAGGTCTCCTCGCTTTCTTGTTTCAACGCCTTGCCGACGTCTTGCCGCTCAGTCCTTCGCCGCATATTCGCGTTCGAGGTCATCGTAGAACGGCTTGTTCACGAGGCGCTGCCGCTCCGCAAACGGCGCGACGATGTTGGGGTCTTCGTCGAGGCGGCCATTCGCCCGCAACGTGCCGAGCGCGCGCTGCATGCCGACCACCGCGCCCTGCAGCGCCGCATTCGCGTACAGCACCAGCGCGTAGCCAAGGCCCGCGAGCGCTTCGCGCGACTGCACGGGCGTCTTGCCGCCGATCACGATGTTGATGAGTTGCGGCGCGTCGATGAGCTTCGGCAGGCGCTCGATGTCTTCGAGCTTCTCGGTCGCTTCGATGAAAAGAATGTCCGCACCGGCTTCGATGAAGGCGTGGCCACGCGCAATCGCTTCTTCGATGCCATGCACGCCGGCCGCATCGGTGCGCGCCATGATGAGCAGGTTGCCGTCCTCGCGCGCATCGACCGCCGCGCGGATCTTGCCGGCCATCTCGCCCTTGCCGATCACTTCCTTGTTGTTGAAGTGGCCGCACTTCTTGGGCATCACCTGGTCTTCGAACTGGATCGCGTCGGCACCGCTGCGCTCGAGCGTGCGCACGGTCTGGCGCACGTTCAGCGCGTTGCCGAAGCCGGTGTCGGCGTCCACGATCAACGGCAGGCTCACGGCGTCGCGCACGCGGGCGGTGTGTTCGGCGATGTCCGAGAGGCCGATGAAGCCCAGATCCGGCAAGCCGAACGACATGTTCGTGACCCCGGCGCCCGTGAGATACAGCGCCTCGAAGCCGGCGTCCTCGATCACGCGCGCGCTCAGGGCGTTAAACGCGCCCGGCACGAGCAGGCCGCGGCGTTCGTTGACCTTGGCACGGAAGGCGGCGCGGCGTGCAGCGGTGGAAGTTGTCATGGCAATGGCTCCTCGAATCCTGTTTTGAGATGGCACCAACTCCGCATGAAACATGCCAGAAAACAGGCCCCATCACAAAATCATATAAATCAATGATTTAGCCAGAAACCTCCAACCCAAAACGTTTCATGACACAATCTCAGAAACGTTCCGCGAAACGTTTCAATCACCGTTTGCCCGAAACCTGCCATGCCGCCCCCCAGCCTCCCCCAGCCCGCCAACCGCCCGAACATCGCGCTCGTCAGCATCAGCCGGTTGCGCAATCTCTGCGAGACAGTCGCGCCGCGCTACGCCGAAGAGGCGCGCTTCGTCTACGTGCGCGAAGGCTACGGCGACGCCGTCACGGCGCTGCAGCCCTATATCGAGGCGGGCACGGTGGACGTGGTGCTGGCCGCCGGTTCCAACGGCGCCTATCTGCGCGACAACCTGAGCGTGCCGGTCGTGATGGTGAAGGTGAACGGCTTCGACGTGCTGGCCGCCATCACCCATGCGAACACCACCTGGCCCGGTGCGCCGATCGGGCTGATCCTGCACGAAAGCGTTTCGCACGAGCTGGCCGACCTCGGCGCGTGGCTGAATCTGCGTCTCACGCAGCGCGCCTATCGTTCCGCCGATGAGGTGCGCGCCGCCGTCACGACGCTCGCGGGCGAAGGCTGCCGCGTCATCATCGGGCCCGGCATGGCGTGCGATCTGGCCCAGGCGGCCGGCCTCGAAAGCGTGTTCCTCTATTCAGTGGGTGCGGTCCATGAAGCATTCGAGCGCTCGGTCGAACTCGCACGCGTGAGCCGCCAGAAGGAATCGAAACGCGTGCGCCTGAACACGATCGTCGCGCACCTGCGCGACGGCGTGGCCGCTTTCGACGAAGCCGGCGCGCTCGAAGCCGTCAACCCCGCGATGCTCGAACTGCTCGGCCTCGACCGCACGCGCGACGTGAACACGCAACTCGCGCGCACGATAGGCCCGTTGCTGCGCGAAGTGGCCGGCAGCGATGCGCCGGTGGACGAGCGCATCGAGCAGTTCGGCGCCCGCTCGGTCATCGTGAGCTGTGTGCCTATCGTCGAGCAGGGCGCGCGCTCAGGCGCCGTCGTGACCGTGCAGGACGCGCTGGTCGCGCAGCGCATCGACCGGTCGCTGCGCACGACACAGCGGCCGCGTCATCTGGTGGCGCGCTACGAACTGGACGATCTGGTGGGAGCCGCGCCCGCAGTAGCGCGCGTGCGGCGCCTCGCGGCCATGAGCGCCGCGCACGACGCCACGGTCCTCCTCACGGGCGAAAGCGGCACGGGCAAGGAGCTCATCGCGCAAGGCATTCACAACGCGAGCCGGCGGCGCGGCAATCCGTTCGTCGCGTTCAATTGCGCGGCGTTGCCCGAAGGGTTGATCGAAAGCGAGCTGTTCGGCCACGAGGAAGGCGCGTTCACCGGCGCGCGGCGCGGCGGCAAACCGGGCCTCGTGGAAATTGCCCATACGGGCACGATCTTTCTCGACGAGATCGGCGAAATGCCGCCCGCGCTGCAAAGCCGCCTGCTGCGCGTGCTCCAGGAGCGCGAGGTCATGAAGCTCGGCGCAAGCCGCGCGACGCCCGTGGACGTGCGCGTGATTGCCGCAACGCATTGCAACCTGAGCGCGCTGGTCCAGGAAGGCGCCTTTCGCGCCGACCTGTATTTCCGTCTCAACCTGCTGCCTATTCCGCTGCCGCCGCTGCGCGAGCGCCGCGAGGACATCCCCGCGCTCGCGCGCCATCTGCTCGAACGCATGGCCGACCGATACGGCTTGCGCGCCGCCGCGATCGAGCGCGTGCTCGCACGGTTTGCGCCTTATTTCGCGGGCTACGCCTGGCCTGGCAATGTGCGCGAACTGGAGAACCTGCTCGCGCGGGCGGCCATTTTCCTGGCCGACGATACCGATGATTCAGGAAATACTTCGTTATCCGATATATTTCCGGAGTTCGCCACGCAAGACACAGCGATCGAAGCGCCGCAGCGCCGGCAGCGCGCTGCGAACGGCGAGAACCCTGCAACGGGCGCGCAGGGAGCCACTGCAGCGCGCGACGAGCACACCGCTCTCACGCTCGCCGAAGTCGAGCGCGCACTGGCCGCGCACGGCGGCAACCGCGCCGCCGCGAGCCGCGCGCTCGGCATCGGCCGCACAACACTATGGCGGCTGATGAAGGGAGCCACGGACTGAGTTACGCGTTGCGAATCCGTTGAGGCTGCGCATGCCAGCATTCGAACTGCTGCGGCACCTTGTAGCCCGCCCGCCGCTCGCGGCGGCGGCGGCGGTACGCAGAAATTCATCCGGCGCAAAAAACGCCCACGTCTCTCTACAACTGCCTGAGCGCTTCCTCGACGAAATCGAGCCGGTCCTGCCCAAAGAACATTGCTTCGCCCACGAACAGGGTGGGCGCGCCAAAAAGACCGCGCGCGACAGCCGCCTCCGTGTCCCGCTTGAGTTTCTCCTTCACCTCGGCCTGCTCGACGAACTGGAACAGCAGCGCAGCATCGAGTCCGGCGCCTTCCAGCACGGCGCGCACGTTGGCCGGATCGGCCATGTTGCAGGGGCGTTCCCACATGGCCCGGTAGACCGCGTCAACATAACGGAGGAACAGCGGCTCGTCATGCATCTGGGCCCCGGTGGCCGCACGCATCAGCATGAGCGTGTTGATCGGAAAATGCGGGTTGTGGGCATACGCCACGCCGTAGCGCCGCGCAAAGCGCGCCAGGTCCACCTGCATCCAGGCCCCCTTTGCGGGGATGGTCGCAGGAGACGCATTGTTGGTTGCCTTATGTATCCCGCCCAGCAGAACGGGCCGGTAGACGATCTCCGCCCCGCACCGGGCCGCGATGCCCGGCAATTGCGTCCACGCCAGATAGCTGGCCGGACTGCCGAAGTCAAAATAAAACTCAACCGATTTCGTCATGCCATCCTCCCTCGTCCTTGATCTTGCGGCGCTCGTTGGCGCCGGTTCGCATCGAATAAATAGTGAACTGACGTTCAGTTAACGATGGTTATGCTATTCTCGCCTTCGATCCTGTCCAAAATCGACCATGCGCTATTCAACCGCTCACAAAGAGGAAACGCGACGCAAGCTGATGGAAAGCAGTCGCGCGATTGCGAAGGAAAACGGCTTTGCGTCAACCGGCATCGACGCGCTGATGGCGGCGATCGGCCTGACGGGGGCCGCCTTCTACACTCACTTCCCCTCCCGGCAGGCGCTCTTCGATGCGCTGGTCAGCGAAGAAGCCTCCAATAGCGCCGACCTGCTTGCCGTCGACGAAAACGCCCCCGCGGGCGATCTTGCCGCGCGTCTGCGCAGCTATCTGAGCACCTACCATGTCCTGCATCCCGAGTCGGGATGCGCGCTGCCCACGCTCGGGCCGGAAATCGCACGGGCCACGCCCGAAGCGCGCAGCGAGGTCGAAAAGTCGCTCAAACGCATCGCCAGGAGCTGGAGTGCGCACCTCGACGACAAGGACAAGGCATGGGCCATCATGGCCCAATGTGTCGGCGCCCTGCTGCTTGCCCGCACCGTGGAAAGCGAGCGCACCCGCCGGGAGATGCTCGCTTCCAGCCGCCGTCTTCTCGCCGACGTGCTGGGTATCGACACCCTGAAGTAACGCGCGCGCGAGGCGAGGCGCGTGCATCCGGGGCCGCAGGTCGCGCTACCAGCGTTCCATGTAAGGACGCAGATCCAGTTCGAACGTCCACGCATCGCGCGGCTGCTGGTGCAGATACCAGTAGTTCTCCGCAATATGCCCGGGATTGAGGATGCCGTCCTGTTCCTTCAACGCGTAGCGTTCGGGGAACGTCGTACGGATGAAGTCCGTGTCGATCGCACCATCGACAATTATGTGCGCGACGTGAACGTTACGCGGACCCAACTCCCGCGCCATGCTCTGCGCCAGTGCCCGAAGCGCGTGCTTGGCGCCCGAGAAGGCCGCGAAATCGGCCGAACCCCGCACGCTCGCCGTAGCACCGGTAAACAGGATGGTGCCCCGGCCGCGCGCGACCATGCGCTTTGCCACCTCGCGGGCGTTGAGAAACGCGCTGAAGCAGGCCATCTCCCAGATCTTGAAGTACTTGCGGGCCGTCTCTTCCAGAATGCTGCATGGCACGTTCGCGCCGATGTTGAACACCATTACCTCGATCGGCCCGTGTTCGGCTTCGATACGCTCGATCAGCGCGACCACGTCCTCTTCCTTGCGTGCATCGCTCGCGTAGCCGAACGCCCGGCCGCCCGCCTCGCGTATACCCGACACGAGCGGCTCGAGCTTGTCCGCCGAGCGGCGGCTCACGCACGCGATATAGCCCTCGCGGGCAAAACGCTGTGCGATGGCCCCGCCGGTAGCATCGCCCGCGCCGATAACCAGTGCGACTTTTTGCTGCGAATCTTGCTGCGGATCGCCTGAAATCATGCCGTCTCCTTTTATCGAACGATCGTTTAGTTAACGAAAGTTAATTAAATCGGCGGCCCTTGTCAACACGGAATTTCGATTGCCCCGGTTCCGGGTTCGTGCCACAACGAAAAAAAGCCGAAGCTGGCATCCATTCCAGCTTCGGCTTCAGTGACGACGTTTTCGGCACCGGCTTTAGCGACCGTTACGAAGCGGCGCGTACCGGAAAGAGCTTGCCCTCCCACAGCAGGCCCACCGTCTTGACGACCAGCAGACCAATGATCAGGTTCGACACCGCAAACAGGGCGAAAGCCAGTTCGTGAACCCAGCCGGGGGCACCGCGCTGCGCCACGAGCATCGCAAGCGTCGGCAGGGCCGCTACGCCGAAGCTGAACGCCCAGTACGACGGCGCGAACACCTGAGCCCGAATCCAGGGCAGCAAACGCAGGAGCAATGCCGCCTGATAGAGCCCGTACCCCAACAGCGCATACGCTACGAGGTCCGCACCGCCGCTCAGGCCGGTATGAAACCCGCTGCCCGTGACCGCCATCCAGGCCACGCCGCCCACCACCGGCGGCGCCAGTTGCACGCCGAAGGTCGGACGCAGTGCGGCAGCGGTAGGTGCACCGTGCGCCGCCCGGTTGAGCAGCATCGACTCGATTGCCAGCCACGACAGCGCCCCGGCGCCGAAGAACATCGCAGCCAGTTCGGGAAAGCCGAATGAAGCCGCGGTCGTTGCGGCGACGAAGCCCGGCGCCACGGTCGGCAGGTAAATCGCCGGCGTGACGACCTCGGCATTTCGCGCGCCCTGCCAGAGCCGGCCATGCAGCATCACGCCCACCGCGAGTTGCCCGGTTGCGCCGGCCACGAACAGCGCAAGCGCCAGGTCGTATGACCAGAGCTTGACCGCCTGCGCGGCCAGCATCGTCGAGACCGGCGCCAGCGCGATAAACGACGACTGCACTTCGTGCTGCCACTCCTTGCGCGCCGCCTCGCGGTGCGCGAGCCATTTCAGCGCATACATCGCCATGACCGCAGCCCACACCACAACGGCTGCCACCGTCATGAACATTGCCGCCTGCTGCGGTACTTCCCAGAGCTTCGCCGCCACCCGCCATGCACCGGCAAGCGCCAGCATACCGACCGCGATGCCGAAAAAGCCCGCGGGCATCGGCTCATGTTTTGTGATCCAGCTGTTCATCACGCCACTCCAGAAGATAGGACGACCGGTGCCGTCTTTCGATGGATGTGACTTTAGGCGCAGGCGCCGGCCACGCGAATGCCCGGGCGCCTCAACGCTATGCCCGATCGTCTCAACCCGACGCCCGGTTCATTGCTGGATGTTTGCAAGCGAAGTCAAAATCCGGTACACCACCGCCACGCGGTCTTCGTTCGGGAAGTTCCGGTTGGCAAGCATGACGATGCCGAGGCGCTGCCCCGGAATGAAGGCCACGTACGAGCCAAAACCGTTGGTGGAGCCCGTCTTGTTGATCCACACGTCGTCGCGCGGCGCCTCGGGCGGGCTGATCCGGCTCACGGGGGTCGCCTTGAAAGCCATGTCCGGGCCGTTGCCCAGCTTGAGCGCACTCAGCGAAACGGGATAGGGATACTGCTCCCACACCAGGTCCTGCGTCATCGGTCCGGCCTTGAAGTAGCCGGTATGCGTTGCCGTGATGGCGCGTTGCAGTGGCGGGTCGAGTTCGATCAGCTTCATGTTGCTTTCCATGAAGCGAACCATGTCGGCCGCCGTCGATTTCACGCCGTACGCTTCCGGCGCAATCACACCGCCGGCCAGGCGAATCGGCTTGCCGTCCTTCGTATAGCCCTGCGCGTAGTCGGCTGCGCGCGACGCCGGCACGTCGATGAAACTGTTCTTCATCGCGAGTGCGGGAAAGAGGCGTTGCTCGACCAATGCGGTGTAGTGCTGCCCCATGCTCCTGGAAGCAGCGAGACCCAGCACGCCGATGCCGGGATTCGAATAGGTTCGATACGTGCCGGCCGCCCAGGTGGGACGCCAGGCGCCGAGATACGCGATCAGATCCGCGTCGGAGCGAACCTCGTCCGGCACCTGGAGCGGCAGGCCGCCCGGCGTATGCGTGCCGAGATCGAGCAGGCTCAGGTTGCCGAACGGGCGATCGCTCAGGGAGGGCAAGTACTTCGCCACCTTGTCGGACAAGGAAAGCCGGTGATTTTGCGCGGCCCAGGACGCGAGCGTGGCCGCAAACGTCTTGGACACCGACCCCAGTTCGAATAGCGTGGCGTTCGTCACGGGCCTGCCGGTTTCCTTCGACATCACGCCATAGTTGAACACCCGCGGCTGTCCCGCCACGACCACCCCCACCGCCATGCCCGGAATCTGGTCCTTCTGCATAAGCGGGGCTATGGCATCGTCAACCACGGATTGGACGCGGTCCGTCGCCGCGTCGGCGCCACGCGCGGCGCCCTGGAGCGCGCACGCCACACAAAGCACTTTGACCACATGAGACAAGGTGTTCCCGAGCTTCATTCCCGGCTTCCTTCTGAGAGATCGTTGGAAAGCCATCACTGTCGCGTTTTCGGAGCCTTGTGGCAAACGATGATAAATTGCCCCATGACCAAGATAAACTTATGACTCGACTATGCGCCCCCATTTACCCCTGAATGCGCTGCGCGCCTTCGAATCGGCAGTCCGGCATCTGAGCTTCACGCGCGCCGCGCAGGAGTTGAATGTCACGCAGGCCGCGGTGAGCCAGCAGGTGCGCGCGCTCGAGGAGCGGCTCGGTGTCGCGCTGTTCAAGCGCCTGCCGCGCGGTCTTGCCGTGACCGACGAAGGACTCGCGCTGCGCCCGGTGCTCAGCGACGCGTTCGATCGCATCGAAACCGTATTGCGGCAATTCGAAGGCGGCCATTTTCACGAGGTGTTGACGGTCGGCGCCGTGGGCACCTTTGCCGTGGGATGGCTCATGCCGCGGCTCAAGTCCTTTCACGCGCTCCATCCGTTCGTCGAGTTGCGCATGCTGACGAACAACAATCTCGTCGATCTGGCCTCCGAGGGCCTCGACTTTGCGATCCGCTTCGGCGATGGCGCCTGGCCGGGTTCGCACACGCTGAAGCTGTTCGATGCCCCGCTCTCGCTGCTCTGCACGCCGGAAATCGCGCAGCGCCTGCGCACGCCAGCCGATCTCGCCCACGAAACGCTCTTGCGCTCCTATCGCGCCGACGACTGGATGCACTGGTTCGCCCGGGCCGGCGTAACCCCGCGGCCCGCGCGCGGGCCGGTGTTCGACTCGTCGCGGCTGATGGTCGAAGCGGCCATTCAAGGTGCCGGCGTAGCGCTCGTCCCCGCTTCGATGTTCGGGCGCGATCTCGCCCTGGGGCGCCTCGTGAGCCCGTTCGATATCGAGGTGCAGGCGGGCAGCTACTGGCTCACCTGGCAAAAGGGCAAGCCGGCCACGCCCGCCATGCAGTTGTTCAGTCAATGGATTGCGAAGGAGGCCAATGAGGGAGCGGCAGGCTTCGGCGAGGCCGATACCGCCCGCGCGTAACGGCGAGACTCCTGGTCTTTCGATTCGGGAATACCGCCAATTCGCTTAATTAATTAGATTAACTAACCAACAAACCAATTAACTAACAAACGGCGGCTTGCTGTCCCGCGCCGCAGCCAGCATCGAGAGCGTAATCTTGCGCACTTCCAGCTTGCTCTGCGTGATATGCGCGCGCAGCACGATCGCCGCTTCGGCAAACTTGCCGCGGTCGATGAGATTGAGGATCGTGGCGTGTTCATCGTAGGTCGCGCTCGTGCGATGCGCCTTGAGAAAGTCGAGCCGGCGCACGATGCGGATGCGCTCGGTCACGTCGTTGTGAACGCGCAGCATTTCGGCATTGCCGGCCGCGCTCACGAGACCGCGGTGAAAGCCTTCGTCCAGCACGAACATGGCACCCGGCTCATGCTCGCGCTGCGCCTCGTCGATGCACCACACGGCCCGCAGCGCGGCCAGCGCATCGTGCGGCGCGGCGGCCAGCCGGTCGATGGCCGCGAGTTCGAGCACGATGCGCAGATCGTAGAGTTGATCGAGTTGCTCGAAGTCGATGTTGCAGACCTTCCAGCCGCGCCGGAATCCCACTTCGAGATAGCCCTCGCGCTGCAGGCGAAACAGCGCGTCGCGCATCGGCGTGCGCGACACGCCGTAGTGCTGGGCGATGTCGTTCTCCGAAAAGCGGTCCCCCGGAAACAACCGGAAGTTGAAGATGTCCTGCTTGAGCAGCGAATACACCTGCTCGGCGAGCGAATTCGTGCTGTAGACCATCTTCGCGGCATTGGCCACGGGCGCCTCAGCGGCCGTTTGGGGCATGTCGTCCATAGGTCGATTGCGTTGCGATCATGTTGCGGTTGGGTGGGAGCCCGGGCACGTACGCGCAGATTCAGGCACCGCACGCGTACCGGGCCAGTTTACCCCGCTTTCAGACGGGCTCGATAAGGCTCACGTGCGCCGCCACGATGGTCCATCCGCCGAACGCGTCGCCGGGCGCGCCAAGGCGGGCCCAGGTCTGCATCTGGCGGCCCGCGAGCGGCGTGGCATCGCTCGTGAACCCGGTGCTCACGGTCGCGCAGTCGAGCCCGAACGTCGTGACCACCGTGCGATGCAGCCGCCGCGAAGGCGGCACCGGCGCACAGGTCTCGCGCCAGCGGCGAATCGCTTCGCCGCCGTGCTGGATTTCGGCAATGCCGTAGCGTACCGTCTCGGGCGCGTCCCAGAACAACATGTTCATCGTGGCCACATCGTTCTCCACCAGCGCCCGTTCATAGGCCTCGAACGCCGCCGTCACCTGGGCGACGATCTCCGGGCAATTCACTTCCATCGTCATCAAACGGCCTCCAGCAAGCTATCGAGCGTCGCCGTCCAGCCGACGATACCGCCCTGTGAATGCATCATGGCAATGGCCGCGTCGCGAAACGCGGGGATATAGCTCGCGGTCGCGTCCTCGATCAGCAGGCACGTATAGCCACGGTCGTTCGCTTCGCGCATCGACGTCTGCACGCAAACTTCCGTCGTCACGCCCGCGAACACCAGGTGCGTGATTCCGCGCGCCGCCAGTTCCTCGCCCAAACGCGTCGCATAGAACGCCCCCTTGCCCGGCTTGTCGATGACCAGCTCGCCCGCATGCGGCGCCAGCGCATCCACAATCGCATTGCCCGGCTCGCCGCGGATGAGAATGCGGCCCATCGGACCCACGTCGCCGATGCGAGCGCTCGGGGCGCCGCGCAGCCGTTTTGCGGGCGGGCAGTCGGACAGGTCCGGCGCGTGCGACTCGCGCGTATGCACGACGAGCCAGCCCTGCGCGCGCGCGTGCGCCAGGAGCCGCGCGACCGTCGGCACGATGCCCGCCAGCAGCGACACATCGTTGCCGAGCGCTTCGCCAAAACCGCCGGGCTCGATGAAATCGCGCTGCATGTCGATCACGACGAGCGCGGTACGGCGCGCGTCGAACGTATAGGGCGCCGGTTTTGCGTGGGCGACGGTGGTCATCGCGACGTTTCTCCTCGATTCGGTGCGGTCTGTGTTCAGGGCGCGCTGCACGGTTCAGGCGCTCGCATGCAGCACCGGCGCCTCGCTCGCACGCGGTGCCGCCTCCTCTGCATGGCCCGCCATGTGGCGGCCGAGCACCACACGATCGGCGGTGCTGGCCGGCGTCTCGTAGACAAGCCGCCCCTCCGCCATCACGACAATGCGATCGGCAAGCTCCAGCAGTTCGTCGAGATCCTCGCTCACGAGCAGCACGGCGGCACCGGCATCGCGCGCCGCGAGGATACGCGCGTGAATATCCGCGACCGAAGCGAAGTCGAGGCCGAACACCGGATTGGCGACGATCAGCACGTCCACGGCCTGCCCCAGTTCGCGCGCGAGCACGGCCCGCTGCACGTTGCCGCCCGAAAGCGTCCCGATGGCGCGCTCGGGCAGCGGCGGCCGCACGTTGAACTCGTCGATCAGCCGCGCGGCGCGCGCACGCATGGCGCGGCGATCGAGCCACCAGCCGCCGCGCCGCAACGGCGCGCGGTCGAAGTCGCGCAGCGCGAGATTTTCCGCCACGCTCATGCCCGCCACGCAGGCGTTGCGCAGCGGCTCCTCGGGCAGTGCGAACACGCGCAGGCGCGTCATCTCCTCGCGCGTGGCGGCATAGGGCGCACCCTTCACGCGCATCGCGCCCGCCTGCACGCTGCGCTGGCCCACGAGCGCCTCGATCAGTTCCTTCTGGCCGTTGCCGGACACGCCCGCCAGCCCGACGATCTCCCCGCCGCGCACTTCGAGCGATGCTTCGCGCACAGCGGGATGCCCGCGGTCATCGACCACCGAAAGCTTCGAGAGCGCGAGCCGCACCGGCGCGTCGGGCGCGCACGGCGACCGGGCGAGCGCCACCGCGGCGCCCGCCGTGCCGGCATCCTCGGCCGCGCCGGCGCGCACCTCCGCACTCGCGTCGGTCCCCATCATCCACGCGGCCAGCCGGTCGCGGTCGGTGTTCGCCACCGCGCACGAACCGACGAAGCGGCCCTTGCGCAGCACCGTCACATCGTCGGCATAGGCCATCACCTCGCGGAACTTGTGCGTAATCATCAGCACCGTGAGTTCTCCGCGCGAAGCGAGCGTGCGCATCAGGCCCAGCACCTCGTCGGCCTCCTGCGGCGTGAGAACCGAGGTGGGTTCGTCGAGAATCAGGAAGCGCTGCTCCAGATACAGTTGCTTGAGGATTTCGAGCTTCTGCTTTTCGCCGGCCGCCAGCGACGATACCGGCGCCTCCAGCGCAAGCCGGAACGGCGTGCGCCGCATGAACGCGTCGAGCGACGCGCGCTCGCTACGCCAGTCGATGCGCCAGGGCAGGCTGCCGCGCGCGAGCAGCAGGTTTTCCTCCACGCTCAGGCCCGGCGCCAGCGTGAAATGCTGATAGACCATGCCGATGCCGAGCGCCTGCGCATCGCGCGGCGAAGCGATGCGCGCCTCGCGGCCGTCCGCGAGTATCTCGCCGCTGTCGAGCACGCCGTAGCCCACCAGCCCCTTCACGAGCGTGCTCTTGCCCGCGCCGTTCTCGCCCAGCAGCGCGTGAACGGTGCCGGGCGCCACTTTCAGCGAGACGTCGTCGAGCGCACGAAACGCGCCGAACGACTTGCTCGCGCCGATCACCTCGATGCCGAGTGCGCGCATGGCGGTGGCCATGATCACTGCCCCAGCGCGGCAATCATGGCCGCCGAACCGGATACCGTGCCGAACACGCCGCCCTGCATCAGGATCATGTTGAGCGCGGCGTCGTGGTTGCCGGGATCGGTCGCGCCGCAGCAGTCGGCCAGCACGGTGCATTCGAAGCCGCGGTCGTTGGCCTCGCGCATCGTCGTGTGAACGCACACATCGGTGGTGATGCCCGTGAGCACGAGATTGACGATGCCGCGCGTGCGCAGGATCAGTTCGAGGTCGGTGGCGCAAAACGAGCCCTTGCCGGGCTTGTCGATGACGATTTCGCCGGGCAGCGGCGCCAGTTCGTCGATGATCTCCCAGCCCGGCTCGCCGCGCACGAGAATGCGCCCGCAGGGCCCGGCGTCGCCGATGCCGATGCCGTCGGTGCCTGCGCGGCGGCTGCGCCAGCGCTTGTTGGCCGGCAGATCGGAAAGATCGGGGCGATGCCCTTCGCGCGTGTGGATGATCGTGAAGCCCAGCTCGCGCATGAGGCCCAGCACCTTTTTGATCGGCTCGATCGGCGCACGCGTGAGCGAGAGGTCGTAGCCCATCTTGTCGACATAGCCGCCGTAGCCGCAGAAGTCGGTCTGCATGTCGATGATGACGAGCGCCGTGTTGTCGGGGCGCAGGTTGCCGTCGTAAGGCCAGGGATAAGGACGGGCTTCGATATGGCGGGTCATGGACATTCTCCGGGACGCATGGTGCGAGATCGGTCGTTTGGGTCGTGGTGGTCGCTGCCGTTCGAGCGGCGGGCGCTCAGCGCGTGAGGCTCAATTCGCCCGGCGCACCCGCGAGCGTGCGATCCGGGCGGCAGTTCGCGATCATGAGCGCCAGCGTCAGCACGTAAGGCGCGGCATTGAAAAGGTAGTAGCCCGTCGTCACGCCGATGGCCTGCAACGCAGGGCCGAGCGCGCCGGCCGCGCCGAACAGCAGCGCTGCCCAGAGACATCGCAGCGGCTGCCAGCGCGCGAAGATCACGAGCGCAACGGCCATGAGGCCCTGCCCGCTCGAGAGACCTTCGTTCCAGCTGCCCGGGTACACGAGCGAGAGGTACGCGCCGCCCACGCCCGCAAAGAGGCCGCCCACCGCCGTCGCCATCACGCGCACGCGCGTGACGGGATAACCCATCGCGCGGGCGCTTTCGGCGTTCTCGCCAACGAGGCGCAGCGTCATGCCCCAGCGCATCGAACGCAGGCCCCATTGCAGCGCGACCGCGAGCACCACGCCGATCACGAACAGCAGATTGATATGCAGCGCGTTGTGCAACTGCGGCGAAGCGGACCAGGCGCCGAGATCGATCGACGGCAGCATCGGCGCCTGCGGTTCGATGAACGGCTTGCCGAGATAGAACGCGAGCCCGGTGCCGAACAGCATCAGCGCAATGCCGAACGCGATATCGGACACGCGCGGCAGCGAGCAGACGAGCCCGTGCAGGCAGCCGAGCACGAGGCCGGCGAGCGCCGCGCCCAGCACGCCGATCCACGGCGAGCCCGAGAGGTACGACACGGCATAGCCGGACATCGCCCCGGAAACGAGAATGCCTTCGAGGCCGAGATTGACGCGGCCGCCCTTCTCCGTGAGGCATTCGCCGAGGCTCACGAACAGATAAGGTGTACTAACACGAATGGCGCCCGCGAAGAGCGAGAGCAGCAGCACGGCTGCGGGGGAGTGAAGATCAGGCATGGTGGGTACGCTCCGGCGAAACAGGAGGAACGGCAGCGCGGGCGAGCGCGGCGGCCTGCAGCTTGACGCGCCACGCGGCAATGCGCGGACCGAGCGCTTCCCACGCGAGCAGATTGGCGAAGAGCAGGCCCTGCAGCACGAGCGTGGCGGCATCGGGCAGATCGAGGCGGCGCTGCAGCAGGCTGCCGCTCGATTCGATGCCGCCGATCAGCATCGCGCAGACGATCACCGCGAACGGATTCTGGCGCGCCGCGAACGCCACGAGAATGCCCGCATAGCCATAACCCGAGAGCAGCGAGGCATTGGCGCTGCCCTGCACGGCGGCCACTTCGAACATGCCGGCCAGTCCCGCCGACGCCCCGCCCATTGCGCAGGCCGCAAGTGCGAGCCCGCTCACGGGCAGGCCGACAAGGCGCGCCGCGCGCACGTTGCCGCCCGTCACGCGCATCGCGAAACCGGGCGTGCTGTGGCGCACGAGCCCCCAGGCCGCGAGACAGGCCAGCACGCCCCAGAAGAGCCCCCAGTGCACGTCGAGTCCGGGCAGCGAGCCGATCGTCATGGCATCGGGAATCGGCGGCGTCGAGGGCTTGTTCAGACTCGCGGGATCGCGCAGCGGCCCTTCCACGAGAAACTTGAAGATGGCGATGGCGATATACGACATCAGCAGGCTGCTGATGGTCTCGTTCACGCCGCGCCACTGTCGCAGCGCGCCCACCGCGCCGATCCACAGGCCGCCCGCGAGCATGGCCGCAAGCGCCATCAACGGCGTGGCGACGAACCAGGGGGTGGTCTGCGGCAGGCATTGCGGCAGCATTGCAGCGGCGAGGCCGCCCAGCGCGAGCGCGCCCTCGCCGCCTATCACGATCAGCCCGACCTGCGCCGGCAGCGCCACGCACAGCGCCGTGAGCATGAGCGGCGCGGCGCGCAGCAGCGTGTTCTGCCACGCGAACGACGAGCCGAACGCACCTTCGGCGATGAGGCCGAGCGCATCGGCAGCGGGCTGTCCCTGCACGAGCAGGAACGCGCCGAAGAGCAGCAGCGTGCACGCGAGCGCGCAGAGCGTCGGCAAGGCCGGCAGCACGGCCAGCGCCACGCGCGCCAGGCCCGCGGACGGACTGCGAGCAAAGGGAACCGAAGCAGAAGACATCGCAACTCCTCGCGGGGACGCGCACCGGCGCGCCGCCGCACACCGCTCAAATCTGGCCGACGACGCCGGCCACGAGATAATTCATGCTTTCGAGCGCGATGTCGGTCTGCACGTGACTCGTGCCGGCCGGGATCACGTCGGCGCCCTTGTTGTCCTTCATCGGCCCCTTGAAGATCACGTACTGGGCCGCCATCATCTGCGCCTTCACGGCGTCGGCATTCGCGCGCGCCTCGGCCGTCACCTTCGGGCCGTACGGCGACATCTTCACGAAGCCTTCCTTGAGGCCGCCGCGCAGAATATTGGGCTGGGGCTTGCCGGTCTGCGCATCGGCCACGAGCGCCTTGTACGGCGTGGCCCAGTCCCATTCGGCACCGGTGAGATACCCCTTGGGCGCGAGCGCCGCCTGGCTTGCGTGATAGCCGCAACTCATCGCGCCGCGCTTCTCGGCCGTCTCGATCACGACCTTCGGGCCATCCACGTGGCACGTGAGCACGTCGCAGCCCTGATCGACGAGACTGTTCGTGGCTTCCGCCTCCTTCACCGGCATCGACCAGTCGCCCGTGAAGATCACGTGCGTGGTGATGGACGGATCGACGCTCTGCGCACCCAGCGTGAACGAGTTGATGTTGCGCAGCACCTGCGGAATGGACTTGGCCGCAACGAAGCCGATCTTCTTCGACTTGCTCGCATGACCGGCCACCACGCCGCTCAGATACT
The DNA here is from genome assembly GCF_000685035.1 of Paraburkholderia ferrariae NBRC 106233. Taxonomy (GTDB): domain Bacteria; phylum Pseudomonadota; class Gammaproteobacteria; order Burkholderiales; family Burkholderiaceae; genus Paraburkholderia; species Paraburkholderia ferrariae. Next base: position 68,503 of record NZ_BAYB01000036.1, read on the forward strand.
GGCATTCGTCGATATAACCGAAGTAGCTCGCTATGTTGGCCGGATCGCCGCTTTTCCAGAGGCCGCCGCAATGGGCGAAGCGCACCTTCGGGTACTTCGCGGCCATCTTGAGCACGTGCGGATCGAAGTAGCCGAACGAGGTCGCGAAAACGAGCGTCGCGCCGTCCTGCTCGATCATGGCCTCCATGGTCTTTTGCACGGCCACGGTCTCGGGCACGTTCTCTTCCTCCACTACCTTCACGTTCGGCAGCTTCTTGATGACCGCGGCGGCCTGCGCCTGGGCCTGGTTATAGCCGTAGTCGCCGCGCGAGCCGACATAGATGACGCCGACCGTGAGCGGCTCGGCACCGAAAGCGAGATCGAACGGCAGCGCACTGCCTAGCGCGAGCGCGCCGGCGCTCTTCAGAAAATCACGGCGTGTGGACATGATGGGGCTCCTCGTGGAATCGCCAGCGGAATACAGTCAGGATGAAATTTCGGGTTGCGCCTCGGCCGCGACTGCCAGCCACGCGCGCCAGCCGCCATACGACGTGATGTCCCGCGCGCCGCTGCCGGCTTCGACCGCCGCCGGCTCGCAGATGAAACCCTTGACGGTGCGCCCATCGACGGTCTGCACGCTGCCGATGCCAAGCGGTGCCGGCACGCCCGCGACGAACGCGCCGAACGTCCGCAGCGGTACTTCCCAGAGTTCGACTTCGATTGGCAGTCCTGTCTGGTTGGGCGTGTGAACCAGCCCCGGCTTGGCCGGCGCGGTGCCGGCAAGGGCATATAGGCGGTAGTGGCCGGAGGTCGTGGTCGTTTCGACAAAGCGCGCGCCGGCTTCGAGCAACTGCCAGCACAGCGGCTGGCCGCGCAGATGCGCACCGGCCACGGCGAGCACGACGGTCGGCTCCTCGAACGGCAGCGGTCGTGCCGCGATAGCGGCGGCGGCGCCGGCTGCCGCATCGGCCATGAAGAGCGCCTGGATCTGGGCGCCGAGCACGGCAAGCTGCTGATCGGCGCCTGCGGGCGCAATCAGGGTGACGCCGGCCGGCAAGCCGTCTGCGCGGCGCACGCCCGGCACGGCCAGCGCGCACAGGTCCAGCAGATTCACGAAATTCGTGTAGAGGCCTAACTGACTGTTCGCGCCGACCGGGTCCGCCCGCACCGCGTCGAAGGTCGGATGCGTGGGCGCGGTGGGCACGATCAGGACATCGAACGATTCGAAATACTGCTCGACTTCGCGGCGCAGCGCGGCAAGCGCGTACTGGCCGTTGAAGGCATCGACGGCACTGTAGCGATCCGCCTGCGCGATCACCCGGGCGACCACCGGGTCGATATCGGCACGATGGGTCTCGAAGAAGCTGCCGAGCGCGGCACGCCGCTCGGCCACCCACGGGCCCTCGTAGAGCAGCGCCGCCGTGCGCTGCAACGGCTCGAACGGCATGCGTGCGGGAACGAGGCCAAGACGCGAAGCGATCGTGTCGAGCGTGGCGGCGAAAGCCTGTTCGGCTTGCGCGTCGCCGAAGAAGCCGAGCGGATCCGGTACGGCCACGCGCAGCGGCGCATGCGCGAGGCCGCGCGAGGGCACGTGGCGTGCGTAGCCATCCAGCGCGTCGAAGCCGGCCATCTGCTGCAGGACTTCCCATGCGTCGCCCACGTCGTGCGCGAAGATCGACACGCAATCGAGGCTGCGGCACGCCGGAACTACCCCACGCTTGCTGACGAGCCCCGGCGTGGGCTTGAGGCCGACGAGTTCGTTGAACCCCGCGGGCACCCGCCCCGAGCCGGCCGTATCGGTGCCCAGCGAAAAGGCGACGAATCCCGCGGCAACGGCCACCGCCGAGCCGGAACTCGAACCGCCGGAAATATGCAAGTCGGACTCGAACTGGCGCACGCCCCCATGCGGCGAACGCGTGCCGACAAGGCCCGTGGCGAACTGGTCGAGATTCGTCTTGCCGACCAGCATCGCGCCCGCCTCCAGCAACCGTGTCACCACCCAGGCGGATTGTTCCGGCGTGTACGCGAACGCATCGCAGGCCGCGGTGGTGGGCAGCCCGGCGACATCGATGTTGTCTTTCACTGCAAACGGCACGCCGAAAAGCGGCAACCGTTCGAAGACCGCCGCGCCATCGCGTGCGAACGCCTCTTCGAGCGAGGCAACGCGGCTCGATAGCGCCGCGTCGCTCACGCGCGCAATCCAGACCTCGGGGCGGCCCGCGGCTTCGATGCGGGCGGTCACGGCCTGTGCGACCTCGCGAGGCGTGGTCGCGCCGCTAGCATAAGCATCGAGCAGCGCGCGAACCTTGAACGGGAGTGTGCTCAACATGAGTTCCATCTTGAATACAAGTTGGAACTCATCTAGCAGCAACTGTGCCAGAGCCCGTTTATTGCTCCAGAAAGCCCGCTGGGCAGGGCTTGCGCGGCAAGATCGGCGCGCGCAGAAGGCGCCGCCCGTGATCCAGAGTGGGTCACGGATCGTTCAGGCTGGTGCAAAGGCCCGCGGCGAATGGTGCACGGCGCAAACCCCAGGGCGCCTATTCTTCGAAGGTGTGCATTCCGTCAAAGAACTGCGGCGCGATCGACTTCGAAGCTTGCTAGTCTTCACCCATGCAGATCGCACCGGCTCGCTCGCCATCGAGCAGATGATCGCCATGCTGGATATCGGCATCCGCCTTGCGCGGCGCTTCGCGTTGCGCCGGGAGCACGGAGCCGGACGGCGTGCTCGGCACCCCCACCTGCAACGGGCGCTCGGGATGCACGAACAGCCATAGCAGCGCTCCGCACGCTGCTGCCGTTCCGATCACGACCATGCCGCTTTCCCAGCTATGGGTGAGTTTTACGGCGAACGCCACCGTCATCGGGCCGGCGACGTTCGAGAGTGCGCCCCACACATTGGTCCAGCCCGACATGACGCCGGTGTACGCCCGCCCGAGATCCTGGGTGGTGGACCACACAACCACCTGCACGAACCCCACGGCCCCGAACGACACGCACAGCAACGCCATGACAGTCCCGATCGTCTGTGCCCGCGAAGCCGCGATCAGCGCCACCGCACTCGCGATAAACCCCGCAATGGCAACCGGCGTGCGTGCCCAGTAGATCGAACCTGTGATCCTGAGCAACCGGTCGCACAGTGCCCCGGCCACGAATACCGCTACGAACACGGCGCCCCACGGCAAGGACGCATACACGCCCACCGCCTTGAGCGAAAGACCGCGCGCGCGCATGAGGTAGGTAGGCAGCCAGGTCGTGTAGAAACTCTGGATCAGCACAAGCAGAAAGTACTGGACGCCGAACACCCAGAAGCGCGGCAGCTTCAGGCACTTCAGGAACTCCCCCTTCACCTGCGGGCTTTCCGGCAATTGCCCCGCGGCGATGTGCCCGGCCTCGGCCTTCGTGATGAGCGGATGGGCCTGCGGCGTGTCGCGATAGCCCAGCCACCAGATCGCGCCCAGCAGCAGACCCAGCGCGCCAAAACCATAAAAGGCGGCATGCCAGCCGAACCGCAGCATGATCCAGGCCGTGAGCGGCGCGGAAACGATCGGGCCGAGGTAAAGGCCCGCAAGCAAAATGGCATTGCCCTTCGCGCGCTCGCTGTGAGGAAACCAGCGCTTGAGCGCGACGATACCGCTCGACCAGTCCGCCGATTGCGCCCCGCCCAGCAGAAGACGGCAGCCGAAGAGCCACGCAAACGACTTCCCGAACGGCATGACGATCATCATGAGCGACCACAGCGCGCTCGTGCCGAACAGCACCTTGCGCGAGCCGAAACGTTCTGCCGCGCGTCCCGCCGGCACCTGCCCGATCGAGTAGGTCCAGAAGTACACGGTCAGGATCATCGACATCTGCACGAGCGAAAGGCCCAGCTCGTTCTGGATCGTCGGAGCGGCCACGGCCATGGCGGCGCGATCGAGCGCCATCACGAACGTCATCGGCGCGACCAGGAAGGCGACGATTTTCCAGCGGAGATGGTTCATGGTGTTCAACATCGGGGATTCCGTGACTCGTGCGGGAAGCGCGCCTGAGAGCCGCAATTGCCGCAATTGCCGCATCGATGCCGATGATCGCATCCCCGGCGAAAATGCGCTGGCGACTTCCGCGCCGGTGCGTGCTTGTGTGTGCTTGTGCGTTTCGGCGAGATGCATCCAGATGGGCACATGCGATCCCGTTACGCTTTACTTTTTAAAGCATGGTGCCCAAGCTGTCAACCCATACCTATGGCGGCTACTTTGGCGGTGCGGACGTATGCGCCGAATCGTCCACTTCAATCGACACGGTTCCCATAACCGGGCCCCGGAGTTCGGGCACGTACGTTTGAACCGTATCGTCGATCGACCGGATTTTCCTTTCGGCAACGGCAATGCCCACGAGCATGGACACAAACGTCTTGGCCATCGAATCGGACATCAGGCGGTCCCGATCGGTGCGGCCATACTGGTAATGCTCGAACAGGATGGCCTTGCCCTGCGCGATCAGCAAGCCCGTTGTGGGATTGTGGGCCAGGTAGCCGGCGATCGTGCGCGCCTCGCCGTCGTAGCGATAGATGACGCTGAGTTCCGAAGGTGCGCAAGCGCGCCTCGCGGGCGTTACGCCGCATTACCGTTGCCTTACCAATCGATTCCCCACTCCGGGTGCGAAATGAACGCACCGGAATGGGCTTTTTCGCGGTGCGGTCCCGCTTCACACTGAGCTTGTTCGCCGACCTCCCGGCGATTCATCACGAGGACCACCATGACACGCGCCCTTCTTCCCAGAGACGATACCTACGCACGAGGCTTTGCCCTCTTCGAGCAATTGCACGGCAAGCACAGCGGCAAGCAACTGGTCGAGTCGCGCGAAGACCTGTGCCCCGACTTCGTGACGATGACCATGCAGTGGGCACTCGCCGGCGTAATGGATCGCCCGGGACTCGACATGGCGACGCGCGAACTGGTCGTGATTGCCTGTTGCGTGACACAGGGTTATCTGCTGCCTCAACTGCGGGCGCATATCGAAGCGGCACTCGTTGCCGGCGCCGCCCGCGAGCAGATCATCGAGGCGATCCTGCAAACCCTGTTCTATGCAGGCGGCGGCGCAGTCAACAACGCGCTGGGCGTGGTTGCGGAGGTCTTTGCCGAACTCCCCGAAACCGCTCAAACCTGATCGACCAGCCGGCTGCCCGGGTCCGCAACGGCAAAGCAGTCGAGCGCGAACTCGACAAAGGTCCGCAGCTTGGCAGGCGCAGCCTTGTCCCTTGCGTAGAGCAGGTACAGGTCGCGCCCGTGCGAACGGTAGTCAGCCAGCAGAAGACGCAGCCGCCCGGCTTCGAGGTCGGTCTTGACGAGGCTGAGCGGTTGCCGGATGATGCCGCCGCCCGCCAGCGCGGCCTCCCGTAGCGCGGGGCCGCTGTCGATGCGCAGGCGGCAGGTCACGGGAACTTCGATCGGGCCGTCCGGCCCGTCGAATCGCCACGCATGACCCGGTCCCCAGCGCGTATGCCCCAGGCAGTCGTGGCCCTGCAAATCGCGGGGCGCGGCAGGCGTTCCGCGCCGGGCCAGATACTCGGGCGATGCACATACGACCATGCGGTAATACGAAGGCAGCGGCCGCGCAATCCATGACGAATCGGCAAGCGGCCCGATACGAAAGGCAAGATCGACGCCATCGCCCACCGGATCGACGCTCGCATCGGTCAGCACCAGTTCGATATCGATGCCGGGGTATTGCGCGAGGAATCGGGAAACCGCGGGCGCCAGTTGAGTGACGCCGAACGAAATGGGCGCCGCGATACGCAGTTGTCCAACCGGATTGCCGCGCCATGCCGACGCCTCGTCGTCAGCGGCCTTGACTCGTTCGAGAATGTCGCGGCATCGCTCCAGATAGACCGCGCCCGCTTCGGTCAGTTGATGGCGCCGTGTCGTGCGATGCAGCAGCTTCACTCCAAGGCGCGCTTCGAGCGCGTTCAGATGCTTGCCGACCATGCTCGACGACAGCCCCAGCCGCTCGGCGGCCGTGCTCAGATTGCCGGTGGTCACGATCTCGACGAACACCGACATGCTCTCAAGACTATCCATTTCGCAACGGTAGGGGTTGTGACGAGGTAAGGCCGCGCAGATCCTGCCCTGAGCGGGTCATTGCGAATCGCCGCGCCGCGCGCGCGTTTGCTCCAGCCGCCAGTGCACGAGATCGTCCGCATCCGGTCGCGCCTTAACTCGCAGGTCCGACGATGCAACCGGCTCGCCGCTCTCGGCATCGACGAGAGCAAGCCGCACCGCATGACCCGTTCGCGTATCCGCGAACTTCAACGGCGGTCCCTGCCGTTGCGCGAGATTCCAGACGTCCCCACCTGCGCGAGCGCCATCAGGACGACGCCAATGTCCTTGCCGCGCGGTGTCAGGTGGTGTTCGTACCGATCGGGGCGAGACTGGTAGAGCCGCCGCTCGATCAGCCCGTTGTCTTCCAGCGTTTTCAGCCGGCTGGACAGTGTGGCGTGAGTCGCGCCGGTGGACCGGCGAAAGTCGTCGTAGCGACCGAGACCGAGCGCGAGATCGCGCACGATCAGCGTGCCCCATCGATCGCCCAGCGCGTCGAGCACGCTGGCGACCGAACAGGTCATGCCATCAAAACGCCTGGATCATTGCACCCGGCCTGGGTTGAACCGGACGCGTCGCCAATCGCTCTGCGCCGCGCTGCCATCGTAACGCATCTGGAGACGCTTGACGGCGCCTCCCCCTCACTTACTCCAGGAATCAAAGTTACAAGCCTGCAGCCATTGATCCCTTGTGAAGGTTCACGCCTGAAGCCAGCTCAAAGTGTGGCTATCGTTACCGGTGTTACCGCTGCGTCGTCGGGCATCGGCGCCGTGTATGCCGACCGTCCTGCCGCCCGCGGGCACGACCTGATCCTCGCCATCGCACTCGCCTACGAAATCGACTGCCGCTTGATGGACGCAGCAGCCATCAGTCCACGCGGGTGGGACCACACGTGCTACATCGTGGCGCGCGCGATGCTCGACGACGACATCACGACGGCAAGCTACACGCCCGAAGCCCTGCGCGACCCGAAGCCGCGCGCCATCTCCCTCACACCGCCCGCGCACGCCTCACGAACAAACGCCGCGTCAAATCGAACGCTACGAGATTGCCCGCCAGCACCAGCAGGAGACCCACAACGGTCAGCCACGTCCATCGATACCCCTCGAACACAGTCGAAGCCGCCAGTGCGACGATCGGAAACAGGACCGTGCAATAAGCGGCCCGCTCGGGTCCGATCCGCCCCACCAGCATCAGATACGCGGTAAAGCCGATCACCGAACCCGCGACTGCGAGATACACGAGCGCGCCCAGATAGCGCGCATCCATCTCGATGCGAAACGGCAGGCCCGCCAGCGCGCTGCCGGCCAGCAGCACGGCCGTGCCGATCAGCATGGCCCAGCCGTTCGTGAGGAGCGGATGCAGGCCCATCGACTGCATGCGGCTGGAAAGCAGGTTGCCGGCCGAAAAGCACAGCGTGCCGAGAAATGCGACGGCCAGCCCCAGCCACACCGTCTCGTTGCCGATATTCCCGGCCATCTGCTGCAGGAACAGGCACACGATACCGATCAGGCCCAGCACGGCGCCCCCCACGGCGGCAGGCTGGAGCGGGCGGCCCATGAAGAGGCGTCCATTGATCGAGTTGAGCAGCGGCGCCGTAGAGAACACCACGGCCACGAGACCGCTCGGCACGATGTTTTCGGCGTAGTAGAAGCACAGGAAGTTGAGGCAGAAGAGCGCGAGCCCCTGTGCCACCAGATAGCGCCATGCCGCGCGCGGCGGCCAGACGGGCCGGCGCATCACGAGCAGCAGCCCGAACATCAGGATGGCCGCGAGCCCGAAGCGCCAGGCGATCGAAACGGGCGCCGCGACCACGCCGAGTTGCCACTTGATGGCGATCCACGTGGTCCCCCAGATCAGAACAGTAAGCACGTAAAGGAAAAGATTCATGGCTGGAACGTGGCCTGGACTCGATACGCCTACTATGGCGTGCCGCGGCCACCCGCATTTGTCCAGGATTGCGCATTTCTTGCCGTGGGACGCGCCGGCTCGAACGCGGGTGCGGGCCTCGGCGTATACTCCGCTCTCCTGCTCTGCTCAGGCTCTCTCCCGCTGCCAGCCATCGCCCCATGAAAGCCCAGCCTTCCCTCGCCATGCCCGACATCGCCGATGCGCCCTTCGGGCTGCATTCGGTGGGCCGCACGCTGAGCGAGGCCAATGCGACGCTGGAGCGGTTTGCCTGGCTGGGCGACCAGCTCGCCGTGGCGGTCTGGACTCGCGAGACGCGCGAGGCCGAAACCATCTACGACCGGCCGGGCCATCACACGCTGTCGTGCTACCTCGACGGCGGCTACCGCACGGAGCGGCAGAAACTTCCGGGGGTGTACGGCGCGCCGAGCCGCCTGTGTGCGCTGCCGGGCGATCACGAATCGCGCTGGTGGGTACGCGGCCACATGCACTTCATGCACCTGTATTTCCTGCCCGGGCATTTCACGCAGCGCGCCATTCGCGAACTCGACCAGGAGCCCCGCGAACTCACGCTGGCCGACCGCACCTATTTCGAAGACGAACGGATTGCCGCGCTTTGCCAGACGATTGCCTACGAGGATTGGGCCGATCCGGCCGCCCTCCTGCGCAGCAATGAAACGGCCCATGAAGTCCTGAGCCTGCTGCTGAAGAGCCAGGGCATCCGCCGTCCGGGCGCGCAGGTGAAAGGCGGACTTTCAGTGGCCACGCGCCGGCGCATGCGCGACTATGTCGACGCCCATCTCGGCGAAACCATGACACTCGGCGAACTGGCGGAGATCGCCTGCCTCTCCGAATACCACTTCGCCCGCATGTTCCGCGCCTCGTTCGGGCAATCGCCGCAAGCGTGGATTGCAGCCCAGCGTCTCGAACGCGCCCGCGCCCTGCTGCGCGCGGGCGACCTGCCGCTCGCGAAGGTCGCCGCGGAGTGCGGCTACGCGAATGCGAGCCACTTCAGCCATCGCTTTCGCGACGCGCTCGGCGTTGCACCGAACGCTTACCGGCAGGCGCTACAGCCTCAACACGGCTAACGCGCCTTACTGCCCCACGCGGAACTCGATGCAGCGGTTCCGCGCCCGCCCATCGTTCGTATCGTTCGACGCGACAGGCTGGTCCGGTCCCAGGCCCGTGGTGGTCATCTGCTGCGGCGCGATTCCCTTCGAAACCAGGTAGTCCTTCATCGCGTCCGCACGCGCCTGGCTCAGCGCGACGTTCACGGCGCGGCTGCCGTGGCGGTGCGGTCCTCCTCATCGCGCGCGGCCAGGCGATCCAGCAGGACCCGGCGCAACGGCGCATCTTCTGCGGCGTGACGCTCGCGCGGGCGCGGCGTCGTCACATGCAGTTCGTGAACGATACCGCCGCCGGTTCCTTCCGCGCCGGGCTGCATCACCAGCACGCGGTCGGACAGCAGCAGCGCCTCGTCGATATCGTGGGTAACGAGCAGCGCGGCCATGCCGTGCGCCCGCGTCACCGCCAGCAGCAGATCCTGCAGGCGCGCGCGCGTAATCGCATCGACGGCGCTGAACGGTTCGTCCAGCAACAGCATGCACGGCCGCGAGAACAAGCCGCGCGCAATGGCAACGCGCTGCGCCATGCCGCCCGAAAGCGCCTTCGGCCACGCACCCGTAATGCCTGGCAGTCCTACCTCATCGAGCAGCACCGCAGCTTGCTGTGCGCCCGCGCCGCGTGCGTGCTGCGGAAAGCTGATGTTGTTCGCAACGTCGAGCCAGGGCAAGAGGCGCGGTTCCTGAAAGATCACGCCCAGCTCCGGCGACGGACCGTCGAGCCGCACGCCACGCAACGCAACCTCGCCCTCGAAGTCGCGGTCCAGGCCCGCCACGATGCGCAGCAGCGTGCTTTTTCCGCAGCCGCTCGGCCCGAGCAGGCTCACGATCTCGCCCGCGTGAATCGCGAGCCGCGTATTCGCGAGCACTGTGCGGCCGTCGTATCGCTTCGCACGCACCCGCACGTCGAGCAGCGGTTCGCTCATGCCGGCCTCCCGCCTGTGCCCGTATCGCGCCAGACCAGCACGCGCGCTTCGACTGCCTTCATCAAACCGTCGGTCAGCTTGCCCATCAAAGCCAGCAGGATGATGGCGCCGAACACGATATCGGGGCGCCCCGTCTCCCGGCCATCGCTCAGCAGATAGCCGAGGCCGCGCGTCGCGGCAATCAGTTCGGCGGCCACCACGAACATCCAGGCGAGGCTCAGGCCCGTGCGCAAACCGGTGAAGAGTTGCGGCAACGCAGCCGGCAAGAGGATGCGCGCGAGCATGCGCACCGGGCCGAGACGATAGACGGCGCCCAGTTCGATGAGCTTGCGATCGACGTTGCGAATGCCGGCCACGACCGCGAGATGCACCGGGAAAAAGGCACCGATTGCGACGAGCGCGATCTTGGGCGCCTCGTCGATACCCATCCACAGCAGCAGCACCGGCACCCAGGCGAGCGAGGGAATCGCGCGCAGGGCCTGAAATGAAGGGTCCAGCAGCGCGTCGAGCCTGCGGCTCAGACCCATTGCGCCGCCCACCACGAGCGCGAGCGCCGCGCCTATGCCGAAGCCGGCGAGCACGCGCACGGTGCTCGCCGCGACGTGGCGCAGCAATCGCTCTGCGCCCATCTGCGCCAGCGTCTGCGCAATGGTCGATGGCGCCGGCACCAGATTGTCCGGCAGCACATGCAGACGAACGAGCCCTTCGACCACGCCGAGAAACACCGCAGGCAACGCGAGTCCGGCCCAATGCCAGCGGCGCAGCGAGCGGCCGGCCACAGGTGCGTCATGCGCCCGAGGCGTAGCCTCGCGCCTGCGTAGTGCCAGGGACTCGTCGGCCGCCATCGCACGCTCCATCATTGCGCCCCTGTGGCCGCGATCACGGCCCGGGCGGGCTGCGCGTCGATCAGCGCGTCGATCACCTGATCGAGATTCGTGCCCGGCTTCACGAGTTCTTCCTGCGTGAGGATCGGCGCGGCGGCCTTGAGCGCCGCGATCTGGCGCGGCCCCGGCTGCGGCTGGCTGAAGTCGTTGCGGCTCAGTTGCAACTTCGCAACCGCGAGCGAGACCTTCGATTCGTCGGCAATGATCTGCGCGGTCTCGTCGGGGTGGGCGGCAATCCACAGTCGCGCCTTCTCATAGACCTTCAGCACGCGGGCCAGCGCGGCAGGATACTGCGCGATGAAGTCCTCGCGTGCGTTGAGAAAGCCCCAGGTGTTGAAGTCCACGTTCCGGTACAAGAGGCGTGCGCCGTTGTCGATCTGCGCGGCGGCCATATGCGGATCCAGCCCCGCCCACGCATCGACCTGGCCGTTGATCAGCGCGGTGCGGCCGTCCGGATGCTGAAGGTTGACGATCTCCACGTCGTCTGCGGAGAGACCCGCCGTGTGCAGCGCGCGCAGCGTGAAGAGATACGGATCGGTGCCCTTGGTGGCGGCGATCTTCTTGCCCTTGAGTTGCGCGAGCGACTGGATAGGCGAATCCTTGCGCACGACGAGCGCGGTCCATTCGGGGCGCGAAAAGATATAGACGGTGCGGATGGGATTGCCGTTCGCCTTGCCGAGCACGGCGGCGAGGCCCGCGGTGGAGCCGATCTGGATCGCGCCGCTGTTGAGGTATTCGAGTGCCCGGTTGCTGCCGAGGCTCAACACCCACGTGACCTTCGTGTGATCCGGCGCGAACGCCTGCTCGAGCCAGCCATTGCGGCGAATCACGAGACTTTCCGGCGAATAGTACGCGTAGTCGAGCTTCAGTTCGGCGGGCACCGCGTCCGCGGCTTGCGCGATGCGCGGCGCGACAGTCGTCAGCGTAGCAACGAAGGCGATGGCAAGAACGCTCGCGCAGGCGGCGAGAGTCCGTCTGAGGTGTTTCATGGTGTTTCCCCGGTCGGTCGTTGTCCCGCATCGGCAACGCATGCCCGTGGCGGTGAAACTCGCCATGCTACCGGCGGGCCTTCTGGCGGCGAACTGACGATTCGAGCAAAGCAAATCACGCCGCGCGCATAAGAAAACCTCACGCCGCGATGAATAGCCGTGCCGCCCGTGGGGACATCGGATGGGCTTCTGCAGACAGGCGTAGGCACGGATAACCTTATGGCGATTGCTTCGTTTTCTCCTGGACTCTCACGGTATAGGGTTGACTATCATGACCAGCACTTCCTCCCCCCATTCGGCGGCGCTAGCGTGGATTGCAGGCGTGGGCGCCAGCGCGGGTCTCGGCGCGGCACTGGCCCGGCGCTACGCACACGGCGGCTTCACAGTAATGCTCACCGGGCGCACCGCGGAGCGCGTTGAAGCCGTCGCCGCGCAAATCCGCGAGCAAGGCGGCCGCGCGCACGCGCTGGCCGGCGATATTTCCAGCGAACAGGACGTTGCCCGCATCGCCGGCGAACTTCGTCAGTTCGGACAACTACGCAGTGCGGTCTTCAACGCGGGTAATGCCGTGCGTGCGCCAACGCTCGAACTCACTGCAGAGCAGATCGAGTCGGCATGGCGCACGAACGTGCTGGGCGGCTTCGCCTTCGCGCGCGGCGCGGTGCCGCTGCTGCTCGAAGCACCGGATGCGCCGGAAGCACCGGCGGGCGCCGGCAGCCTGATCTTCACCGGGGCGACGGCATCGTTGCGCGGGCGTCCGCCATTCGCCGCATTCGCCGCCGCAAAGGCAGGCTTGCGCTCGCTGAGCCAGACGCTCGCACGCGAGTTCGGCCCGCGCGGCGTGCATGTCGCGCACGTGGTGATCGATGGCGGCATCGACGGCGAACGGCTGCGCACGGCCGCGCCGCAGCGCGCGGAACAGGCGGGCGCAGACGGCCTGCTGCAACCCGAGGCAATCGCCGAAAGCTACTGGCAACTGCATCATCAACACCGCAGCGCATGGACTCAGGAACTGGATCTGCGGCCGTATCGCGAAGCGTTCTAGGAGAAAATCGATGGCCACCGTACTCGATGAAGCGCCGCGCACCCAGGCGGGTGCCGTAGTCGTCGCCGAGCTCAACTATCTCGCGCGCGGCGAAAGCCGCCCTGTTTCCTATACGTTCGAGCCGCCCGCCGGCACGCCGTGGACCACGGGCGAACTCGAGCCCACGCGCGTCACGATACGCGATGCCCGTCCGCTCGCGGCGTCCGGGGCGTGATCGCTGGATGCAAGCGGCTTTCAGCTCGTCTCGCATCGCAGCGCCGTCGCCCCCGAAGACTTCGGTGACGAGAGCGTGATCCGGCTCGCCTACTACCCCGAGGCCGAAGCGCTGCTGCGGGAGGCAACGGGCGCCGCCAAGGTGGTGATCTTCGATCACACGCTACGTGATAGCGAATCGAAGATCCCACCACGCTGCCGGATGCGCCGCCCCGGCGCAGTATCGAACTGCGTGCATTGCTGTTCTGGAATCCTTAATAAGACATAACGTCAGCCAGATCGTTGCTCGTTCCGTCAAACCGCCTGCCCGGCGGTCTCGCCAGAGGCCGCCGGATTCGCCAGACACGACCTCGCTCCCCCGCCCCTCGGCCAACGGCCCCTCTTCCCTCTGCGCCGCCAGCCCGCCTCTTCGTGACAAATTCGCGTCACGACCCGAAATAACCGTTAATCATCCGCTTAATTGACAAAAAAAAGCCGTCCCAAAGGGACGGCTTAAAGATTCTAGCAATTCCGAGGGCCGTGCTAGAACCTGAGAGAACCGCATTATAGACATAACGAAATCTCGTGCATTCGAAATGTATGCGTAACGAGTCAAGATTTTCATTGGCAAGCTTTTTTCTTTCATGCGGAAAGCTTTTCTGCCGTAAACCCGGATAGAAAAGCGGCTGCCGCGTGCCGATCAAGCCTTGATCGGGCCTGCTTCGCAGCCTGGCTGGCGCCTGGCACGGCGGCTAATTTTGAAAGATCATGTCGGCAACATACCTGGGCTATGCTTGGGGCGGCCCCGCCCCCGCACCGGCAACCGGAATGCATCGAAAGGATCGAAAGGCACAGGATCGTTGTGCCGTCTCTCATCGCGCATTTCCGGGGTAATGCTAATTGATAAAAGATCACACGCTGGTTATCTGGAGCCCACCCTGCAATGAGTTCTTCCCCCGTCGTTCCGTTTATCCGAGACAAGGCGGATCCCGGCGCATTCATTGGTACGGCGCCCGCGTTTCGCCAGTTGGTCCGGATGATCGATCGCGTTGCGCCCACCGATCACGCCCTGCTCGTCTTTGGGCCTACCGGATCGGGCAAGGAACTCGTCGCGCGCCGCGTGCACATGCGCAGCCTGCGCCAGGACCAGCCGTTCGTCGACGTGAACTGCGGCGCCATTCCGGAACATCTCGTGGAAGCCGAGTTGTTCGGCCACGTCAAAGGCGCCTTCACGGGCGCAGCCGAAACGCGCCCGGGCCTCTTTCAGCAGGTCGGCAAAGGCACGCTGTTGCTCGACGAAATCGGCGAGCTGCCGCTCGCGTTGCAGCCGAAACTGCTGCGCGTGCTCGAAACGCGCACCTTCCGTCCGGTCGGCTCCACAACCAACGTTCGCTTCGAAGGCCGCGTGGTCGCCGCAACGCACCGCGATCTGCGTCAACTCGCGCGCAACGGCGAGTTCCGGGAGGACCTCTTCTACCGGCTCGCGGTGTTCGTGCTGGCCGTTCCCGGGCTCGAACAGCGGGTGGAAGACATCCCCGCGCTCGTCACGCACTTCGCTTCGCTCCAGACCCGCCGCCTCGAATTCTCCCCGGCCGCCATCCGGCGGCTGAGCCAGCATAGCTGGCCCGGCCATATCCGCCAGTTGCGCAACCTGGTCAGCCAGTTGAGCGTGCTCTCCGAAAGCACGCTTATCGACCTCGACGCGCTCGAACCGTTTCTCGTCAACGAAACGACCGGATCGGTCTCGCGCGCGAGCCTCGCCGACATGCTGCTGCAACTCGAAGGCCGCGACAAACTCGCCGCCGCCGAAGACCTCCTGATCGACCGCGCGCTCGAACGCACGAGCGGCAACAAGAGCGCGGCGGCCACCCTGCTGGGCGTGGGCCGCAAAACCATCGAGCGACGCCTGAAGTCGCGCGAAGAGCACCACCGCGAGGCGCAGAAGTGCCTGGAGCACGCGACTGCGCTGGTCGAGGCCTCGACCTTCTCCGAAGCCATCCCGCTGCTGCGCCGCTGCCTCGACGTGCTGCAGACGAGCCATGAACAGGAAGCCGCGCGGCGCCTGCAGTTCGATGCTTACCGGCTGCTCGGCATGAGCCTGCGCAGCGTGCACGGCTGGCTGCATGCGGAAGCCACCGCCTGCTACGCGGCCGCGCTCGCCATTGGCGAAGGCATTTGCGAGCCGACCGAAATCGCCGCGATCCAGTTCGGCATCTGGACCACCCAGCTCACCACGCTGCAGCTCAAACAGGCGCGCGCGACCGCGCAGGACATGCTGCAGCGGGCGCAGAACAGCGCCGACCGCGTGTCGCTCGACGAAGCCCACTTCGCCATGACCAACACGCTCTTCTGGCTCGGCGACAGCGAAGAAGCGCTCGCCTGCCTCGCGCGCGGCAATCTGCTGGGCGTGGCGCGCAACGACGTGCGCACGGGCTCGCAGGGCATCGACCTGGCCAGCCTCGCGTTGACCTTCGAAGGACTCGCCGCGTACCAGATCGGCGCCTTCGTACAGGCCCGGCGCGCGATGGAAATGCTGATTCTGCGTGCGTCGGAGCCGGGCACGCATGCGCTCGCTCACGCAGTCAACCTGCAGGGCGCCGCCTGGCTCGCCTGCCTGTTCGACGACCGCGAGCGCCTCGGGCCGCTCGCGAGCGAACTCGAAACCGTATCGATCTCCCATGGCTTCGCGTTCTATCGCGGCGTCGGCCAGATATTGCGCGGCTGCCATCTGACTTCGATTGGCCAGTTCGAAGAAGCCGAATTTGTCATGCTCGATGGTTACGATAACCATCTGATTTCCAACGGCGGCGCGCTGTTCTATTCGTTCAAGACATGGCAGCACGGCGAACTGTTGCTGCGCGCCGGCCAGGCGGGGAAGTGCGCGAAGATTCTCGCCACTGCCGTCGACGAAACGCTCGCCCGCCAGGAGCGCACCTACCTGGGCGAGCTGCTCGTCACCCAGGCCCGCGCGCAATGGGCGCTCGGCGACCTAACGGCCGCCGAGCAGGGTCTGCGCACGGCGCTCTCCACGGCGCTCGCCTTCGGTTCGGTGCCCGCGCGCGTGGATGCCGCGCGCTACCTCGCCGGCCTGCTCCACCACACCGGCCGCCACGCCGAAGCGATCGACACGCTCGAACGCGGCTTGCGCGAGCTGCCACCAGGTTCCACCACCCGCATTGCCGATGCGGGCGCATTGCTGGATGAACTTCGGCACGACGTTTCCATGGACCCACACAAGAAAGGAACTGCAGATGGCCTATGAATTAACCAGGGATGACCTGGAACCCCTGCTGCTCGGGGCAGCATTTTTTGGCAGCGGGGGCGGCGGCACGATCGAATCCGCCCGGCATCTCGCAGAAAAATTCGTCGCTGGCGACTACTACCCGACCGACAAGGTCAAGGTCGTTTCGGTGGACGAAGCAACCGATGGCGAAGCCGTCATGGTCGCCTACCTCGGCGCACCCGAAGCGATCAACAAGGCCACCCATCCGGATGGCCCCGTGATCGCCGTGCAGAACGTGCAGGCGCGTCTTGCTTCGCAGTCCAGAAGACTGGCCTATGTGATGCCGCCCGAAAGCGGCGCGCTGGGCTTCACGGTGGCCGCGCTCGTAGCCGCGAAGCTCGGCCTCGCCGTGATCGACGCCGATGGCGCAGGCCGCGCCGTGCCCTCCCTGCCCATGCTCACCTTCGCGGCCGAGGAAATCGACCCGCGCCCCGCCTTCATCGTGAGCCAGGGCGGCCTGTGCGTCGAACTCGACGTCACGCCGCGCCAGGGCAACCACGGCGGCAAGACGCACCAGCGCGACGTCTCGGCGATCGTCGAGCAGATGCTGCGGCCCGTGGTGGCCGACCCCGAGTTCGGCCAGTTCGGCGGCCTCGCCATGTGGGTGATGACGCCGGCCAACCTCGGCCGCGCCACGCCCATTCGCGGCACGCTCAAGCGCGCGCTCGATCTTGGCCGCGCCTTGCAGGCCGGGGACATCCGCAGCGTCCCGCAGATAATCGGCTATCTCGCCGAGCATTGCGGCATCGCCGCGCGCGCTATTTCCGAACCGGGCACGCTGGTTTCGGCGAAGGTCGATACGAGCGGCGGCTTCGACGTGGGCAAGGTGGCCATCGACGCCGGCGACCACACCTACACGGTGATCTACCAGAACGAGTCGCTGCTCGCGTGGGACAGCCGGCGCGCCCAGCCCATCGTGCTGGCGCCGGACAGCATTGCCTACTTCGTGGGCGGCGAAGGTCAGTCGATCTTCAGCAACGGCGACCTCGTGCAGGACAACGGCAAGCTCAATCCCGCCATCGGCAAACGCCCCGTGACGCTGATCGCCTGGCGTGCCGAACCGGAACTGCAAAGCGGCCTGATCCTCGACAGTTTCATGGAACTGCTCAATTCGCTCGGCTATCTGGGGCCCTACGTGCCGCTCGAAGCGAAGCAGTCCGGCCGCGAAGGAGGTGCCGCATGAGCGCTCCGCTTCGCATCTGCGTGCTCGTGCCGGTGAACACGTCGCAGTACAACGACCGCATCATGAAGGCCCTCGCGCCGGTGGTGCCGGCGGACGTGCAGGTCGAGATCCGCAATATCACCTCGGGCCACCCCGACATTGAGAACCGGACCAACTGGCTGCAGAACGGCATGCCCGTGGTCGAACTGGCGCAGGCTATCGAGAAGGACGGCTTCGACGGCATCTGGCTGACCGACTTCGACATGTGCGGCGTGGAAGCGGCGCGGGAGGTGATCGACATCCCCATCATCGGCGGCTTCCCGGCGGCGGCGTTCGGCGCGCTGATGCTGAGCCAGCGCTTCTCGATCATCACGATCCTGCAGAGCACGGTCGCCATGCAGCGCGCGCATCCGCAGACCTATGGCATTGTCGATACGTTCGCGTCGATCCGCGCGATCGACTGCCCGGTGGCGCAGCTCGACAACGTGGACGTGGTGGTGGCGCGCACCTTCGAGGCCGCCGTGAAAGCCATCAAGGACGACGCCGCGCAGTCCATCCTGCTCGGCTGCACGGGCTTCGTGGATGTCGCGAGCCGGGTTTCGACGCTGCTGAGCGAAGCGCTGGGCAGCTACGTGCCGGTCATCGACCCCAACCAGGCCGGCTTCAGCTTCCTCGTCTCGCTCGTGCGCATGAAGGTGCGCCCGAGCCGCCTTACCTATAGCAAGGTCAGCCTCCAGTCCTGACCTCGCAGCGGCCTTTGCCCTGCTCCCGCCGGCGCTTTTTCGAGCACCGGCGGGGCCTGCCCGTCTTTCGTCTCCCCTCCCGCTCGCCCCTCCTGCCTTCGCTAACGGTCGACTCTGCGGCCTAGCCCGAATTTTGCATTCCCCTTGTTTCGATATATCGCGGCGAATACATCACGCCCGCCCGCCCAGCCGCCACCCGATTGAGCGCCGCAACATGGACGGATCGGGCACTCTGCCGATGCGCCATGCGGCAATTGGACGAAATCGTCCAAATTAAGGGATAAGCAAGGTCGAAATCGTCCCATGATGCTTCTCCGGGCGGCGCCTGGTCCCGGCTGTCACGGCTTGCGGGGAGTTGGCACGCCGATTGCTACATAGTCATGGAATTCGGGGACGAGGAAGACCAACCCACATGGACCGGCAAGTTCGCGACGTTAGTCATCGAGCGCCCGCATCGAGCAGCAGCATCGGCGGGTCAGCAAGGTGCCAGCGTGGCGCTCCTGAGCCGGTCGCCGGGTCCGTCGAGCCTCGGCGGGATTATGCAGTCAGCAAGAGAGTTTGAAACCGGGATATTCGATTCGTCATCCTTACTATTAAATTACACGAATACCGGTTTCGTGAATTCAAAGAGGGCCGTGTGCAGGTAGTACCCGTAGTGATGTGTCGATGGTTCAAGACCGGCGCAACGATAAAGCCCGGCACGAACGCCTGACACTGAAATGGCGGAACATCGTCTGGCCATGTACCGAACGAGCCGTCCACTGGGCCGTCGCTGCTCGCATTCCGAGAGCAAGCGGCGTCGGCCCATTTTTACTGGCCTCAAGCCAGTCCGTCTTCCGGGGTCGCTTTTTACTTCTCTCGAATCGCAAATCAAAACGCTGCTTTTAGCCGCACGCGGTGCAGTGTGCCGTGCAGCGTCTCTTCAACGATGTCACGCATTTTCGTCGCAACGCCCCCCTGTGGTGGCACGCTCACCGGCAGCAGCAAAGCTGCAACGGTGAACGATGCCAGGCACGGGACGTGCGCTCGACGGATTCTACGATCGCAAGGCGAAGCAACCATGATGGGCGAAATCGAACAGGACATGTACGGACAGCAAAAATGCGCGAGCGCCGGAGGAAGACGCAGTGCAACGGGCCGCAGCGCGAAAACGCCGCCGCCGGGCGAAAGCCCCTATACCGTGAAGAACCTCGACGGTGCCATTGCCCACCTCGAAGTCGCCATTGCCGTGGACGACAACATTGCGGTCTTCGGCCGGCGCTATTGGCTCGACCGTGTACAGCAGATCGCGCTGACGCCCGGCATCATGCACGCCCAGGCGCGCCGCCTCAAGCGTCTGCTCGATCAGTTGATGGGGAACCAGTAGCACGCGAGGGCGCGTGCGGTCTCGCTCCCGTCGTGCAGGCGTGCGATCACCACGGCACGACGCGGCCCAGATAGTCGAGATAATGCAAGCCCGATCGCCCTTCATAAGCCTCGATCGTGCTCACCAGACCCGGAATGCTTTCGTCGATGCCCAGGCGTGCCTCGGGGCCGCCCATGTCGGTGCGAACCCATCCCGGCGCCATCAGCAGCAGGGTTCTCGCATCGTCCCGGTGGCGCGCCGCGAAACTGCGCATGAACATGTTCAGCGCGGCCTTGCTGCCGCGATAGACCTCGTAGTTGCCATTCGTATTGTTGGTCACGCTGCCCTGTCCCGACGACATCACGCCTATCGTTCCGGATAACTGAACGATTTCCGAGAACGCCTCGACCACCCGCATGGGACTCAAGGCGTTCGTCACCATCACGCGCACGAACTCCTCGGTCGAGACATCGGCAATCGTTTCGCCGTCGTCGTTCTTGACACCGGCATTCACGAACAGCAGATCGATGCGCCGGCTTTCAAGGCGGCCACGCAATGCGGCAACCTGCTCGCGACTGTTGATATCGACCGTTTCCGTTTCGAGTGCGCCGCCGGAAGACTGCGCGAGTTGCAGCAGTCTCTCCATCGAGCCCGCCCTGCCGGTGGCGATCACGCGCCAGCCGCGCCTGAGGTATTCCTCGACCATGGCGAAGCCCAGTCCGCGGGAGGCGCCGATCAGAAGCGCGGTCTTTTGTTCAGAGGTGTCTTGCATGGGTCATATCCTGTCAATGAGGCTGAAAGCAAGGCCGAAAGCGAGGCTGAAAGCCGACACGGAAAATATATCGACGCACCGTCCACAGCGGAAGGCGCGCCGGCTGCATGGATACCTTGCTCCGAACGCCATGTGCCAATGTGGCCATGTTAGGATCGGGCATGTCCGAACCCGACTTGAATCTGCTGATTGCGCTCGATGTATTGCTTGCCGACGGCAGCGTGGTCGGCGCCGCGCATCGGCTGGGCCTGAGCACCTCGGCCATGAGCCGGACCCTGACCCGCCTGCGCGAAGCGACGGGCGACCCGTTGCTCGTTCGCGCAGGCCGCCACATGGTGTTGACGCCCCACGCAGAAGCCCTGCGCCAACGCACGCGCCACGCAGTCGACGAAGCGCGAGCCCTGCTTCAGCCCTCGGCAGCCGAGCCCGACTTCCCCACCTTGCAGCGAACCTTCACACTGCGCACCAACGAGGGCTTCGTCGAAGCCTTCGGCGCTGCGCTCATCGCCGCCGCAACGGCCATCGCGCCACTCGTACGCGTGCGTTTCGCCCCCAAGACCGAAAAGACCGCCGCGCATTTGCGCGACGGTTCGGCCGACCTCGAAATCGGCGTGCTCAGTGAAATGGGCCCGGAAATCCGCGTGCAGGCGTTATTCCGCGACCGCTTCCTGGGTGTGGTCAGACAGGGCCATCCGCTCGAGCGGGACGGCAACATCACGGCAGAACGCTATGCATCGTTCGGTCACGTAGTAGCCGCGCGCCATGGCGACGGCAGCGGCCCCGTGGATGAAGCGCTGGCAACGCTGGGGCTGGAAAGAAGCATCGTCGCGGTGGTGCCGAGCTTTCATACGGCGCTGGCCGTGGCACGCGCTTCCGATCTGATTGCGCTGGTGCCCGCATCTTTTCTGGGCCATGCCCCCGATGATCGGGCATCGCCGCTCTCGGCCGGCATCCACCCGTTCGAGCTTCCCGTGACAACGGGCACCATTACCGTATCGCAGATGTGGCATCCGCGCCTCGAGGTCGATCCCGTTCATCGCTGGCTCAGGCAACTCGTTCTCAACGTCTGCCGCCAAAGGGTGCCGCTGTGAGCGGCTACGGGTCCACGATCGCACTCACTGTCGCGATCTTCGTGAGCGCGAGCATCGACGATTTCATGTTTCTCGTCTGCCTGTTGACAGGCGCGAGAACCCGGCCTTATGGGGTGATGCTGGCCAAGTTCGTGAACGCTTCGGTGGTTGTCGCGTGCGCCGCGGTGCTGGCCGCCGTGCTGGCAAGCAGCGCGGCAAAAATCGGCAACGCGTTGCTCGTGGGCAGCGTGCCGCTTGCCCTGGGTCTCTACCGGCTCGTTCAGGCGAGGCTCAGTCCCAGGAATGTCGCTCCTGCGCAGCAGGAGCCTCTGGCCGGCGAATCGTTCTGGCGCTGCTTTGTCGTGTTCGGCGCCGGCAGTCTCGACAATGTCGCCGCCTACACGTCGTTATTCGCCGCCAGCGCGGCGTCCGTTGCGGCCACAAGCATGGCGACGATTCTTGCCCTGACTGTCGTGCTGTGCGGCGCGGCCTGGCTCGTCGTCACGCAGCAGTGGCGCATCTTCCGCAGTGCGTGGCGGCTGGACGGCTTCGTGCCTTATCTTTTGATCGGCCTCGGCATTCGTGCGATCGCCGCCGCGCATTGACGGGTTTGCAGGTTGCGGGCCGGACTCGCTCCGGCCACGCGCCGCGCGCCACGTTACGTCCCGTTACGCCGCTTTCGCCAGTTCCGCCTCGATAGCCGCCACGAGCGCCGGATCGTCCGCCGCCACGTTCGGTGCGAATCGCGCCACGACTTTGCCCTCGCGGTTCACGAGAAACTTCTCGAAGTTCCATAGCACGTCGGGCGCCGGATTGGGTGCGATGCCATAGCCCTTCAGCCGTTCGCGGAACGGCCCGTCGCCGGTGGCCTGCGGCTGGGCATGGGTCAGCGTGTGATAGAGCGGGTGCTGATCCTCGCCCACCACCGAGATCTTCGAGAACAACGGAAATTTCACACCATAGTTAGCAGTGCAAAATTCCTCGATCTCGACATCCGATCCCGGCTCCTGGCCCTTGAAGTTGTTGGCCGGAAACGCCAGCACTTCGAACCCGCGCTCGCGCTTGTCTTCGTAGAGCGATTCGAGCCCTTCGTACTGCGGGGTCAGCCCGCACTTCGACGCCACGTTCACCACCAGCAGCACCTTGCCTTCGAAACGCCGCAGCGTGGCAGGCGTGCCGTCTATTGCGTTCACCGGAATGTCGTAAATCGCCGTGCTCATGTTCGTCTGTCCTGTTGAGTTAGGGGGGTGAAGCAAGCGCTCCGCCACGCTCGCGCGACAATCCGCGAGATACGAAAACCGGCAGCGTCATTCAGTTCGCGGTTGCGCGAGCAGATTCGTTTGAAGAAACCGAGCATCAAGGCGGGTTGCCGCTCGAACAACTCTAGCATGGTAGCCCACAGAATGTGGAAGAGCTCGCTCGTGCCATACGCGTGCGTATCGCACCGGAACTCCTTCCGGTCGAGCAGCGAAAATTCTGCAATCACCACGACTTCAAGGTAGGCCCTCGCGAGGGAAGGGAAAACCGATAGTCGATCATGCCCGAGCCACCCATTTCATTCGATATTTCAGCCCGACCCGAAACGTTCGTACCCACGTCGCGCTCATACTTCGGCACGCTCGCGCATGAAGGCCGCGCGAACCTCATCCCATTCCCTCAGGCAGAGGAGCCCATGAGCGGCAACCCCGGCACGGCATCTCCACGTCACAACGCTATCGTCGATCTGCTTTTGCTGCTGACGTTATCGACCCTCTGGGGCGCGTCGTACACCTTCATAAGGATCGGTGTCACGACGATTCCTCCCATCACGTTCATGGCGGCGCGAACCTTCATTGCGGGCATGCTGCTTGTAGTCTGGATGAGCCTGCGCGGCGCGAGGCTACCCCGCGACCCGGCCCTGTGGCGGCGCTTTCTCGTGCAGGCGTTCCTGAACAGCGTGGTGCCCTTTACGCTCATCGCCTGGGCCGAGCGTTCGGTCGAGGCGGGTCTCGCCACCATCCTCAACTCGACCTCTCCGGTGCTCGCGTTCCTGGGCACCTGGCTCATCACGCGCCACGAGAAAGTAACCGCACGCAAGCTGCTGGGCGTCGTCGCCGGGCTTGCCGGAACCTGCCTCGTGGTGGGCGCCAGTGCATTCGAAGGACTGGGCCGGCAACTCGTGCCGCAACTGGCCATCGTGGCCGCCACGGTCTGCTACGCGGGGGCAGCGCTCTATGGGCGCGCTTTCAAAGGCATGCCTGCCGCCGTCCCCTCCGCGGGTTCGCTGCTCGCGGGAACGGTGCTGCTCACGCCCATCAGCCTTGTCGTCGATCATCCGTGGACGCTGACTCCCTCGCTACATTCGGTGCTGGCACTCATGGGACTCGCCGTATTCTCCACAGCACTGGCTTTCCTCGTCTATTTCCGGCTCATTCAAACCTTGGGATCGGTGGGCACCACCGCTCAGGCTTATTTAAGAGTCCCAATTGGTGTGGGAATCAGCATGGCCTTTCTGGGCGAAACGCTGTCGCCGTCGGCATGGGCAGGACTCGCGTGCGTCGTTGCCGGGGTCGCCGCCATGACCCTACCCGCACCGAGACCGCGAACCGAAGCCGCCGCCTGATTACACGCGTAATTTGACGTAAACGTTCAGCATGCTTGCCGTTAGCTGCGATGGGCAGAATCGCTCCCATGAGCAGATTTCACGGCCGTATCCACACCTTTGCGCGCGCCCTGCCGCGGCTCGCGCTCAAGCCGCTGCGGCGCAAGCCCGCTGCGCTGCCGGCGCGCATTCTGATTGCGCAACACATGCTGTTGGGCGACGCGCTGCTGCTGGCCGCCTTGATGGCGAAACTGCGCGCGCTGTACCCCGAGGCACAGATCGTGTTGGCCTGCCCGAAAGCGATGGCGCCGCTCTACGCGAAGCACCCCTTCGGCGTCGATGCGCTTGCCTTCGACCCGCGCGACAGCGCCTCCGTGCAGCGTGTGCTGGCTTCGGGCCCCTACGATCTAGGCATCGTGGCGGGCGACAATCGTTACAGCTGGCTTGCACTCGCGGCGGGTTGCCGCTGGATCGTCGCGCATGCGGGCGACCGCCCGGCATGGAAAAACTGGCCAGTTGACGAGCCGATGCGGTATCCCGCTGCGCCGGCCGCCTGGGCGGATATGGCGGCGGGACTCGTGGAGGGTCCGGCGCCGCGGCCGTATCGTCCAACCGACTGGCCCGCGCCGCAGGCGAGCACAACCCTCCCGGCCGAGTTGCACAAAAAGCCTTATATCGTGCTGCATCCCGGCGCGAGCAGTACGGTCAAACGCTGGCCCGCCGAACGCTGGCGCGAGATTGCGGCGCGTGTCGAGGCCGATGGCTATCTGCCCGTGTGGAGCGGCGGTCCGGGCGAAGCCGGACTCGTCGACGAGATCGCCCCGGATCCGGCACAACCCAATCTGGCGGGACGCTACGGCCTCGCCGACATGTGGCACCTCTTGAGCGGCGCGCGCGCCCTGGTGTGCCCGGATACCGGCATCGCCCACCTCGCGCGCCTCGTGGGTGTGCCCACCGTTGCGCTGTTCGGCCCCGGCAATCCGCTGATTCACGGGGCGGGCCGCTATTGGCAGGACGCGCCGTTCATCGCGCTGGCCGCGGAAGTGCCTTGCCGCGACCATGTCACGCTGTTCCGGCGCCCCGTTACGTGGGTGCGCCGCTGCAGCCGCAGCGAGGCGACCTGCCTCGCCTGGCGCGACGGCCACGCCGGCTGCATGACCGGCAACTCCGTGGAGGCCGTCTATCGCGCGCTGCAGGACATGCTGGCGCTCGCAGCGGTGCACTGATCTTGCGGGATCAGGCGCACGTCTAAAGCGTGATGCAATATGAGCGAGCGGCAAGGGCACGGGGCGCGCATTCGCTGCGCACACAGGGCGTATGGAAGTGAAAGAAAATCTCCATGCCGCCCGGGCCCGGCATGAGCGGCAGCAGGGTCGGCGATGTGCCGGCGCTTTCCCAACTCCAGTAACGGTCGATGAACGGTCGCAGCGCAATATCGGGCAGGCGCTGATCGATACGCATGATTGTTGTGGCTACATCCGCTGCACGATCCCGGCCAGTTCTCCAATGTGTTGCGTCACCGACTGCTTGCCCAGGCGCGACCAGCCATCGAACGAAGTCGTGCCGCTCACCGCGCCGACAAACGGAATACCGGCCTGCTCCGCCGCGAGTGCATCGACGGCATGATCGCCCACATAGATTGCAGCGTCCGCGGGCAAGCCCAGCCGCGCGAGGGCGCAGACGAGCCCTTCGGGATCGGGCTTGTGCCGTGCGACGTCCTCGCCGCCCACGATCACATCGGCATGCGACTGCAGGCCCGCGACGGCGAGAATCGCTTCGATGCGATAGCGGAACTTGCTCGAAACGATACCGATGGCGATTCCCCACTCGCGCAGGCTGGCAAAAAGATCGGGCACTTCAGGATAGATACGTGTGGACGCAACCATCACTTCGTCGGCCCGCTCGACGAAATAGCGTGCAAACGCGTCCGCGCGCGCCGGTTCGTCCTCGCCGGTCAGCGTGCGAAACATGGCGGGCAGCGCCAGTCCGATCACGCCACGAATCTGTTCGGGCGGCACGGGCGGGCAGTCGAGCCGCCGCAGCGCGTGCGCCGTGCAATCGGCGATGCCCGCGGACGAATCGGCCAGCGTGAGATCGAAATCGAACAGGACAGCGCGAACAGGCATCGACGGACTCCGTTAAATGACGAGGCGCCCCTGCGACGCCCGGCAAGCGATATCGTTGAGCCCGCAATCATGACGCGAAGCGGGCGGTGGGTCATTCAGACTGATCGCGTTCGGCCGCCTCGAATCCGGCCGGGTCGCGCGAGGCCCATTGACCGGCCCAGGCAAGCAACGGCTGCAGCGCCGCTTCGAGCCGCCGGCCTTCGGCCGTCATGCGGTAGCCACCCTCGCCGTGCTCCACGAGCCCGGAGGCTCTGAGTTCCGCCAACCGCGTATTGAGCAGGCGCGCGTTGGTGCCGCACGCTTCCTGAAGCGCGCGAAACGTCAGTGCCTCGCCGCGCAACTCCCAGAGTATGCGCAGCGCGGTGCGGCGCCCGAGCAGATCCAGCACGACCATGATGGGTCGCCCGGTCTTCGAGCCCCGCGCGGACTGTCCGATCTTTGGAATCTTCATGCTTTACTTTTTAAAGCAAAATACCCAGGCTGTCAATCGGCACCCACCTTGCCGCCGACTTCGATGCAGAGGAGTTCATATCCTATGTCTCAACGTATCGCTTCCGCCGTCCCGCCTTTCGCTCCCGAAATCGCCACGCAGATCGAACGGATCATGAAGGGCCGCCCTCCGCTGCGCCTCTTCACCACGCTCGCCCGCGACGCGCGACTGTTCGGCAAGCTCTTCGGCGCCGGCCTGCTGGACAAGGGGCATCTCGACATCCGGCAACGCGAGATCGTCATCGACCGGACCACGGCGCTGTGCCGCTCCGAATACGAATGGGGCGTCCATATCGCCGTTTTCTCGCGCACGGCGGAACTGACCGACGAACAGATCCGTTCGCTAGCTCGCGGCTTTGCGCAGGACGCGTGCTGGCAACACGAGGAGCGGCTGCTGATCCGCCTGTGCGACGCGCTGCACACCCACTGCGATATCGACGATAGCCTGTGGGATGAGCTGCGCGCGGCCTTCAGCGAAGAAGCCCTGCTCGAACTGCTCATGCTCGCGGGCTTCTACCGGACCGTCAGCTATCTGACGAACGCGTTACGGTTGCCACATGAGGAGCATGCGGCGCGGTTTCCGGCCTGAGTGACGAGATGCTGCGTGGACCCGTTCCATGCCTGGGGGAGAAGTCGATGCGTGTTGTGGAGATTCTTGAAAGGCTTGCGACCCGCTGGACTTCGACACACAAGCGGAAGTGACGCGCCTCTACACCGGGCGCGTGGCGGCCGGAGAAGCGCTGTTCTCGTTGCAGGAAGCCCGCCTGCTGCGTCGCTATGGCGGCCTGCGCAAAAACCGCGACGTACTGCTGTTCGACCCCGTGCATTGCTACGGACTCACGGAGTTCGCGAGGATCGTCGACGATTTCGTCGGCGCGGGCTGGCCGGCACAGGCGTTCTGGCCGCATGGCGGGCATCTCTTCAGTCTGCATGTAGTCGCAGCACTCGGGCTCGGCGGCGCAGAACTGAACCCGTTCGCGTTTCATCCGTTCAACGGGACCATCGACGGCGCGCGGGTCGAGAACGGCATGGTGGCGGTACCGCAAGTGCCCGATATCGGCTTCGAACCGCGCGGCGAGGTCATGCAGGTATTTCGCCGGGCCTTCGGCGATTGGCTATCCTGACAAAACAAAAACGGCACGCTCAGGCATTCCCCCAGCACGTGCCGCACGTCCCCCAGCGTCAGGCGTACCGATACACCCCGTGCTTCGTCTTGCGACCGAGCCGCCCGGCCGTGACCAGTTCGCGCAGCAGCGGGCACGCGCGATACTTCGTGTCGCCGAAGTCCTTGAGGAACACCTCCATCACCGAAAGGCACACGTCGAGCCCGATCAGGTCCGCAAGCGCGAGCGGACCGATTGGATGATTCGCACCGAGCTTCATCGCGGCGTCGATGTCCTCGGCCGTCGAGGTTCCTTCGGCGAGCACGAAGAACGCCTCGTTGATCATCGGCACGAGAATCCGGTTCACGACGAAGCCCGGCGCATTGCGCACCGTGACCGGCGTCTTCCCGAGCCGCTCGCTCAATTCGCGCACGGCCGCGAGCGTCGCGTCGTTCGTTTGCAGCGCGCGGATCACCTCCACGAGTTGCAGAAGCGGCACCGGATTGAAGAAGTGCATGCCGATAAAGCGCTCGGGGCGGTCCAGCACGGCCGCGAGCGCCGTGATCGAGATCGACGACGTATTCGAAGCGACAATCGCATCTGCACCCACCACCGACTCGATCTGCCGCAGAATGCGCAGCTTCAGATCGAGGTTTTCGGTTGCGGCTTCGATCGCGATATCGACGTCCGCGAGTTGGGCATAGTCGGTCGAGGTGCGGATGCGCGCGAGCGCCGCGTCGCGTGCGGCCGCATCGATCTTGCCCTTCTCGACGAGGCGCGCAAGGCTGCCCGTGAGCGTTGCCACGCCCTTCTCCAGCGCTGCATTGGACACGTCGATCAGCACGACGTCGAGCCCCGCGACCGCCGCAACCTGCGCGATCCCGTTGCCCATCGTGCCCGCGCCGATAATGCCTGCCGTACGGATCGTCATAGCCGTCTCCTTCGTGGGCTGCGCGGCCATCAGGCGAGGTTCTCGAACACGGCGGCGATCCCCTGGCCGCCGCCGATGCACATCGTAACGAGCGCGTAGCGCCCGCCAATGCGCTTCAGTTCATAGAGCGCCTTCACGGTGATCAGCGTGCCCGTGGCCCCCACCGGGTGGCCGAGCGAAATGCCCGAGCCGTTCGGGTTGACCTTCGCCGGATCGAGGCCCAGTTCCTTCGCCACGGCGCAAGCCTGTGCGGCGAACGCTTCGTTCGATTCGATCACGTCGAGATCGGCGGCGGTGATGCCCGCGCGCTCCAGCGCGAGACGCGAGGCCGGCACCGGGCCAATGCCCATATAGGCCGGATCGACGCCCGCGTGCGCATAGGAAACAAGCCGCGCGAGCGGCTTCGCGCCGCGCTTTTCCGCCACGCTGCGCTCCATCATCAGCACGGCCGCCGCGGCGTCGTTGATACCGGACGCGTTGCCCGCCGTCACCGTGCCGTTCTCCTTCGCGAACACGGGCTTGAGCTTCGCGAAGTCGTCGAGGCTCGCCTCGTGGCGCACGTGCTCGTCGGTATCGAACTGCACCTCGCCCTTCTTCGACTTGATCGCGATGGGCAGGATCTGATCCTTGAAGCGGCCTTCGGCAATCGCGCGCGCAGCACGGTGGTGCGATTCGAGCGCGAGGGCATCCTGCGCGTCCCGCGTGATGCCGTACTTCTTCGCGACGTTCTCGGCCGTCACGCCCATGTGGATGGTCTGGAACGGGTCGTGCAACGCGCCCAGCATCATGTCGATCAGCTTGCCGTCGCCCATGCGCTGGCCGAAGCGCGCGGCGGGCACCGTGTAAGGCGCGCGGCTCATGCTTTCCGCACCGCCGCCGATGGCGATATCGGCATCGCCCAGCAAGATGGTTTGCGCAGCCGAAACGATTGCCTGCAGACCCGAGCCGCACAGGCGGTTCACGGTCAGCGCCGGCGTATGCTGCGCAACGCCGCCTTCGATCGCCGCGACGCGCGCGAGATACATATCGCGCGGCTCCGTGTGGATCACGTTGCCGAACACTACGTGGCCCACTTCGTCGCCGGAAACGTTCGCACGGGCAAGCACTTCGCGCACCACGCGCGCGGCCAGATCGGTCGGCGCAAAGTCCTTGAGACTGCCGCCGAAATCGCCGATCGCGGTACGCACGCCGCTCACCACCACCACTTCCTTCGCTGCATTGCTCATCGTATTGCTCCAGTTCGTTCGCGCTCGTCGCGCGTTCAGGCATTACATGTTCGGATAATTCGGCCCACCGCCGCCTTCGGGCGTGACCCACACGATGTTCTGCGTCGGGTCCTTGATGTCGCAGGTCTTGCAGTGCACGCAGTTCTGCGCGTTGATCTGCAAGCGGTCGCTGCCGTCGTCGTTCTTCACGAACTCGTACACCGCCGCCGGGCAGAAACGCCCTTCCGGGCCCGCGTAGGTGCGCAGGTTCACGTCCACCGGCACACTCGCATCTTTGAGCGTCAGGTGCGCCGGCTGGTTTTCCTCGTGGTTCGTATTGGAAATGAACACCGAAGAAAGACGGTCGAACGTGAGCTTGCCGTCCGGCTTCGGATACTCGATCGGCTTGCACTGCGAAGCCGG
>NZ_BAYB01000035.1 GCF_000685035.1 Paraburkholderia ferrariae NBRC 106233
TCCCTGTGAGAGACGAGGCTTCGGCGTTGGTGCGAACAGGGGCGTCGCAGAGGCGCAGCGCAGAACAAAAAGCCGTCCCGAGGGACGGCTTCTATTCAGTAAAGCAAACTTCTCCGCCTACTTCTTGGCAAGAAATTTCGTCGCCAGGTGCACCCAATACGACGAGCCGACCGGCAACAGTTGATCGTTGAAGTCGTAGCTCGCGTTGTGCAGCATGCACGGGCCGGCCCCGTGGCCCGATTCCCGGTGGCCACCATCACCGTTGCCGAGGAATGCGTAGCAACCGGGCTTCTCGAGCAGCATGAACGAGAAGTCTTCGGCACCCATCGTCGGCTCGACCTTCGCGTCCACGCGATCTTCCCCCACCACCTCGCGCATCACTTCCGCCGCAAATTGCGTCTCCGCGCCGCTGTTCACCGTTGGCGGATAGTTGCGAAGGAACGTCACTTCGACCGAGCAGTCGTAAGCCTCCGCCGTGCTTTCCGCGATCTTGCGCAGACGCGATTCGATCAGATCGAGCGTTTCCGTCGTGAACGTGCGAACGGTTCCTGCAATCCAGGCCTCGTTCGGCACCACATTCACCGCGTCTCCGGCATGGATCTGTGTAATCGATAGCACTGCCGTGTCGAGCGGCTTCTTGTTGCGCGTGATGATGCCCTGCAGGCCGTTCGCGATCTGCACGGCCGTGAATACCGGGTCGCGTCCGTTGTGCGGCAGCGCGGCATGCGATCCGACACCCTTGATGTTGATGTGGAATTCATTGCTCGACGCCATGATCGGCCCTTCGGTCACACCGAAGAACCCCGCCGGCATGCCGGGCCAGTTATGGATGCCGAACACGGCGTCCACGGGAAAGCGCTCGAACAGGCCATCCTTGATCATGGCCTTGGCACCGGCGCCGCCTTCCTCGGCGGGCTGAAAAATGAACACGATGGTTCCGTCGAACTGGCCGTGCTTTGCCAGATACTGCGCGGCGCCGAGCAGCATTGCCGTATGGCCGTCGTGGCCGCACGCGTGCATTTTGCCGTCGTTGCGGGAGCGGTGTTCGAAAGTATTGAGTTCCTGAATGGGCAGCGCATCCATATCGGCGCGCAGGCCGATCGATTTCGGGCCGTTGCCGCGCTTTAGCATGCCGACAACGCCCGTTTTTCCCAGCCCACGATGCACTTCGATACCCCATTCGGCAAGTTTCTGGGCAACGAGATCGGCGGTATGGGTTTCTTCGTAGCGTAGTTCGGGATGAGCGTGGATCGTTCGTCGAAGGGTCTGGATTTCGCCCTGGGCGGACTGGATTTCCGGAATCAGTTTCATGGCGAGCTTTGTGTGACAGGTGTGCAGCCGGGAATGAGCCGGCTCTGGACGAACCATTCTACGCCCAACCTTTTTTTTCGCGCCAACTGTCGGGATGGGCTGTCAGGGCTCGTGCAGAGACAGACTAAAATTGCGGTTACGAACCCACGCTTCACCCGATGGATTGCCGATGAACGCCCCAGCCGAATTTGCCCGTGCGGTCTGCCCCCACGATTGCCCCGATACCTGCGCGATGCGCGTGACCGTCGAGAACGGCCGCGCGATCAAGGTCACGGGCGACCCCGATCACCCTCCCACCCAGGGCGTGCTCTGCACGAAGGTGAGCCGTTATGCGGAGCGGGTCCATCATCCGAAGCGTCTGACGCAGCCGATGAAGCGCGTCGGCCGCAAGGGCGAGGGGCGTTTCGAGCCGATCAGCTGGGAGGAGGCGTGCGAGATCGCAGCCGCTCGCCTTGGCGAAATCTCCCAGCGTGCGCCCGAAGCGATCGTGCCTTATAGCTATGCGGGCACCATGGGGCTCGTGCAGGGCGACAGCATCGCCCAGCGCTTTTTCCACAAGCTCGGCGCCTCGCGTCTGGATCGCACCATCTGTGCCGCCGCAGGCGCGGCCGGGCTGCGCTACACGTACGGCGCAGCGCTCGGCATGCACACGGAGTTCTTTGCCGAAAGCGAAGTGATCCTGATCTGGGGCGCCAATCCGATTGCTTCGAACCTGCACTTCTGGACACGCGCCCAGGAAGCCAAGCGCCAAGGCGCCACGTTGATCGCCATCGATCCGTACCGTTCGCTGACCGCCGAAAAGTGCCACCAGCACATCGCGCTGAAGCCCGGCACCGACGGTGCGCTCGCGCTGGGCATGATGCACGTCCTGATCGTGGAAGACCGGCTCGACCACGACTATATCGCCGCGCACACGCATGGCTACGAAGCTCTCAAGGCGCGCGCACTCACCTACACGCCGGCGCATGTCGCGCAGATCTGCGGGATCGACGAGCAGGCGATCGTCGACCTCGCGCGCCTCTATGGCTCCACCCGCAAGGCGGCGATCCGCATGAACTACGGCCTGCAGCGCGTGCGCGGCGGCGGCAACGCCGTGCGTGCGATTGCCTGCCTGCCCGCGCTCACGGGTGCGTGGCGCGAACGCGCGGGCGGCGTATTGCTCTCGTCGTCGGGCTGGGCACCCACGGATGCCGAGGCGCTCCAGCGCCCCGACCTGATGCCGGGGTGGCCGAAGCAGTTGCCGCGCACGATCAACATGAACCAGATCGGCGATGCGCTGACGCACGCGGGCGACGCGGCGTTCGGGCCGAAGGTGGAGGCGATCGTCGTCTACAACTCGAATCCGGTGGCGGTCGCGCCCGATTCGGGCAAGGTCGCCGCGGGTTTCGCACGCGAGGACCTCTTTACCATCGTGCTGGAGCAGTTCCAGACCGATAGCGCCGATTACGCCGATCTGCTGCTGCCCGCAACGACGCAGCTCGAGCATCTCGACGTCCACAAGTCGTATGGACACACGCACGTGATGGCGAACCTGCCCGCAATCGCGCCGGTGGGCGAGGCGCGTCCGAATACCGAAATCTTCCGCATGATCGCGCGCAAGATGGGCCTGACCGAGCCAGCGCTCTTCGAAAGCGACGACGAGGTCGCGGCCCAGGCCTTCCGCTGGGACGATCCGGCATTGGCCGGCACCGACTGGGAGACCCTGAAATCCAGCGGCTGGGTGAAGCTCAAGATTGCCGACGCGCCGTTCGCAAACGGCGGCTTTCGCACGCCGTCGGGCAAGTGCGAGTTCCACAGCAACGTGCTGGAGCGCGCCGGGCTCGACCCGTTGCCAGACTATCTGCCGCCGTACGAGTCGGCCGACGGCGCCCCCGAACTCGCGGCCCGCTATCCGCTTGCGATGATTTCGCCGCCCGCGCGCAACTTCCTGAACAGCACCTTCGTCAATGTCGAAAGCCTGCGTGCGACCGAAGGCGAACCGCACGTGGACCTGAATCCTGCCGACGCCGCCCCCCGCGGCATCGAGGACGGCGACAAGGTCCGCATCTTCAACGACCGCGGCACGATGCACGCGCGCGCCCGCGTAAGCGAACGGGCCCGCGAAGGTCTCGTGGTCGGGCTGTCGATCTGGTGGAAAAAGCTGGCCCCCGATGGCCGCAACGCCAACGAGGTCACGAGCCAGGCGCTGACCGACCTGGGCGGATCGGCCACCTTCTACGACTGCCTGGTCGAAGTCGAACGCGCCTGATGGTTTCCCCGAGCGCCCGGCGCCGCGCCGGCGGCTGCACCCGTTTGCGCCTGCGTGCGCCTGCAACGGCGTGTCGCCGGCGTTCGAAGGGCTTCTCTAACTTGCTGATTCACCGGATTAAAGCACCGGGCGTCATGCTACGATCCAAGTTTTAGCACGATCATTCGAAAATTGACGGAGGAGACGCCGCATGGAAAAAATCTGGCTGAAATCGTATCCCCCCGGCGTTCCAGCGGAAATCGACCCGGGGCGCTACGCGTCCATCACGGCGCTGCTCGAAGAGAGTTTCAGCGCCTACCGGACGAAGCCTGCTTTCGCATGCATGGGCAAGTCGATCACCTATGGCGAGCTCGACGATCTTTCGCGTCGTCTGGCGGCCTGGTTTCAGTCGCGCGGCATTGCGCGCGGCGCGCGCATCGCCATCATGATGCCGAACGTGCTGCAATACCCGGTCGCGCTTGCGGCGATCCTGCGCGCAGGCTACGTGGTCGTGAACGTGAACCCGCTTTACACGCCGCGCGAACTCGAACATCAGCTCAAGGACAGCGGCGCGGAAGCGATCGTCATCCTTGAGAATTTCGCTGCGACGCTCGATGCGGTGATCGCGAACACGGGCATGAAGCACGTCGTGGTCGCGTCGATGGGCGACCTGCTGGGCGTGAAGGGCTGCATCGTCAATTTCGTCGTGCGGCGCGTGAAGAAGATGGTGCCCGCGTGGACGCTGCCTGGCCACGTGCGCTTTAGCGATGCGCTGTCTGCCGGCGCGCGCGCGAGCTTCAAGCCCGTCGAGCAGAAGCCGGAAGATATTGCGTTCCTCCAGTACACGGGGGGCACCACGGGTGTCTCGAAAGGCGCGACGCTCCTGCATCGCAACCTCATCGCCAACGTGCTGCAGTCGGCCGCCTGGAGCGAGCCGGCGCTTTCGAAGCTGCCGGCCGGCATGCAGCCGGTCACGGTTGCGGCGCTCCCGCTCTATCACGTGTTTGCGCTGACCGTCTGCGGGCTGCTCACGATCCGCACGGGCGGCCTCGCGATCCTGATTCCGAATCCGCGCGATATCGCGGGCATGATCAAGGAACTCGAAGGCTACGCGATCACGACGTTCCCGGCGGTCAACACGCTGTACAACGCGATCCTGAATCATCCGGATTTCGGCAAGCTCGACTTCTCGAAGCTGCTCGTGGCCAACGGCGGCGGCATGGCGGTGCAGGAGGCGGTGGCGAACCGCTGGTTCGAAAAGACCCAGACGCCTGTCGTCGAGGGTTATGGCCTGTCCGAAACGTCGCCCTGCGTCACTTGCAACCCGACCACGGCCACGGAATACACGGGAACGATCGGCCTGCCGCTGCCCTCGACCGAAATCTCGATCCGCGACGACGGGGGCAACGAACTGCCGGTGGGCGAGCCCGGCGAGATCTGCATCCGCGGCCCGCAGGTAATGGCCGGCTACTGGCAGCGCCCCGAAGAGACCGCCAAGGTCATGACGGCCGACGGCTACTTCAAGTCGGGCGACGTGGGCGTGATGAACACGCGTGGCTACATCAAGCTCGTCGATCGCAAGAAGGACATGATTCTCGTCTCAGGCTTCAACGTGTACCCGAACGAGGTCGAAGACGTGGTGGCGAAGCTGCCGGGGGTGTTCGAGGTGGCGGCCGTGGGCGTGCCCGACCCGCATTCCGGCGAAGCGGTGAAGCTCTTCATCGTGAAGAGGGATCCGGCGTTGACCGACAAGGACGTCTTCGAATTCTGCAAGACGCAGCTTACGGGGTACAAGCGTCCGAAGATCATCGAATTCCGCACCGATCTGCCGAAGACCAATGTCGGCAAGATCCTGCGGCGCGAGTTGCGCGACGGCCGCGCCTGAGCGGCCCAAAGCCGTGGCGACCTGCAGCGACCATACGTGTGAAGTGTGAAGTCAGAGCCTGTCCCGATGGGGCAGGCTTTTTTTTGCGCGCGTGATTCCGTGCCGCAAAGAAAAAAGGCGCCCGAAGGCGCCTTTGAGACTGAAGCGGCTGTTCTTCTTAGAACTTGTGGCGGATACCGATACGTGCCGTGAACACGTTGTCGTTGCTCGATGCCGAGAGGCCGTTGATCGCGGCGACAGCCGGATCGTTGAGCGAGTTCGTACCCGAAGCGTGCTGGTACACGCCGACCAGGTAGACGTCGGTGCGCTTGGACAGGAAGTAGTCCGTGCCGAGCGAGTACTGGTAGTACTTCGAACCGTCGTTGCTCGTGCCGTTCTTGAGCGCGACGCTGTTGCCGTCCGTGTAGTCGAACGCGAAGCCAGCCAGCAGGGCCGGCGTGAACTGGTACTTGAAGTTCGCTTCGACGTTGTTGAACGTGGCGTTTTCGCCCTGACGATAGATCGTCGCGCCGTTTGCGCCCAGGTCGCGGAAGCTGACGTTCGAGTACGTCAAGCCGAACGTCGCTGCGCCAAACGTGTACGCGCCGCCTGCGCCGATCACCTGGTAGGTGTTGGCGTTCACGAAGCCCGAGTAAACCGGCGTCGTGACAGCCGATGCCGTCGAGCTCGAGGTGTTGTTGCCGAACAGGCCGCCGGTGTTCGACGGCGTGCGTGCGTTCAGGTAACCGACACCGAGGGTCAGCGGACCGTTGCTGTAGCCCGCGCCCAACGACCAGATCTGGTTCTGCGTGAAGTTGCCAGCCGTGCCGCCGAAGCTGTACGTGCCGCCGAACGTCAGGCCTGCGTAGTTCGCGCTCGTGTACTTGATCGTGTTGTTGGTGCGGTACGCGTTGTTGAAGTTGTCCAGGTCGCCCGGGTGAGCGGCGATGTAGCCACCCCACTGGTCGCCCACTTCCAGCGGACCGACGTAGTCGACGACGGAGTCGTACTGGCGACCCAGCGTGACCGAGCCGTATTGCGAGCTCGACAGGCCGACGTAGGCTTGACGGCCGAACATCAGGCCGCCCTGGCCGAGCTTGCCGGTGTTCACGTCGAAACCGTTTTCGAGCACGAAGACCGCCTTCAGGCCGCCGCCCAGGTCTTCAGCGCCGCGCAGGCCCCAACGGCTGCCTTGCAGCACGCCGCTCGACAGGTTGTACAGGTGCTTGCCACCCGAGTTCGTGTTGATGTTGAAACCTTCGTCGATGATGCCGTAAAGCGTGACGCTGCTCTGCGCGTGAGCAGCACCCGCGAACGCGCCCAGCGCAGCGAGCGCGAGAAGCGACTTCTTCATTGATGGATCTCCAGTGTTTGCGAATCTTGTGCGTCTTATAAACGGAGCCGATTTATTGTCTGACGTTGGCTCCGCCAGCTAACTTCGCGAGAAGTTGCTCGTAATGTAACAAAACGGTTAATCGTGACAAAGGGAAAGCCTGGCGCCGCTAAGTACCTGTTTCGTTTACACAACATGGTCTAGAATATGCGCCTATCTATCGGCGCTGCCCCTTATTGACGGCAGCCCATTTGTTCCTGTAGTGCGGAAGACGGCTGCGCCTTGCGCCCGGGCACCGGAAAGGGAGGTTGGATGACGCTTGACGAGTTGATTACCGAATTCGATCGGGGCCTGCGCTCGATAACGGGCGTGTCGCGCATGACGCGGCCGATGCCTCAGCCGGCCGCGCAGCCCGAAGCCACGGCTCCGGCTCTCGCTGCCGAGGGCGTGGAATCGGCCGGGTCCGCTGGGTCTGGGTCCGCCGGGCCCGGGGAGTCTGCGCCGGGCGCGGCAGGCGAACTCACGCCGGCCGAACGCGCGCACGCCGCCGGCCTGATGCGCGTGAATCACGTCGGCGAGGTGTGCGCCCAGGCGCTGTATCAGGCGCAAAAGCTCGCTACGCGCTCGCCCACGCTCAAAGCGGCGTTCACCCAGGCGGCGCTCGAGGAAGAGGACCATCTGGCCTGGACCGCGCGCCGTCTCCAGGCGCTCGACTCGCGCCCGAGCCTGCTCAATCCGCTCTGGTATGCCGGCGCGATGACGATCGGCCTCCTGGCGGGCCGGTTCGGCGACAAGGTGAGCCTCGGCTTCATGGCCGAGACGGAGCGCCAGGTCGAACATCATCTGGACGGCCACCTCGAAAGCCTGCCGGCCGCCGATCTGGAGTCGCGTGCCGTGGTCGAGCAGATGCGCATCGACGAGATCGCGCACGCCAGGTCGGCGACGGACGCCGGCGGTATCGAACTGCCGCTACCCGTGCGTTCGCTCATGCGTGCGGTATCCAAAGTGATGACCCGTACGGCCTACTATATTTAACCGCTCGAGCGGGACGGCGCGGCTCGCCGTCCCGCTATTGCTTTCGTTGATTTAGCGCTTCACCCGACCCGCTTTAATCCCCCCGGAATCCCACCGCCCCCGCGTTTTTCGCCAAGCTTTTCACGTATCACCTTCACAACCCGCGTTAGCTCATTCATTCATAACGGTTTTTGGCTTTTCGTCTGACTTGAGGAAGTGCCGCTAAGTCCTTGTTCTAACGGATAAATTTCGTCAAGAAATGGCCTCTCTCCCTTGACCCTCGTGGGGCGTTCCTCTAAAGTGGGAGACAGTGTGAGAAAGTGTTTTTTTGTGTGATTCCGGGCGCGCATTCGGGTAAATTCATTTGAATTGGGGCGGGCGGCGAACGACGCCGCGTGAGGGGGAGCAAAAGTGTTCCAGGGGGCGTCGGCGCTAACACTCGATGCGAAAGGACGGATGTCGATTCCGTCGCGCTATCGGGACGCGCTGCAACAACAGGCAGAAGGACGGGTGACGATCACCAAGCACCCGGACGGCTGCCTGTTGCTATTTCCGCGCCCCGAATGGGAAGTGTTCCGTGCGAAGGTCGCCGCCTTGCCGATGGATGCGCACTGGTGGCGCCGCATCTTTCTCGGCAATGCGTCCGACGTCGATGTCGACAGCGCGGGCCGCGTGCTCGTCTCCCCTGAATTGCGTCTGGCGGCAGGAATGGAAAAGGAAGTCATGCTGCTTGGCATGGGTAGTCATTTTGAGTTGTGGGATGCACAGACCTACGCCGCCAAGGAACAGGCGGCGATGGCGCAGGGCATGCCCGACGCCTTGAAGAATTTCACGTTCTGATCGCGGGTGAACGAGCTATGGCATCTGCGATGGGACAAGGCAGTTTGCAGCATCGCACGGTGCTGCTCGATGAAGCGGTCGATGCGCTCGTCACGCGCGCGGACGGCGTCTATGTGGACGGCACGTTCGGGCGCGGCGGCCACAGTCGCGCGGTGCTCGGCCGGCTTTCCGAAGCCGGCCGGCTGATCGCGTTCGACAAGGATCCGCAGGCGATCGCCACGGCCGCGACCATCGAGGATCCGCGTTTCGCGATCGTGCATGAGAGTTTTGCTTCGCTGCGCGAGGCGCTTGCGTCGCGCGGAGCAGGGCGTGTGTCGGGGGTGTTGCTGGACCTTGGCGTGTCGTCGCCGCAATTCGACGACCCGCAGCGCGGCTTCAGTTTTCGCGCGAATGGCCCGCTCGACATGCGGATGGACCCGACGCGCGGCGAGTCTGCTGCCGACTGGCTGGCGCGGGCCACGTTGCAGGAACTGACGGAGGTGATTCGAGATTATGGGGAAGAACGGTTTGCTTTTCAGATTGCAAAGGCGCTTGTTGCTCGCCGGGCAGAGTCCGACCGTCTCGGGCCTCTCGACAGCACGGGCGAGCTTGCCCAAATCGTGGCTAACGTCGTCAAGACCCGTGAGAAGGGTAAGGATCCGGCAACCCGCACCTTTCAGGCTATACGGATTCACGTCAATCAAGAGCTTGCGGAGCTGCAAGTCGTACTAGAGGCGGCGCTCGCGTCGCTTGAGCAGGGGGGGCGGCTGGTGGTGATCAGCTTTCATTCGCTCGAAGACCGGATCGTCAAGCGGTTCCTGCAGGCGCACGCCAGTGCGCCCGCGGTGGATCGCCGCCTGCCGATCCGCGCCGTCGATCTGCCCAGCCCGCCGCTCAAGCTGCTCGGCCGCGTGTTCGCGAGCGACGAGGAAGTCGCCGCGAATCCGCGTGCCCGCTCCGCCGTGATGCGCATTGCGGAGCGCATCACGCCATGAATCGCCTGAACATCTTCCTGCTGATCGTCGTGATGGGCTGTGCGTTGTCGGTCGTCAACGCCACCAACCAGCAGCGGCAGATTTTCATCCAGTTGCAGCGCGCGCAGGCCGAAGAGCGCCAGCTGCAGCAGGACTACGACCAGCTTCAATATCAGCAGAGCGCGCTGTCGCGAACGGCGCGCGTCGAACAGATCGCAACCGATTCGCTCAAGATGCAGCCCGTCACGACCGGACGCACGCAATACCTGACGCTCGCGCCCGGCGCCGCCACCGCCACGGACGCGCCGGTGCCCACGTCGGCGCCGGCTTCCTCCCCGGCCGCTGTCACCGGCCGTCGCGGAGGCGTGCGATGAAAAAGGGCAACAGCCGCAAGAGCGTCGCCTTTTCGTCGAATCCGATCCTCTCCGTGCGCCTGCCGATGTGGCGCTCGAAGCTCGTCGTGTTCATGCTGTTCATGGCGTTCGTCGCGCTTGCCGCGCGCGCGTTCTGGATTCAGGGCCCGGGCAACGCCTTCTATCAGAAGCAGGGCGAAAGCCGCTATCAGCGCACGCTCGAACTGCCGGCCACGCGCGGCAAGATTCTCGACCGCAACGGGCTCGTGCTCGCCACGAGCCTGCCCGTGCGCGCCATCTGGGCGATTCCCGAAGACGTGCCCGACGACCTCGGCGCCGACAAGCTCACGCAGCTCGGCCAGCTTCTCGGCATGTCCACGACCGATCTGCGCAAGAAGCTCTCCGAAGACAAGACCTTCGTCTACGTGAAGCGCCAGGTGCCGCTCGACGTGGCCAGCAAGGTGGCGGATCTCGATATTCCGGGCATTTATCAGCGCAACGAATACAAGCGTTTCTACCCCGAAGGCGAGGTGACCGCTCACCTGATCGGCTTCACCAACGTCGAGGACGAAGGCCAGGAAGGCGTCGAACTGAGCGACGAGAAGATTCTCGAGGGCGTGCCGGGCATCCGTCACGTCATCAAGGACCGCATGGGCCACGTCGTCGAGGACGTGGACGAGCAGGTCGTGCCGCACGACGGCCAGGACGTGAGGCTCTCGATCGACAGCAAGATCCAGTACATCGCCTATTCGAACCTGAAGGCGGCCGTCGAGAAGTTCAAGGCAAAGGCCGGCGCGGCGATGGTGGTGGACGTGCGCACGGGCGAAGTGCTCGCGCTCGTCAACTATCCGACCTACAACCCGAATGACCGCTCGCACCTTACGGGCGAGCAGTTGCGCAACCGTATCCTCACCGACGTGTTCGAGCCGGGCTCGATCATGAAGCCGTTCACGGTGTCGCTCGCACTCGATCTGCACCGGGTCTCGCCGACTACCCTGGTGGATACGGGCTCGGGCCACTTCACGCTGGACGGCGCGACCATCACCGACGATTCGGCGTTCGGCGTGCTCACGGTGGGCGGCGTGATCCAGAAGTCGAGCAACATCGGCGCGACCAAGATCGCGATGACGCTCAAGCCCGAGGAAATGTGGGACATGTACACCAGCATCGGACTCGGTCAGGCGCCGAAGGTCGGGTTCCCCGGCGCGGCGGCGGGCCGCCTGCGTCCGTGGAAGAGCTGGCGCCGCATCGAGCAGGCGACGATGTCCTACGGCTACGGCCTCTCGGTTTCGCTGTTCCAGCTTGCGCGCGCGTACACGGCGATCGCCCACGACGGCCAGATCCTGCCGGTGACGATCTTCCGCCACCCAGGCGACGATCAGCCCGTTACCGGCACCCAGGTGTTCTCGCCCACCACGGCGCGCGAGGTGCGCACGATGCTCGAAAGCGTCGTGTCCACCCAGGGCACGTCGCCCGAAGCGGCCGTTCCCGGCTACCGCGTGGGCGGCAAGTCGGGTACGGCGTACAAGCACGAAAGCCACGGCTACGACAAATCGAAGTACCGCGCCTCGTTCGTCGGCATGGCGCCGATGCCGAATCCGCGCATCGTCGTGGCCGTCTCGATCGACGAACCGACCGCCGGCAGCCACTTCGGCGGCGCGGTGTCGGGCCC
Source organism: Paraburkholderia ferrariae NBRC 106233 (assembly GCF_000685035.1). Taxonomy (GTDB): domain Bacteria; phylum Pseudomonadota; class Gammaproteobacteria; order Burkholderiales; family Burkholderiaceae; genus Paraburkholderia; species Paraburkholderia ferrariae. The sequence goes on from NZ_BAYB01000035.1 coordinate 11,568, forward strand.
GGTATTCTCGGCCATCGTCGGCGACACCCTGCGCACGCTCAACGTGCCGCCCGACATGCCGGTCAAGCAGCTCGTCGTCTCCGACGACAGCGCGCAGGCCGCTGCGTCCAGTGGCGCCTCGGGCGCCGCGGCCGCGCCGCTCAAGCACGCCTCGGCTTCGTCGAAGCCGGCGGTCGCCGCGCGCCGCATGACCGTCGCCGATAACGCCAATAATCGACCCGGAGTTGTCCGATGAGCGCCACGCGCACCCAGCATCCCGCGCACCGGCAGATCGCGGACGCGCTCGCGTGGCTGCGCACGCACGCGGCGGCCACGGCCAACCTGCATGCGGACACGCGCTCGCTTCAGGCGGGCGACGTGTTCCTCGCCTATGCCGTCGAAGGTGCCGATAACCGCCCGCACATCGAGAACGCCGTCGAGCGCGGCGCGGCCGCCGTGCTGTATCAGCCGGAAGGTTTCGCGGGCCAGCCGGACGCGTCGATGTCGCTTGCGGTGCCGCAGCTCGACGTGCTGGCGGGCGAGATCGCGAGCGGCTGGTACGGCGACCCGAGCGACGCGATGCTCGTGGTCGGCGTGACCGGCACGAACGGCAAGACCTCGTGCAGCCAATGGGTGGCGTCGGCCCTTGGCGCCCTCGGCCAGAAGTGCGCGATCGTCGGCACGCTCGGCAGCGGCTTTCCGGGCGCGCTCGTGCATACGGGCTTCACTACGCCCGACGCGCCGCAACTGCAGCGCAGTCTCGCACGGCTGCGCGGCGAAGGGGCGCAGGCCGTGGCGATGGAAGTGTCCTCGCATGCGCTGCACCAGGGCCGCGTGAACGGCACCTCGTTCGACATCGCGATCTTCACGAATCTCACGCAGGACCATCTGGACTATCACCGCACGTTCGAAGCCTACGAGGCCGCGAAGGCGCGTCTTTTCGCATGGCGCGGTCTGCGCGCCGCGGTGATCAATGCCGACGATGCCGCCGGCCGGCGCTTCCTCGCTGCCACGCGCGGCCATGCGCGCACGATTGCTTACGGGGTCGAAACGCCCGCCGCCGATGCGCCGGTCGCGCACGCGTGGCTGCGCGCGTCGAACGTACGGGCGACGGCCACGGGTACGGCGTTTCACCTCGCCACGTCCGACTGGGGCGACGCCGAAATCGAGGTGCAGACGCTCGGCCTCTTCAACGTGAGCAACCTGCTCGGCGTGCTGGGCGCGCTGCTGGCCGCGAACGTGCCGCTCGTCGCGGCGCTGAACGAACTGGCGAAGCTGCAGCCGGTGAACGGCCGCATGGAGCGGCTGGGCGGCCGCGTCGATCATGACGAGCCGCTCGTCGTGATCGATTACGCGCACACGCCCGATGCGCTCGAAAAGACGCTCGAAGCGCTGCGCCCGATGGCGGCGGCGCGCGGCGGCGAACTCATCTGCATGTTCGGCTGCGGCGGCGACCGCGACGCCACGAAGCGTCCGCTGATGGGCGCGATTGCCGAACGCCTCGCCGACCAGGTGGTCGTGACGAGCGACAACCCGCGCAGCGAAGCGCCCGCGGCCATCATCGAGCAGATCGCGGGCGGCATGCAGGAGCCTGCCAGGTCGCGCCGCATCGAGGACCGCGCGAGCGCGATCCTGCAGGCGGTGCGCGGCGCGGCGAAGGAAGACGTCGTCGTGCTGGCCGGCAAGGGGCACGAGGCGACTCAGGAAATCATGGGCAAGAAGCGCGCGTTCTCCGATCAGGACCACGCGCGGCTTGCACTCGCCGCCCGTACGACTCACGGGCGCGGAGGCGGTGAATGACGATGCTTTCCCTGCGCGAAGCGGCAACGTTGATTCCGGGCGCAAGCGTGCTCGGCGACGAAGAGGCCACGTTCGCGCGTATTTCGACCGACAGCCGCACGGCCGGCCCCGGCGATCTGTTCGTCGCACTCAAGGGCGACCGCTTCGATGCGCACGACTTCCTCCCCGACGTGGCGGGGCGCCACGTGAGCGCGGTGCTGGTTTCGCGCAGCCCCGGCGACTGGCGCATTCCGGCGCTGCGCGTGGACGACACGCGCACGGCGCTCGGCGCGCTTGCGCTCGGCTGGCGGCGGCGCTTCACGCTGCCGCTCGTCACCGTGACGGGCAGCAACGGCAAGACGACGGTCAAGGAAATGATCGCTTCGATCTTCGCGGTCGCAGTTGGCGAAGCAAACCGGCTGGCCACGGCCGGCAACCTCAATAACGACATCGGCGTGCCGTTAACGCTGCTGCGTTTGTCCGGCGCGCATCGCCTCGCGGTCGTCGAACTCGGGATGAACCATCCCGGCGAGACGGCGCTGCTCGCGAAGTTTGCCGAGCCGACCGTTGCGGTGGTCAACAACGCGCAGCGCGAGCACCAGGAGTTCATGGCGACGGTGGAAGCCGTCGCGCTCGAACATGCCAGCGCGATCCACGCCCTGAAGCCCGAAGGTGTCGCGGTGTTTCCCGCCGACGACGCGTACGCGGGCATCTGGCGCGTGGCCGCCACCGGTTCGCAGATTCTCGATTTCGCGCTGCATACGGCAGAGCGCGGCGTCGATGCCGCAGTGACGGGGAAGCTCGCGGGCAATCGCCTTGCGATTGCCGCGCCGCAGGGGCATCTCGAAGTCGAACTGCAGGTGCTGGGCGCGCATAACGCGCACAACGCGCTTGCGGCGACGGCGGCGGCGCTTGCAGCGGGCGTGTCGCTCGATGCGATCCGCCGCGGGCTCGAAGCGTTCTTGCCGGTGAAGGGCCGTTTGCAGGTGAAGCATGCCGCGCTCGGGGAACTTGCGGGCGCGACGGTGATCGACGACACCTACAACGCGAACCCCGATTCGGTGCGCGCGGCGATCGACGTGCTCGCGGCGCAGAACGCGCCGCGCGTGCTCGTGCTGGGCGACATGGGCGAAGTCGGCGACGAAGGCCCCGCGTTCCACCGCGAGGTGGGCGCGTATGCGAAGGAGCGCGGCATCGACGCGCTCTACACGCTGGGCAACGCCGCGCGCGACACGTCGGCGGCATTCGGCGCGAACGCGCTGCATGCGGCGAGCGTGGGCGAACTGGTGAACGCATTGGCGCAGGCCGGCTACGGCGGCCGCGCAACGATACTCGTGAAAGGCTCGCGCTTCATGCAGATGGAGCGCGTGGTGGCAGCCCTGACGAATCCGCACAACCCTGCGCCGGACGCTGCGTCCGGCGCGCACTGAAATACGAAGGAATACAAGGCATGCTACTGGCGCTGGCGCAATGGCTGCAGAATGACGCAAGCTTCTTGCGCGTGTTCAGTTATCTGACCTTCCGCGCGGTGATGGCGACCATCACCGCGATGGGGTTCGGGCTCATGCTGGGCCCGTGGGTCATTCGCAAGCTGACCGCGATGAAGGTCGGCCAGGCCGTGCGTACGGACGGCCCGCAAACGCACCTCGTGAAATCGGGCACGCCGACCATGGGCGGCGTGCTGATCCTGTTGGGCATCGCCGTTTCGACGCTGCTCTGGGGCGATCTCACGAACCGCTTCATCTGGATCGTGATGCTGGTGACGTTCGGCTTCGGCCTGATCGGCTGGGTGGACGACTATCGCAAGGTGGTCCACAAGGACCCGCGCGGGATGTCCTCGCGCGAGAAGTACTTCTGGCAGTCGGTGATCGGCCTCTTCGCCGCCGTGTATCTCGCCTTCAGCGTTTCGGAAGCGAGCAACGTGCGCGTGTTCGATCTCTTCATGGCATGGGTGCGGAGCGGTCTCTCGATGGGCCTGCCTGCGCGTGCCGACCTGCTGCTGCCGTTCCTCAAGTCGATCAGCTATCCGCTCGGCGTGTGGGGCTTCATCGCACTCACGTACTTCGTGATCGTGGGCGCGAGCAACGCGGTGAACCTCACCGACGGCCTCGACGGGCTCGTCATCATGCCCGTGGTGCTGGTGGGCGCCTCGCTCGGCGTGTTCGCCTACGTGATGGGCAGCTCGGTCTATTCGAAGTACCTGCTTTTCCCGCACATTCCCGGCGCGGGCGAACTGCTCATCTTCTGCTCGGCCATGGGCGGGGCAGGGCTCGCGTTCCTCTGGTTCAACACGTATCCGGCCCAGGTGTTCATGGGCGACGTGGGGGCGCTGGCGCTCGGCGGCGCGCTCGGCACGATCGCCGTGATCGTGCGCCAGGAAATCGTGCTGTTCATCATGGGCGGCATTTTCGTCGCGGAAACGTTCTCCGTGATGCTGCAGGTCACGTGGTTCAAGTACACCAGGAAGCGGTACGGCGAGGGCCGGCGCATCTTCAAGATGGCGCCGCTGCACCACCACTTCGAGCTGTCGGGCTGGAAGGAGACGCAGGTGGTCGTGCGTTTCTGGATCATCACGCTGATGCTGTGCCTGTTCGGCCTGTCCACGCTCAAGCTGCGTTGAAGTTGCCGGTCGCGCAGTCTGCGTAGTCGAACCGGCGGGTTACACCAGTCATAAAAAGGGAAAGCAAGCGATGTTTGGCGAGAAGTTTCGGGATCGGCAAAAGCCGATGGTGCTCGTGCTGGGGCTCGGTGAATCGGGCCTCGCGATGGCGCGCTGGTGCGCGCGGCACGGGTGCCGCCTGCGTATCGCCGACACGCGCGAGACGCCGCCCGGTTTGCCCGAACTCGCTGCGCACGGCGTCGATGGCGATTTCGTGGGCGGCCCGTTCTCGACGGCGCTGCTCGACGGCGTCGAACTCGTCGCCATCAGCCCGGGCCTTTCGCCGCTGGCCGCCGACCTCGTGCCGCTGATCGCGGCCGCGCGCGAGCGCGGCATCGACGTGTGGGGCGAACTCGAACTCTTCGCGCAGGCGCTCCGGCATCTCGGCGAGAGCGGCTACGCGCCCAAGGTGCTCGCCATTACCGGTACGAACGGCAAGACCACCACGACGAGCCTGACGGGTCTCCTCTGCGAACGCGCAGGCAAGCGCGTGGCCGTGGCCGGCAACATCAGCCCGGCGATGCTCGACAAGCTCGCCGAAGCCATCGACAACACCGCGCTGCCCGACGTGTGGGTGCTCGAACTGTCGAGCTTCCAGCTCGAAACGTCGCACACGTTTGCTCCCGACGCTGCGGCGATCCTGAACATCACGCAAGACCATCTGGACTGGCACGGCGGCCTCGACGCCTACGCCGCCGCGAAGGGCCGCATCTTCGGTGCGCAGACCACGCGCGTGCTCAACCGCGACGACGCCCGCGTGATGTCGCTGGCGGCCGACGCCGGGAACGCCGCACGCATGGTGACGTTCGGCCTCGACGAGCCGCAGCATCCCGGCGACTACGGCATCCTGCGCGAGAGCGGCATGCTCTGGCTCGTGGAAGCGCACGACAAGGACGCGGCCGACGAGCCGGTTTCCCCGCGCCGCCGCAAGCAGCGCGAAGCCGCGCCCGTGAACCTGGGCCTGAAGCGCCTGATGCCGGCGGACGCCCTGCGTATCCGCGGCCTGCACAACGCGGCGAACGCGCTGGCGGCCTTCGCGCTCGCCCGCGCGATCGATCTCGCCGCTGCGCCGCTTTTGCACGGCCTGCGCGAATATCGCGGCGAGCCGCATCGCGTGGAGCTGATCGCTTCGATCGAAGGCATCGATTACGTCGACGACAGCAAGGGCACGAACGTGGGCGCCACGGTCGCCGCGCTCGACGGCCTCGCGCAGCGCGCCGTGCTGATCGCCGGCGGTGACGGCAAGGGCCAGGACTTCGCACCGCTCGCCGCACCTGTCGAGCGCTGGTGCCGCGCCGTGATGCTGATTGGCCGCGACGCGCCCCTAATCCGCGCCGCGCTCGAAACGACGGGCATCGCGCTCGCCGATCATCCGACACTCGAAGCCGCGACGCGCGCGGCGACGGCGCTCGCCGAACCCGGCGACGTCGTGCTGCTTTCGCCGGCGTGCGCGAGCTTCGACATGTTCAAGGGCTACGCCCATCGCGCCGCCGTGTTTCGCGACACGGTCGAGGAAATCGCCGCAGAACGGGGGACGATGATATGAGCTGGTCCGAACGGTTCGGTGCGCGTCTGTCGCGCGAGGGCAATGGCGGTGGGGCGGCCGGCGGCGCACGCCCGGGCGCGAGCGGCCTGGCGAGCGTTGTCAACGGCGTGCGCCCGGCGCGCTCGCGCATGCTCGACTACGACCACTCGCTGTTGTGGGCCGTGATCGCGCTGCTGGGCCTGGGCGTGGTGATGGTGTATTCGGCGTCCATCGCGATGCCCGATTCGAAGAAGTACGCCTCGTACCACGACTACGCGTTCCTCGTTCGCCATATCGCTTCGCTCGTGGTCGCCGCGATCGCAGCCGTGGTGGCGTTTCGAATCCCGATCTCGACGTGGGACCGCTACGCACCGAAGTTCTTCCTGATCGCGCTCGCGATGCTCGTAGTCGTGCTGATTCCGCACATCGGCAAGGGCGTGAACGGTGCGCGCCGCTGGATTCCGCTCGGCATCACGAACATGCAGCCTTCGGAAATCATGAAGCTCGCCGTGACGATCTACGCGGCGAACTACACGGTGCGCAAGCAGGAGTACATGCACAGCTTCGCGAAGGGCTTCCTGCCGATGGCGTTCGCCGTGGGCGTGGTGGGCGCGCTGCTGCTGCTCGAGCCCGACATGGGTGCGTTCATGGTGATCGCCGCGATCGCGATGGGCGTGCTGTTCCTCGGCGGCGTGAACGGCAAGCTGTTCGGCGGCCTCGTGGCGACGGCGGTGGGCACCTTCACGATGCTCGTGTGGCTCTCGCCGTGGCGGCGCGAGCGGATTTTCGCGTACCTCGATCCGTGGGACGACCGCTATGCGCAGGGCAAGGCCTATCAGCTCACGCACTCGCTGATCGCCTTCGGCCGCGGCGAGTGGTTCGGCGTGGGCCTCGGCGGCAGCGTCGAAAAGCTCAACTATCTGCCCGAAGCGCACACCGACTTCATTCTCGCCGTGATCGGCGAAGAACTCGGCTTCGTCGGCGTGCTGATCGTGATCCTGCTGTTCTACTGGATCGTGCGCCGCTCGTTCGAAATCGGCCGCCAGGCGCTCGCGCTCGACCGCACGTTCGCGGGCCTCGTCGCGAAGGGCATCGGCGTGTGGTTCGGCGCGCAGGCCTTCATCAACATGGGCGTGAACCTCGGCCTGCTGCCCACCAAGGGCCTCACGTTGCCGCTCGTGAGCTACGGCGGCTCGGGCATTGTGCTCAACTGCGTCGCCGTGGCGCTCCTGTTGCGCGTGGACTATGAGAACCGGGTCTTGATGCGCGGAGGGAAGGTATGAGCGCAGCACCGCGCACGCTGATGGTGATGGCCGGCGGCACCGGGGGGCACGTGTTCCCGGGGCTCGCGGTCGCGCATCGCATGCAGGCGTGGGGCTGGCGCGTGGTGTGGCTCGGCAATCCCGCAGGCATGGAAGCGACGCTCGTGCCGAAGCACGGCATCCCGATGGAATACGTGCGCTTTGGCGGCGTGCGCGGCAAGGGCCTCAAGACGAAGCTGATGCTCCCGCTGAATCTGCTGCGCGCCTTCACGCAAAGCCGCGCGGCGCTCGCGCGCGTGCAGCCCGATGTGGTGCTCGGCATGGGCGGCTACATCACGTTCCCGGCGGGCGTGATGAGCGCGCTCTCGGGGCGCCCGCTCGTGCTGCACGAGCAGAACTCGATTGCGGGCCTCGCGAACAAGGTGCTCGCAAAGCTCGCGAAGCGCGTGCTCGTGGCGTTCCCGGGGGCGCTCCCGCATGGCGAGTGGACCGGCAATCCGGTGCGCGAAGAACTCGAGCACGTGGACGATCCGCAGGCGCGCTACGCGGCGCGCACCGGTGCGCTGCGCTTGCTCGTCGTGGGCGGCAGCCTCGGTGCGGCGGCGCTCAACGAGGTCGTGCCGCGCGCGCTCGCGCTCATCGAACCGGGCGAGCGCCCGCGGGTCGTGCATCAGGCGGGCGCGAAGCACATCGACGCCTTGAAGGCCCACTATCTCGAAGCCGGACTCGAACCCGGCGACGCGGTGCAACTCGTGCCGTTCATCGACGACATGGCGAGCGCGTACCACGAAGCGGACCTCGTCATCTGCCGCTCGGGCGCGATGACGGTGGCCGAGATCGCGGCGGTGGGCGTGGCGGCATGCTTCGTGCCGTTCCCGTTCGCCGTGGACGACCATCAGACCACCAACGCTGCGTTTCTCGCCGACAAGGGCGCCGCGCAGGTGGTGCAACAACGCGACCTGACGGCGGAAGGACTCGCCGACTGGCTGCGGCAACAAACCAGAGAAACGCTGGCGGAAATGGCCGGGCGCGCCCGCGCGCTCGCGAAACCCGACGCCGCCGACGAAGTCGCGAGCATTTGCGCGGCCGTGGCGGGCGCTAGTGCGGGAGGAAAGCAATGAAACACATCGTCAAACATATCCATTTCGTCGGCATCGGCGGCGCGGGCATGAGCGGCATCGCCGAAGTGCTCGTCAACCTGGGCTATCAGGTGAGCGGCTCGGACCTCGCGAAGAACGCGGTCACGGAGCGGCTTGCCGCGCTCGGCGCACGCGTCGCGATCGGGCACGACGCCCAGAACATCGAAGGCGCGAACGCCGTGGTCGTCTCCACGGCCGTGCGCAGCGACAACCCCGAAGTGCTCGCGGCGCGTCATCGCCGCATTCCCATCGTGCCGCGCGCCGTGATGCTCGCGGAACTGATGCGCCTGAAGCAGGGCATCGCGATTGCCGGCACGCACGGCAAAACCACCACCACCTCGCTCGTGGCGAGCGTGCTGGCGGCGGGCGGGCTCGACCCGACCTTCGTGATCGGCGGGCGCCTCATCAGCGCAGGCGCGAACGCGCGCCTCGGCACGGGCGACTTCATCGTGGCGGAAGCTGACGAGTCGGACGCCTCGTTCCTCAATCTCTTCCCGGTGATCGAAGTCATCACGAACATCGACGCCGATCACATGGACACCTACGGGCACGACTTCGCGCGCCTGAAGCAGGCGTTCATCGAATTCACGCACCGTCTGCCGTTCTACGGCATCGCGGTGCTGTGCGTGGACGACCCGAACGTGAAGGAGATCCTGCCGTTCGTCTCGAAGCCGATCATCCGCTACGGCTTCGCGCCCGATGCGCAGGTGCGCGCGGTGAACGTGGTCGCGCGCGAAGGCAAGATGTATTTCACGGTGATGCGCGAGGACGCGCCGGCGCTCGATATCGTGCTGAACCTGCCGGGCACGCACAACGTGCAGAATGCGCTGGCCGCGATCGCGATTGCGACCGAACTGGAAGTGAAGGATGCCGACATCCAGCGCGCGCTCGCGGAATTCAACGGCGTGGGCCGCCGCTTTCAGCGCTACGGTGAAATTCCGGTCAACGGCGGCGGCGCCTACACGTTGATCGACGACTATGGCCACCACCCGGTGGAGATGGCCGCCACCGTGGCCGCGGCGCGCGGCGCGTTCCCGGACCGCCGCCTCGTGCTGGCGTTCCAGCCGCACCGCTATACGCGCACGCGCGACTGCTTCGAAGATTTCGTGAAAGTGCTGTCCACGGTCGACGCGCTCGTGCTGACCGATGTCTACGCTGCCGGCGAAGCGCCGATCGTCGCCGCCGACGGCCGCGCGCTCGCGCGGGCGATCCGCGTGGCGGGCAAGGTCGAGCCGGTGTTCGTCGAAACGGCGGACGAGGTGCCGGACGCGCTGGCCGCCGTGGTCCGCGACGGCGACGTGGTGATTACGATGGGCGCGGGTTCGATCGGCGGGGTGCCGGGCCGGATCGCAGCGCAGGAACAGAAGGTGTGAGCGACATGAGCAGTATCGACCCCAAACAATTCGGCAAGGTTGCGGTGTTGCTCGGCGGCGAGTCCGCCGAGCGCGAAGTCTCGCTCAACTCCGGCCGCCTCGTGTACGAGGCGCTGCGTGGCGCGGGTATCGACGCGCATCGGTTCGATCCGTCCGAGCGGCCGCTTTCGGCGCTCAAGGACGAGGGTTTCGTGCGCGCGTTCAACGCGCTGCACGGCGGCTATGGCGAGAACGGCCAGATCCAGGGCGCGCTCGACTTCTACGGCATCCGCTATACGGGCACCGGCGTGCTCGGCTCGGCGCTCGGGCTCGACAAGTTTCGCAGCAAGCTCGTGTGGCAGCAGCTCGGCATCCCGACGCCGCCGTTCGAAGCCGTGATGCGCGGCGACGACTACGCGGCGCGGGCGCCCGCGATCGTCGCTAAGCTCGGCCTGCCGCTCTTCGTGAAGCCGGCGAGCGAAGGTTCGAGCGTGGCGGTGATCAAGGTGAAGGCCGCGGACCGGCTCGTCGCCGCCATCGAGGAAGCCGCGAAGCACGACAGGATCGTGCTGGTGGAAAAGAGCATCGAGGGCGGCGGCGAGTACACCGCGTGCATCGCGGGCGACCTCGATCTGCCGCTCATCAAGATCGTGCCGGCGGGCGAGTTCTACGACTACGACGCGAAGTACATCCTCGACACGACGCAATACCTGATTCCGTGCGGCGTCGCGCCCGAGGAAGAAGTGCGCCTGAAGCAGCTCGCGCGCCGCGCGTTCGACGTGCTCGGCTGCACCGACTGGGGCCGTGCCGACTTCATGATCGACGGCGCGGGCAACCCGTACTTCCTCGAAGTGAACACGGCGCCGGGCATGACCGATCACTCGCTGCCGCCGAAGGCGGCGCGCGCGGTCGGCATTGCGTACCAGGACCTGGTCGTGAAGGTTCTTTCGCTCACGCTGAAGGATTAGGCCCTCCCATCAACCCAGATCGACGAATTGCTCCGAGCCCTCTGAGACAACAATCGCAACAGCCTCGACATGTGGAATAACGTACGCCAGCTCAACCTCGCCGCCAACGCCCTGCACGCGCTGCTCGTGCTCGCGCTGCTGGCGGCCGGCGGCATCTGGCTGGTGCAGCGCCCGAACTTCGCGCTGCGCGAAATCCGCATCGAGGGCGACACGGACCACATCAACGCGCCCACGGTGCGCGCGAGCGTGGTCGGCCACCTGAAGGGCAACTTCTTCACGGTCGATCTGGACGCCGCGCGCCAGATGTTCGAGCAGATGCCCTGGGTGCGCCACGCGAGCGTGCGCCGCGTCTGGCCGAACGCGCTTGCCGTGTCGCTCGAAGAGTACAAGCCGCTCGGCACGTGGGGCAGCGATCAGCTCGTGAGCACGGACGGCGAGCTCTTCACGGCCAACCAGGGCGAGCTGGACGAGGATCTGCCTGCGTTTGACGGGCCGGACGGCAGTGCGAAGGACGTGGTGGCGCGTTACCACGACTTCCAGAAGTGGTTTGCGCCGCTCGGCCTCACGCCCGACGAAGTGACGCTTTCGCCGCGCTACGCGTGGACGGTGAAGCTTTCGAACGGCATGGAGGTGGAGCTGGGCCGCGAGCGCAACGCGGACACACTCGGGGAGCGCACGCACCGGCTCATCGTCGCATGGTCGGCGGTCACGCAACGTTGGGGGAAAGATATCGAATATGCGGACTTGCGCTATCCGAACGGTTTTGCGATTCGGGCGGCCGGCATGCGCTTCATCAGCGACACGGCCCCGGGCAAAAAGTAACAGCACATCACACGCAACGAGCACGCTATGAGTAAAGACTACAAGGATCTGCTGGTCGCCCTCGACATCGGGACGTCGAAGGTGGTGGCCGTCGTCGCCGAAATGAAGGGCGATGGCCACTACGAGGTGATTGGTCTCGGCCAGAGCGAATCGAAAGGGCTCAAGAAGGGCGTGGTGGTGAACATCGAGGCCACCGTGCAGTCTATCCAGCGCGCGCTGGAAGAAGCCGAACTCATGGCCGATTGCAAGATCACTAACGTGTTCACCGGCATCGCGGGCAGCCACATCCGCAGCTTCAATTCGAGCGGGATGGTCGCGATCAAGGAGAAGGAAGTCACGCAGACCGATGTCGCGCGCGTGATCGAAACGGCCAAGGCGATCAACATCCCGACCGACCAGCAGGTGCTGCACATCCTCACGCAGGAATTCATCATCGACGGTCAGGAAGATGTGCGCGAGCCGATCGGCATGAGCGGCATTCGCCTCGAAGTGAAGGTGCACATCGTGACGGGCGCGGTGAGCGCGGCGCAGAACATCGTGAAGTGCGTGCGCCGCTGCGGCCTGGAAGTGAACGACCTGATCCTGCAGCCGCTCGCTTCGTCGCTCGCCGTGCTGACCGACGACGAGAAGGAACTGGGCGTGGTGCTGGTGGACGTGGGCGGCGGCACGACCGACATCGCGATCTTCAGCGAAGGCGCGATTCGCCATACCGCGGTGATTCCGATTGCCGGCGACCAGGTCACGAGCGACATCGCGATGGCGCTGCGCACGCCCACGCCGGACGCGGAAGACATCAAGGTGAGCTACGGCATCGCGAAGCAGGCGCTGGCCGATCCGGACGAGATGATCGAAGTGCCGGGGCTCGGCGAGCGCGGTCCGCGCACGCTGTCGCGCCAGGCGCTGGCGGCCGTGATCGAGCCGCGCGTGGAAGAACTCTTCTCGCTCGTGCAGCAGGTGGTGCGCGAGTCGGGTTACGAAGAACTGCTGAGCTCGGGCGTCGTGCTGACGGGCGGCGCCGCGATGATGCCGGGCATGGTCGAGCTGGGCGAGGACATTTTCCTCAAGCCGGTGCGCATCGGCGTGCCGGAGTACGCGGGGGGGCTCGCCGACGTGGTGCGCAACCCGCGCTACTCGACGGCGATGGGCCTGCTCGTGGAAGGCCGCTCGCAGCGCATGCGCGGGCGCAAGGTGGCCGTGCAGTCGGGGTCGATGGGGCAGGTCTTCACGCGCATGAAGGACTGGTTCCTTGGCAACTTCTGACGAGGGATGCGAGACGGATTGCAAGACGGATTGCGGTACGGGTTTGCGTAGGTAAGCGCCGGTGACGGCGGCTGGCGCGCGGTGGAGGGTTGCCCGATCTTCCACCGGATAACAGCCGAGGAGCGGTATCTTTTTCTTGACGGAGGCAACATGGAATTCCAGATGCTGGAAACGGAAACCAACGGCACCATCATCAAGGTGGTGGGCGTCGGTGGCGCTGGCGGCAATGCTGTTCAGCACATGATCAACCGCGGCGTGCAGGGCGTCGATTTCATCGTCATGAACACGGACGCGCAGGCACTGTCGCGTTCGCGCGCATCGGCCGTGATCCAGCTCGGCAACACGGGTCTGGGCGCCGGCGCGAAGCCGGAGATGGGCCGCGCGGCGGCTGAAGAAGCACGCGAGCGCATTGCCGATGCACTGCTCGGCGCGCACATGGTGTTCATCACCGCGGGCATGGGCGGCGGCACCGGCACGGGGGCGGCCCCGGTCGTGGCGCAGATCGCCAAGGAGATGGGCATTCTGACCGTCGGCGTCGTGAGCAAGCCGTTCGAATTCGAAGGCGGCAAGCGCATGCGCGTGGCAGAAGCCGGTGCGCAGCAACTGGAGGATCACGTCGACTCGCTGATTGTCGTCCTGAACGACAAGCTGTTCGACGTGATGGGCGATGACGCCGAGATGGACAAGTGCTTCCAGTGCGCGGACGACGTTCTGAACAACGCAGTCGCAGGCATTGCCGAAATCATCAACGTCGACGGTCTCGTGAACGTCGACTTCGAAGACGTGAAGACGGTGATGGGCGAGCAGGGCAAGGCGATGATGGGCACGGCCACGGTGGCCGGCGTCGATCGCGCGCGCCTCGCGGCGGAACAGGCCGTGGCGAGCCCGCTGCTCGAAGGCGTCGACCTGTCGGGCGCGCGTGGCGTGCTGGTCAACATCACGTCGAGCCGTTCGCTGCGTCTGTCCGAAACGCGTGAAGTCATGAACACCATCAAGAGCTACGCCGCGGAAGACGCGACGGTGATCTTCGGTGCCGTGTACGACGACGCGATGGGCGACGCGCTGCGCGTGACCGTGGTCGCGACGGGTCTCGGCCGTGCGGCGAAGAAGCAGCAGTCGGCCGCGCCGATGACGCTCCTGCGCACCGGCACCGACAATCATCCGATCCCGACGATGCAGACGTACGCACCGCAGGCGTCGGCTGGCGCGACGGCCGACTACGGCGCGCTGGATACGCCGGCTGTGTGGCGCACCTCGCGCGACACCGCGGCTTCGCACGTGCAGGCGCTGCAGGAAAAGGGCGTCGATACGTACGACATCCCGGCGTTCCTGCGCAAGCAGGCGGACTGAGTGCACGCGGTCTGGCTGCGGTGCGGGATCGGGGCAGGGCTTCAATAGCGCTTCAATAGCGTCTTGAAGCGCCCGTTCCGGCCGGCACCCGGGCAGACGATGCACGCGTCGCAATGAAGGCCAGCAGGGCCGCATCCGTGAGGATCTGCGGCAAGGACGAGCGTCCGCCACGCTTTGGGTGGCGGCAGGGCGGCGTGCCGCCTGACGATCCTGAAAGACTGATGGCAGATAATTGCGGAGTACCGCGTGTAACATGCTGGCGCATCGATGCGAAGGACGAGCCATGATCAAACAGGGTGAAGCGCTGCCCGACGCGACCCTCCACGAATACGTCGAGGACGCGCGCGAAGGCTGCACGCTGGGGCCGAACAGCTTCAGCGTGCGCGAGCAGACGGCAGGCAGGCGCGTGGTGATCTTCGGATTGCCGGGCGCCTTTACGCCGACCTGCTCGGCGAAGCACGTGCCGGGCTATGTCGAGAAGGCGGACGCGCTTGCCGCGGCCGGCGTCGACGAAGTCTGGTGCGTGTCCGTCAACGACGCGTTCGTGATGGGCGCGTGGGGGCGCGATCTGCGCACCGCGGGCAAGGTGCGCATGATGGGCGACGGCAGCGCGGCTTTCACCCGGGCGCTCGGTCTGGAGCAGGATTTGTCGGCGCGTGGCATGGGAATCCGTTCCCAGCGCTATGCGATGGTGGTCGAAGACGGCGTGGTCAAGACGCTGTTCGTCGAAGCACCCGGCAAATTCGAAGTCAGCGATGCGGCGAGCATGCTCGCCACGTTGAGCCCCGCGTGAGCGTTCACGCCCGTGTCACGTTGCCGCAGCGCAACGGGCCGGCAGCGCAAATGTGACGGGCCATTACGTAGCATCAGGCGGGCTGGTGACCGGAAACGCCTCCGTTCCGGCCATCGGCTCGTCGTTTATCCTGATAGCGTAACAACGGGAAACAGATTGTCACGCTGCGGAAAACGACGACCGCGTCCATCTGGAGTATAATTCGCGCTATGAATTAAAAAGTCCCGATTGGGATTTTCAATGAGTAGATCACTATGTTGAAGCAGCGAACCATCAAATCGATCGTGAAGACGGTCGGCATCGGCCTGCACTCGGGCCGCAAGGTCGATCTGACGCTCCGCCCGGCGGCGCCGGATACGGGCATCGTGTTTTCGCGCGTCGATTTGCCGAACGCGGTGGACATCCCCGCGTCGGCGCTGGCGGTCGGCGACACGCGCCTCGCCTCGGTGCTGCAGAAGGACGGCGCGCGCGTCTCGACGGTCGAGCACCTGATGTCCGCGTGCGCGGGCCTCGGCATCGACAACCTCTACGTGGACGTGACCGCCGAAGAAATTCCCATCATGGACGGCAGCGCGGCCTCGTTCGTGTTCCTGATCCAGTCGGCGGGCATCGAAGAGCAGAACGCGCCCAAGAAGTTCATCAAGGTCAAGAAGCCCGTCGAGATTCGCGAAGGCGACAAGTTTGCCCGTCTCGACCCGTATTTCGGCTTCAAGCTCAAGTTCACCATCGATTTCCGCCACCCGGCCGTGGACAAGACGGGCCAGGTGCTCGAAGTCGATTTCGCGAACACCTCGTACGTGCGCGAAATCGCGCGCGCGCGCACCTTCGGCTTCGCACACGAGTTCGAGATGATGCGCGACCTGGGCCTCGCGCGCGGCGGCAGCCTCGACAATGCCATCGTGCTGGACGAGTACCGCATCCTCAACAACGACGGCCTGCGCTACGACGACGAGTTCGTGAAACACAAGATGCTCGACGCGATCGGCGACCTCTACGTGGTGGGGCATCCGCTCCTCGCTTCGTACACGGCGTACAAGTCCGGGCACGGCCTGAACAACGCGCTCCTGCGCGAGTTGCTCAAGCACGAGGACGCGTGGGAGATCGTGACGTTCGACGACACGCAGAAGGCGCCGCGCGGTTTCGGCTACGAGGCGCAAACGGCGTTTGCGTGATTGAGTCTGACGACTGGCGCAATGCGCGACAAAAAGGGTGGCTCGATGCCGCCCTTTTTTATTTTGCACCGCGATTGCCTAGCGCTTCTTCACATGGCGCGCGGCCATTTTGGCCAGCGCCTCCTGGAGCGGCGAGGGCGGCAGTTCTTCGCTGAGCGCCATCAGCGCTGCGGCGCCCATCGGCGACATGCGCGCCTGCTTGGGCGGCTTGGGGTCCTGGACCGACTGGGGCCGCACGCGGATGCGCACCGAATCGACCGGCCAGCCGCGCGCGCGCAGGTCGGCCACGAGACGCGGCTCCAGGTGCCGCAGCCTTGCCGCGAGCGCGTTGTGCGCGGCGAAGAGGGCAAGCTGCCCGTCCTTGATGAAGCCGGGTTCGACGCTCGTCGCCAGATAATCGGGCAGGAGCGCCTGCAGATCGCGCCGCATCGAAGCCATTTGCTCGACGCCGGCGCGCAGCGGCGCAAACGCGTCGGTGCGGCTCAGCAGTTCGGCCACGGGCTGCGCGTAGCGCGGCCTGGACGGCCTTGAAAACGGCGAGAAACGGCTCATGTCGGATAGGTTTGGAGTGCGCGCGCGTGGCTCGCGACCGGGTGCCGTCATTGTAGCCTGCGCGGTGTGTGCCCACGCGCCTTCCGGCTCATCGGCCAGAGCCCGCCCACGGGCGGCTCCGGGCCGCCGGGAGGCTTCCGGCGCGGGCATTTTGCGCGTGCGGCCCGTCTCGCGCCTGACACAGGCGGGTGTGAGGGCGCGTGCTAAAATGCCCGATTCGAATCCACCAATTTGGGCTTAAGCCGCCGAGGTCCTTCCGATCCGGGTGCATCGCGTACGTCGGATGCTGTTTGCGTCTGATGGGCGAAGGAATCCCGGCTGAAGCCGCGACGCAGACACCGATCCGATGACCACCGGTTTCTTACAGAAAATCTTTGGCAGCCGCAATCAGCGCCTGATCAAGCAATATCAGAAGACGGTCGCGGCGATCAATGCGCTCGAACCGCAGATCGAGCAATACACCGACGAGCAACTGCGGGCGAAAACCGCTGAATTCCGCGAGCGCGTCGCGAAAGGCACGTCGCTCGACGAATTGCTGCCCGAAGCCTTCGCGGTCTGCCGCGAGGCCAGCAAGCGCGTGCTGAAGATGCGCCACTTCGACGTGCAGCTGATCGGCGGCATGGTGCTGCACTACGGCAAGATCGCCGAAATGCGCACCGGCGAGGGCAAGACGCTCGTCGCGACGCTCGCGGCCTACCTGAACGCGCTTTCGGGCCGCGGCGTGCACGTCGTGACGGTGAACGACTACCTCGCCCAGCGCGACGCCGAGTGGATGGGCCGCCTCTACAACTTCCTCGGTCTTTCGGTCGGCATCAACCTGTCGCAGATGGACCACGCCATGAAGCAGCAGGCTTATGGCGCGGACATCACCTACGGCACGAACAACGAGTTCGGCTTCGACTACCTGCGCGACAACATGGTCTACGAGACCGAGGCGCGCGTGCAGCGTGCGCTGAATTTCGCGGTCGTCGACGAAGTGGACTCGATCCTGATCGACGAAGCGCGCACGCCGCTCATCATCTCGGGCCAGGCCGAAGACCACACCGAACTCTACGTGCGCATGAACGCGCTGCCGCCGCTGCTCGAGCGCCAGATCGGCGAAGAGAAGGCCGACGGCACGGGCGTCGAAAAGCCGGGTGACTACACGCTCGACGAAAAGGCGCGCCAGGTGTTCCTTACGGAATCGGGCCACGAGAAGGCCGAGCGCATGCTCGCCGAGTGGGGCCTGATCGGCCAGGGCGAGAGCCTCTACGCGCCGCAGAACATCACGCTCATGCACCACGTGTACGCCGCGCTGCGCGCGCACACGCTGTTCTACAAGGACCAGCACTACGTGGTGCAGAACGGCGAAGTCATCATCGTCGACGAATTCACCGGCCGTCTCATGGCCGGGCGCCGCTGGTCGGACGGGCTGCACCAGGCCGTGGAAGCGAAGGAGCACGTGAAGATCCAGAGCGAGAACCAGACGCTCGCTTCGATCACGTTCCAGAACTACTTCCGCATGTACGCGAAGCTCTCGGGCATGACCGGCACGGCCGACACCGAAGCGTACGAATTCAACGAGATCTATGGGCTCGAGACGGTCGTGATCCCGACCAACCGCGTGCCCAAGCGGATCGACAAGCAGGACCAGATCTACAAGACCGCGCGCGAGCGTTACGACGCCGTGATCCGCGACATCCACGAGTGCTACGAGCGTGGCCAGCCGGTGCTGGTGGGCACGACGTCGATCGAGAATTCGGAACTGCTCTCGCATCTGCTCACGAAAGCCGGCCTGCCGCACGAGGTGCTCAACGCGAAGCAGCACGCGCGGGAAGCGGCGATCGTCGCCGAAGCGGGCCGTCCGCAGCGCGTCACGATCGCCACCAACATGGCGGGCCGCGGTACCGACATCGTGCTGGGCGGCAACGTGGAGAAGCAGGCTTCGTTCATCGAAGCCGACGACGCGATTCCCGCCGATGAAAAGGCGCGCCGCATCCAGAAGCTGGGCGACGAATGGCAGACGCTGCACGATCAGGTGAAGGCCGCAGGCGGCCTGCACATCATCGGCACCGAGCGCCACGAGTCGCGCCGCATCGACAACCAGCTGCGCGGCCGTGCGGGCCGGCAGGGCGATCCGGGCTCGTCGCGCTTCTATCTGTCGCTCGAAGATCCGCTCCTGCGCATCTTCGCGGGCGACCGCGTGCGCGCCATCATGGACCGCCTCAAGATGCCGGAAGGCGAGGCGATCGAAGCGGGCATCGTGACGCGTTCGATCGAGTCGGCGCAGCGCAAGGTCGAAGCGCGCAACTTCGACATCCGCAAGCAGCTGCTCGAATACGACGACGTGTCGAACGACCAGCGCAAGGTGATCTACCAGCAGCGCAACGAACTGCTCGAAGCGCATGACATCACCGAGACGATCGGCGCGATGCGTCATGGCGTGATTACCGAGATCGTTCATCAGTTCGTGCCGCCGGGCAGCATCGAGGAACAGTGGGACGTGCCCGAGCTCGAGGAAGTGCTGCGCAACGAATGGCAGCTCGACCTCGCGATCCAGGAGATGATCAACGAGTCGTCGTCGATCGACGCCGGAGAGATTCTGGAAGCCGTACAGGCCGCCGCCGACGAAGCCTACGAGCAGAAGGTCACGCTGGTGGGCCGCGAGTCGTTCAGCGCGTTCGAGCGCTCGGTCATGCTGCAGACGCTAGACCGCAGCTGGCGCGAGCATCTGGCCGCGCTCGATCACCTGCGCCAGGGCATCCACCTGCGCGGCTATGCGCAGAAGAACCCGAAGCAGGAATACAAGCGCGAGGCGTTCGAACTCTTTGCCGCGATGCTCGAAGCGGTGAAGCAGGAAGTCACGCGCATTGTCATGAACGTGCAGATCCAGTCGCCGGAACAGCTCGAACAGGCCGCCGAGCAGCTCGAAGAGCAAGGCAGCCATCTCGAGAACGTGGAGTTCCGTCACGCCGAATTTGCCGAAGCCGCCGCAGGCCCGACGGCTGCGGCGCCGGCCGCGGCCGACGCCGCAGCGGCCATGGTGGGCGCGGCCATGAGCCACGCCGGCCAGGGCGCGGCGCCCGACGGCCAGGACGTGCCGAAGGTGGGTCGCAACGACCCGTGCCCGTGCGGCAGCGGCAAGAAGTACAAGCAGTGCCACGGCAGGATCTCGTGATGCGAAGCGGTGCGCGCGCGCATTTGCAGTGGCGCGCCGCCGCGCAGCACATGCGGCTCTGCCGTTGATTCCGGTGGCCTGGACGTCGTTCCAGGCCTTGCCTTTTGATTCCCAATGCCGGCCAGGCTCGATGCGCCTCGGCCGGCATTGCCTTTTCGACAGGTCGCCACCATGGCTGTCAATTTCCCCTCGATCGATCCCGCCCAACTCCATCCGGTCGCCGGTGTGACGCTGGGCTGGGCCGAGGCCAACATCCGCAAGCCCAACCGCAAGGACGTGCTCGTGATCTCCGTCGATGAAGGCGCGAGCGTTGCGGGCGTGTTCACGCTCAACCGCTTCTGCGCGGCGCCCGTGACGGTGTGCCGCGAGCACCTCGCGAAGGTGCGCGCCGGCGGCAAGGGCATCCGCGCGCTCGTGATCAACACGGGCAATGCGAACGCGGGCACGGGCGAGCCCGGCCTCGCCAATGCGCGCGCGACCTGCGACGCGCTGGCGAGCCTCGCGGGCATCGAGCCCTCGCAGGTGCTGCCGTTCTCGACCGGCGTGATCCTGGAGCCGCTGCCGGTGGATCGCCTGATCGCGGGTCTGCCCGCCGCGCTGGAGAACCGCAAGGCCGCGAACTGGTACGACGCCGCCCAGGCGATCATGACCACGGACACGCTGCCCAAGGCCGCCTCGCGCCAGGTCGCGATCGACGGCCACACGGTCACGCTCACCGGCATCAGCAAGGGTGCCGGCATGATCAAGCCGAACATGGCGACGATGCTCGGCTTCCTCGCGTTCGATGCGAACGTGGCGCAGCCGGTGCTCGACGAACTCGTGAAGTACGTGGCGGACCGCTCGTTCAACTGCATCACCATCGACGGCGATACGTCCACCAACGACTCGTTCATCCTGATCGCCTCGGGCAAGTCGAGCCTGCCGGCCATCGCCTCCACGGACTCGCCCGCTTACGCGGCGCTGCGCGACGCGGTGACGGAAGTCGCACAGACGCTCTCGCAGCTCATCGTGCGCGACGGCGAAGGCGCGACCAAGTTCATGACCGTGCAGGTGGAAGGCGGCAAGGACGTGGCCGAGTGCCGCCAGATCGCCTATGCGATCGGCCACTCGCCGCTCGTGAAGACGGCGTTCTACGCCTCCGATCCCAACCTCGGCCGCATTCTGGCCGCGATCGGCTATGCGGGCGTGACCGACCTCGACGTCGAAAAGATCGACCTGTATCTCGACGACGTGCTCGTCGCGAAGGCCGGCGGCCGCAATCCCGAGTACCGCGAGGAAGACGGCCAGCGCGTCATGAAGAACAGCGAAATCACGATCCGCGTGCTGCTCGGCCGCGGCAACGCGCAGTCCACGGTGTGGACCTGCGACCTTTCGCACGACTACGTGAGTATCAACGCGGACTACCGCTCCTGATTCCGGTCTCAAGGCTATGGACAAGCTCGAACAGTTTCTGACCCGCGCCGAGGCGCTGCTCGGCCGACTCGAATCCGTGCTGCCGCCCGCGGCGCCCGACGTGGACTGGAATGCCGCCGTGGCGTTCCGCTGGCGCAAGCGCCAGGGCCGCGGCTATCTGCAGCCGGTGCCCTCGGTCTCGTCGATCTCGCTCGACGACCTGCAGAACATCGACCGCCAGAAGGACCTCATCGAACGCAACACGCGCCAGTTCGTGCAGAACAAGCCCGCGAACAACGTGCTGCTCACGGGCGCGCGCGGCACCGGCAAGTCGTCGCTCATCAAGGCGTGCCTGAACGCGTTCGCGAAGGACGGCCTGCGGCTCATCGAAGTGGACAAGGACGACCTGCACGACCTGGGCGACATCGTCGATCTGATCGCGACGCGCCCCGAGCGCTTCATCGTGTTCTGCGACGACCTCTCGTTCGAGGAGGGCGAGTCGGGCTACAAGGCGCTCAAGGTGGCGCTGGACGGATCGGTGGCCGCGCAGGGCGACAACGTGCTGATCTACGCGACCTCGAACCGCCGCCATCTGCTGCCCGAGTACATGAGCGACAACGAGACGTACAAGCACATGCCCGACGGCGAAATCCATCCCGGCGAGGTGGTGGAGGAGAAGATCTCGCTGTCCGAGCGCTTCGGGCTGTGGGTGAGCTTCTACCCGTTCAAGCAGGACGACTACCTGACGATCGTCGGTCACTGGCTGCGCCACTTCGGCTGCAACGACGCCGAAGTGGAGGCCGCGCGCGGCGACGCGCTGGTCTGGGCGCTGGAGCGCGGTTCGCGCTCGGGCCGCGTGGCGTGGCAGTTCGCGCGCGACTGGTCGGGCAAGAAGGTGCAAGGGGCATGAGCGGGCAGACGAAGGGCGCCGGCGCAGCGGCGCGCCCCGTGACCGAAGTGGCCGTCGGCGTGCTCGTGCAGCCCGACGGCCGCTATCTGCTCGCGCAGCGTCCCGAAGGCAAGCCTTACGCGGGCTACTGGGAGTTTCCGGGCGGCAAGCTGGAGGCGGGCGAGTCGGTCGAGGCCGCGCTTGCGCGCGAACTGCACGAGGAACTGGGCATCGACGTGAAGGCGTGCCATCTCTGGCATACCCTCGAGCACGATTACCCGCACGCCTATGTGCGCCTCTTCTTCTGCAAGGTGACCGAGTGGGACGGCGAGCCGCACGGGCGCGAGGGCCAGGCGTTCGTCTGGCAGTCGTTGCCGGCGAGCGTCGAGCCGCTGTTGCCGGCGACGATTCCGGTGCTCGAATGGCTGGCCGCCGAGTGACGCAGTGAGGTGAGGCAAACGAGTGAGGCAAACGAAAAGGCCGCTGTGCAGCTCAGTTCGCACAGCGGCCTTTTTGCCGATGCATCCGGCTATCTATTGACGGGTGTCCGTGGGCGGCGCTTCGTCGTCGGGCGGCGTATCGTCATCCGAGCCGCCGATGCGGTATTTCTCGGCCGCCCACGCGCCCAGATCCATCTGCTTGCAGCGTTCCGAGCAGAACGGGCGGAAACGGTTTTCCGGAACCCAGCGGACATCCTTGCCGCAGGTTGGACATTTGACGACGGTGGCCATGCTTTCGAAGGGTCAGTCGGTGGGCGCCGCGCAAGGCGGGCGCCGGGTTGGCAAAATGCGGGGCGAAATCCGGTTCGGAAAAACGGCGCTGCCCGCTGTCACAGGCTGCACAGCGTTAGCTGGAACGGCACGTCCACGTCCACGGCGCGCGGGCGCAGATCGCCGTCCTGCACGGTGAAGCGCACCCACAGCATGTACTTGTTGGCGCTTGCTTCGGGAATCACGCGCAAATCCGGTGCCACGCGCACCTGCATCAACTGATAGGCGCGTCCCGACAGCATCTGCTGGTAGCTGCCCTGCATGGCCATCACCTTCGACGCCTGTCCCGATTCGCGCGCGAGGCGCAGCACGATGGCGGCGGCATCGCGCAGCGGCAGCAGCGGCATGACCCATTTGGCAATGTCCTGGCGGCGCTGGTCGGGATGCAATTGTTGCCACGCGTAGTAGGACGGCAGGTCGAACTTGCAGGTGCCGCCCGGAATGATCGCGCGGCTGCGAATGCTGGCGAGCCATTCGTTATCGGCCAGGTGCTGGCCCGTCTTGCCCTGCATCTGCGTGAGGCCCGCGAGGGTCTGCTCGATCTCGCCCAGCACGGTTTCGAGCGCATTCTGCTCGATACCCGGATTGCCGCGGAACGGCGCAAGCGTCTGACGCTGCCTTTCGAGCTCCTTCATCAGGTCCGACTTGAGATCGGCGCGGCCGGCCACTTCCGCGATTTCGAAAAGCGTCGTGAGCGCAACGTGATGTTCCCTCGGATCCTCCTGAGTCAGGAAAAACGTGAAGCGCTCGAACAGGTCCTCGAGGCGCAGCAGCGTCCGGATTCGCTCGTTGAAGGGATACTCGTAAAGAATCAAGCGCGCTCGCCTCGGGCGTGGTCGGTGAAGGATTTGCAAGACATTCTAATGCCGCGATGCTGCGGTCGCAATCGCGGGTGGAATGGCCGGCTGGTGCGGCTTCTTCACGGCTTACCCGCGACTGGCTCACGGTTTCCCCGCAACCTCCTCGCGGTTTGCTGCAGTTTTCCGCGGTTTCCCGTCGTTTCCCGCCGCTTCCTCTTCCTGGCGATTCTCCAGGCGGATTCCCTCTGCGCGGGCGTTCAGCTGTTTTCAGCCTCGCGCGCCCGCGGACCCCGCGAGCGCGAGGTAACGCGCGTGCAGCCTATCCACGTCTTGCGAGAGCGCTTCGAGGGTGGCGCCGTCGTTGACGATGATGTCGTCCGCGGCGGCGAGCCGCGCCTCGCGCGTGGCCTGGCGAGCAATGATGGCTAGCACCTGCTCGCGCGTGAAGCCGTTGCGGCGCATCACGCGCGCGATTTGCGTCTCGACGCTGCAATCCACGGCCAGCACGCGTTCGACACGCGTTTTCCACGTGCCCGATTCGACGAGGAGCGGCACGACGACGATGACATACGGCCCGCTCGCCGCAAGCGAAGTGCGTTCGGTCTCGTAGCGGATGAGCGGATGCGTGATCGCTTCGAGCCGCTTGCGGGCCGTTTCGTCGCTGAAGACCAGCGCGCGCATGCGGGCACGATCCATGGAGCCATCGGGCGCCACGAATTCGGGGCCGAACTGCTCGCGGATCGCCGCCATCGCGGCCCCTTGGGGTGCCGTGATGTGATGCGCAATCGCATCGGTATCGACGACGGGCACGCCGTGCGCCGCGAACAGGTCCGCCACGGTCGATTTGCCGCTGCCTATGCCGCCTGTCAGTCCGATCGAGAACATCGATCAGGTCCCCCACACGAAATACAACGGTGTCCCCACGAACAGCGTGACGAGTGCCCCTGCCGCCAGATACGGGCCGAAGGGCAAAGGCTCCTCGAAGCGCATGCGCCCGGTCCAGGTGGCGACGAGGCCAACCACGGCACCGCCGACGGCGGCGATCACGACGATCTGCGGCAGCGCGCCCCAACCCAGCCAGGCGCCGAGTGCCGCGAGCAGTTTGAAGTCGCCGTAGCCCATGCCTTCGACGCCGCGCAGCAGCCGGAACACCCAGTACACGCACCAGAGCGCGAGGTAGCCCGCAATGGCGCCGATCACGGCCGTGTGCAGCGCAACGAACGTGCCCCACAGATTCACGATCAGCCCGGCCCAGAGAAGCGGCTGGGTGATCTCGTCGTAGAGCATCTGGTGTTCGAGGTCGATCGCGCTGGCGGCGATCAGCGCCGCGCACAGCGCGAATGCGGCCAGCGCCTTGCCCGAAGGCCCGAACGCGGCGAGCGCGAGCACGGCGCAGGCGGCGCCCGCCAGTTCTATGAGCGGGTAGCGGGCGCTCACGCGCGCGTGGCAGTGCGAGCAGCGGCCGCGCAATGCGAGCCAGCTCAGCACGGGAATGTTCTCCCAGGCGCGCAGCACGTGGCCGCAATGGGCGCAGGCGCTGCGCGGCAGCCACAGGTTGTAGCGCTCGGGCAGGCCATCGCCGGCAAAGAGCTGGCCGGTGGCTTCCGCGGCGTCGGCGCGCCAGGCGCGTTCCAGCATGATCGGCAGCCGGTGCACGACCACGTTGAGGAAGCTGCCGACGATGAGCCCGAGCACGATCGCAAACCCCGTCAGCAGGGCGGGCGGCAGTGTGGCGAGCGCGGCGCCGATGGCATTGGCCGGGCCGGCGGGCACGAGATCGGAGGCGGAAGCGGACAGGAAATGAATGGGCATGGCGGGTGCGGAAATCTGGCAGCGATGCTACACCACGTTGCCGAGTTGAATGATGGGAAGATACATCGCCACCACGAGGCCGCCGACCAGCGCGCCGAGCACGACGATCACGAGCGGTTCGCACAGGCTCGCAAGCAGGCCGATCTTCTCGTCCACCTGGCGGTCTGCGAGCGAGGCAACGTCGAGCAGCATGGCGTCGAGCGCGCCGGATTCTTCCGCCACGGCCACCGGCTGGATCACGTCGCCTGGAAAGCAGCCGGCGGCGCGCATCGCGCTGGCGAGCCGCTCGCCATGCCGCAGCCGCGCGCTGATGCCGGCGCTCGCGTGATCGAAGAAGGCGTTGCCGCTTGCGTGCGTGAGCGAGTCGAAGGCGTCCGCGAGCGGCGTGCCGGCCGTGAGCAGGGTGCCGAGCGCGCGGCTCCAGCGTGCCGCGCACAGTGCCGTGAGGAGCGGGCCCACGAAGGGCAGTTTCAGCACGGCGCGCCCGAAGGCGATGCGCGCGCGAACGGAGCGGCGCAGCACGCCTTGGGCCGCGAACACCGCAGCCGCGGCGCACAGGGCTGCGGGCAGACTCCAGCGTGCGGCACCGGCCGAGAGCATCAGCACGAATTGCGTGGGCGCGGGCAATGCGGCGCCGAAGCCGTCGAAGATCTGCTTGAAGGTCGGCACGACCCACACGAGCAAAGCCGCAGTGATAGCCACGGCCAGCAGCATGACGGCGACGGGATAGGTGAGCGCGGCGCGGACTTTGGAGCGCTGCGCAGCGGCGCGCTCGCGGTCGTCGGCGATGCGCGCGAGCACGCCCGCAAGCGTGCCCGATGCTTCGCCCACGGCAACGAGCTGGCGATAGAGCACGCCAAAGCGTGCGGGATGGCGCGCGAGCGAGTCGGAGAAGCGCAGGCCGGCCGTTAAGTCGCGCGCAAGCGCGGCCGCGATACGGGGCATGCCGCCCGGGCCCGGCGACTGCGCCAGGAGTTCGAGCGAGGGCGCAAGTGGCAGGCCGGCCCGCTGGAGGCTCGATAGCTGGCGGGTGAAGCGCGTGACGTCGGCGTGGCTGGCACGCGGCACCGGTGCTGCGCGCCGCTGCTCCAGCGCTGTGACCGTGATGCGCTCGCGTTTGAGCGCGCGCCGGGCGGCGGCCATGTCGGCGGCGATCAACATGCCGCGGCACGGGCCGCCCGAGGCGTCGATGCCCCGCCACGCGTAGCGCCATTCGGCCGCCGTTGCGCCGTCTTCCGCGCGCGCCGGCATCATGGCGAATCCGTTGCGGCAAGCGCTTCGGCGAGGCTCGTGGTGCCGTCGCGTACTCGCCCGAGCGCCGCCTCGCGCAGCGTTGCCACGCCTTCCTCACGCGCCTGGCGGGCGATGACGCGCGCGCCTTGTTTCGCCACGATCAGATCGCGCAGCGCATCCGATATCGGCATCACCTCGTGAATCCCGATGCGCCCGCGATACCCGATGCCGTGACACGCCTCGCAGCCGCGGGCGGCATAGATCGGATGGCCCGCGTCCAGCCCGGCGGCGCGCAACGTGGCAGCCGATTCGCCGGCGAGGGCACGGCATTGCGTGCAGAGCTTGCGCACGAGCCGTTGTGCCGTGACGAGCCGCAGCGCGCCGGCCAGGTTATAAGGTTCGACGCCGATGTCGATGAGCCGTGCCGCGGCGGCCGGCGCGTCGTTGGTGTGCAGCGTGGAGAGCACGAGATGCCCGGTCTGTGCGGCTTTCACCGCGACGCTGGCGGTTTCCTCGTCGCGAATCTCGCCGATCATCACGACGTCCGGATCTTGCCGCAGCAGCGCGCGCAACGCGAGCGCGAAGGTGAGGCCGGCTTTCTCGCGCACGTTGACCTGGTTGATGCCGGCAAGCTGGATTTCAGCCGGATCTTCCACGGAGCACAGATTGCGCGAGTCGTTGTTGAGCCGTTGCAGGAAGCAGTAGAGCGAGAGTGTCTTGCCGCTGCCGGTCGGCCCTGTTACCAGGGCGAGGCCATGGGGCGCGCGGATCGCCTCGGCGACGATTTCCTGCTGCGCTTCGTCGAGCCCGAGCGCGGCGAGCGAGAGATTCGCGGGCAACGCTTCGAGCCGCCGCAGTACGAGTTTCTCGCCGAAGAGCGTGGGCAGCGAATTCACGCGATAGTCCTCGGCGGGTTGTGCCGGGCCCGATGGCGCGAGCCGCAGCCGGCCGTCGAGCGGAATGCGCCGCTCCGCGATGTCCATGCGCGCCAGCACCTTGACACGGGTGATGAACGGGTCGCGCAGATGGGCCGGTGGCCGAGCCGCTTCGTGGAGCACGCCGTCGATGCGCAAGCGGATACGCCAGCCGTGCTCGAGCGGTTCGACGTGCAGGTCGGACGCGTTGCGGCGCGCCGCTTCGCGCAGCGTTTCGGTGAAGAGGCGCACGGCGGGCGCGTCGTCCGCATGGGCCGCGGCGAGCGAGGCGGATGGCGCGGCGCGCGCGATGCCGCCGCTCGCCGCGCTTTGCACGGCGGCATACGCGCGACGCGAAGTCTCGCGATAAGGAATGGTTAGCATGGAATGCCGGCTGGGGGGCCGCCTGCGTGAAGGAACGGCTCCATCATCGAATGGCGCACGAGCGCACGCCATTCGTCCGGATGGCTAACGACGCTTAAGGATGCTGAATGACGCTCAGGATGCTCAACGACCCGGCAGGAGCTTCTTCGCCTTCTTCAACGGGCTGGTGCGCGGCTTCGCACCGGGCTTGAAGAGCTTCACCGTGCGCACGGCCTGATCGTCGCTGCGCAGCACTTCGAGCTTCGCGTCGCCGATCTGCACGCACACGTCGCCCTCCGGAATCTCTTCGAGCACTTCGAGGATCAGACCGTTGAGCGTCTTCGGGCCGTCGGTGGGCAGTGTCAGATGCAGCCAGCGGTTGAGTTCGCGCAAGGGCATGCTGCCCGGCACGATGCATTCGCCGTCCTCGTTCCAGCCGCCGCGGCCCGTGCCGCTGCGTGGCAGCGTGGTGGTGAATTCGCCGATCAGCTCTTCGATGATGTCTTCCGGCGTCACGAGACCTTCCATCTCGCCGTATTCGTTGACCACGAGCGCGACGCGGTGGCGGCTTTCCTGGAAGTACTGAAGTTGCTGGAAGACGGGGGTGCCGGTGGGCACGAAATAGGGATCGTCGAGCAACTCGCGCAGCGTATCGCGCTCAAGCTCCTGGTTGTGCAGCGCCGAGAGCGTCTTGCGCACGTGCAGCACGCCCAGCACGCGGTCGATGTCGCCTTGATAGACGATCAGCCGGTTGTGATAGCAGGTTTCGAGCTGGTGCAGGATGTCGTCGAGCGGGGCGTCGAAGTCGAGCGCCTCGATGCGACGGCGCGGAATCATCACGTCGTCGACGGTGATGTTTTCGAGGTCGAACAGATTCAGGAGCACGCTTCGGTGCTTGGTCGGCATGAAGCTGCCGGACTCGAGCACCATGGTGCGCAGCTCTTCGGTTGACAGTCGCTGCTCGCGCGCGTCGCGCGTATTGATGTGCAGCACGCGCAGGACGGTGTTGGCGAACAGATTCACGAACCAGACGATGGGCTTCGTCACGCGCATGAGCGGCGCGATCAGAAGGGCCGCGGGCAGCGCGATCTTTTCCGGGAACGTGGCGCCGACGATCTTCGGCGTGATTTCCGCGAACACGATGATCAGGAACGCGACGATGCCGGTCGCGATCGACAGCACGAGGTTGTTGTGGCCGAACGTGTGCAGCGCGATCGAGGTGGTGAGGACCGGGATGATCGTGTTGAAGAGATTGTTGCCGATCAGGATGACGGTGAGCAGCAGGTCCGTGCGGCCGAGCAGGCTTTGCGTGGTTTTCGCGCCCAGCGCGCCCTGGTTTGCAAGGTGTTTGAGCCGATGACGGTTGAGCGCCATCATCGCCGTTTCGGAGATGGAGAAGAGGCTGGAGCAGATGAGCAGGACGAAAACGGCGCAAATCTGCGCCCACAACGGGAGTTGGTCCACGCGTCGCGTAAGTAAGAGAAACGGATGGGGGGACTATAGCAGAGAGGAATTGGCGTATCGGACGTTGCCGCACGCGCGGCGTGCCGGGCCCGCCTGCAGGGAATGGCCAGGACACTTGCCCAGAACGCGGACGAAAAAAAACCGCGCGATGCGCGGTTTTTTCGAAATTCTGGTCGGGGTGAGAGGATTCGAACCTCTCTGTGTCGACCGTAGAATAAGGCTTTCCGGGGAATTCGTCAACATCAAATGCGTGTCGAATTGACAAGGTTTCAAGCCTAGAGGTTACCACAGACAGCACTGGTTTCTCCCGGATTTTCGAGTGCACACGCATGGTGCAAGCGTTCCTCCAAGCAACAAAGTCTATGGTTCCCCCCGTTTTTGCAAGGCTGATGTTCGACGCTGTGGTTGGCTTGCGTAGATCTATCCGGCGTCGTTGTGGGGATCGCTCCCCGTTCCACAATGAGAGTCGCGGCTGACGGTCCTAACAAATGTCCGGCCTATCTTGCCTGATCGAGGGCATGCGGATTGGGAGCCACATAGGTGCCCACACGCGTCTTGCTTTTAGCGTGTTATGGCAGCAACATCGTTGACACTCCGGACGTTTCTAATATAATTAATATTAGAAACAGTACATCGGAGCACATCCAAGATGGCAAGGCCTATGGCGCCCGTACCACTTCCGGTTTTACAGGCCGGCGAGGTTCATCAACAGCTTGGTGAACTGACACAACACCTCACGGACAACCCGGACGTCGTACGCTTTTCTGTCCAGGTCGATAACCGTACTGGGATAGTGTCCGCCAATGTGCAGCACCGGGATGGACGTGTCCAGCATAACGAATGGGTCGCAAAGGGTTTGAGTCAGACTACTCGGTTTGACCCTCGTTCGCTCACGATTGAAGACCGAAATGGTGCTGTTCTGTCCTTGCTTAACCAAGGTCTCACGCAGACGGAAGTGGCGAAGCGCATTGGGATTTCTCAGTCACGAGTGGCGCAGATCAAGAAATTGTCATCCACGTAAATTCACCAAACTATGCCCGCTCGGTGGGCTGTCGAAAGGACTCTAGAGATGCCGAAATCTACTAACCTCACCGGTGCGTTCGTTGACGGTGCCGTCGATCTCATCGAAAAAGTTTCAAGTCCGGCGTCCCGAGCAGGCTCCGCCGTCGAGCGCGCCGGCCGTATGCTTGAAGAAGACGTTGATCCTGAAGTCATTGCATTGCAAATGACGAAGAACAGCCCAAATGGTAAGCGTTATACCGCTGCCAAAGTCTTGGCGTATGGCGATCTCTATGAGGACTCGAAGACCAAAGCTCCTCTAACTGCCAAGCAAACCCGTGCGATCATCAAGGATCAGCGTGCCCAGCGGGGAGACGATAGCGAGCCCGTACTCGCCTGATCTTGCCCTTCCAATGAACGCCTCTAGCAGCACGTGCCAGATCAGCATCGACGAGCACTCAAGCATTCTCTTCACCGAAATGCATCTGGCGGATATGAAGGCATGCCTTTCGGCGCTCGACGATAACGAAGGCGAGCCGACTGCAACAGCCGGACGCGGGTGACAGAAGAACACGGAAAAGGGAGTGAGCGAATGCTATCGCAGCGAGTCTGTGATAGTTAATCTATCTTACCATACTGCTTTGAGTTCACTTCATCCACAGGCGAGACGCGGCCATAGACGAAACCCGGTCCATGGATGACTTCAGTCATCTTGACCGTGTTGGCCGCCGCGTCCTTTGCGATGCTCTGTGACACACTGGCAAGCACTTCTTCGGACGAGCGGTTGCCAAGCAGAAAACTCAGCAGGTCACTCATGCTCATCTCCTCGGGAAAACCCTAATATTCTATCATACGGGCCGAGCTGTCATCACGAGACCACTCGGTACTGGCCGACCAGTTGCACCAATAACCGCAGGAAAGGTACCAATAGTGGCATAAAAAGGCGGCTCCCGTCATTGTTCAAAATACCCTCTTTCGAACAGTGGACGTTCAAGACGCCGACACACACCCTTTGCAATTTCTGCTCCTCACCAACCGGGGTGTCCTGAGCAGCAGGAGCGGGAGCGTTACCTGAGGTCGCGCCTGCAGATGGTCCTCCACCGTGTGTAGTTCCCGACGCCTTTTTATGTATATCGTCCTTTTTTTGCTCCACTTCAAGGGGAATGGACACAAAACTCTTTAACTCGCCCCGCATTGCCTCGAAATATTCGGTCACCTGAGCGCGGGTCCTCTCGGTAAAGTCGCAGTATTCGTCAAACGTCACCAGTAGCTCATCAATGCTGTTGAAGCTGGTGTACCGCAAGTTGACCGCTGCCCACGGGGCGCCGGGCAGCACCCGGAACAGGGTCTTCTTGTCCCCGACGCTCACCGTGGCTTCGGGTGGAATGGGCAGTGCTATCGCCGGTGTCTGCGCAGCGCCAGAACGATCGTGGTCATCGAGTGTTACGGCAAGCGATGGGGACAGGGTAAGTACGCCATCGAGATGACGGGTGCGGGGCGTCGGCAGGTCGTCAGAGAACAACAACTGCTGTTCCAGCGAATCGCGCGTCTGGTCGTCGCAGGCGTCGAGCCAAGCCTTGTCACGAAGCAGCATGACGTTGGCGGAATAGACGGTGTGGCCCGGCTCGCGGTCAAAGCTGCTAGCCAATCGGGCGACGCAATCAAGCACCTGCCTGATGGCATCTTCAAGAATGTCCTTCCGCTGCTCAGTAAATGCCAGCAGCCCCAGCGGATACGCCTTCTCGTAGAGGTCCTGAAAAGTGGTCAGGAAGCCGTGTGGGGGCAGGGAGCGCAGGTTCCGAATCATCTCCCGCAATTCGTCACTCTGCACGATGAGGTCGCGCTGCGCACGCCGTGTCCCCTTGGTCTGCGCCCATTGCTGAACGACGAAGCCCACCGCGAAAATCAACAGCAGTACCCAGAAGAAACGCGCCGTTCCCGGCTGGCGTACATACTCGGCAAGGTCAAATGGATGTGAAGTCGGGAGATTTTTCTTTATATCGTCGGTATAGAGAGACGCCCAGAAGCCAGCGACCACGCCGGTAACCGCGATGGCGGCGACAACCAGGGGAAACGAAAACACCCACTCGAGTAGGCGCAAGCACCACCCAACGAATGTAGCCGCCCAGCGGAACGGAGTTGCGATGGCCAGAAACGCGCGGTGCCGTCTGGCCATCTTTGCCCAGTCGTCGACTTGGCTTCGCAGCGTCGGCGGTCGACCGAAGGTCTTTTTTCTTCTTGTCATCGTTAGTGTCCTTCCGCGTCTCAAGACGGCTCGCGAAATCGAGGCCTCGGCGTTTCCTGGGTGTCCGGGCGTCTGATGCTTAGCGCGAAGTATATCCGACCCTCGGCGCCGGGCGGTCCCAATCCGGTCGGCATTCAGGGTCCGACTGCATGCGGACCACGTTGATGAGCAAGGGCAGGTGGGTCGCGACGCGCCGGGCCGGGCCAAGGAGATGGTATTTCGACCGAGACACGAATCGCGACGAAGGTCTGCTCGTTGCCTTGCATCTGGGCAAACAACCGTTCATAGATGGCACTGATGGCCTTTTCAGCGCGGTCGAAGGCCCGCGTGCAGTGGAAGGCCGTGCTCGCGACACGGCGGTCATCGGTCTTACTTACGCAGCACTGATGGGCGTCCCAGCCGTGGCACTTGGCTGCGCCGACTCACCGACTGACACGATGATTAACGTTGAACTTACTGTGATTGACGTCGATCGCGAGTATCAGGAGACGATCCCCGTCTGCTGCGTAGTAACCGAACAAGACGTCCGCTCACATAAAGATCGTATTACTGCAAGCCTACAAGATTCAGTATCCACTGGTGTAGCTTTGCTGGATCGTGCTGGTGAACTCTTTCCTCGGCTACGTTTCGGCCCCAAGGCCGTGGAGCAGTCGTGGGGTCCTTCACCAAACCCGATTTCAATGCGCTGGAGGGGCGGCAGCTAACGGGCGGCCTTCCGTCGCTTGGTAAGCGGAGGTAACGAACGAAAACCTCGCCGCCCAACAATATGAAACACATCATCATCGTCGCTGTCGCCGCGAACTGATTCACCAACCTTAGGGTGAGATGGTGTCCGGAAGTACGGGGGGCAAATCCATGCAGTGGGAAGCGACTGGGCGAATTACTGGATTCTTCTTGATGGGGAATGGGCGGTGGAACAAGGTGGCAAGGTCGTACGCGTGGGACGTTCTGATCCGGGGAAGTGGTTTCCAGAATATGTGCCGGAGGATATCCGTCACTATGTCACCAGACAGCTAGACCAGTTTTCCCGGCTTCATGACGCGAGCCAACAGAAGCTCGGCGATTTGCGCCGACGCGCGGATACGGGCACCGACGAAGCCGACCAGGTCGAGGTACGGAACGAAACCAAGCGCCGTGATTACTGGGTGTTGGCAGCGGCACGGATGCAACGGATCGTGTCTGATCTGCGGCTGCGCACTGTGTTCGAGCAGCTCGAAGCGGAGGTCAGTGATGGCAGTGAGTGCGTCAGCTTCTTCCATGCTGCACTGAACGCGGATAACGACTACAGCGAGTTCCGCGATGCAAACAAGGAGGCTTTGAGCGTTGCGCAACAAATCTCCGTGGCAGCCGATCGTCTCGCAGAGATGCTCCAGCAATTTGAGCGCGTCGGCATCGGTGGTCCGTCGGAGTTCTTCTCGGTACGAGAACTGCTGCGGGTGGCGGATTGTACCGGTGTCCGCGCGGGGAGGCGTCAGAGATGGCTCGCCGACCGCGATTCGCTTCTCGGCAGCAGCATTGCCGACGAGCCGGGTAACGATGATCGTTTGAAGATGCTCTGGGCGTCAGCCCCACTAGCTGAAGATCTGCTTCGGGCCATGGCATCGGCCGCGCGGCGCTTCGAGCCATACGAGGACGGACCGGCCGGCGCCGCGCTTGACAGTCGGCAGCGCAACAGGAAGTGGGAATACCTGCGAGCCTTCATCTACGAGCTCCTCGATAACGGGTTCAGGCCGTCCAGCCCGAAGATATCTGCGGCAGTTGCTGCAATGGCAACGGTTGTGCTCGACACCGAGGACGTCACTGATGACGATGTCCGAAAGGCAGTCAAGCGCGTCGCAGCTTACTCGACTGAAGAAATGGGGCGGTAGGCGCGTCGCCGTGCTCGCGTAGTACGTGTGCGCGCTCGACCGTCACTGCGGCTCTATCTCGATGTCGCCCGACGGCCGGTTCAGTGCGCGCGGTATGCGCGTACCGGCTGCCGTCGGCGGTGTGGGCGCGGTAGCTGGCAGGCCCAGCGCGCGCGTATCGGCAATTCGATCGACCGGAACTTCCAACGTAGCCAGCACGCGCGCCAGCCAGTCCACGATGGCGGTCGGCGCGGCCCGGGCGATGTGCGTGCCTGCGGCCTTTCGGTTTGCAGCGGGCCGGAATGCACCGGCCTGAACGCTCACGGTTTCAGAAACTCACGCCGGAAAAATCTGGCGAGTATCTTTTTCTCGATGGCACGCGATCGATAAATTCTACTCAACGCTGTCTCGGCGTGTATCTGGCGATCTTCCGGAGAGAGTATGGAGCAGAATTTCAGAAACCCCCTTGCCCTGTTACGATGCGGGCAGGTCATGAGCGAAACCGGCCTGGCTCGGCCGACCATCTACGCGCGGATGAGTCGCGGCACGTTTCCGAAGCCGGTTCGGAGCGGCGAGAACTCGGTCGGCTGGCGGGCCGGCGATATCGATGCCTTTCTGAAAGACCCCGCTGGCTATCGCGCGGAGGGCTGCTGATGTGTGCCCTGTTCGCTCACATCGAACCCGCCGACTATCCGCTGTTCGTCTGGTTGCGTATTTCCGCCAGCGCTGAACCCGCGCGCAAACCGGCGATGCTCGTCGCGCACACCGATCTGAACGACGTGCTAATGCTGCTCGACGCGGCGAACTCGCCATGTGCGGAGGCGCTGATCGTATGATCAATGGCCACGACCCCGGCCGCGCTCGCACCGCGTTATTCACTCTCGATTCGGGCTGCTCCCGCGAGGAGTGGGTGCGCATCGGCATGGCGGCGAAAGCGGCGGGTATTCCGGAAGGCGACTTCGTCGAGTGGTCGTCGACCGCGGCGAATTTTGGGGGCGAGCGCGAGGCTCAGTCGGTCTGGAAGAGCATCAAGCCCGATGGCGGCATCGGCGAGGGAACCCTGTTCAAGATGGCGCAGGATGCGGGCTGGCGCGACACGTCGAGCGCGGCTGGAACTCGTTCGCACCGTCCGGTGAAGGCTGCTCCGAAGCGCGACAGCGCGCGCGAGTTACGCTCGGCGGAGACGGCGCGAGCCGATGTTGTCGCGGCGCTTGAAAGCTATCCGGCCGCTAGCGCGGACCATCCGTACATCGCGGCGAAGCGCGGTGACGCGGCCGGCCTGCGCATGGTGCCGACCACCAGCAAACTGACGATCGGTGGCCAGAGCGTCGCCGGCTGGCTCGCCGTGCCGGTGAGCTCGCTCGACGGCGAGTTGCGCACGATTCAGTTCATCCCGCCGCCGGGCACAGGCAAGAAGCTGAACATGTCGGGTGCCACGTTCGCCGACGGCCTGCTCGTGGTCGGCGACATCGCGGCCGACAGCACCGTGTGCGTGTGCGAAGGCATCGGGCAGGCGTGGGCGTGCACGCGTGCGGATCACCACACAGCCGCTGCGGTGACGTTCGGCGCCAGCCGCTGCCGCACAGTCGCGACATTGCTGCGGGACCGTTACCCGGAGGCCCGCATAGTGATCGTGCCTGACCGCGGCAAAGAGGCGGACGCCGAGGCGATCGCGCGCGACATCGGTGGCATGTGGGTCGAGCTGCCCGTGGAGAAGCCCAACAACTACGACGCCAACGACTTCGAGGCGGAGCACGGCGTCGACGCGTTGGCGGACCTGCTGCGTGGCGTCCGCCGGCCCGAAGCGCGGCTTCCGCTGGACATCATCTTCGCCGATGAATTGCCGGACACTGTAGCGGCGCCTGACGAGCTGGTGCAGGGTGTGCTGACGGTCGGCGCCAGCAGCGTGCTCTACGGCGATTCGAACAGCGGAAAGACGTTTGTCGTGATCGATCTGGCCGCGGCGATCGCCCGTGGTGTGCCCTGGATGGAGAGGCAGACTGAACCCGGCCTGGTGATTTATCTCGCCGCCGAAGCGCCGCGATCCGTGATGGCGCGCCTGCAGGCCTATCAGGTGCACAACGGCCTGCGCGTGCCGAATTTCGCGATCGTGCGCAACCCCATCAACCTGTTCGACGGCGAGGCCGACTCGCAGGCCATTATCGACACGGTGCGCCAGCTCGAAGCGCAGCGGCAGCAAAAGGTGCGGCTCATTGTTGGAGATACGCTTGCGCGGTTGAGCGCCGGGGCCAACGAGAACGCCGGGCAGGACATGGGGCTCGTCATTCAGAACTTCGATCGCATCCGCACCGAGTGTGACGCGCACTTTATGCTGATCCACCACTGCGGCAAAGTGGCAGCCGCTGGCGCTCGCGGCTGGAGTGGCATCCGTGCTGCGATCGACACCGAGATCGAGGTGACCAATTCCCCGTCCGGTTGGTGCGCCGAGATCACGAAACAGCGTGACCTGGCCAGCAAAGGCGAGCGCATCGGCTTTCGTCTGGACCGCGTGGAGCTCGGCCTGTCGAAGTGGGGTTCTCCGGTCACTTCGTGCGTAGTGCTGCCGGAGGACGCTGCGCTCCGCGTGGTAACGAGTAAAAAACTCGGCGCGGTCGAAGGGGCAGTCTTGGAGTTCTTGAAGGCGCGCAACGCCGGTGCGAAAGGTGCTGATATCGCAAAGCACTTCGATGGGCAATACAGTCGGCAATCGATCTATCGAGCCTGCAAGACGCTTGCCGAGGCGAGACGGCTGCACCACACCGCCGGCATTTACGACCTCGCCCGAGGTGCTTAATGAACGGGTCAATTTTGTTGCGTTTAGCCGTTCGGCGGAGGAATTCTGAAGCCGTCCCGGACGTGTCGCGTTTGCGCCGCGCGGCATGTGCGACAAATCGACTGTGGCGATGCGGCGCAACTGGTTGGAATGCTCGCCAGCATTGCGGCTCACCGATATATGTGGGCGTTGCATTTGTCGCGTTTAGCTGGCGCGACAGGCGCGACAAGGCCTACTGCAGTTTTGTCGCGTTTGTCGCGTGTGTCTATAAGACACGCGACAACGCGACAAACGGGGTGCACGGCGTCTTTCTGGAATATTCAGTGTCTCAGACAGTTGAATTACCCACCAGGCGTCAGAACCGACGACATCCATTGGAATGGAAACGATTGGTTGTCGCGCAGACATTTGAAACGGGGGCCTCGATTGCGCGGGGCGCGCGCGAGAACAACGTGAACGCCAATCAGGTGTGGGTCTGGCGCAAGCTGCACGCACAGGGGTTACTGATCGAAGACTCGTCGACAGAAACCATGTTGCCTGTCGTTGTCGATGTGCACAGTCACATGAGAGATATGACGCACGCACCGGCGTCCGCCGAGACCACAACCAGTAGCATCCATATTCCGATGAGCAGGGACGCCGGACGGTCTGGCCTGTTGCTGTCACCTACGATGTCCAGGCCACACTCATTGCGGCGTGGTGCGAGCTGAGCGGCGATTACCGGCATTTCCGTACCGACCGGATCATCGCTGTTACGGCGCTGGACGAGGCACTTCCCACGGACCAGGGCCGTTTGCTGCAAGGGTGGCTGGAACGACCATCGTTCAAGGACGCTGTCGCGTGAACCCTGGCACGTCCCACTGAAACCCCGGCATGTGGTGGATCTGGCGCCGCTGCGTTCAGCGATGAATGAGAAGTGCCGGAGATGCGTATGTCGGGAAAACCGCCTCAGGTGATCAGCCTGAGACGGTTTTCAACTGCTGGCCATTACTACTGCAAACCCCGCGTTGGCGGGGGAAACTACCTTTGCCACCCGGGAACCGTGACGTGTACCTTCAACTCCCTGAGGTCCAGGGAATAAGCCGGGACGTCGGTGAAAAAAATGATACGTACCTTCAAACCCCGCGTGAACGGGGAACGCTGCATTTTGTCGGCCGACAACGGAGATAAACACGCTCCCTGAAATACATGAGAGACATGGGTACGCCGCTTTACTCCAGCAAACCCTGTGCACAAGCCACGGGGAAAACAACACCTCGATCATCCGGCATTTAACTCCAGGGCCATGGTGGAGCAACAGCCAATGCCTTCTGACATGCCTCCATCAACTTCAAACCCCGTGCGCACGGGGAGCGCGAAATTGATGATCTGACAAACGCGAGTCCGGACCTTCAAACCCCGCCGAGGCGGGGAACACGATTTTCAGACGACCTTGTGATCGACCCTGCATCCTTCAATCCCCGCGTGAGCGGGGGACACCTTAACCCGTTCGACTGCCTGGCCAGTGCTTCTCCTGCGGCCGCAGGAGAATTGTCAATCGGGTGAGGCAACTATAAACCAATCCTGATTGTGGGGGGAAGAGAATTGTGCGATTTTTTTGCAAATATCCGTCTGGAAGATTTAGGGTGATTTTTTATAGAAATTAATGTGGAATTTTTGTTTTAAAAATTAATCTGGAAGATTTGCGATGCCGAACGAGGCGATGAAATAATCGATAAAAAACAGGAGGGCCGCTTGGCCCTCCTGTTTCCTGGTTAGAACGGCAGATGGCCTGCATCATCTGGTGGCAGCGGAGTACCTGGCCCGCGGCCTGGTACCGTACCGATTGCCGTTGTGATGAGTTCTCCCGTTTCAACACAGCGCCATGCCCAGGCGGTGCAGGTGTCAAGATCCGGTACCCTGCGCCAATTCTGGAAACGGTACGGACGGAATTGCCATTGCGCACCGTGCCGCGTGTGAAATACAACAAGTCGCCCGACCGAACCGACCGGCGTTTCAGTGCTGTCGATCCAGACAGTGAGCAATTCGTCGTCGCAGTTGAAAACGGCCTGATTTCGGGTGGCATAGACGAGCATGGTATCCAGAATGAAGTCACAAGTGACCTGTTTGCCGATTTGTGGAATGTTTTCCATCAGAAACTCCTGTTATGTCAGAGCCCATTAAGGGAAAATTTTTGGTCCTGACGACTGGTGATGGAATACACCGGGTGATAAAAAGGAATCGGCTGAATATGCATACCTGTTACCTCGTCGACAGATTAATACCCCTATAACAGACGCGCGTATAGTGATTTTCAGGATTACTGTTAGGATCGCCATGCGATCCGTGAAAGGGTCGGTGGTCCACACACTCGATTGAATGTGCCGGGGCCGCCAACCCCAGACGCATTCGCGCACTTCATTTCCAGTCGACTGCCAATCGCCTGGAAATAGCCGCTGTAGCGTGGTGCCCGTAGTGGGGCTCGCCATGCTGCGCAGGGCGCTGGGAGGTGTAAATCCTCCCTTCGACCCAATCCATTGAAACTGATGATGGTGTGATCGAAGTCGGGCGACGCGGAAACGGGCATCCAGGTGACTGGAATGACCCTGCCGCATGTGAATGGGTGGAAATCCCAGCAGCGGGTGGCCCGAGAGGGTCAGACGTTGCCCTGGGCGGTGGGCTTCTGAGGCGTCGGTAACGGCGCAGGGGTGAGAGGGGAAACCTGGATCACCTGGTACTCACTGGCGCAAGCCACTGAGATCGATGTACAGCTTAAGCCGTTCATTGCGTCCGTAGAGGATGCATCCGGGTAAGTCGTGGCAGGCCGCTGGCCAGTTCGCCGGGAGGTGGGCTGGCTAGTCAGGGCGTGTTGATGCGTCAGTGCAGTAAGGGAGGGGCTCTGGAACCTCGCCCCCCTGAAACCCGCTGCTAGGCGGGGTAGGCCCAGAGGGCTAATCATTGATAGCGGAGCGCGGCGGCGTGTCACGTCGACACATGCGAGCTAACGCGGGAATCACCAACGGCCGATTGAACCTGGGTGGCACCAGACAAGGTACGGGTGAGGGAGACCGGCTCAGTAGCGATGAGGCAAGGGCAGACCTGACGGTTGTCCATGCGGAGCGAAAGGCCGGGGCGGTTTATTGAAGTGCGCGAGTGTGTTCTGAGTCATGTCAGGGCCTGGCAGCCCTGCTCATTTTCACGGAGAAACGAGGAAGTAAAAACATCAGACCAACGACCATTGTGCCAAAGCCGTCACAGAACGTGACGCAAAACGCTGCCGGGGTAGTACCACCCGGCAGTTTTCCTTTCTGTTGCCGGTTCAGCGGGCCTGCTGATATAGGCCGGCCTGCGACAGGGCCAAGTGCGATTACATTTCGCGGGCAGCGGCAAGCAATCGGCTTCGCGCCCGTTTCGATGCCTGCCCGTAAAGC
The DNA here is from genome assembly GCF_000685035.1 of Paraburkholderia ferrariae NBRC 106233. Classification (GTDB taxonomy): domain Bacteria; phylum Pseudomonadota; class Gammaproteobacteria; order Burkholderiales; family Burkholderiaceae; genus Paraburkholderia; species Paraburkholderia ferrariae. Next base: position 52,248 of record NZ_BAYB01000035.1, read on the forward strand.
AGGATCAATTCCGCCAGTTCGTCGTCGTCTGCATAGAAGTAGGCCACGGGTACCGAAAGCTCGGCAGCCAGCCGGCAGGCGAACGGGTAGTCTACCTTGTGGATATCCAGTTCATAGCGGTTGATGCGCGTGCTGGCGACGAAGGGATCAAGGCCGGCCGCGATGCCAAGTGATTTTTGCGACAGGCCGGCGCGAAGTCGGGCTTCTTTCAGCCGACTTCCAAAAACCGTATTTCCTGCTGCCGACATTGCGGAACCCTGTATCTTTCAGAGTTACGAATGTCGTAGTTAATGAATTTTCTCGATACTACGAAGGTCGTAGTGGTCGGGTATGACAGTCCAGACGCCTGCCTATGCCTGCCGTTTCTCGTCGCGAGCTTTCTTCGCCTTCTCGGCTTCGAGTTGCTTCGCCGCCAGCCAGAATGCGCCGATTGCGATCGGGATGCCGACCGCAATAATGTACAGGGTCAGTACCATGGCGCGTATCAAATCAGGGAAGTCGATATGGGAAGCGATTTGTGCCCGGTGATTTTCGGTCAGCGCCGATTTCCGGCGCTGTTATGAGCGTTGACATTGGCCGGCTCGTCCAGGTGCCGACTGCATCGACTGTCGCCTATCTCCCGCCGAACCGCTTCAATCGCGCCGGTGAGTGGCAGGAAGAATAGCCGTGGCGCCTCTCTGGCCGCCGTGATGAATTCGCGCATGAAAGCATTCACTGGAGATACTCCTTCGATACGGGGGGAATCTTCCGGTAACGGTCAGTCCACATAGTTTTACGACCGATGTGGATCGTCGTAGAAAATGTTTCCCGAGAACCACGAATACTCGGGATCGGTGTGCCAGTCTGCGGCCGAGCCGTGACGTTCCGGCCAATTCCGTGAATCGTCGTCGTGAAGGCTTGGGAAATCGACGTCGTCGTAACGCAGTGCATGGGAAGTCGCTTCCATTCCACGATCGAATGGATCGTCCCAGTCAGATCGCCGTGCTCTGCCCGATGGTGCTTCATTAAATAGCCGGGCGAGAGAAGACAGCATGGGCGCAATCAACAGACCGACGATGGGCGCGGCGACCGCATGCAAGCAGCGGTCGGCGGTATACAGGTCGATATGGAAATGCGTCCAGACGCCATCCAGCAAAACTTCGATCAGGACCGCCGTTGCAAACGTCAGCAGACCCACCAGTGCCTGAATCAGGAACGGCGCCCGGATCAATCGGCGATAGGCCTGTATTGGCGACTTCATCTTGTTCCCCTCCTGTTGCGAGTCTCCGGGCCATTCCGCGGAGGCGAGTAGCTCACATGACATCGCCCCGTCTCGATAGCGCTCCGGCATGAGCAGGCTGTCAGTTGACACACTACGAATATCGTAGCAATCTATTCACGTAACAGCTACAAATAATGCAACGCTCCGGCAGGAATTTGCGCCGGACGAAAAAGACAGCACCTCGGGGCCAAGAAATTGAGAAGTAAAAGTCGAAACACTTCGCCGTGACGCGCTGCTCACGCGCCTGACCTGAATCGCCTTTCAGGTTCCAGCTATCTACCATTTGTTGTCATCCATGCCGCGGACAGGATGCTGTCCGCCGCTGCGCGTCGCTTTTACTTACGGGGATCAACAATGAAGAAGCTTCTGCTTGCCGCATCGCTCGCGGGTGCGATTGCGTTATCTGGCTGCGCAGTCAATACGACGCCGCTCACCCGGGAGCAAGTCGCCGAGAAGGTTGCGGTCAAGACAGGTTATCCGGGCTGTAACGGCTGCAACATGGTCCGGACGTATGCCGCACCGCAGTTCTACCGACAGCAGTTCGTCAACGATCCGGATTTCCATGGCTGGCTAGATCTGAATTTGCAGCTGATTTCGACCAACTACAACACGGCCGGGCATGCGCAGGCGTACCGGATTGTCGCTGGCGTGATCGTGAATGGTGGATTCGTGGATGCGTGGCGGACGAACCATCCTGAAGAGCGTTGCCCGACCGATAACGAGGTTGAGCATGGCTATCACGGCTTCCATGCGGGCCAGGGCATCGAATTCTGGCTGGTGAAGAACGACGGCACCTACGAGCCGCTGGGCCATGTTGCCGACATGAATGGCGAGACGATCAAGAATCTCGAATGCTTCAACAACACCGGTAGCGGGGCGTCGTGGACCCAGATGATCGACCTGCCGGTCAGCGTGCTTGAGGATGCGTATCGCCAGAATCAGCCCGTCCGGATTTTCGCGGGCAAGACGCTGACGAAATACGAATCGACGAGCGATGGCTACAAGCCGGTGACGGTCGCGCACGAGGTCCGCAAGGGTTTGACGTTCGAATTCAGCCCGGATTACGTGGGTGGCTTCGTGGATGGCCTGAAGCGTCTGGGAGCCGACATGGCCGCCGTGCGTTAAGGCGGATTCGTCCGGTTCCGACAACTATTAATGATGCCGGGTTCGGCCAACGCAGCTGGCCGAACCATTTTTTACGGGGGATGGCGATGCGAGCCAGCGTGTTGAGTGCGGCGGTAATTATTGCGGTTGCGATGTCTGCGTGCGGGGGCAGCGGAAATAACGGAAAGAGCGGGAATATCGGCAATCAGACTGCCGCACCGAGCACCGTGACCACGATTCAGGGCGTCGCTGCAACCGGTGCCCCGCTGGTCGGTGCGACGGTGCAGGCGATTCAGGCGTCGAACAGTGCAGTCTGTCTTCAAGGGACGGTGACTGGCACGGATGGCTCGTTCCAGCTGACTGCCCAGACTGGGCAGAGCGGCTGCACGATTCCGTATCTGCTGTATGCGCAGACGGCGCAGGGGCCGCTGCTTGCTGTCATGCCGACAGGTGAGGCGCTGCCGGCTAATGGCACCGTGACGATGAACCTCACGCCGATCACGACCGCGATCTATTTCGGCACGGTGCCGGTCAGCAGCACGGCGAACAGCGCGGCTCTGGCGCAGGCACTGACCAATGTATCGGCATCGAGTTTCGCCGCGACGCAGAACAATCTGCTTCAAGCCTTGCAGCAACTGTATCCCGCCGCGATCTACCCTGGCGTGACGTGGTCCGGTTTCGATCCGGATGCGGTCTTTACGGCCAATCACACGGGTATCGATTTCGTGTTCGACAACATGGTCTTGACCTTGCCGCTTACGGTGAGCGTCCAGGCAAGCTCCGTGACGACTTCGGTGACGAATCCGGCAACGGGGCAGACGGTCACGATGACCTCCAGTGAGAGTGGCGGGTCGGCCGGGGCGGTGAGCCAGCTTCAGCCGCTGTCGTCTTCGGTGGTCCAGAACGGCGCGACCGTCAGCTTCACGGGGATCAATTACGACTCGGAAGGCGTGTTGAACACGGTCACGGCAGTAGATGCCGGTGGTGCGCCGTGGGCAGGTGCCATGATTTCCGATATCGGAACAAATGCTGTGGCCGGTACGGGGCAGCAGACATCCCTCACCGCCAATGGCACCGGCGGATTCAACTGGTCTTCACCGGTTGTCGCGGGCCTGACGTTTAACTTGAATGCCAGTGACTCGAATCTGCCTGCGGTTGCGATGGTCTGCGAGTCGATTGGCGGTGCGCAGACGTCGACCGATGTTCTGATCCCATCCAATGCTCAGCCCATCACCGATCCGGCCCAACTGACCGGCATCAGCTTCAATCGTTACTACGCCAACTGTTCTCAAGGCGGAACCTCGCCAGCGATGACGACGGGCAACTATCTGTCCATCGATGGTGCGGGCAATGCGGATTTCACGGTCACGAGTAACGGCACAACGAGCAATATCGCAATTCCCGAAGCCACATTCGCGTCTTCATTGAACGGTACCGCATACACGGGGAACAACGCGAAGGCCGCAGATGTCTGGTATGCCTACCAGTACCAGACGGCGACGGGGCTGACCCGTTACGCCATCGTCGAGCATCGCGTGCCGACCGCCGCGCAGTTGGGGAGCGTCGCACTCTGGTTACAATAGGCGGCCTCGACTATCGATCGGAGGCCCTTTCTGGAAATCCACCCATAACGGTTGCGCCGTTTGCTGCCTGCCGGCGTGTGTCGATGAAATCTTGCACGACACGTATCACGACGAAGACAATCACTCGGACTATCAGGGCGCGGATCGTATATCGACAACGCCTCGACACCGGACGGAACCGGGCCGTATTTTGCGTTCTAGAATCTGGGAAATGGATACGCAATGACGTTGAAGCTGTGCTGACCGAAGATCAGTCTGGAGATTGACGATGGCAACCTATACCTGCATCCCGAAAAGAATGGTGGATGCCTTGTCGACTGAAGACCTTTTCTCGGAAGCCAAAGATCTTGGCATTGATGTATTGAAAGTCACCGAGGCTGAGTTCGCCAGAGCCGTGTCCGACAAGCGTGCCGAGCGATGGCTGAAGGAAAACGCAGAAGCCATCGAGAGCTACAACGCTTATGTTGAGCAACACGGGCTGCCGCTCGAAAAGTACCGGATGTTCTGACGGAACGGTTCCGTGTCCTGGCTTTTTCCCCGTGGCATTGCCACGGGGAACCGCTTCCGTTAATCAGTCGAATCAATGAAGCCCCAGTCGATGGCCAGTTGCTCAAAGCGTTTTACGCCGTGGGCGAAGTAGTGGGCAACGTTATGCGAGCAGGCTCGCGTATCCATTTGCAGGACGCGCAGGACATCGGCGAAACATTCCTGGTCTAGCATGCGCAGATCTGCAAGCGGAAACGGGAAACGCTTCTGGTCATAGAGGCCGAGCAGGAACTCGGCCGCGACGTAGCTCGAACCGCCATCTTCGTGTGCGATGGCAAAGAGCCGGCGCAGCGCAGGCAGTCCGGCATCGATGAGATCCTGATTGGGGTTGCCGTGCAGGACCTTGTTGAGAAATTTCCGGAAAGGGTCATGGGGTGACATGCGATGGCTCCGATAGGTTGTCGTGGCACATTGGTCATGTCGAACAGCGGCGAATAAGAATCCGGGCCATCGAGAAAAAGGCAGACTTCGGTGATCGGGATGAACCAGGGGGGCACAATGAAAGTATTCCTGGATGATGAGCGTTCGACTCCCAATGGGTGGGTCCGAACGTTTTGGCCCGAAGAGGTCATTGCGTTGCTTAAAACAGGGAAAGTGACCGAGTTGTCGCTTGACCATGATTTGGGCGATGACGCGCGAGGTACCGGCTACGCGGTTTTGCTCTGGCTTGAGGAGCAGGTGGCCTTGCACGCGATGCTGCCGCCGCGTATTCATATTCACTCGGCGAATTCGTCTGCCCGGCTGAAAATGGAAGCAGCTGTTGCGTCGATAAATCGACATGCCTGTTGGAGGTGTGCGGATCAGCTTCGCTAACGCCGTTCGCACCAAATCCAGAAATCCTCCATTTTCAACCATGGCCTCGGGCCATTGGTGTTCCCGCCTGATCGGGAAATGCACTCAGGAAAGCTTGCCGTCGCTCTGCGTGGGTGAGCCCGTTGATTACTGGCTGGTCTGGCAGAAAACGGATATAAGCCAGGAAAGAACGCTCCGACAACTGCGGGCCATTGGATGGCCGCAGTCGTCTCCAGTCACGCCGCAATTCGCCGACGAGCTTTCCGACCTGCCGGCGCACGAGACGAAAACCCGGCTCGGCGTAGAGCCGGTCGAGCAGGATTTCGGCGTCGGCGTCCCGCAGCACGCCGTCGATTTCAATGTATCGGCGCCGATCCGGGGACAGTGACGCGATCCGGTGAATTCGGTCGAGACATTGGTTGTAGCTGCGATGAGTCAACCGCCATGACCAGGTTTTGCCGTCGTGGACCAGTTCGTGTTGCTGATCGGATGATTTCAGCCGTGAATGCGGATCGCGCAGATCCTGGAGCTGCTCGCGCTGGATCACGAGACCACGGCCTTCGCTTACCAGTAACACCCAGTCGACAGACCGTTGTCCGTTTTCGCTCCGGGTAGTCAGGCGTACACCATGAAGGAGACTGCTGGCCTCACCGGCCAGCCGGCGCTTGTGCTTGGTCTGGCGGCTGAGTTCCGTGCCATAGACATCGGCGAATTTTTTCGTCAGCCGGTCGAAGCCCGCGAGGTCTGTTCGCCCCGATGTATAGAAGAAGTGCTGATGGGTCGCAGCCTGCTGGAGGCGCTGCATGAAACGTATCTTGTCAGGATGGAGCATACTACCACACCGGGAATGATTTACATGATTATAAATTCGGAAAACTGATTAATCAGGGTTTAAATTTATTATTACAATTATCAATACGTGTTATGGGTAGTGTGCGGTGCCGCTCAAATCGAAGCTCCGCCGCGCGAATGTGCAATGCGATATGTACAGTGCGCAGTGCACATTCGCTGGATGAGTATCGGCCAGTCCGATGTAAACGGGGACGGCATAAAGAGACATCATATGTGTCACGCGGGTTTGTGGTCGTAAAAATGGGTCGCCGCAGGCGACATTATTAATAGAGGTTCCGGTTTTGCGATTTCGATCGATAAATCGCGCGAGTGGATGCTTGGTGGGCAGCGATTTTTGCGTAGGAAATTGACAAAAAACTCAAGGTTTTGACTGATCAATGCAGCAGAACATTTGGCGAGTTTGTCGACGAGGTTTGGGATGAGAGCTACGGTGAGGCACCGCGTTTTGATGAGCATACGATGTGGGGCGAACTATCGGAAAGCCGCACGCTGGGCGTGCTGCTCACGTGGTTTACGCGGCGGCTGAACGCCACGCCTGAACAACGTGCCGGGTACGAAATTGGACGCTACGGCCTGTACTGGGCTGCACTCGATGAAGACATTTCTATCGGAGGCGTGCTTGCTGGACGCGGCGACATGGCTCACCGTCCCAAGTTCTAGCCATACCCTGAGCGTTATGCCATGCTCGATGACGGCATGGGCCTCTCGCTTGTGCCGTGGAAGCCGGTGATCGAACACTGGCTGGGATGGCAACTTGTCGCGACAATGCGTGGCGGTGGCGTGTCTTGGGGGATCGGACGACAACGTGGTTTGGGCATTGATTAACTTCGTTAAGGCCACGATTCCCGGTGCGGTTCAAAGATTGAAGCAGATCACTGATGACCTATTGTGAATATGAAAAAAATATATGCTACAGCGAAGAAGTTCTTGATACGGGAACTCGCGCGATCGGACGCGCGAGAGATCGTGGAAAGTTACCTTATAGCTCCAAATGCGAGCATCGCCCCAGCGTCAATTAATGACCTGTTTGGCCGTCTGCTCAGCTCGGCCCAGAATGCGAACATGAAAGCTGCCGTTATCGGTAAGTCAATCGGTGGCGTGGAGAATCTGAGCCGTGCCCTCTTTCGCTTTAATCCGAAGAAGGTCAAGCGTGAATTTGATGATGATCCAGATGGGCTTCTTGCCCACATCATTGAGACGCTGAATCCGAGCGGTCAGATCCGGACGACTTCTCGTAGTATTTGGCCTAAATACTGCAAAACTATCCTGTCAGTCGCGACGTTTCTCGGTCAATTCAAGGATGGCAAAGATTTCTACGATTGGGCAAATCATTTCTATTCTGACAACAAATCTATAGCTGCTTTGCCCATGATCTTGGCAGCCGAGATTGAAGGAATCGGATATCCACTAGCTTGTGATTTTCTTAAGGAGCTCGGCTTCGTCAGTTACGGTAAGCCTGACGTACACGTGCGACAGATATTCGAGGGAATTGGGGTGTGCCCTGAAAAATCCACTGCGTATCAAGTTCAAAAAGTTATCGTCCAGATCGCTGAAGCCTCAGGTGTTTCAGCATATAACGTTGATAAGATCTTCTGGCTTATAGGTAGCGGCAAATTCTATAAGCATCCTCATATCGGAAAAGCAGGTCACATTGGCCGAAAAAAAGCTCAATTTATCAGAGAGTTCAGTACCTTAGATCGACATTGATCTAGTTCGTCGGAAACGACCGCGCGAGCTATATGGTATGCAAGGAGGAGGCTTAGTGGGCCGCTTAGGGTCGAGAAGCGCCGCGCGCGTCGCCGCGACCGGCCAACAGACCGTCGATAGAGATGTCCTCATCAATGGATTCCCAATGAAGTCCATAACGGCCAATATCGCAAGCGGCTCGTTGCTCTGGTGTCGCGTGCAGCAAACGAGGGAACCGGGCCATTGGAACATCTAGAGCGTGTTAGGCACTTTCGTTCAAACCTGGTAACCTGGCGGAATGCCAGAACGCAAGCCATACCCCACGGACGTTTCGGACGAGGAATGGAGCTTTGCCGCTCCATACCTGGTCTTGATGAACGAAGATGCGCCGCAGCGGCGATACGAATTGCGTGAAATGTTCAACGCGCTGCGCTGGATGGCGCGCGCCGGTGCGTCGTGGCGCATGCTGCCGACCAACTTTCCGCCTTGGGAGATGGTCTACCAGCAAACGCAACGCTGGCTCAACGCGGGTTGCTTCGAGGCGATGGTCAACGATTTGCGCTCGGTGCTGCGCGTGGCCCAGGAGCGGCAGGGCCAGCCCAGTGCGGTCATCATGGATGGCCGCACGTTGCAGTCCACGTGTGAAAGCGGTCCGCGCGCGGGCTATGACGGTCATAAACGCAAGCGGGGCAGTAAGGTCCACATGGCTGTCGACACGTTGGGCCTGCTGCTTGCGGTCCACATTACGCCGGCCAACGAGCAGGAGCGTGCACAGGTGGGCGAACTGGCGCGTCAGGTTCAGCACGTCACCGGTCAAACGGTGAAGCTCGCCTTTGCTGACCAGGGCTATACGGGCAACACGGCCGCCCAGGCCGCACGTGACGAAGGCATGGAGTTGCAGGTCATCAAGCTGCCCGAGGCGAAAAAGGGCTTCGTGCTGCTGCCGCGTCGCTGGGTGGTCGAGCGCAGTTTCGGATGGCTCAACCGCTTCCGGCGGCTGGCACGCGACTACGAGCGTTTGCCTGAAACCTTGGCAGGCCTGCACTTCGTCGTCTTTGCCATGCTCATGCTCGTCCATGCCGTGCCCATTATCCAAAGTGCCTAACACGCTCTAGCGTGCGGCCGTCAGATAGTTCCACCCACATGGTGCAATAGTCGAATCGAACTTCTTGAACCGAAATGCTCATTCCATGCTTTCTCGATTTCGTCACGATGTGCCTCTGACAGTGCGGATCAGGTTTAGCTGCCCTGGGCGATGCGATTCTGAGATCTGCCTATACACGTAATCCTGGGCCATTCAAGACGATCTAGTGCCTCACGCATGGTCTTGGGGCTTGCTGCCTTGGTGTAGTCCACGCGACCGCTAGAACCCTGCGCCGCATGGCCCGTGATTGAGTCCGACGTTTCGGTGCCGATTCCCTTGTCGGCCAGTGCCCCGCGTATCCAATGGCGGAACTTGTGCGATCCGTGAAGGCGGCCAGTCGGCAACCCGAGGACGCGCCTAAGCTCCAGGAACCATTTGCCCAAAGTGTCGCCCGGTGCGCTTGCCCGGCCGCTCAATGACGGGAATGCATTGCCCGTACCACCTGCGATTCTCTCATGCCACGCGGAGAACCATGGGTCTGCCAGCAGGTGAGAGGCCAGTGCAACGATACGCTCCGATTCGTCGGTCTTTACCGTCCCAGCCTCAGCGGTAATGCGAATGGTCTTGATGCTGTGGCGGATCTGAAAGTCCTCGCGGCGTAGCTGTGCTATCTCGCCGATGCGGGCTCCGGTATGCAGCAGTAGCAGCAGGGCGGCGCGTCCATCTTCAGGCGTCACATTGTCCCAATGCTGTACCTCTTCCATCTGGTCGGAGAACAGTGGCGACCCGAACAATATAGCCAGTTGGTCATCGGTCCATCCTTCGCGTTTCTTCGCGCCCTTGGTCTTGTCGAATGAAACCGTGAACTGGTTGCGGTCGAGGATGCCATCCTTGACCGCAGTGTTCACTAAAGCATTTACGGACGTGTAGTGATTGTGAGCGGTCTTGGCCCCGAAGCCTCGCGCCTTGCTGTCCAGCAGGAACTTGACGAAGGCTGCTCCGGTCGCTCGCGTCAGATCGCTCAAGGGGACTGTGCCGCAGGCTTCCTCGAATAACGCTAGCGCCTTTCCGGTGCGCTTTACGGGGTTGTCTGTCACAGCATATCCGTTCCACTGCTGCCAGGATGGCACCATGTCCCGGACGGTTTTGGGTGCTTCGCGAGACTTCTTTGCGGGTTCGTCGTCGGGAGTGAGTCCCTTGGGGATGACGGGGGTAGGCGGCGTATCCACGGGTTCACCTTGGCTTCTCTGTGCCACTGCATCCATGGTCCTAACCAGAGTTCGCGTGATGCGCTGAAGTGCCAGGCGTCCCTCGGTCGTGTCCCATTCCACCCGAATAGACAGAGGGTCGCAAACGAAGTCTACGTACTCACGGGTGGCCGAGAAATCCCCCCGAGCTAATGCTGCCTTCCAGGCCTGCGCCTGTTCCTGGTCAAACCGTTGCACCGCTACGGCCTGCTCTTGGGTCAGGAAATCCCCTGTTTGTTCCCATGTGCCCTGATCGGTATTGGGGCGGTGGCCCCTGTAGGCGCCCACCAGTAGCGGGGTAACGCGGGTTTGTTCATCCAGCGTCAAGACCAGGTTTTGTACAGCCTGGGCGATGTAAGCCTCTAGCTCTTCTGACAGCGGGACGAATGGCGCGGGGCGCGTCCGGTCCTCCAGCGCCTGAAACCGGACTCGGTATTCGGCTATTAGCCGGTGTGCAATGGTGATCGCTTCAGCGCGGTTGCGGGTCTTGAGGCTGGCTCTGTATGCGTCGGTCGCCAACTTGCCGCTCCTCGTGCGAGGGAACAGGTGTCGAAGGTGCCTGGGGATGCCGATACGGAGCTGATAGACACCGCTTTGGGGATGCGGTTCCAGTCCAGGAGGCAGTGTCGTCATGTCGTCCATCCGCAGATTTTGACACGCGAATTGACAAGGTAGATTGACAATGCCGGAAAAGACAAAGGCCCGTAAGTCCTTGACTGGCTTGGTTTCCCAATTCAATCAATTACTTACGAGCCTTAAATTCTGGTCGGGGTGAGAGGATTCGAACCTCCGGCCTCTACGTCCCGAACGTAGCGCTCTACCAGGCTAAGCTACACCCCGAATTGACTGCCGAAACTGCTGGACTCTTCAACGTACTTTGTCTTGTTCAAGACTGGCGCGTCGTCGAGTAAGAACATAATTCTAGCAGGCTCTCTTTGTAAATGGAAGGGGGGAAGGCGCAAATCGCGTCCGCCGCGGCCTGTGCTTCTTCCCTTGCGCACTTGAGCGTATGGTCGAGTGCGCCCGAGCGCGTGATCGCCGCGAAGATGTCGGCGAAGCGCGTCGTGCCGCCCTGTTCGATGGCTTCGCGCGCGAGGGCCGCCTCGGCGGCCGTGCCGTGTTCGATCAGCCAGATGAGCGGCAGGGTGGGCTTGCCTTCGCGCAGGTCGTCGCCGGCATTCTTGCCCATCGCCTCGGCGGTGCCCGCGTAGTCGAGCCAGTCGTCCATGATCTGGAAGGCCGTGCCGATGCGCCGGCCGAATTCCGCCGCCGCCTCTTCCGTGCGCGCATCCGACCCCGAAAGCACCGCGCCGAGTTGCGCCGCCGCTTCGAAGAGCTTGGCCGTCTTGTAGCGGATCACCTGCATGTAGCGCGATACGTCCACGTCCGCGTCGTGCATGTTCAGCAACTGGAGAACTTCGCCTTCGGAGATGATCGTGGTCGCATGGGAGAGGATCTCCATCACGCGCATCTTGCCCACGCCCACCATCATCTCGAACGAGCGCGAATACAGGTAGTCGCCCACCAGCACGCTCGCGGCGTTGCCGAAGAGCGCGTTGGCCGTCTTGCGGCCGCGCCGCAGATCGGATTCGTCCACCACGTCGTCGTGCAGCAGCGTGGCGGTATGGATGAATTCCACCACGGCGGCGAGCTCATGCCGGTGCGTGCTGCGGTCGCCGAGCGCCCCCGCGACGAGCAGCAGCAGCGCCGGACGCAGCCGCTTGCCCCCCGCGCCGATGATGTACTCGGAGATCTGGTTGATCAGCATCACCTCGGACGCCAGGCTTTGCCGGATGACGCGGTTGACCTGCTCCATGTCAGCGGCAATCGGGGCGAGCAGGGCTGCTGCGCTGGGGGTGTGGGTGGCGGTGGACGACATGATGGCAAATAGGGGTAGTGCCGCGGATTATAAGGCGAATCGCGCGACAGTCGGACGCCGGGCCGCGGTATCGCCGTCCATCCGGCCAGGGGATTTCCTCGGGAAACGCCTGCCAGGCGGCGCTTTCGGCGCGCCAGGGCGCGCGCACGGGCGGATGCCGTGCCTCGTGCGGTGCGACAGGACGAAGCCGCTGTCAAGGCGTTTTGACTGTGCGGCTAACTCTATGTATAATCGACGGTTTCCAGCGCGCAATGCACCTTGATTGTCCGTGCAGGGCAGTCTGGCAGTGCAGTCTTTCAACAGGCTGGAAAAGTTACTCAGAGTGAGGTTCTCAATGTACGCGGTCATAAAAACCGGCGGCAAGCAGTACAAGGTTGCCGTTGGCGAAAAACTTAAAGTAGAACAGATACCGGCTGACATTGACGCAGAAATCACGCTCGACCAGGTTCTCGCAGTGGGCGAAGGCGAATCGATTAAGTTCGGTACGCCGCTGGTCAGTGGGGCTTCCGTCAAGGCCACCGTTGTGTCGCACGGTCGTCACGCCAAAGTGACCATCTTCAAGATGCGTCGCCGGAAGCACTACCAGAAGCATGGCGGCCACCGCCAGAACTACACCGAACTGCGCATCGACGCGATCAACGCGTAAGCGCACGAAGGTAAAGGAGCAAACAAATGGCACACAAAAAGGCAGGCGGCTCTTCCCGTAACGGCCGCGACTCCGAGTCGAAACGACTTGGCGTGAAGGTGTTCGGCGGCCAGGCGATCCTCGCCGGCGGCATCATCGTTCGCCAGCGCGGCACGCGTATGCACCCGGGCCTGAACGTCGGCATCGGCAAGGACCACACGCTCTACGCGCTGGTCGACGGCCACGTCGCGTTCACGACCAAGGGCGCAGCGAACAAGCACACGGTCAACGTCGTCCCCGCAGCGGCCTGAGTTCCGGCCCGCTCGCGAGCGGGCTGAAACGCGACGCAAGGAAAGCCCCGCGAAGTTTGCGGGGCTTTTTGTTTATCCGGGCGCTTTCCAGGACGTCTGTCCGGGCCCGGTTGCGCGGGCGTTGCGCTTCGCCGGCCCATCAGCCATTCGGCCAGGTGGGCAAGGAAAGCGGCGGCGAGCACAATACGTGGGCACAATAACGACACTCACCGATTTCGGGACGGAGTAACGCATGAAGTTCATTGACGAAGCGAAGATCGAAGTCATCGCCGGAGATGGGGGCGATGGCAGCGCGTCGATGCGGCGCGAGAAGTTCGTCCCGTTCGGCGGGCCGGACGGCGGCGACGGCGGGCGCGGCGGCAGCGTCTATGCGGTCGCGGACCGCAACATCAACACGCTGATCGACTACCGCTATACGAAAAAGCACCTGGCGCGCAACGGCGAAAACGGCCGCGGCTCGGACTGCTACGGCAAGGGCGGCGACGACATCACGCTGCGCATGCCGGTAGGCACGGCCATCAGCGACATGGACACGGGCGAGCTCATTGCCGACCTGACCGAGCACGACCAGCGCGTGATGGTCGCACAAGGCGGGGCGGGCGGCCTCGGCAACCTGCACTTCAAGTCGTCCACTAACCGCGCGCCGCGCCAGAAGACCGACGGCAAGCCGGGCGAGCGCCGCATGCTCAAGCTCGAACTGAAGGTGCTGGCGGACGTGGGGCTGCTCGGCATGCCGAACGCGGGCAAGTCCACCTTCATTTCGGCGGTGTCGAACGCGCGGCCGAAGATCGCCGACTACCCGTTCACGACGCTCGCGCCGAACCTCGGCGTGGTGCGCGTGGGGCCGAGCAAGAGCTTCGTGATCGCCGACATTCCGGGCCTGATCGAAGGTGCCGCGGAAGGCGCGGGCCTTGGCCACCAGTTCCTGCGCCACCTGCAGCGCACGAATCTGTTGCTGCATCTGGTCGATCTGGCGCCGTTCGACGAAAGCGTCGACCCGGTGACGGAGGCGAAGGCGATCGTCGAGGAACTGCGCAAGTACGACGAAACGCTCTATGAGAAGCCGCGCTGGCTCGTGCTGAACAAGCTCGACATGGTGCCCGAAGACGAGCGCGCCGCACGGGTGGCCGACTTCGTGAAGCGCTTCGAGTGGGATGGCCCCGTGTTCGAGATTTCGGCGCTGACCGGCCAGGGCTGCGAAAACCTCTGCTACGCGGTGTACGACTACATCGCGGCGCATTCGGACGCGCGCCGTGCGGAGCAAGCCGAAGATCTCGCCTCGGACGTGCGCTTTCGCGACACGCCGGAGCGGAAGGGCGATCCTGGCGGCGAATTCAAGGGCGAAGGCGCGGCAGAGCCGCAGGAGTAACGCTGCATCTTTGCCGGCGCGCAGCGTGCCGGCCGCTTCACGCGTCATCAGTCACTAGGGAGACCGCGCAGTATGCGTTCCGTCATCGCCGATTCGCGGCGTCTGGTAGTGAAAGTCGGCTCGAGCCTCGTCACCAACGACGGGCGCGGGCTCGACCATGCGGCGATCGGCCGCTGGGCCTCGCAGATCGCGGCGTTGCGTGCGCAGGGCAAGGAAGTCGTGCTCGTGAGTTCGGGCGCGATTGCCGAGGGCATGCAGCGGCTTGGCTGGAGCAAGCGCCCGCGCGAGATCGACGAGTTGCAGGCGGCCGCCGCCGTTGGCCAGATGGGCCTCGCTCAGGTGTACGAAAGCCGCTTCGCCGAGCACGACATCCGTACCGCGCAGATCCTGCTCACGCATGCCGACCTGGCCGACCGCGAACGCTATCTGAACGCGCGTTCGACGCTGCTCACGCTCCTGCGTCTCGGGGTCGTGCCGATCATCAACGAGAACGACACGGTCGTGACCGACGAAATCAAGTTCGGCGACAACGACACGCTGGGCGCGCTCGTCGCAAACCTGATCGAAGGCGACGCGCTCGTCATCCTCACCGACCAGAGCGGCCTCTACACGGCTGATCCGCGCAAGGACCCGGCGGCGACGCTCGTTCGCGAGGCCGATGCGGGCAAGCCCGAGCTCGAAGCCATGGCGGGCGGCGCGGGCTCGAGTATCGGCCGCGGCGGCATGCTCACGAAAATCCTCGCCGCCAAGCGCGCGGCCCATAGCGGCGCGAACACGGTGATCGCGAGCGGTCGCGAGCCGGAGGTGCTGGTGCGCCTCGCCGCAGGCGAGGGGATCGGCACCCAGCTCGTCGCGCGCACGGCTCGCATGGCGGCCCGCAAGCAATGGATGGCCGATCACCTCCAGGTGCGCGGCCACGTGGTGATCGACGATGGGGCGGTGGAAAAGCTCCGTGCGGACGGCAAGAGCCTGCTGCCGATCGGCGTGATCGGCGTGCAGGGTGCGTTTGCGCGCGGCGAGGTGATTGCGTGCCTGAACAGCGCGGGCTTGGAAGTGGCGCGCGGACTCACGAATTACAGCAGCGCAGAAACGAAGCTGATCCAGCGTCGTCCGAGCGGCGAGATCGAGAGCGTACTCGGCTACATGCTCGAGCCCGAACTGATCCATCGCGACAATCTCGTGCTCGTCTGACGGGGCGCGAATCCTGAGCTTCGGCTGCGCTGCCTCGCTTCGCGCAGCCGATCGAAAAAAAGCCGCCCGGCATGCAGATGCCAGAGCGGCTTTTTCGTTTTGAGCCGGGGCCTCTCGTCAGGCGTTCAGCGCACCAGCGTCGATTGAGTGCGGCCGTAGCGCAGGTTTTCGACGATGGCCGACGCCTTGGCCACCGGCATCTTGTTCGCGCAGAAGTAGTCCTGATAGAGCGCGGCGCGATAGGCGTTGAGCGTGCCGTTCTCGATGCGCGACCAGTCGTTGGCCACGGTCTGGTCCCAGCCGTTGTGGTCGGCGTCGAGGCTCGCATAAAGGCGCCACTCGTAGGTGTCGCAGCGAATGCCTTCGTAGTTCACGTTACGCGCGCCCGAGGGGCTCGTAATGACGATCGTGTATCGAACGATGCCGTCCGTGCCCACGGTGAGCGAGGCCGGATCGATGGCGAACTTGAGCGGCGTGTTGTTCGAGACGTCGAACGTCAGCAGTTGCGCGCCCGGCTGCGGCAGCGGCGGCAGACCTTCGAGCTTGTTTTCCTGCCAGGCGCCTTTGCGGTCGAGCAGATAGGTGAACGCGCTGTCGTCCTTGTTGGTGGGGCCGGAACTGCCGCAGCCGGACAGGAGGACGCTACTTGCGGCCGCGGCGCACACCGCAGCGAGAGCCATTCGTTTCAAATTGATATTCCTTCGAAGCAACGGGCGAGCGCCTTGTCACCTTTTGGCGCGGCCCCGCAAATACAAACGGCGGCGCGAACCCGAGGTTCGCGTCGCCGGTTCTGGCGTTGAGCGCCGCCGTGGCCCTGTTAGTCGTGCTCGTCTGGCGCAGGCACGATCATACTCCCGCCGTCGGGCCCGCAGTCGTTTTCGAACGGGACGACAGCAAGAGCAGGCGTGGCCTGCACGGCGTCGGCATGGGCCGACGTGACGATGCGCGGGTAGCGGACCTCGTGGGCATGCATGCCGCCGCCATGCCGGTCTTGCCGCTCCGGGCGTGGCAAGACGGCGCGCCGCAAAAAGCGCGACAACTCGGTCAGCGCAAGCTGATAGACGTCGCGCTTGAACTCGATGACCGCCTCGAGCGGCACCCAGTATTCGTTCCAGCGCCATGCATCGAACTCGGGATGCTCCGTTGCCCGCAGGCAGATATCGCAATCGCGCCCCACCATGCGCAGCAGAAACCAGATCTGTTTCTGACCGCGATAATGGCCGCGCACTTCGCGCTTGATGAACTTGTCCGGCACCTCATAACGCAACCAGTCGCGCGTGCGACCGACAATCTTGACGTGCTCAGGATGCAACCCGGTTTCTTCGTGCAACTCCCGATACATTGCCTGCATGGGGGTTTCACCATACTTGATGCCCCCTTGCGGAAACTGCCAGGAATGTTCGCGAACCCGCTTGCCCCAAAACACCTCGTTGCGCGCGTTCAAGAGGATGATGCCGACGTTCGGGCGAAAGCCTTCACGATCCAGCATACAACCACCTTCGAATCCTTTAAAATTGCTTTGATTATAAACAGATAACGGTCCTGACGCACTCCGCGCCCAGAAGATTGGAGCGATTTGCCGCGAGTTCGCGCGAGGCGCGCGAATTCAGGGCATAGGAAACGCAGGAACCAGGTTCCCGGCTCTGCGAGGCAAGCTGGCGCCGGACGCAATGCGCTAGCATGTCGGCACCGCACCATTTTCCGGGAATCCCCACCGTATCACCTTCTTCGGGCGGTCCGCACGGGCCGCCGCTTTTGGAAAATCTGAATGAAAGCCTCCCGTTTCTTTATCGGCACCCTGAAGGAAGCGCCGGCTGACGCCGAAATCGTCAGCCACAAGTTGATGGTCCGCGCGGGCATGATCCGCCGCGTCGCGGGCGGCATCTACAACTATCTGCCGGTCGGCCTGCGCTCGATCCGCAAGGTCGAGCAGATCGTGCGCGAGGAAATGAACCGCGCCGGCGCAATCGAGCTTTTGATGCCGGCGGTGCAGCCGGCCGAGCTCTGGCAGGAATCGGGTCGCTGGGAAAAATACGGGCCGGAACTGCTGCGCTTCAAGGACCGCAAGCAGAGCGATTTCGTGATGGGGCCGACGCACGAGGAGGTCGTGACCGACATCGCGCGCAACCAGATCAAGAGCTACCGTCAGCTGCCGGTGAACTTCTACCAGGTGCAGACGAAGTTCCGCGACGAAATCCGTCCCCGTTTTGGCGTGATGCGCGGCCGCGAGTTCATCATGAAGGACGCGTATTCGTTCGATAAGGACGTCGACGGCCTCAAGCTGTCCTACCAGAAGATGTTCGACGCCTACACGCGCATCTTCACGCGCCTCGGCCTGCAGTTCCGCGCGGTCGCGGCCGACAACGGTTCGATCGGCGGCAGCGGTTCGCACGAGTTCCACGTGATCGCCGAAACGGGCGAGGACGACATCGCCTACTGCCCGACCTCGGACTTCGCCGCGAACGTCGAGGCGGCCGATGCGCTGCCGCTGATCGCCGCGCGCGCGCCGGCCACCGAAGCGCTCACGAAAACCGCCACGCCGGGCGCGGCGAAATGCGAGCAGGTGGCCGAGCTCCTCGGCATCGCGCTCGAGCGCACGGTGAAGTCGATCGTGCTGGCCACGGACAACGAAGGCGCCGAGCCCACGATCTGGCTGCTGCTGCTGCGCGGCGACCACGACCTGAACGAGATCAAGGCGGCCAAGCTCGAAGGCCTGGGCAACTTCCGCTTTGCGACCGAAGCCGAGATCGTCGAATGGTTCGGCACACCGCCGGGCTACCTCGGGCCGCTCAACACGAAGAAGCCGGTGAAGGTGATTGCCGATTCGACCGTCGCGAACATGAGCGATTTCGTGGTGGGCTCGAACGAGGTGGATTTCCACACCACGGGCGTGAACTGGGGCCGCGATCTGCCGGAGCCGGTCGTCGCCGATATCCGCAACGTGCAGAAGGGCGATCCGTCGCCGGACGGCAAGGGCGTGCTCGACATCTGCCGCGGCATCGAAGTGGGCCACGTGTTCCAGCTCGGCACCAGGTACTCCGACGCGATGGGCGCGACCTTCCTCGCCGAAAACGGCAAGCCGGCACCCATGCAGATGGGCTGCTATGGCATCGGCATCACGCGTATTCTCGGCGCCGCGATCGAGCAGAACTACGACGAGAAGGGCATCATCTGGCCGGAAGCGATCGCACCGTTCGAAGTGGTGGTCTGCCCGATGGGCATGGACCGCAGCGAACTCGTGCGCGAGCACGCGGAGCGCGTCTACGACGAACTCGTCAAGGCCGGCGTGGACGTGATTCTCGACGACCGCGGCGAGCGCCCGGGCGTGATGTTCGCCGACTGGGAGCTGATCGGCGTGCCGCATCGTCTCGTGATCGGCGAGCGCGGCCTGAAGGAAGGCAAGATCGAGTACCAGGGCCGCCGCGATACCGATGCGACGCTGCTGCCCGCCGAAGAAGCCGCGCAGACCGTCGCGCAGAAGGTCCGCGCGGCGCTCGCGCGCTAAGCGGCAGGGGACGCTCGCGTGGAATACAGCTTCGTCTCCGCGACGGTCCTGCTGCTGCTCATCACCGATCCGCTCGGCAACATTCCGCTCTTCATCGGATGTCTGCATCACGTGGCGCGGCCGCGCCGGGCGATCGTGATTCTGCGGGAAGTGGCGATCGCCTTCGTGATCCTGCTCATCTTCATGGTGGCCGGCAACGGCTTCCTGCGGATGATGGGGCTCACGGACACGTCGCTGCGCATCGGCGGCGGCATCGTGCTGTTCCTGATCGCGCTGCGCATGATCTTTCCGCACCCGGGCGGCCCGTTCGGCGGCGGCGACAAGGAGCACGAGCCGCTCATCGTGCCGCTCGCCATTCCGGCGCTGGCGGGGCCTTCGGCGCTCGCCACGGTCATGCTGCTCACTTCGCAGGCGCCGGGCAAGATGATCGAGTGGATCGGGGCGCTCACCGTGACGATGGTGGTGTGCGCCGTGGTGCTGGTGCTGGCCGAGCGCATCCAGCAGTGGCTCGGCGAGCGTGTGGTGACGGCGTTCGAGCGGCTGATGGGCCTCGTGCTCGTGGCGATTTCGGTGGAGATGATACTCGCCGGGATCAGCACCTTCGTGCATCACCTCTGACGCCCGATCGGGCGTGGCGGTGGAGGCGGTATAAACAAAAAAAGCGGCCCGTGGGCCGCTTTCTTCATGGTGCTACCGTTTGTCCGCTTCCCATGGGAGGGGACGCGCCTGGGACAATCCGAAACTCAGGCGCCTTCGGTCAGCGCGCGGATGGTCGGCAGATTACGCCAGTAGCCCTTCGCGTCCATGCCGCAGCCGAACACGTAGCGATCCGGCACCGAGAAGCCGCAGAAGTCCGGGTGCAGCGGCTTGGCCTTCGGGATGATCTTCTCGCACAGCACGGCCGAGAGGAAGCGCTTCGCACCCATGGCGAGAATGCGGTCGCGGATCGCGGCCATGGTTTCGCCCTCGTCGAGGATGTCGTCGAGCACGATCACCACGCGGTCCTTCACCGATTCGCGCGGCGCCACGCGCCATTGCATCTCGGCGCTGCCCTTGATCGCGTTGCGGTAGCGGGTGAGGTGGATGTAATCGAACTCGAGCGGGAAGTCGAGGTGCGGCAGCAGCATGCCGGTGAACACGGCGGCGCCGCCCATCACCGACAGCACGAGCGGGAAGTCCTCGCTGATTTCGCTGCGGATGGATTCGGCCATCCGGCCGATGGACGCATTGACGTCGCCCGCCGAAACGATCTCTTCGGAGTGGCGGAAAATGTGTAGGGCTTCTTCGCGATTCATGACTCTGGCGGGACCGTGGCTGTAGCTATGAAGTGTGGGAAATAACGCCGGCGCGCGCTACAGCATAAACCCGCGCATTCCAGCTTGCGCGCCGCGTTACGAAAGAGGGCATCGGGCGGCGCAGGTCGTGCGCCGCCCGATGCCCGGGGATCAACGCATGCCGGGCATCATGCCCTTCATGCCGCGCATCATTTTCTGCAGGTTGCCGCCCTTGAGCTTTTTCATCATGGTGCGCATCTGGTCGTACTGGTTCAGCAGGCGGTTGACCTCCTGGACCTGCACGCCCGCACCCGCCGCGATGCGGCGCTTGCGCGTGGCCTTGATGAGCTCGGGTTTGGCGCGCTCGGCGGCCGTCATCGAATTGATGATGCCTTCCATGCGGCGCATCTGCTTTTCCGCCACGCCCATGTCGGCGCCGGAGGCCGCCTGCTGGAACTGCGCGGGCAGCTTGTCCATGAGCGACGACAGACCGCCCATCTTCTTCATTTGCGAGAGCTGCGCGCGGAAGTCGTTCAGGTCGAAGTCGCCGCCTTTCTTGACCTTGTCGGCGAGCTTCTGGGCCGCCTGCACGTCCACGCCGCGCTGGGCTTCCTCGACGAGCGCGAGAATGTCGCCCATGCCGAGGATCCGGTTGGCCATGCGATCCGGGTGGAAGACTTCGAGGCCGTCGAGCTTTTCCGCCACGCCGACGAACTTGATCGGCTTGCCGGTGATGTGGCGCACCGAGAGCGCCGCGCCGCCGCGCGAGTCGCCGTCGAGCTTGGTGAGCACGACGCCGGTGAGCGGCAGGGCGTCGTTGAACGCCTTGGCGGTGTTGACCGCGTCCTGGCCCAGCATCGCATCGACCACGAAGAGCGTTTCGGCCGGGTTGAGCGAGGCGTGCAGCGCGGTGATCTCGTTCATCATCGCCTCGTCGATACCGAGGCGGCCGGCCGTATCGACGAGCAGCACGTCGTGGTAGTGGCGCTTCGCCCAGTCCACGGCGGCATTGGCGATATCGACGGGCTTCTGGTCGGGCTGCGACGGGAAGAATTCGGCGCCGACCTGCTCGGTCACCGTCTTCAGCTGCGCGATGGCGGCCGGACGATAGACGTCGCACGAAACGGTGAGCACCTTCTTCTTGTACTTCTCGCGCAGCAGTTTGGCGAGCTTGCCGACCGTGGTCGTCTTGCCGGCGCCCTGCAGGCCCGCCATCAGGATCACGGCGGGCGGGGTGACGGCGAGATTGAGTTCGGCGGCCTTGCCTTCGTAGTCGCCGCCGATCACGGCGGTCAGCTCGCGCTGCACCACGCCCACGAGCGCCTGCCCCGGCGAGAGGCTGCTGATCACCTCCTCGCCCAGCGCCTTTTCCTTGACCTTGGCGATGAATTCGCGCACCACGGGCAGCGCGACGTCCGCCTCGAGCAGCGCGAGACGCACTTCGCGCAGCATTTCCTGCGTGTTGGCCTCGGTCAGCCGGGCCTCGCCGCGCAGCGTCTTGACGACGCGCGCCATCCGTTGAGTGAGATTGTCGAGCATGGGGAGCGGTGAGCAGTGCGGCCGGGCCTCGGGCGCGCGGAGCTAATCCGGCGCGCACCAGGGGGCCTATAGTAAACTTCGAACATGGATATTGTACTGTATGCCCTCACCGTGCTCCTGTACGGCGGTTTGTGCGCCGCCGACTGGCGCGCGCTGCGCCATGCCGGCATCGAGCCGCTTCTCGGCAGCGCGAGCGCCGTGCCGGTGCCCGTTGCGGGCGGCGCCGCCGGCGCCGCGAGCACGCGCAGCTTCGGGCCGCTTTCCCGCTCGCTGCTCTTCGTCGCGCTCGCGGCGCACGGGGTGCTGCTGCACATGACGATCTTTCCGGCCAACGAAATGATCTTCGGCTTCGCGTTCGCGTTGTCGGCGATGTTCTGGCTGGGCGCCGGCATCTACTGGATCGAGAGCTTTTTCTTCCAGCTCGACGGGCTGCGTCTGCTGCTGCTGCCGCTTGCCGCCGTGGCCTCGCTCCTGCCGCTCGTGTTCGGCGGCGTGCGGGTGCTGCCCTATGCCGCGGCGCCGATGTTCAAGCTGCACTTTGTCATTGCCAACGTCGCCTATGGGCTCTTCGCCATCGCTGCGCTGCACGCGGTGCTGATGCTGGCCGTCGAACGCCGCCTGCACGCGCTGCGCGGCGGCGGCTTCCAGCGCAACGCCGGCACGCGCGGCGGCGGCTGGCTGTCGAACTGGATCGAGACGCTGCCGCCCCTTCTCACCATGGAGAAGCTGCTGTTCCGCCTCATCAGCGCGGGTTTCGTGCTGCTCACGCTCACGCTCGTTTCGGGCATCGTGTTCAGCGAGCAGTTGATCGACCGCCCGCTGTCGCTCGACCACAAGACGGTCTTCGCGATCCTCTCGTGGCTGATGTTCGGCGCGCTGCTCACCGCGCGCAAGATCTCGGGCTGGCGCGGGCGCGCCGCGCTGCGCTGGGTGATCGCGTCGTTCGTCGCGCTGCTGCTCGCGTATGTCGGCAGCCGCTTCGTGTTCGAAGTGCTGCTGCACCGGCCCGTTGTCTGAGCGCGTGCGAGCGCGCGCTGCCGCCTGACGCCTTCTTGCTGAGTTTTTTTCACTGGTCCCATGAGACAGATTCTTCTTCTGATCCTGCTGTTCGTCGTCGGGCAGTGGTTCGTCCGGGCGCTGCGCCGTGCGCAGCCGCAGTCGCGTCCCGGCGCGCAGCCCGGGCCGAATCCGCAAGGCGGGCAGGGTGCATGGCGCGCTTCCAGCGGCACGGGTAGCGCTGCGGGGGCCGATGCAGGCGCCGCGGCCGGCAACGCCCAGGGCGCGCTTCCCGAGCCGATGGTCCGCTGCGCCGAGTGCGGCGTGCATGCGCCGAAGAGCGAGTCTGTCGCGATGGGCTCGCAGTCGTTCTGCAGCCACGAGCACGCGCGCGCCTATGCCGCGCGTCATACGGGCCAGGGCCAGAACCGCGCTGCGCGATGAGCGGCGCGCTTCCCCGCTTCGAGGTGGACGCCCAGGGCTGGGTTGCCGCCGCCCGCCGCCTGCCTTCGCCGAACTTCGAGGCGCGGCCCGCGGGCGCGGTGCCGGTGCTCGTCGTCGTGCACAACATCAGCTTGCCGCCCGACACGTTCGGCGGCCCCGAGATCGCCGATCTGTTCCTCAACCGGCTCGACTGCGACGCGCATCCATACTTCGACCAGCACCTGCGCGGCGTGCGCGTTTCCGCGCACTTCGTGATTCATCGCGACGGCACGCCCGAGCAGTTCGTCTCCTGCGACGCGCGCGCGTGGCACGCGGGCGCTTCGAACTTCTTCGGCCGCGAACGCTGCAACGACTTTTCGATCGGCATCGAACTCGAAGGCAGCGACACCGCCGCATTCGAGCCCGCGCAATACGCCACGCTGGCGGCGCTCGTGAAGGCGCTCGTCGCGCACTATCCGATCGAGGCGCTGGCGGGCCATTCGGACATCGCGCCGGGCCGCAAGACCGATCCCGGTTCGCACTTCGACTGGGCGCGCCTGCAGCACGACACGCAACTCGGCGACGCCTTCTTCCCCTACCGGAAGCCGCTCGACGCGGCGTCATGACACACCCGAAGCCGCGCGGGAAGTCCACGCCGCTGCTCATCGAAGAGGCATCTGCCGCGCCCGGCGCACGGGGTTTCCTGCCCCTCTCGCGGACCACTTGAACGCGTGCCGGGCGACAACGCCCGCGCCGCCGGGCCTCGCGCCTTGTCAAGATAGGACCAGTAAAAAAAGGCGTTTGACCACCCGGCAAGTTCCACTATACTTTGTACCGCAAGCAGAGATTCACACCATATGTTGTGTTGTACCGCGGCGCCCCGCTCCACGAGCACGGCGCCGCGCGCATTAGCGGCATAGGAAAAGGAACTTTGTGCGGTGCACCCGGCCTCGAGAGCCGGCGCACCGGCTGTAATCGAGAGAGAAGGTACAGCCAATGATCGCGGCATCCACGATGAAGACCGGCGTCATGCGTTTGGCCCCATTCGCCACCACGTTTGTCCCATCAGCATTGCCGCATCCGGCAGCCTCGCCAGGCTGGCTTTTCGACTCCGCAGTATCGTCCGCGCACACGGGGGCGCGGCGTTCGATCTAATCCGCGAACACACTTCGCACACTTCCAGGACCAGGAGCTTTGCACATGCAAACGACCGATAACGTCTCGACCCGGTATGAAGGCGCGCCTGCCGCGCACACGCTGGGTGGCCAGCAGCAGGACGGCCAGACGGGCGCGACGCAATTCGCCGACTACAAGGTGATCCGCCGCAACGGCAGCGTGGTGTCGTTCGAGCCGTCGAAGATCGCGATTGCGCTCACGAAGGCATTTCTGGCCGTCAACGGCGGGCAGGGCGCGGCGTCGGCACGCGTGCGCGAACTCGTCGAGCAGCTCACGCAGAGCGTCGTGCGCGCGCTCGTGCGCAGCCGTCCGAACGGCGGCACCTTCCATATCGAAGACATCCAGGATCACGTCGAACTCGCGCTGATGCGCGGCGGCGAGCACAACGTCGCGCGGGCTTACGTGCTCTATCGCGAGAAGCGCAACCAGGAGCGCGGCGTCGCCCAGGAAGCGGCCGCGCCGGTCGCGCCGGGCCTGAACGTCACCGACAACGGCGTGACGCGCCCGCTCGACCTGAACGCGCTGCGCGCGCTGATCGTTTCGGCCTGCGATGGTCTCGGCGAGGCGGTGAACCCCGATCCGATCGTCGCGGAAACGGTGAAGAACCTCTACGACGGCGTGCCGATGTCGCAGGTCTACGACTCGGCCATCCTCGCCGCCCGCACGATGATCGAGAAGGACCCGGCGTACAGCCAGGCCACCTCGCGCATCCTGCTGCACACGATCCGTCGCGAAATTCTCGAAGAGGAAGTGACGCAGGCGCAGATGAGCCAGCGCTATGCCGAATACTTCCCGCAGTTCATCAAGCGCGGCATCGAAGCGGGCCTGCTCGACGACAAGCTGCTCCAGTTCGACCTGAAGCGCCTCGCCAGCGCGCTCGACGCGAACCGCGACCTGCAGTTCGGCTACCTCGGCCTGCAAACGCTCTACGACCGCTACTTCCTGCACGTGGACGGCACCCGCATCGAGATGCCGCAGGCTTTCTTCATGCGCGTCGCGATGGGTCTCTCGCTCAACGAAATCGACCGTGAAGCGCGCGCGGTCGAGTTCTACAACGTGCTCTCGACGTTCGACTTCATGTCGTCCACGCCCACGCTCTTCAACTCGGGCACGCACCGCTCGCAGCTCTCGTCGTGCTACCTGACGACGGTTGCCGACGACCTCGACGGCATCTACGAAGCGCTCAAGGACAACGCGCTGCTCTCGAAGTTTGCCGGCGGCCTCGGCAACGACTGGACGCGCGTGCGCGCGCTCGGCTCGCACATCAAGGGCACCAACGGCAAGTCGCAGGGCGTGGTGCCGTTCCTGAAGGTGGTGAACGACACGGCGGTGGCCGTGAACCAGGGCGGCAAGCGCAAGGGCGCGGTGTGCGCGTACCTCGAATCGTGGCACCTCGACATCGAAGAGTTCCTCGAGCTGCGCAAGAACACCGGCGACGACCGCCGCCGCACCCACGACATGAACACGGCGAACTGGATTCCCGACCTGTTCATGAAGCGCGTGATGGAAGGCGGCGACTGGACGCTGTTCTCGCCGTCCACCTGCCCGGACCTGCACGACAAGTTCGGCGCCGAATTCGAGCAGGCTTACACGGCTTACGAAGACAAGGTCGCGCGCGGCGAGATCAAGCTCTTCAAGAAGATGCCGGCTGCCCAGCTGTGGCGCAAGATGCTCGGCATGCTGTTCGAGACGGGCCACCCGTGGATCACGTTCAAGGATCCGTGCAATGTGCGCTCGCCGCAACAGCACGTCGGCGTCGTCCACTCGTCGAACCTGTGCACGGAAATCACGCTGAACACGAGCGACACGGAAATCGCCGTCTGCAACCTCGGCTCGGTGAACCTCGTCGCGCACATGGTCAAGCAGCCGGACGGCAGCTTCGTGCTCGACCACGACAAGCTCAAGCGCACCATCGGCGTGGCGATGCGCATGCTCGACAACGTCATCGACATCAACTACTACGCGGTGTCGAAGGCGCGTAATTCGAACCTGAAGCACCGTCCGGTGGGCATGGGCATCATGGGCTTCCAGGACTGCCTGCACCTGCTGCGCACGCCGTACGCGTCGCAGGAGGCGGTGGAGTTCGCCGACCGCTCGATGGAAGCGGTGTGCTACTACGCCTACTACGCTTCGACCGAACTTGCCGAAGAGCGCGGCCGCTACTCGAGCTACCGCGGCTCGCTGTGGGATCGCGGCATCCTCCCGCAGGACACGCTCAAGCTGCTGGCCGAGGCGCGCGGCGGCTACGTCGAAGTCGACACGAGCGAGACGATGGACTGGGCGGCGCTGCGCTCGCGCATTGCGGCACACGGCATGCGCAACTCGAACTGCGTGGCGATCGCGCCGACGGCAACGATCTCGAACATCATCGGCGTGTCCGCGTGCATCGAGCCGACGTTCCAGAACCTCTACGTGAAGTCGAACCTCTCGGGCGAGTTCACGGTGGTCAACGACTACCTGGTGCGCGACCTGAAGGCGCGCGGCCTGTGGGACGAGGTGATGGTCGCCGACCTGAAGTACTTCGACGGCACGCTCTCGCGCATCGACCGCGTTCCGGCCGACCTGCGCGCGATCTACGCCACGGCGTTCGAAGTCGACGCGACGTGGCTCGTGGAAGCCGCGTCGCGCCGTCAGAAGTGGATCGACCAGGCGCAGTCGCTCAACATCTATATGGCGGGCGCGTCGGGCAAGAAGCTCGACGAGGTCTACAAGCTCGCCTGGCTGCGCGGCCTGAAGACGACCTACTACCTGCGCACGATGGCGGCCACGCACGTCGAGAAGTCGACGGTCGCGCACGGCGCGCTGAACGCAGTGCCGACCGGCGGCGATGGCGGCAGCGGTGCCGGCGGTGCTGGCGGTGCATTCAGCGGCGGCTCGTTCGGCGCGGCCGGCGGTGCGGGTTCGACGGTGCTCAACGCAGCGTCTGCTGCGGCGGAGCAAGCCGTGGAAGCGGCACCGGAAGCGGAAGGCCCCGTGTGCATGATGCGTCCGGGCGACCCGGGCTTCGAAGAGTGCGAAGCCTGCCAGTGAGCTAGCGCCCGGCAGCACTCCATGCAGTAGATGAAGCAGAGGGCGGCGTGCGCGCCGCGCGCCGCCCGCATCGAATCCGCAGCCTGCCGCCGCTTGCTTCCAACCCGGCGTCGCGCACGACGGCTCACCTCCGGCCTCCTTCTCGTTACGCACGGCAGACATGCCGCGACTCACGCAAGAGAGGCCGGCGAGCGAAGGCATCAGGAATCCCTGGCGTCTTCGCCGATGCACTCAACACACGCCGCACGAAGTACGCAACGCGCAACGCGAAACACAGTGGCCGAGGGCTTGCGCGAATCGCGCGACGACCTTCGCATGCATCGTCATCGCATCGAACGCACGACTCGATCGACGCGTTGCAATCACAAAGTGTTGTATGCAGGTCGCAATGCGATTCGAAAAAAGGAATTTTCGTGTGCGAACCCTTTTATCGCTCACGAAAAGATGGTACAAACCGATCTAAATTGATGGTGACATTTATGCTCAACTGGGATGACGAGAACACGGCCGTAACTCCGTCGAGCGGTGCGCAGCAAAACGCAGTGCGCAACCCCGCGGGATTCGCCGTCTCGAACGCCGACGTGCAGTTCGGTCAGCGTCTTGCTCCTCAGGTTTCCACGGCGGAGAACATTTTCTCCAACGACTTCGCGGTCGCCCCGCCGGTCGCAGCGCCGGTGTCGTCCGAAGCGCGCGTGAATGTCGCCGACAAGCGCATCATCAACGGCCAGACCGACGTGAACCAGTTGGTCCCGTTCAAGTACAAGTGGGCTTGGGAGAAGTACCTGTCCGGCTGCGCGAACCACTGGATGCCGCAGGAAATCAACATGTCCCGCGACATCGCCCTGTGGAAGGACCCCAACGGGCTGACCGAGGACGAGCGCCGCATCGTCAAGCGCAACCTCGGCTTCTTCGTGACGGCCGACTCCCTTGCCGCGAACAACATCGTGCTGGGCACCTACCGCCACATCACGGCGCCCGAATGCCGCCAGTTCCTGCTGCGCCAGGCGTTCGAAGAGGCGATCCACACGCACGCTTACCAGTACATCGTCGAGTCGCTCGGTCTGGACGAGAGCGAGATCTTCAATGCGTACCACGAGGTCAAGTCGATCCGCGACAAGGACGAATTCCTGATCCCGTTCATCCAGACGCTGACCGATCCCGCCTTCAAGACCGGCACGCTCGAAGCCGACCAGACACTGCTCCGGTCGCTGATCGTGTTCGC
Organism: Paraburkholderia ferrariae NBRC 106233; assembly: GCF_000685035.1. Lineage (GTDB taxonomy): Bacteria > Pseudomonadota > Gammaproteobacteria > Burkholderiales > Burkholderiaceae > Paraburkholderia > Paraburkholderia ferrariae. Next base: position 80,943 of record NZ_BAYB01000035.1, read on the forward strand.
CTGCATCATGGAAGGCCTGTTCTTCTATGTCGGCTTCACGCAAATTCTCGCGCTGGGCCGCCAGAACAAGATGACCGGCGCGGCGGAGCAATACCAGTACATCCTGCGTGACGAGTCGATGCACTGCAATTTCGGCATCGACCTCATCAACCAGATCAAGCTCGAGAACCCGCACCTGTGGACCCCCGCGTTCCGTGCAGAGATCGCTGATCTGTTCAAGCAGGCCGTGGACCTCGAATACCGTTATGCCGAAGACACCATGCCGCGCGGCGTGCTGGGTCTGAATGCGGCGATGTTCAAGAGCTATCTGCGCTTCATCTGCAACCGTCGTTGCCAGCAGATCGGTCTCGACCCGCTGTTCCCGAACGAAGAAAACCCGTTCCCGTGGATGAGCGAGATGATCGACTTGAAGAAGGAGCGTAACTTCTTCGAGACGCGCGTGATCGAATATCAGACGGGCGGTGCGCTGTCCTGGGAATAACCCGGACGCACTGCGGATCAAGTCTTTTGGGGATGCCGGCCGCGCAGCGTCACGCGACGCGCGCGAGGTGCCGGCCAGATGATTAGGAGCAGGAACGCCTGATGCAAAGCGTGCCCGGGGCCCCGGTGGCCTACCGATACGACTGGCACTTTGCGAACCCTTCAGAGGGATGGGCAAACTTCCCCCCGGAAAAAGGCGCAGGCCGTGTGGCCCGCGCCCTCAACGAACGTTGGCCGGCGTCGGTATCCGACGCCGGGTTGACCTGGCGCGCTGTGCCCGAGGGCACTGCGCGCCTTACCGCATTCATTAGCGTAAGCGCGCGGGATCAGCGTACGCCGATGAATAGCCCGCTTCGTAGTGTGCGCCGTGAGAAGCGTTCGCGGGAAGCGGGTTTTGACGAAGGGTGTGTTTGAACTAACTCTCATCTGAACCTGAAGGAGAAGAAAAATGGCAACTGCCAAGAAGAAACCGGCGGCCAGGAAGGTCGCAGTGAAGAAGGTTGCAGCGAAGAAGGCAGCACCGGCCAAGAAGGCGGCTGCGAAGAAGGTTGCGGTCAAGAAGGTCGCAGCGAAGAAAGTCGCCGTGAAGAAGGTTGCTGCGAAGAAGGCAGCACCGGCGAAGAAGGCCGCAGCGAAGAAGGTTGCTGCCAAGAAGGTCGCAGCGAAGAAAGTCGCAGTGAAGAAGGTTGCTGCGAAGAAGGCAGCACCGGCGAAGAAGGCCGCAGCGAAGAAGGTTGCGGTCAAGAAGGCGCCTGCGAAGAAGGTTGCTGCAAAGAAGGTTGCTGCGAAGAAGGCGGCGCCGGCGAAGAAGGCCGCGGCGAAGAAGACCGCAGCCAAGAAGGCGCCTGCGAAGAAGGCTGCTGCGAAGAAGGCTGCCAAGAAGGCGCCTGCGAAGAAGGCTGCCGCTCCCGCACCTGCTGCCCCCGTTGCGCAACCGGCCGCGCCCGCTGCAACGGTGAAAACGGCGCTGAACCCGGCTGCAGCATGGCCGTTCCCGACCGGAAGCCGTCCGTAATATGTCGTAGTACCAGGCGAGGCGCACACGATGTCGATAACGCGCGCTTCGCAGTTCGCCTGGCTTCGGAGCTGTTGCGAAGCCCGAACATGATCCCGTCGCCGGGCTTGCCCGCGGCGGGATTTTTTTCGCCCGGTAGTCTTGCCGTCTGAGGAGCCAGTGGACCGTATGGAGTCCCTGGTGTGCCAGTGCGGGGGCACAAGGGCGTGAAATTCGCAGGCATGAAAAAAGGCGCATGCACAGGGGAGCACATGCGCCTGAGGTTCCGCGTAGGGCGCGAGGCGCCGACGCGGTACAGGGGAAACCGGTAGTTAGTGAGTGACGCGGGTCACGCCGCCGCTCGACAGCAGGCGCACACGATCGCCCGCGTTGAAGACTTCGCCGGTGGCAGTCTGCGTGATCGCACGCAGGTCGCCGTTGTCGAGGCGCACCGTGATCTCCAGGCCGTCGCGCATGGCCACGCCGTTCTCGATCGCGTTGCCGGCCACGGCGCCCGCGATACCGCCGATGATGCCCGTTACGATCGAGCCCGTGCCGCCGCCGATCCGGCTGCCGGCCACGGCGCCGAGCGCACCGCCGCCAACCGCGCCAAGACCGCTCGGCTGGCCGTTGTTCGAGCTGATCTTCACCGCACGCACGCTCTCGACCGTGCCCATGCGGACCGTTTCTTCGCGCTGCGCCTGCGACGCCGTGTAGACATCGGACGAACTGCTGTTATACGCACACCCCGACATCGCGAGCGAACCCGCGATCAAGACTCCGACAATCAGACGATTCGTTGTTTTCATACCCGTTGCTCCAAAAGGCCCCCGCGCGGGGCCCGTGTTCATTTCGGCAGTTCGTAACCGAACGCTTCCTTGAACCGTTCATTGATCTGCGCCCGCGTGGGCGCATAGTTCTGCGGACCTTGTTGTTCGATCTTGAGCGCGCCCATCAGGCTTGCGAGCCGGCCGCTGGTCGCCCAGCCGAGGCCGTTCTCGATGCCGTAGAGCAGGCCGCCGCGGAACGCGTCGCCGCAGCCGGTGGGGTCCAGCACCTGGGCGGCCTTCACCGCCGGAATGTCTTCGATGCTGCCGCCATGGTAGATCTGCGACCCATGCTCGCCGCGCGTGACGATCAGCGCGTCCACCTTGCTGGCGATCTCTTCGAGCGACCAGCCGGTTCGATGGCTCACAAGATTGGCTTCGTAATCGTTGACCGCTACATACGTCGCAAGTTCAATGGCGCGTCGCAGCGACGCAGCGTCGAAGAGCGGCAGGCCCTGGCCCGGGTCGAAAACGAACGGGATGCCGGCCTTCGCGAATTGCTCGACGTGCTGGACCATGCCGTCGAAGCCGTCCGGAGCGACGATGCCGAGCTTGATGCCGGGCGCTTCGTCGGCGCGGTTCAGGTGGGACTGCATCATCGCGCCCGGGTGGAACGCGGTGATCTGGTTGTTCTCGAGGTCGGTCGTGATCATCGCCTGCGCCGACCACGTGTCGGCCAGCACGCGCACGTGCGCCTTCGAAAGACCGAGCGTGTCGAGGCGCTCGAGGTAGGGCGCGGCATCGGCGGCGCCGAGCGTCGCCATGATGCGCGCGTCGCCGCCGAGCAGGTGCAGCGCGTAGGCGATGTTGCCCGCGCAGCCGCCGAATTCGCGGCGCATCGTCGGCACGAGGAAGCTCACGTTCAGGATGTGCACCTGCTCGGGCAGGATGTGCTCCCGGAAGCGACCTTCGAAGGTCATGATGTTGTCGTAGGCGAGCGAGCCGCAGATCAGCGTAGCCAAGGCGGGATGTCCTGTAGGGCGTGGAATGAGGGCGCGCGCGCCGCGCGAGGCGGCGCGCCGGTCCCGGATTACTTCAGGGCTGCGAGGGCAGCGTCGTAGTTCGGTTCGTTCTTGATTTCGGAGACGCGCTCGGCGTACACGACGTTGTCGTTCGCGTCGATCACGACCACGGCGCGCGCGGTCAGGCCGGCGAGCGGGCCGCTCGTCACGTCCACGCCGTAGGCCTGGGCGAAGTCATGGCCGCGGAAGGTCGAGGCCGTCACGACATTCTCGATGCCTTCGGTCGAGCAGAAACGCGAAGCGGCGAAGGGCAGGTCGCCCGAGACGACCACGACCACCGTGTTGTCGAGCTTGCCCGCGGATTCGTTGAACTTGCGCGTGGAGGTGGCGCAGACCGGCGTGTCGAGGCTCGGGACGATGTTCAGCACCTTGCGCTTGCCGGCGAAGTCGGCGAGCGAAACGGGCTTGAGGTCCTTGCCAACGAGCGAGAACGCCGGTGCCTTCTGGCCGGCCGCCGGGAACGTGCCTGCGACGTCGATCGGGTTACCACCCAGCGTAACTTGACTCATGATGTGCTCTCCGGGAATGCATTCAGGGGTGAAAAAGCGCGTCCGGCAACGCCCGACGCAGGGAACGAGCGGGCCGCACGGCGTGCGGCGCCGCAAACGAAACAGGCATCAGGGATAGAAAATCTCGATGCGGAAGTTCGAGGCAACGACGTTGCCGGTGTCGAGGCGCACGATCATCGTCTGCGTGGTGCGCGCGGGCAGGCCGGCTTCGATGTGCGTGCCGGGACTCACGTAGTCCTGCGGCCACAGCACGCGCCGCACGACCACATTGTTCTGGCGGTCGAGCAGCGTGAGCTCGATGGCCGGGTACGCGAGCGCCACGCTGAAATGATTGCGCAGCGGCACCTTCAGTTCGAGGTGGTGCGGATCGTCCACCTGGCGCAGGTCGGACGGCTCGACCTGCAGGCCGTCGATGTCGCGCGGCGGCATCACGCGGCAGCCGATCTGCTGGCACGCCTGAACGTAAAGCGGCTGCGAATCGGGCCAATACACCATCACCGTTTCGCGCAGCCACCAGGCGAGCTGCGCCCCGAGCAGCGCGAGCAGCACGAGCGCGACGAGCCCGCCGACGATGCGCCAGCCCGTGCGGCGCGGCGCGCGCGCCGGCGCTTCGCGCGTGACGGCGAACGGCTCGGCGCCGTCGTTGGGCGAGAGCGCGCTGAATGCGGGGGCGGCTGCGGCGGCGGCTGCGCCAGGCGAAGCGGCGGCCAACGAAGCGGCGGCCGGCGAAACGGAAGAAGGAGATGAAGCGGCGCTGCGCGAGAACACGGGCTCGGGATCGTGCGCCCGCGCGCCAGCGGCATCGCCTGCCGACAGCGTGGGCTCGGTGAGGCCGGGTTCGACGCGGCGCCACGAGGAAGCCGGCGCAGCCTGCGGCGTAGGGGCGAGCGACGGTTCTTCGTCGGGGGCGATGTTCGTCTCGACGCCTTGCGCGGCGCCCGGCGCCATACCGGTACGCGACAATTGATCGGCGGTGTACTGCAGTCCGGGATCGACGCTGCCGCTGCCGGGCTGCGGTGCCCACGGGTCCCAGGCGCGATTCGAGAAGTCGGGTGCTGCGGTGTGTTCTGCCGCCGCCGCTGCCGCTGTTGCGGGCCCCGCGCTGGACGAAGCGGGTTCGCTCGCCGTCAGGCGTGCCGCCATGTCGGCTGCAACGGGCACGGCGCTTGCGAAGTCACCGCCCGCGGCAACTTCGAACAGGCTGCCCGACGCGTCGAACGCTTCCCGGCAGTGCCCGCAGCGCACGAGGCCGCGGCGCGCAGCAAGCTGCGCGGGCTGAACACGGAAGACGGTTTCGCAGAACGGACAGCGCGTTGCGAGGAGCATGTGGGCCGGGACCGGGAGGTGGGCGATACCCGCCATTCTACTGGCAATCCACGGCTACCCGCGCCGTGTGCCTGCAAGGCAAACCCAGCCTTCGTGTTCGCGCCAGACGGCGATGTCGATCCAGCTTTCGTACACGCGCGCAACTTCTTCGGCCTGGCGCGCGAGGATGCCCGAAAGCGCGATGCGGCCGCCCGGTTTCACGCGCGACGAAAGCATCGAAGCCATCAGCTTGAGCGGATTCGAGAGGATGTTTGCCACCACGATGTCGAACTCGCCCGGCGGACAGTCGTCGGGCAGGCCATAGGTGACTTCGGCGCGGTTGCGCTCGCTGTTGTGGCGCGCCGATTCGACCGCCTGCGGGTCGATGTCGATGCCGATCACGGGATCGGCGCCGCACTTCTTCGCGAGGATCGCGAGGATGCCCGAGCCGCAGCCGTAATCGAGGAGCGAATTGCCGGCCTTCACGTTCTGTTCGAGCCACTCCATGCACAGGCGCGTGGTGGGATGGCTGCCGGTGCCGAACGCGAGGCCCGGATCGAGTTCGAGCACGAGCGCGCCGGGGTCCGGTGCGTCGTGCCACGACGGCACGACCCAGATGCGCTCGCCGATGGCGATCGGCTCGAACTGCGATTGCGTGAGCCGCACCCAGTCCTGCTCCTCCACTTCGCGCAGCGAGAACTTCGGCGTTTCGCCGAGCCCCAGCTCGTTCGCGGCGGCCGCGAGCAGCACGGCGGGATCCTGATCGTCGCCGACCAGCGCGATCACGCGCGAACGCTGCCATGCGGTGCGCTCGGGCGTGAGGCCCGGCTCGCCGAAGAGCGGCTGCTCATCGGGCGTGTCGGCATCGGCGTCTTCCACCGACACCGACAGCGCGCCGAGTTCGATCAGCGCGTCGGAGAGCTCCTCCGCGCGCTCGCGATCGAGCTCGACGATCAGTTCCCGATAGCTCATGGATTACGCTTCTTCCTTCTTGACCTGCTGGCGCTCGGCCAGACGGTTTTCGAGGTAGTGGATGCTCGTGCCGCCTTCGACGAACTTGGCGTCGAGCATCAGTTCGCGGTGCAGCGGGATGTTGGTCTGGATGCCTTCGACCACCATTTCCGAGAGCGCGATGCGCATGCGCTGGATCGCCTGCTCGCGCGTGGCGCCGTAGGTGATCAGCTTGCCGATCATCGAATCATAGTTCGGCGGCACGAAATAGCCATTGTAGGCGTGCGAGTCCACGCGCACGCCGGGGCCGCCCGGCATGTGCCACGAGGTGAGGCGACCCGGCGACGGCGTGAACTTGAACGGGTCTTCCGCGTTGATGCGGCACTCGATCGCGTGGCCTTTCAGCTGGATGTCGCGCTGGCGGAACGAGAGCTTTTCGCCGGCGGCGATGCGGATCTGCTCCTGCACGATGTCGATGCCGGTGATCTGCTCGGTGACCGGGTGCTCGACCTGCACGCGCGTGTTCATTTCGATGAAGTAGAACTCGCCGTCTTCGTACAGGAATTCGAACGTGCCCGCGCCGAGATAGCCCATCTTCTTGCAGGCGTCGGCGCAGCGGTCGCCGATGCGGTCGAGCAGGCGTCGCGCGATGCCCGGCGCCGGCGCTTCCTCGATCACCTTCTGGTGGCGGCGCTGCATCGAGCAGTCGCGCTCGCCGAGCCACACGGCATTCTTGAACGAATCCGAAAGCACCTGAATCTCGATGTGGCGCGGATTCTCCAGGTACTTCTCCATGTACACCTGCGGGTTGCCGAAGGCGCGGCCCGCTTCTTCCCGGGTCATGTTGACCGCGTTCACGAGCGCCGCTTCCGTATGCACGACGCGCATGCCGCGGCCGCCGCCGCCGCCCGAAGCCTTGATGATGACCGGGTAGCCGATCGAGCGCGCGATCTTCACGATCTCCTTCGGATCGTCGGGCAGGGCGCCTTCCGAGCCCGGCACGCAGGGCACGCCGGTCTTGATCATCGTCTGCTTCGCGGTGACCTTGTCGCCCATCATGCGGATCGTGTCCGGGCGCGGGCCGATGAACACGAAGCCCGATTGCTCGACGCGCTCGGCGAAGTCCGCGTTCTCGGAGAGGAAGCCGTAGCCGGGGTGGATCGCTTCGGCGTCGGTGACCTCGGCCGCGCTGATGAGCGCCGGCATGTTGAGGTAGCTCAGATTCGACGGAGCCGGTCCGATGCAGACCGCCTCGTCGGCGAGCTTCACGTACTTGGCTTCCTTGTCGGCTTCCGAATAGACGACGACCGTCTTGACGCCGAGCTCGCGGCATGCGCGCTGGATGCGGAGCGCGATTTCGCCACGGTTGGCAATGAGGATTTTTTCAAACATGGTGGGTATTCGGCTCATCAATGGGCGCCGCCGGAAACGCGGGCGGGCCGCCTCAGAGGATCGGTCGCGCATGCGAAGCCTGGCAAGGCTGCGGCACGCGCCACAAGCGACTCGTGCGCTTCTCCCGCGTGCGGAAAAAGCGCGGACAGCTTCAGGCGATCACGTACAGCGGCTGGCCGTATTCGACGGCCTGGCCGTTATCGACGAGGATTTCCTTGACCACGCCGGCCACGTCCGACTCGATTTCGTTGAGCAGCTTCATCGCTTCGATGATGCACAGCGTCTGGCCTTCCTTGACCGTGTCGCCCACCTGGACGAACGGATCGGCGCCCGGCGACGGCGCGCGGTAGAACGTGCCGACCATCGGCGAAGTCACGACGTGGCCCTGCGGGACGGCCGGCGCTGCGGCGGCCGGTGCGGCCGCTTCGGCAGGGGCGTGGCCGGGGGCGGCGAGCGGGGCGGCTGCCGGCATGGCGTATTGCGCGCTCGGCTGGACGTACACCGGCGGCGCATTCTTGACGATGCGCACCTTGCCTTCGCCCTCGGTGACTTCGAGCTCCGAGATGCCCGATTCGGAGACGAGGTCGATCAGAGTCTTCAGCTTACGTAGATCCATGGTGCAGCCCCTTTGAATACGTGAAGTGCCGGGGTGCGGGCCCCGGCACGGGATTGGTGTTGTCTGTCAGATGCGTCGGCCAGTCTGCCCGCGCGGCCCGCGAATCAGGCGCTCTTGCCGGCGGCGAGCCGGTCGAGCGCGAATTCGAGCGCGTACAGATAGCCCTTCCAGCCGAGGCCGCAGATCACGCCCTCGGCCTGGTCGGAGAAGTACGAGTGATGCCGGAAAGCTTCGCGGCGATGCACGTTCGACAGGTGAATTTCGACGAACGGAATGCCGACGCCCGCAAGCGCATCCCGGATCGCCACGCTCGTGTGCGTATACGCCGCCGGGTTGATCAGGATGAAATCGGTATGTTCCGCGCGCGCGGCCTGAATGCGATCGACGAGCGCGCCTTCGTGATTGCTCTGGAAAGTCGCGAGATCGACGCCCGCGTCCGCGGCGCGGTCGCTGAGCGCCTGATCGATCTGCGGGAGCGTCACGCGCCCATAGACCTCGGGTTCCCGGGTGCCGAGAAGATTGAGGTTGGGGCCGTGCAGAACCAGCAGTCGCGTCATGGTTGCTTCTTTTCCGTGGAGTTGCGCGAACTTTAGCGCCGATTAGAGAAATTTGTCTAGTTTTCCGAACGGGGGATATGACCCCAGGCGCGTCCGGAGCCCGGCTGAATCCCTGATTTTCCGTCAAATAGCGTAAATTTCACGGCAAAAAGTGCTGTACGGCCGTTAAGCTCAGGCCAAAGTTTCCCCTGCTTCAAAGCGCGTCGAGCGTGCGGCGCAATTCGTCCGGCTTGATTTGGCCTAATTTTGTCGCGCGTACGTTGCCGTTCGCGTCGATTACGACCGTGTAAGGCAGGCCGCCCGCCGTGTTGCCGAAGGCGCGCGCCACGTCCGCGCCGCCGAATCCGGCGACATAGACCGGGTAGTCTACGTGGACTTTCTGAAGGAAGGCCTTGATGTTGGCGCTCGAATCGACGCCGAGTCCCACGAACTGGATGCCTTTTTTCGCGTACTCGCGCTGAAGGGCCGAGAGTTCGGGCATTTCCTCGACGCATGGCCCGCACCACGACGCCCAGAAGTTCACGACGATCGGCCGGCCCTTGTAGAGAGCGAGCGACTGGGGCTTGCCGTCGGGCGTCGTTACCGCCGCCGACCAGAGCTGGCCGACCGCGTTCTGCGACGTGGCGACGGAAGCCGCATCGGCCGTCCCCGCGTTGCCGCCGTCGACCCAATGTCCCGCCAGAATGCCGCCGCCGGCGGCCACCGCCGCCACCGCGACGCCGGCCAGAATCCGCTTCATGTTCATCGCTGCGCTTTTCAGTTGATCGTGCTGGTTGAGGGGGATGCACCGGTCAGGGTGCGGGGGAGCCGCCGTTTGCGTTGCCTTCGTCGCTTTGCCGGGCTTCGTCGATCAGCGCCTGCAACGCCTGCGCGTTCGCGCGCGCGAGGCGCCCGCGCGCATCGGCGCGCACCGCGCCGCGCAGGTCGTCGGTGTCGTAGAGCGCCACGTGGATGCCCACTGGCGCCTCGTCGCGGGCGGTCCTGTAGATGAAGCTCAGCGTTTCCACGTAGCCGCGCGCCGCGAAATGGCGCGTCTCCGACACGTCATACTGCACATTCGCATTCAGCAGCCAGATGGCGACGTCTTTCGGGTTGTCGCAGAAGATCTGCAAGTGGATGTCGGAATGCTCGCCCGCCGTGCCGTTGAGCACCGCGCCCGTCACGAAGGGCTGGAAGGCGTCGAGCCGCTTCATCCAGTCGAGCGCGATTTCGCGCAGGCGCCGCAGCACGGCCGGCTGGCTTTCGCCCTGGAACAGGGCCTGATATTCGCGGATCTCGTCTTCAATCTGGTCGTTATCGGGCAGCCAGCCGCCTTCGATGCGCGTTTCCCCCACGACCTGCCGCGCTGCCTTGCGCTTGGCCGTTGCGTAGTCGAGTCCGTCCTCGGCGATCATCCGTGCTGCCGCGATGGCGATTTCCTCGCGCACGCGTTGCGGATCGAAATGTGATCTGCGATTCATGCATCAATCATACTAGAGAAAGCCCGGGGTCCCCGGAGGGCGCGGTCCGCCGCCAGCCCGGGCGGCCCGCCCGGCCCGCGCCGAAAACGCGCGGGGCCTCGGGTACAATACTGTCCTTTGCTGCGGCGGCGCACGCCGCCGTCTTCGCTCACCCCACCCCGGCAAACCCAATAACCCGTTTCCCGGCGCCCGCGCGGCGCGCAAGGCTTATGCACATCCATATCCTCGGCATCTGCGGTACGTTCATGGGCGGTCTCGCCGTGCTCGCGCGCAGCGCGGGCCACACCGTGACAGGCTGCGACGCGGGGGTCTATCCGCCGATGAGCACGCAGCTCGAAGCGCAGGGCATCCGCCTGATCGAGGGCTATGACGCAAGCCAGGTCGAACTGAACCCCGACCTTTACGTGATCGGCAACGTGGTCTCGCGCGGCAATCCGCTGATGGAGGAGATTCTCAATCGCGGGCTGCCGTACACGTCGGGGCCGCAGTGGCTGGGCGAACACGTGCTGCGCGACAAATGGGTGCTCGCGGTGGCGGGCACGCACGGCAAGACCACGACGAGCTCGATGCTCGCCTGGCTGCTGGAAGACGCGGGCCTGAATCCCGGCTTTCTGATCGGCGGCGTGCCGCTCAATTTCGGCGTTTCGGCGCGGCTCACCGATTCGAGCTTCTTCGTGATCGAAGCCGACGAGTACGACACGGCGTTCTTCGACAAGCGTTCGAAGTTCGTCCATTACCGGCCGCGCACGGCCGTGCTGAACAACCTCGAATACGATCACGCCGACATCTTCCCCGATCTCGCCGCCATCGAAACGCAGTTCCATCACCTCGTGCGCACGATCCCGGGCGTGGGCCGCATCGTGACGAACGGCCGCTCGGATGCGCTCGAGCGCGTGCTCGCGCGCGGCGTGTGGAGCGAGGTGGAGCGCTTCGGCGTGGACGGCGGCTGGCAGGCGCTGCCCGCGGAAGACGGCGTGCCCGTGGACGAGCGTTTCGCCGTCTATCACGACAGCGCGCGCGTGGGCGTGGTGGCGTGGCAGATCCAGGGCGAGCACAACCGCCAGAACGCGCTGGCCGCGATTGCCGCCGCGCGCAGCGTGGGCGTGCCGCCCGCGCAGGCCGCCCGCTCGCTCGCGGACTTCCGCAACGTGAAGCGCCGCATGGAAGTGCGCGGCAGCGTGGACGGCGTGACCGTCTACGACGACTTCGCGCACCATCCCACGGCGATCGAAACGACGGTCGCCGGCCTGCGCACACGCGTGGGCCGTGAAAATACCCGCATCCTCGCCGTGCTGGAGCCGCGCTCGAACACGATGAAGCTCGGCGTGATGAAGGCCCAGTTGCCGGCAAGCCTCGCCGACGCCGACCTCGTGTTCGGCTACGGCGCGCCGGCCGGCAAGGACGCGCTCGGCTGGGATCTCGCGGGGGCGCTCGCGCCGCTTGGCGAGAAGGCCCGGGCGTTCCACGATCTCGGTGCGCTGGTGAAGGCGGTGGTGGCCGCCGCCCGTCCCGGCGATCAGGTGCTCGTGATGAGCAACGGCGGCTTTGGCGGCGTGCATCAGAAGCTGCTGGATGCGCTTTCGGCGCGGAGCGCCACGTGATCGTCTATCTGCACGGCTTTCGCTCGTCGCCGCAGTCGTTCAAGGCGCGGCTGCTCGCAGCGCGCCTCGCCGGGCTCGGCCGCAGTGCCGAATGGCTCTGCCCCATGCTGCCGGTCTCGCCGGCCGAGGCGATCGCGCTGGCCGAGCGCGAGATTGCCGCGCGCCTGCAAGCGAACGGAAGCGGCGATGCCGGCGATGCCGGTAATGCACGCAAGGCAAGCGAGCGCGTGACGCTGATCGGCAGCTCGCTCGGCGGCTATTTCGCGACGTATCTCGCGCAAAAGCACGGCTGGCGCGCCGTGCTGCTGAACCCCGCGGTGGTGCCGGACCGCGACCTGTCGAAGTATCTGGGCGAGCAGCCGCTCTGGCACGGCGGCGGCAGCATCGTCGTCGAACCCCGCCATCTGGACGAGTTGCGCTCGCTCGCTCTCGCGCGCGTGACGCAGCCCGAACGCTACTGGCTGATCGCCGCGACGGGCGACGAGGTGCTCGACTACCGGGAAATGCTCGCGCACTACCCGGACGTGCCCACGCGGCTGATCGAGGGCAGCGACCACGGCATCAGCGAATTCGCCGATTACGTCGATGACGTGATCGCATGGTGCGACGCGCCCTGACGCGTCGATTCGTCTTCAGGCTTCGCGCAGCGCGCGCGAACGCCTATATGTATATAGCGCAGCACCGCTTCCGTGCCGGTCTTACGCATGGCACGAGCGGTTCGAGCCAGTCTGAACGAGAGTGAGTGTTGAGTGAACGTTTTCTTTGAGGAATCGGGTAGTTTCAAGGCCGGCAGCGTGCTGTCGCGCCAGGGCGATGCGTTCCAGGTCGAGTTGCCGGGCGGACGCCGCGCGAAGGTGCGCGCGAAAGACGTGCTGATCGAATTCGACAAACCCACGGCCGGCGAACTGATGGAGCAGGCGGAAGCCGCCGCGCAGGAGATCGACCTCGACTTCCTGTGGGAGTGCGCGCCGGCCGACGAATTCCCGTTCACGGCGCTTGCCGCGGAATACTTCGGCGAGACGTCGGGGGCAACCGAGCGCGCTTCGCTCGTGCTGCGCCTGCACGGCTCGCCCGTGTACTTTCGCCGCAAGGGGCGCGGCCAGTATCAGCGCGCGCCCGAAGAGCAGCTCAAGATGGCGCTCGCCTCGCTCGAGCGCAAGCGCCAGCAGGCGCTCGTGCAAGCCGGCTTCGAGGAGGAACTGAAGGCGGCCAAGCTGCCCGAGGCCTTCCAGGGCAAGGCGCTGGGCCTGCTCACGAAGCCCGACAAGAATTCGATCGAGTACAAGGCGCTGGAAGCCGCCGCGGCCGCACGGGGCATTTCGATGCCGCGCCTGATGCTCGAATGCGGCGGCATCGCTTCGCCGCGCGCGCTGCACGAGGCGCGCTTCCTCGCGGAATTCTTCCCGCACGGGACGGGCTTTCCGGCCGTGCAGGTGGGCGTGCTGCCCGACGATCTGCCCGAGGCGCATGTCGAGGCGTTCTCGATCGACGACGTCACGACCACCGAAATCGACGACGCGTTTTCGATCGAGCATCTGGCCGACGGCCGCGTGCGCATCGGCATCCACATCGCGGCGCCGGCGCTCGGCATCCAGCGCGGCGATACGGCGGACACGATCGCGCGCACGCGCCTTTCGACGGTCTACATGCCCGGCGACAAGATCACGATGCTGCCCGACGATTTCGTCGATGCGTTCACGCTCAAGGAAGGCGGCCTGCGCCCGGCGCTCTCGCTGTATTCCATCGTGAACCGCGAGACCCAGGAGATCGTGGCCACCGAAACGCGCGCTGAGCGCGTGTTCGTGAAGAACAACCTGCGCCACAACACGCTCGACGAACTCGTGACCGAAGAGACGCTGGCGGCCGGCACGGGCGAGTACCCGCACAAGGACGACATCGCCGTGCTGTGGCCGTTCGCGCAGGCGCTCTTCGAGAAGCGCCAGCAGGCGCGCGCCGGCTACGGTCTGCGCCGCGAAGTGCAGCGCAACACCGACTTCAACTTCTACGTGGACGGCGAGCACGTCACGATCACGCCGCGCCGCCGCGGCTCGCCGCTCGACACGATTGTCGCGGAGCTGGCGATTCTCGCGAATTCGACGTGGGGCGCTTTCCTGCACGACCACGGCGTGCCGGGCATCTACCGCTCGCAGCGCGCGTTCGGCGCCCCGAGCGGCCCGAAGCGCACGCGCATGCAGACCACGGCCGCGCCGCACGAGGGCCTGGGCGTTGCGCAGTATGCCTGGAGCACTTCGCCGCTGCGCCGCTACGTCGATCTCGTGAACCAGTGGCAATTGCTCGCGTGCGTGGAGCACGGCGTCGCGGCCAAGCTCGCCGCGCCGTTCAAGCCCAAGGACGCCGACCTGTTCGCCGTCGTGCAGGGCTTCGACGAAACCTACACGGCCTACGCCGACCACCAGCGCCGCATGGAGTACTTCTGGTGCCTGCGCTGGCTCAAGCAGGAGAACCGCCGGGAGTTCGCGGCGACGGTCATCAAGGACGATCTCGTGCGCTTCGAGGAAGTGCCGCTCATCATGCACGTGCCCGCGCTTGGCGTGCACGCGCGCGGCACGCGCGTGCTGCTCGAGGTGATGTCGATCGACGAGCTGACTATCGAGGCTTCGGTGCGCATGCTGCGCGTGCTCGACGCGCCCGTCGTGACGAGCGGGGCCGAAGAAGAGGAAGCGGGCGAGGACGAAGAGCTGATCGAAGCCACGGAAGAATCGGCTGAGAGCGAAGCCGAGGCGCTGGCCGAATCCGATGCCGGCGCTGCCGAGGCTGAGGCCGAGGGGGAAGCCGGCGAGGGCGAGGCCGGCGGCGAGGAAATCCAGCAGTCGCAGCACGCAGCGGAGACCGGTGAATGAGTGCCGCGACGCCCGTCGATGAGACCGCTCTCGCGGCCGACCGCTATGCCGTGATCGGCAACCCGATCGCGCACAGCAAGTCGCCGCTCATCCACGCGCAGTTCGCGCGCCAGACGGGCGAGCACATCGATTACGGGCGCCTGCTTGCGCCGCTCGACGGCTTCGTTGCCGAAGTGAACGCGTTTCGGGCCGCGGGCGGCCGCGGCATGAACGTGACCGTGCCGTTCAAGCTCGAAGCCCACGCGCTCGCGCACCGGCTCTCGCCGCGCGCTGCGGCGGCGGGCGCGGTGAACACGCTGCGCTTCGACGCCGAGGGCATCTTCGGCGACAACACCGACGGCTTCGGTCTCGTGCGCGACATCGAATCGAACCTGGGCGTGGCCCTGAAGGGCGCACGCGTGCTGCTGCTCGGCGCGGGCGGTGCGGCGCGCGGCGTGGTGTTGCCGATGCTCGAGCGCGGCCCGCGCGAGATCACCATCGTGAACCGCACGGCCGCGAAGGCGCACGACCTGATCGGCCAGTTCGCCGCGGCGGCGGCCGAGGCAGGCTGCCTCCTCAACGGCGGCGGTCCGCACGCGATTGACCCAAGCCCCTACGACGTGATCGTCAACGCGACGGCGGGCAGCCTCGACGCCACGCTGCCCGAGTGCGACGAGCGCGCGTTCGGCACGGGCACGCTCGCCTACGACATGATGTACGGCGCGCAGCCCACCGTCTTCATGCGGCACGCGCAGTCGCTGGGCGCGCGCGCGGCGGACGGCCTCGGCATGCTGGTCGAGCAGGCCGCCGAATCGTTCTACGTGTGGCGCGGCGTGCGTCCCGACAGCGCGCCGGTGCTGGCCGCGCTGCGCGCGCAACTCGCGGCGCAGGGCTGACGCGCCGCATCGTGCGCACCGCACCGACGCGCAAGGCGGCGATGCCGGGCCAGGAGGCCGCGCGGCGCCCGGGCGCGCTGCGCTGGCTCGCGTACGCGGGCTCGGTCTTCGCCATCGCGTGGATCGCGCTGCAGGTCTTCTACTTCGCGCAGATCGCCTTGTGGAACTTCGTCGATCCGCAATCGACGGCCTTCATGCGTACCGACGAAGCGCAACTGGGCGCCGGCCATCCCGGTTTCTCGATCCAGCACCAGTGGGTGCCGTACGAGCAGATTTCGCGCAATCTCAAGCGCGCGATCATCGCCTCCGAGGACGCGAATTTCGTCAACAACAACGGCTACGAGACCGATGCGATCCTGCAGGCGTGGGAGAAGAACAAGCAGCGCGGGCACATCGTGCGCGGCGGTTCGACGATCACCCAGCAACTCGCCCGCAACCTGTTCCTGTCCCGCGAGAAAAGCTATATCCGCAAGGGGCAGGAACTCATCATCACGTGGATGCTGGAGACGCTGCTCGACAAGGAGCGCATCTTCGAGATCTACCTGAATTCGGTGGAGTGGGGCAACGGCGTGTATGGCGCCGAGGCCGCCGCGCATTACTACTACGGCACCCCGGCCGCGAAGCTCACGGCCTGGCAGGCGGCGCGCCTTGCCGTCATGCTGCCGCGCCCCAAGTACTTCGACGATCATCGCAATTCGCCCTATCTCGCCCAGCGCGCTGCCGTGATCGCGCGGCGCATGGGCGCCGCCGAACTGCCGCATTGACGGCGGCAGGTGCGGGTTCCTGTGGCGGAGTCGGCGTAAAAAAAACGCCGGACTTTCGATCGCTCCGGCGCTTCTTCTGTCATCCCCTTGCAACTTCGCTTTACTGGCGCGCGAGCCGCGCGTTATCCGGCATCGGCATGTTGAAGTTGGTGCGAAACGGATTGATGTCGAGCCCGCCGCGGCGCGTGTAGCGCGCGTACACGGCGAGGCGGTCCGGCTTGCACGCTTTCATGATGTCCACGAACATGCGCTCCGCACACTGCTCGTGAAAGCCCGTGTGATTGCGGTACGAGATGATGTAGCGCAACAGGCCCGCCTGGTCGATCTGCGGCCCCACGTAGTGAATCTGCACGCTGCCCCAGTCGGGCTGGCCCGTCACGGGGCAGTTCGACTTCAGCAGGTTCGAGTACAGCGTCTCTTCCACCGGCACTTCGCCGACGGCTGCGGTGAGGAGCGTGGCGTCGGGGTGATAGACCTCGGCGTCCAGATCGAGACGGTCGAGCGAGAGACCTTCGAATTCTTCGAACGCGATCTTGCCGAAGGCGCCGGGCTGTTCGAGCCGCACCGCCACCGTGGCGCCGCACGCCGCCGAGATATCGCGCTTGAGCGTGTCGCGCACGGTGTCCACGGAGTCGAACGGCGTCTGCGCAAACGAGCCCAGATAGAGCTTGAACGACTTCGATTCGACGATGTTGGGCGAATCGGCGGGAATGAAGAACGTTGCGATGGCGATCTGCGGCTTGCCGCGCGCGTTGAGCCACGAAAGCTCGTAGGCGTTCCAGATATCGGTGCCGAAGAAGGGCAGTTGCGCGCCGATGCCGATCGCTTCGCGCGCGCCCACGCGCGGGATCGGGAACAGCAGCGAGGCGTCGTACTGTTCGGTGTAGGCGGCGGGCTTGCCGAGCGGGGAGTGTTCGAGAGTCATGATGCGCTGGTTACGGTTGCTGCGTTGTTCGCCACGCCGCCGGCCACGTGCCCGGTCGCCGTGACCGAGCGTGCCGATTCGCAGTGGCGGATCTGGTCGTCGAAGAAAAAGTCGGGTTCGAACTCGCGCAGGAACGGGCCTTTGTCGAGTCCGCCCAGAAACATCGCTTCGTCGATTTCGATGTTCCAGGCCATCAGCGTGCGGATCGCGCGTTCGTGCGCCGGCGCGGAGCGCGCGGTCACGAGTGCGGTGCGGATGCGCATTTGCGCATTGGCGTCCGCGAGCTTCTGCAGGCGGTGCAGTGCTTCGAGCAGGGGCTTGAGCGGCCCTTGCGCGAGCGGCAGATCGCGGTTGTCGCGCTCGTGGCTCACGAAGGCGGAAAGGCCCTCATGCTGGAAGATCTGCTCGGCTTCGTCGGAAAACAGCACGGCATCGCCGTCGAACGCGATGCGAATCTCGTTCGCGTTGCGTCCCGCTATTGTCGCCGATTCCGGAAAGACGCGCGCGGCGGGAAAGCCGGCGGCCAGCGCGCTGCGCACGTCGTCCTGATTCGCGGACAGAAAGAGCGACGCGTTGAGCGGCTTGAGATAAGCCCACGGCGAGCGCCCGCGCGTGAACACGCCGCGCTCGACGTCGTTCAGGCCGTGTTCGCGGCACGAGCTGAAAGTGCGCAGGCCGCTGATCGGATCGCTGCGCGAGAGGATCACCACCTCCACGTGGCGCGCGCCGTTGTTCAGCGCGAGCAGCTTGCGGATCAGCGCAAACGCGACGCCGGGCTGCGCGGGCACGGTGAGGCGCTCGCGCTGGAGCGCCTCGTAGGTCGCGAGGTCGCCGGTCTCGAACACGCGGTTTTCCTCTTCGAAATCGAAGAGCGCGCGCGACGAGATGGCTACCACGAGTTTGTCGGAGAGCGAAACACCCACGGTTGCTTTCCCTTTCCTTCAGCCGAGGAACAATCGATAGGCCGGATTGTGCGTCTCTTCCCAGTGCGGATAGCCGAGCGTGGCGAGAAAGCGCCCGAACTCCGCGTCGTCCGCCGCCGGCACCTGGATGCCCACCAGGATCGAACTGTAGTCCGCCCCCTGGTTGCGGTAGTGGAACAGGCTGATGTTCCAGTCCGGCGCCATCGACGAGAGAAAGCGCATCAGCGCCCCCGGGCGCTCCGGAAACGCGAAGCGGAACAGCCGCTCGTCGTGCGCCAGCGGCGAGCGCCCGCCCACCATGTAGCGGACGTGCTGCTTGGCGAGTTCGTCGCCCGTCAGGTCCACCGTCGGGAAGCCGTGCGAGACGAACGCCTGCGCGATCTGCGCCGATTCGC
>NZ_BAYB01000034.1 GCF_000685035.1 Paraburkholderia ferrariae NBRC 106233
GGGTGACGGACGTGCGTGCCGGCTCACCGGTCATGCTGGCGAGCCAGCACAGCGTCTTCCGGTAATCAGCATGCATGACCCCGTTGCGTGAGGCAATGGCCTTCGCGAGCGCCTGGGTCAGTCCGGCCGGCAGGGTTCGGGCCGGGGCCCGGCTTGAGCCAGGTCAATCGCGCGGGGCACCCCTTTTTTTATAGTGGGACAGGTGGCTCGCCGTCGCGGGCCCGTTCCAGATCGGAGTCCCGGTAATGGTTCGCAGATCGAAGGTGTTTCGGGATTTCGTTTCGCTTCTGCTCGCGGGCATGCTGGCGGCCTGTGCGACCCAGGATCGGCTGGAAGCGTTCCAGCAATCGGAAACCGCGCTGGAGGCCGCGCGCGAGCAGGCAGCTATCGAGTGTGCGACGCCCGGTGCGTGCGCACAGGCCTGGGAGCGCACGCGCGCCTTCGTCGAGTCGCATTCGCCCACGCCGGTCGAGCGCGTTACGCAAGAGTCGATCGAAACGCGCGAGCCGCACGAGTTCGGCGTCGCGTACTTCTGGGCGGAACGCTATACGGCGGCCGACGGCACGACGACGATTCACCTGAAAGGCATGTGCCGCGGCATGTACAGCACCGATGGCGGCCCCGGCTGGGCCTACCGGCGCTGCGCCCCGCAGTTGCGCGAGGTGCAGCTCGAATTTGCGCGCGAACTGGGCGGCGTCCGGTGAGGAGGCCCGGGGCGGTCTGCGCTAAGCGGAACGCCCGGGATTCCGGAGGATCTCGACCGGCAACGCCGAATTCAGCGGCAATCGTGAAGCACGCCCCGTGACGCCCGCTCCGGGCCGGCTATCGACCGAAAGCGAACCGGCCGAAAGCGAGCCGCCGGTTTGAAGCATGCGTTAGCGCCTGCCGGGCAGTCCGAACGCGATCAGCAGGCCGTACCGGTCCGATATCGCGATGCTGCTGTCGTTGCGCCTGTGCCAACAGGGCACGGACGCTGCCGTATGCATGGGGGGCTCCGGAAAGCCGGACGAATCCCTCGCCGCCGGACATATAAAGGCAGGGCAGACCCGAGCCCATCGCTCATAAGCATGGCAGGGCAGGCGCAGTCAGTGCCCGTCCGGCAATGTGGCAAGGAGCGATGCCGGCACGCATGCGCCGCTATGCAACCACCTCGTCGACCGGGCGGCGAGGCGTGGCCGCATCCGGGGTTCCGCGCCCGATGCGCAAGACAATCTGCGGGATGCACGTGTCGGGCAGACCGAACAGCGCAGGCACCCGCGCGCGCAGCGCTTCGACCTCGACAGGCTGGTTGAGATACGAAGCGCACAGACCGTGCAGGGTCGCCGTCAGCAAGACGCGTTCGAGCGCCTGACCGGTGGCGAGCCACGCCGGTGCATTGTCCACGCCGGTGGCAAAGCAGACCAGCAAGGGCGAGCCTGCCGCCAGCTCGCGATGTGTGGCGGCGACTCCGCCCCCTAAATCGAAGGTGCGGATCGCCGAAGCCACGAGCGGTGCCGCAAAATCGAGGAGATCGCCGAGCCCGGCCGCGTAGGCCGGCATGCCGTCTTCGGTGTGGCGCGGATGGATCCATCTCGCGAGTTCGCGCCGAAACCTCGAATCGGCAAACTGCTGCCGGTCGGCTTCGGCCACGAGGTCGGCAACCGCCTCGCGGCGCGCCATGGCGCTCACGCAAGCCATCTCCACGTTTTCGGCGCGCCCGGCTTCGAGCAGATGCTGTTCGATGGCGGCGTCCACGGGTTCCGGAGAAAACGCGTGGCGCGTGGTGACGCGCTCCTGGATCGCGCCCACGAGCGCGGCGAGTTCCGCGCCGGTGGCGTGGTTGCGCAGCAGCCGGATTTCGGCGAGCACATCGGGATCGACGCTCGACGGGAACAAGGTGATGGCATAGCCGATGCCGAGACTGGCGAGTGCCACGCGCAGGTTGAACAGCGCCGCGCCGCAACTGATGATGAGCTCCCGGTCGTACGGATCGACCACGGGCAACGCTCGCAGCCGGTCGGCGCACAGCATGATGCTGTCCTTGCCGAGCACGAAGCGCCAGGGCTGGCTGTTATGGCTCGACGGCGCGAGGGTGGCATGACGCAGTGCAAAGCGCACGGCGAAGTCGTCGGCAGCTTCGCTTGCATGGGAAGACGCGAGCGGATTGTCGAGCATGGCGGAACTCCTTTGTCAGAGCGGGCAACGGATCCGTAGTGGATCCGTAGCGGATCAGTGGGACAGCAGGACCGGGACGGTCATCGACTCGAGCAGCGTGCGCGTCACCCCGCCGAGCACGCGTTCCTCGATGCGTGCATGGGCGTAGGCGCCCGCCACGATCAGATCGGCGTGCACGTCGCTGGCCCGGCTCAGGATCGCCGCACCGGTCTCGAAGCCTCGCGCGGCGCTTTCGTGAAACGAAGCGTAGATGCCGTGCAGATCGAGCCACGCGGCCGCGTCCAGCAGTTCCTCCTCGGCGCGCATGCGGGCGGACTCCCGGTGCGGCACGATCATCTCGATCGATACCGCATTGGCGCGCCGCAACAGCGGCAGCGCGTCGGAAGCAGCACGGGCGGCTTCGCGGCTGCCGTCCCACGCGATCAGGACGTTCTGCCCGGGTGCCGGGAAATCGCCGGCTTGCGGAACCACGATGGCGGGCCGGGCTGCCGTCATCACCAGGTGCGTGACGAAGCGCTCGCTCGCCTGAAGGCCGCGATCGCCGTTTTCGTTCTGTCCGAGCACGAGCAGGTCCGCATGGCGCGCATGCAGCGTGGCCACCACGGCGTCGCACGGCCACGGCGCGCGCCATTCGACGCTGCGGCCCGCGCGCGCGGCCGCTTCGAGAAACTGTGTCCGGGCGAGCTCGCATCGTTCCTCCGGCGTGCGGGAGTCGGCCGCCGGTGCGCGGGCAGGCCATGCCGTATGCGGCAGATAGAAACCGATGAGATGGGCGTCGAAGCGTTCGGCAAGATCCAGTGCGAATGCGCGACGCACTGCGCATCGCTCCGAGTCGTCGAGGTGAACGAGCAGGGTCTTGTAGCACATGGCGATTTTTCCTTAGGGGGCGGTCGGGAAGCCAGCGCGTCGTGCGGCAGCGCGATCCGGTCAATGCGACATCAGTACGGGCACCGGCAGCGGCATCGAATCCATCAGGGTCTTCGTCACGCCGCCGAGGATCAGTTCCTTCCAGCGCGCGTGGCCATAGGCGCCCATGACGAGCAGGTCGCTGCGACTCTGCTCCACGCGCGCGAGCAGGGCCTCGCAGATCGTGCCGGTCGGCGCCGGATGCAGCCCGACGACTTCCACGTCGAGGCCGTGCCGCGCCAGCACGAGGCCCGCGTCGGCGCCGGGAATGCGGTCCCGCTGGTTACGCGACGGGGTCACGGTCACGAGCGTGGTGTGGCTTGCGAGCCGCACGAACGGCAACGCGTCGTACAGCGCGCGCGTGGCGGACTGGCCGTCGTCCCACGCCACCAGCACGCGCTCGCCTATAGTCGGGAAAGCCCCCGCGGAGGGAACCCACAAGACCGGCCGGCCCGCGGCCAGCGTCACGCGCGCCTGCAACGGATCGCCGGGGCCGGTCTGCCCCACCACGATCAGGTCTGCGAAACGCGCGCGCCGCAGCAAGTCGTGCTGCGCGTCCTCCGTCGTGCGCCACGTGCCCTTGAGGTCCTGTTCCGCCAGGCGCGCATGGAAGGCATGCTCGTGTTCGCGGCAGCGTTCGGCCAGTTCGCGCCGGCGCGCAGCCCAATAGCCCTCTTCGGGGAAGCGGGCGTAATCGGCGCGATGCTCGGGCTGCACGGGCGCGAAGAGCACGCTCACGTGCGCGCCGTGCCGTTTCGCGATGCGCAGCGCGATATCGAGGCGGCTTTGCGCATGTTCGCTTTCGTCCAGATGAACAAGAATGCTGCGGTACTCCATGATCGGCGCTCCACGCTGAAAGGGCCACCCATGCGGCGTTCTGTGTGGCTCAGTCTAGGCACCGAAGCCGGAACCCGATTGATGCACGTCAATCGTGGCTTCAGGCCGCTCCCTATAGTTGAGCCACGATGCGATCGCGCCCATACGCGGCCGGTCGCCGACTTGCGAGGAGGGGTGGTCATGGGCAGCGAACGCGTTGCATTTGTAAGTGGCGGGATGGGAGGGCTGGGCGCCGCGATCAGTCGCAGGCTGCACGATGCCGGCTTTATCGTCGCGATGTCGCATTCGGAGCAAAACGATCACGTGGCGACCTGGCTGCATCGCGAACGCGACGCGGGCCGCTCGTTTCATGCGTTCGAGCTCGATGTGGCGAACTACGATTCCTGCATCGAGTGTGCGAAAAGAGTGGTGGCGGAATTCGGCGCCGTCGACGTGCTGATCAACAACGCCGGCATCACGCACGACGCGAGCTTCCTCAAGCTCTCGAAGCAGGACTGGGACGACGTGCTGCGCACCAATCTCGACAGCATGTTCAATCTCACGAAGCCCTTCCTGCCCGGCATGGTGGAGCGCCGTTTCGGACGCGTCGTGAACATCGGCTCGGTCAACGGTTCGCGCGGCGCATTCGGGCAAACCAACTATGCGGCTGCGAAGGCGGGCATCCACGGTTTCACCATGTCGCTCGCGCTGGAGGTCGCAAAGCACGGCGTCACGGTGAACACCGTTTCGCCGGGCTACCTGGCCACGGCGATGGTGGAGGCGGTGCCGCAGGAGATCATGCAGACGCGCATCCTGCCGCAGATTCCGGTGGGCCGGCTGGGGCATCCCGAGGAAGTGGCCTCGCTGATTGCCTATCTGTGCTCGGACGACGGCGCGTTCGTGACGGGCGCCGACATTGCCGTCAACGGCGGAATGCACATGGGCTGAACGAGCGCGGCCGGGCGCCATGCCCGGGTCGGCCGTCCGGCCAGGACACACTTCGATGGAGGCAGCAATGAAGACGGATCTGCAGCTCAAGCACGACGTAGAAGAGGAACTGGAGTGGGAGCCGGCGGTGACGGCTTCGAATATCGGCGTAGAGGTGAAAGACGGCGTGGTCACGCTGACCGGCCATCTCGCCAGCCTCGGCGAGAAGCTCGCGGCCGAACAGGCCGCCCAGCGCGTGGGCGGCGTGCGGGCGCTGGTGGTGGGGCTGAGGGTGGATCTGCCGGGCAACGACGTCCGGACCGACGAGGACATTGCGCACATCGCGCGTTCCGTCTTGCGCTGGACGGCCGGGTTGAGCGAAGACGCGGTGCAGGTGCAGGTCGAGAAGGGGCACGTCGTGCTCAAGGGGGCAGTCGAATGGCCCTGGCAGAGCCAGACGGCGATGCGCGCGGTCGCGCAGCTGCGCGGCGTTGCGGACGTGGTCAGCCAGATCGAGGTCAGGCACAAGGTGGAGCCGGAAAAGATCGGCAAGGACATCCTGGCCGCCATGCGGCGCCACGCCGACCGGGAGGCACGCCATATTCAGGTGAGCGTGCACGAAGGCACGGTGACGCTGTCCGGCAAGGTTCACTCGTTTGCCGAACGCGCCGTGGCGCGTGGCGCCGCGTGGGCGGCGCCGGGCGTGCGTGCCGTGGTGGACGATCTGATCGTGGAATGACGCGGCCTGGCGCCAGCGCGAGCCGCGTTTCGCCGGCTTCCGCGGCAACGGCTCGGGCGAGCGTGACGGCAGCCGGCGAGCGGTTTTCGGCGGCGGACCTGGCGGCTCTTCTTGGGGTGAACGGTGGGATCGGCGATCCCCTGGTCTTGAGTCGGGTTCGCGCCCGCATGCGCACCCGCGAGCCGTCACCGGGCGTGCTGCCGGTCGTCGTGTGGAACGGTGTTGGCCTTGTCCTATAGGGAAAAAGCGAGCCAGGCATGGTGGATATTCTGACGCTGACGGTCAATCCCGCTGTGGATCTCTCCACGGCGGTGGAGCAGATGGTCGATACGCACAAGCTGCGCTGCGAGCCCGCGAGCCGGCACCCGGGCGGCGGCGGCATCAACGTCGCGCGGGTAATCCAGCGGCTCGACGGCGAGCACGCCAACTGCCTCGCGCTCTATCTCGCGGGCGGTGTGGCCGGCAACCTGCTGGAGCAGATGCTCCTGGCGGAGCGCGTGGCAAGCCGCCGGGTGCACATCGCGGGCGAAACGCGGGAGAACTTCTCGGTGAAAGAGCGCGCGACGGGCCGCGAATTTCGCTTCGTGCTGCCGGGGCCGCAGATCGGCACATCCGAATGGAGGAGTGCGTTCGAGGTTTTCGAGTCGCTCGCGCCGCAGCCGCGATACCTCGTGCTGAGCGGCAGCTTGCCCCCCGGCATGAGCGCGAACGCGTATGCGGAGATGGCGCAGCGGGCCCGTGCGCGCGGCGTACGGGTGGTGCTGGATACATCGGGGGCGCCGCTTGTGGAGGCGCTGAAAGCCGGCGTCTATCTCGTGAAACCGAGTCTGGGCGAACTCGCGGGGTTTGCCGGCCAGCCGCTCGAAGACGAAGCGCAGCAGATCGCGGCAGCGCGCCGGCTGGTCGGAGAAGGATGCGCGGAAATCGTCGCCTTGACGCTTGGGGAACGGGGGGCGCTTCTCGTCACTTCCGAGGAGATCTTGCGCGTGAAGGCGTTGCCGGTGCCGGTATCGAGCGCCATCGGCGCGGGCGACAGCTTTCTTGCCGGGCTGATCGTTGCCTTGCGCCGGGGCGAGGCGCTGGCCACGGCGGTGCGGCTTGCCCAGGCAGCCGCGTCGGCGACCTTGCTGACAACCGGTACGGCGCTCTGCGACCCGGCACAGGTGCAGCGCCTCTACGAGACGGCAACCCTGGCCGCCTGAGCGTGTTGTGCCGCTTCGCTGTCGATGTCGCGCGCGCTCCGGCGCTCAATGCGAGAGCAGTACGGGCACGGTCGCCGATTCGAGCATGGCCCGCGTCACCCCACCGAGCAGATGCTCGCGCCAAGGCAGATGACTGTAGGCGCCGGCCACGATCAGGTCGCATCCACTCGTCGCCATCCATGAGAGCAAGGCATCGCTCGCGGTCTCGTCCGAATCGCTGAGAGCCTGCGCGAAATCGACGTTGATCCCGTGCCTGGCGAGCATCTGGTCGATCTCCCATCCCTGCACACCGCGTGCCGCGGCGCGCGGCCCATCGCCGGCCTCGATGTGCAGCACCGTTACGCGCTTGGCAGCCCGCAGCAGAGGCATGGCGTCGTGCACGGCCCTGGCGGCTTCGCGGCCGCCGTCCCAGGCGATCACGATCGACTGGCCCACCGCACGCAGGGTGCCCGCATAGGGGAGGACCAGCACCGGCCTGCCCGACGTCAGAACCAGGTCCTCCAGAAAGCGCCGGCGCAGGGCAAAGGCGTCGCTATCGGGATTGGCCTGCTCCGCGATGAGCAAATCGGCGTGGCGGCTGCGGCGGATGATCGGTAGCTCGGCGTAGTCGTCGAACCCGAGCCAGTCTCCGCTCACGCCGCTGCGCCGCAAGGCGAGGCGAAATGCGTCTTCTGCCGCCTTCTGCTGCCCGCGGCGCACAGCGCAGTACGTGTCGTAGTAAGGCGCGCAACCGGCGACGATGAAGCACTCGCGCGCCGAAGACGTGAACGGCGAATACAGCCCGACGAGATGCGCGCCGAACCGGCTCGCGAGCGCCAGCGAAAAATCGAGCCGCTCGCTGCTCCGGTCGGTGGGGTCGAGATAGAGCAGCAGGGTCTGGTAATCCATGGCGGCGTCTCCTCCGGCTGGTGGCGCAGTGCGGATGCGCGAAGCGATGCCTCGCCACGCGGCTGCGAATTTCCCCAGTTTTGCCGCTACGTTCCGGGCGGCGTTGACGTATGTCAATTGCGGGGCCGGGCAGCCGGCGTCTCGCGCCTTACGTAAGTGCAGCGGGTAGCGCCCGGGCCTATCGCGCTGCCGCTTGATACACGTCAAGGGCGCGGAGGGCATGCGCCGCAGAATCGGTCCTGCGGGTTGGGCACGCGCCTGTGCAGTACAGGATGAGCGGTTACCTGAGCGCCACCCGCCTCACCGGAGACCCGCCATGCAATGCCTTCCTTCGCTACCGTGCCCGCACGCAGGGAGCGCCCCATGATCCGCGCGCAATGGCGAATCGTGTGCGCGACAGTGGCCGTGTTCGCGGCGCTGGCCGGGCTCTTCCTGGCGCTCGACGGCCTCGCGTTCGACACATGGGTGCGGTTCCGCTACGGCACGGCCGCGCTGCTTGCCGGCGCGGCCTGCTTTGTCATGTTGCTCAATCCCACGCCGCGCGATCATGAAGACTAGACGGATCGCCATGCCGGGCATCCTGCGTCTCGCCTTCAAGCTGCTCGTCAACGACAGCGCCAAATTCACGGCCTTGCTCATCGGCATCACGTTCGCGGTGTTCCTGATGGTCGAGATGACGTCGATGTTCGCCGGGATTCTCAACCGTTCCTCCTCAACCGTCATCAACGTCGGCGCCAGGATCTGGGTGATGGACCCGGCGGTGCAGACGATCGCGAGCAGCATCGGCATGCCCGACTACGTGCTCGACGCCGTGCGCAGCATCGACGGCGTCAAGTACGCCGTGCCCCTGTACTCGGGCGCGGCGCTCGTCAAGCTGCACGACGGCACCTACCAGGCGACGACCGTGATCGGGCTGGACGACACCACGCTCTACGGGTGGCCGAAGATGAAGTCGGGCCGCATCGAAGACATCTTTGCGGAGAACGGCTTCATCGCCGTGCAGGACGCCGAGTTCTACAAGCTCGAAAGCCCGGCGCCCGGCACCGACTTCGAGCTGAACGATCACCGCGCCGTGGTAGTCGGCATCGCCGCGGTGGCAAGCGGCAGCCTGTTCGGCACGCCCACGCTCTACACCACGTACAGCCGCGCCATCCAGTACATCCCCTCGACCCGCTACACCACTTCGTACATCCTCGTGGAGCCCAAGTCGGAAGCCGATATCGCGCACATCAAGGTTGCGGTGGCGCAGCTTGGCTACGTCGCCTACACGAAAGAAGAGTTCATGCAGCATATTTCGGACTTCTACAAGTACGAGACGAGCCTTGGCACCAACATCCTTCTGATGACGGCGATCAGCTTCGTCGTGGGCCTGTCGATCTCCGGGCAGACCTTCTACACGTTCATTCTCGAGAACCTGGAGAAGTTCGGCGCGCTCAAGGCCATCGGCGCGAAACGGCGGGAACTGGTCGCGATGATCCTGTTCCAGGCGGCCTTCACCTCGCTCACGGGCTATGGCCTCGGCGTCGGCCTGTGCGCCGCGTCCATCGAACTCGCGCGGCTGCGCATACGCGACTACGCGGCCATGATCACCTACGGCAACCTCGTGCTGGCGTTCGCGATGGTGGTGGTGATCGCCGCGCTCTCCAGCTACCTCGGCGTGCGCCGCGTGCTGCGCATCGAGCCGTTCGACATCTTCCGGGGTTGATGCCATGACGGAACAGATCGCCATCGACGCGCAGGCGCTCGACAAATGGTTCGGCGAAGGCGCGGCGCGCACCCAGGCGCTGCAGGGCGTGTCCATGCAGGCGCGCTTTGGCGAGATGGTGCTGATCGTCGGACCCTCGGGCAGCGGCAAGACCACGCTGCTAAGCGTCGTGTCCGGCATCCTCAGGCCCGACGCGGGCACGGTCTCGATCGACGGCGTGAATCTGTGGGCCCAGCCGGCCGACCGTCTCGCGGAGTTCCGGCTCAACCGCATTGGCTTCGTCTTTCAGGACTACCATCTGTTTCCGCGTCTCACCACGGCTGAAAACGTAGCCATTCCGCTGATCCTCAAGCGCCGGCCGTGGGACGACGCGATCGCCGAGGCGCAGCGCTATCTGGAGGTCGTCGGCCTTGCCGGGCGCGCGGCCCTGCCGCCCGTGAAGCTCTCCGGCGGCGAACAGCAGCGCGTGGCGATTGCGCGCGCCATCGTGAGCCAGCCGGACATTCTCGTGTTCGACGAGCCGACCGCCTCGCTCGACGGCGACACGGGGCGCAACATCATCGAGTTCGTCAAGCATCAGGTGCTCAACGACAAACGCTGCATCGTGATCGTCACGCACGACGCCCGGATTTTCGAGTACGCCGACCGCATCCTGCACATGGAGGACGGCAAGCTCAAGGACATTGCCCCGGGAGGCGCGCGATGAAGCATCGGCTTTTGTTCGCCGCGGCGTTCGCCGGCTTCCTCGCGAGCCTGGTGGCCGCCTGGGTGTTCGGCATCCAGCAGCCGCCGCAGCCGCCCGTGTTCCAGCCGGCGGCCAACCCTTATGCACATGGCGTCTACGCCACCGGTATCGTCGAAAGCGACCAGACCGCGGGCGCCAACGTCAATCTCTACCCCGACGTCACGGGGCCCGTCACGCGGCTCTACGTGCATGACGGCGACCGCGTAAAGGCTGGCGACATTCTCCTGACCATCGACGACTCCGTCCAGCGCGCGAATGCCGAACAGCTCGTGGCGCAGGCGAGCGCCGCCGAAGCGTTGCTCGAAGAACTCGAGGCGCAGCCGCGGCCGGAAACGCGCGACGTGGCCGATGCCCAGGTGCAGGCCGCCCGGGCGAGCCTCAAGATGGCCGAGGACACCTATGCCAAGCAGAAGCAGGCGTGGGACATCGACCCGAAAGCCGTGAGCCGGGACGTGCTCGACAACGCGGAAAACGCGGTACGGGTCGCGCATGCCAACCTCGATGTCGTGTCCCGCCAGGACCGCCTGACGCGCGCGGGGGCGTGGGTCTACGACGTCCGGAACCAGCAGGGCCAGGTCGAGGCGCTGCGCAAGGCCGCTGCCTCGGCCGGGGCCCTGCTCGCGCACTACACGCTGCGCGCGCCTTCGGACGGCGTGGTGCTCGCGGTGAACACGGCACAAGGGTCCTATCTTTCGCAACAGGGCGTGTACGACACCTACACGCAGGGCATGGAACCCGTGATCGTGCTCGGCACGGCGCCGGAGCACCTTGCCGTGCGCTGCTATGTGGATGAAATCCTGATCTCGCGGCTGCCGGACCCGTCGAAGCTCGAAGCGCGCATGAGCGTGCGCGGCGCGAACATGGACGCGGACCTGCATTTCGAGCGCATCCAGCCTTACGTCACGCCGAAGATCGAACTGTCCGATCAGCGCACCGAACGCGTGGACCTGCGCGTGCTGCCGGTCATCTTCCGCGTGGTGCCGAAGGCGGGGCTGCGGCTTTATCCAGGGCAGATCGTCGATGTGTACATTGCCGCTCGTTAGGCTCATCCAGCGCGCGCGTCTTGCGCTCGCGCCGGCCGCCCCGGCCTTGCTGGCTGCCGCGGTCGTGCTGCCGGGCTGTGCGGTCGGGCCGGACTTCTCACGCCCTCCGCTGCCGCGCGTGGATTCGTATGTGCGGGCCGACGGGGCCACGACCTTCGAGGCGGCGGGCGCGGCGCAGACCTTGCGCCCCGGCGTGCCGGTACGCAACGACTGGTGGACGCAGTTCGGCTGCAAGGAGATCGATTCGGCCGTGGACGATGCGCTGACGGGCAACGCCACGCTCGCCCAGGCCGAGGCCTCGTTGCAGCGTGCCGATCATCAACTGCGCGCCGGGGCCGGCATCTTCTATCCGCAGGTGGCGGCCGGCGCCGGTGCGTCGCGTCAGCGCTATGCGCCGCTGCATCTCGGCTCGGAGGCGACGCCGTATCTGTTCAATCTGTTCACGCTGTCCGCCTCGGTGAGCTATGCCATCGATCTGTGGGGCGGCAACCGCCGCCTCGTGGAGCAACTCGCCGCGCAGCGCGACGCGCAGCGTTACGCGCTGGAGGCCGCCTATCTCACCATCGCATCGAACGTCGTGAACACGATGATCGCGCGCGCCGCCTGGCACGACGAGATCGACGCAACGCGGGAGATGATCGAGCTCGTGCGCGAGCAGGTCCGCATCTCGAGGGAGCGGGCGATCGCCGGCACCGCCGCCTACGCGGCGGTGCTCACGCTGGAGAACGAGCAGGCCACCCTGGAGGCCTCGCTGCCGGTGCTGCAGCAAAAGCTCGCCCAGGCGGCGGATCTGCTGGCCACCTTGACGGGGGCGCTGCCCGCCCAATGGTCCGCACCCGCCTTCTCGCTGCAGGACGTCGCGCTGCCGGCGGACCTGCCGCAGACCGTGCCGTCCGAACTGGTGCGCCAGCGGCCCGACGTGCTGCAGGCGGAAGCGCTGCTGCACGCGGCGAGCGCCGGGGTCGGCGTGGCCACGGCCGCCATGCTGCCGAACATCACCCTGTCGGCAGGCGGCGGCCTGGCGGGCACATCGGTCGCGACACTGGGCGCGCGCGCGGGCCAGTCGTGGGATCTGGCCGCGGACGCAACCGCGCCGCTCTTTCAGGGCGGCACGCTGTGGTACGGGCGCAAGGCCGCCCAGGACGCCTATGACGCCTCGCGGGCGCAATACCGGCAGACGGTGCTAGGCGCCTTCGCCCAGGTGGCGGACGTGCTCTACGCGCTCGAATACGACGCCGGCGCACTGGATGCGCAAACGCGCGCGCTGGTGGCGGCACGGGAAGCGCTGCGCCTGCTGCGCGCCGACTATCGGGCGGGCACGGTCGATTACCTGCAGATTCTCGTCGCCGACGGGCAGTTGCATCAGGCGCAAATCGCCTGGCTGGAGGCCGACGCCCAGCGGCTGCAGGACACCGTGGCCCTCTACGCGGCATTGGGCGGCGGCTGGCACGACGCGGAGCAGGCGCCTGGCGGCATCTCGTCTCTTGATTCAAATCAAGGGCTTAAAACCGTGCGATCCGATGATGGGCAACGAGCCCCGGGCATCGCCGGGTAAGGAGGCAGAGCATGTACCAAAAAATTCTGGTTGCGTTCGACGGCAGCGACACGTCGAAAGAGGCGCTGGCCGAGGCACTGAGGCTCGCGCGTTTGACAGGCGGACAGGTGTGCGCGGTACACGTGATGGAAGTCCTGTCTCGCCTCGGCATGGGGCTGATCTACATTCCGCCGGATCTGCTCGATACCTACCGCGAAGCGGCCACGCAGCAGCTCGAAACCGCGCGCGCCGAGGCGAAGGCGCTCGGAGTGAATTGCGAGACGCAGTTGCTGGCGCCGGAAAACGTCAACGAAAGCGTCGCGGAATGCCTGCAACGCTGCGCCGCGCACTATGGCGCCCAACTCGTCGTGCTCGGCCCGCACGGGCGGCGCGGCGTGAAGCGCGCATTCCTCGGCAGCGTGGCGGAGGCGTTCGTGCGGCTCTCGGAGTGCCCGGTGCTGCTCGTGCGGGGCGAGTCGTGAAGGCCGCCGCCGCGCCTGTGCTCTGGCTTTCGGACGTCACGCGCGCCGATCTTCTGAAAGTGGGCGGCAAGAACGCGTCGCTGGGCGAGTTGAACGCGAACCTCGCGCCGCTCGGCATCAAGGTGCCGCCGGGGTTCGCCACCACGACGCAGGCGTTTCGCGACTTCATCGAAGCGAATGGCCTCGGCAACGTCATCGCCACGGCGCTCGACGATCTCGAAGCCCAGCGGAGCTCGCTCGCGCAAACCGGCGAGCTGATCCGTTCCGCGATCCTGCGCGGCACGTGGCCCGAGGAGATTGCCCACGCGATCCGGAGCGCCTATGCGCAATTGTGCCGCCACAGCGGCAACGAGCGGCTCGGCGTGGCGGTGCGTTCGAGCGCAACGGCCGAAGACCTGCCCGAAGCCAGCTTCGCCGGCCAGTTCGAGACGTTCCTGAACGTTTCGGGCGCCGACGCGGTGCTCGACGCGTGCCGGCGCTGCTACGCCTCGCTCTTCACCGACCGCGCGATCAGCTACCGGCAGTCCAGGTCGCTTGCCGCGCTGGAAGTGGCGATTTCGGTGGGGGTGCAGCAGATGGTGCGAGCCGATCTGGGCGGCGCGGGCGTGATGTTTTCCATCGACACCGAAACCGGCTTCAACCAGCTGGTCCTGATCGACGCCGCGTGGGGGCTCGGCGAAAACGTCGTGCAAGGCGCCGTCGATCCGGACGAGTACGAGGTCTTCAAGCCGCTGCTGGACGACCGCACCGTGACGCCCATCGTCGGCAAGAAATGCGGCGCCAAGGCGCTCAAGATGATCCGCTCGCGCAGTCGCGCGCAGCCCACGAGAAACGTGCGCACTTCGCTGGCCGAACGCACGGCCTATGTGCTGCAAGACGACGAAATACTGAAGCTGTCGCGCTGGGCCTGTCTGATCGAGGCGCACTACGGATGCCCGATGGACATCGAATGGGCGAAAGACGGCGCAACCGGCGAGATCTTCATCGTCCAGGCGCGGCCGGAAACGGTCCAGTCGCGCCGCGGCGCGGGCGCGCTCAAGACCTGGCACCTCGGCAAGACGGGAGCGAAACTGCTCTCGGGCATGAGCGTCGGCGAGGCGATCGGGGCCGGGGCCGTCTGCGTGATCGAGCAGCCGCGCGACATGGCGCGCTTCGTTGACGGGGCGGTACTGGTCGCGCAGAACACCGATCCGGACTGGGTGCCGATCATGCGGCGCGCTTCGGCAATCGT
The DNA here is from genome assembly GCF_000685035.1 of Paraburkholderia ferrariae NBRC 106233. Lineage (GTDB taxonomy): Bacteria > Pseudomonadota > Gammaproteobacteria > Burkholderiales > Burkholderiaceae > Paraburkholderia > Paraburkholderia ferrariae. The sequence goes on from NZ_BAYB01000034.1 coordinate 14,373, forward strand.
CACGGATCACGGCGGGCGCACCTCGCATGCTGCAATCGTGAGCCGCGAGCTGGGTCTTCCGGCCATCGTCGGAACGGGCAACGCCACGCGGGTGCTGCGCGAGCGCCAGCAGGTCACGGTCAGCTGCGCGCAGGGCGAGGAGGGCGCCGTCTACGAAGGCATTGCGGAGTTCGACTCGGAGGAAATCGACCTGTCGAACCTGCCGCCCACGCGCACGGCCATCATGCTGAACCTCGCGAACCCGGCGGCCGCTTTTCGCTGGTCGCGCGTGCCCGCCGATGGTGTGGGCCTCGCGCGCATGGAGTTCGTGATCGGCAACCAGATCAAGGTGCATCCCATGGCGCTCGTCCACTACGATCGTTTGAAAGATGCCTACGCGAAACGCACCATTCACGCTCTCACCGCCGGGTACGCCGACAAGACGGAGTATTTCGTCGAAGCGCTCTCGCGCGCGCTCGGCCGTATCGCGGCCGCCCAGTTCCCGCATCCGGTGATCGTGCGCACCAGCGACTTCAAGACCAACGAGTACGCCAACCTGGTGGGAGGGGCGCAGTTCGAACCGCACGAAGCGAATCCCATGCTGGGTTTTCGCGGCGCTTCGCGCTACTACTCGCCGCAGTACCGCGAAGGGTTTGCGCTGGAGTGCCGCGCGATCCGGCGCCTGCGCGAAACGATGGGCTTCACCAACGTCGTCGTGATGATTCCGTTCTGCCGCACCCCGGAGGAGGCCGACCGCGTGCTGGAGGTCATGAAGGAGAACGGCCTCGAGCGCGGGCGTCACGGCCTCGAGGTCTATGTGATGTGCGAGATCCCCTCCAACGTGGTGCTGGCCCGCGAATTCGCGCAGCGGTTCGACGGTTTTTCCATCGGCAGCAACGATCTCACGCAACTCACCCTCGGCGTGGACCGCGACTCGGCACAGCTTTCCGGGCTCTTCGACGAAGAAAGCGACGCCGTCAAATGGATGGTGCGCCGGGTGATCGCCGAGGCCCATCAAGCCGGCGCGAAGGTGGGGCTGTGCGGCGAAGCGCCGGCGCATCGTCCCGGGTTCACGGCGTTTCTTGTCGAGTGCGGGATCGATTCGATTTCGGTGAGCCCCGACAGCTTCGTTGCCGTCAAACAATGCGTTGCCGCCAGCGAGGCCGCGGCCGCCGATTCGAAACCCGACCCGATGCGCGACGACTTGAAGCCGGGTACACAACCGGGCGTGCCGGCGACGGCGGCCGAACGGATGCCGCTGTAAGGCGCCCCGGGCTCTTAACGTAGACCGAATGGATCAGGAGCGTGACATGAAAGACATCCCCCAAATCGAGCTCTTTTCCCCCTGGTGGCAGGTGTGGCTGAGCGAGTACTGCGCAGCCGGCGAACGCTTCTGGGAAGAGTATCTGACCCAGGCGACGCATAACCAGGCGGCATTCGGGAGCCTGCTGCGCGAACTGTACCTCGGCTTCGAAAAGGCCTGGGCGTCTGCCTCGGCGCCGGTTTTGGCGGCACAATCTCCTGCTGCCGCACCGTCGGCGACCGACTGGACGACGTACCTCAGCGGGTTCATGGGCGTGCGCCCGGACAGCGAAGCCCAGCCCGTGCGCCAGCCGCCGCGCTCCGCCTGATCGGCCGGTTTCGACGCCACTGCGCAGCAGAGCGGGGGGCGGCCATGAAGACCGAAGCGCAACGAGAGGAGTGGAGTTGCCATGAAGAATAAATTCGATCCCGGCAGCCTGGCGTTTTTCCTGGGGTTGCTGTTGCTCGTGCCGCTCCTGTTCCTGTGGCTCGCGCCGAGCGAACCCGCCATTGCGTACAGCGACTTCCGCCGCCTGCTGGACGAACACCAGGTCGATAACCTCGAGATCAGTCCCACGCGCATCACCGGCGAGCTGCGCTCCGAACAGGCGAAGGCGATGCTTCCCGCCTCCGATGCCGCGGCGTCCTGGTCGGGGGCGCCCCCTTACGCATTTTCGACCCTCCGCGTTCCCGACGACACGCTGGCCGCCCGGCTTGCGAGTTCCGGCATGCGCTACCGCGGCGCGCTCGACAACGGCTGGGCGTCCACGCTGGCGGGCTGGCTCGTCCCGCTTTTGCTGCTCGTGTTCGTCTGGCAGTTCATGATGCGGCGCGGCGGCGGGGCACGCGATTTCATGGGGATCGGGCGAAGCCGTGCGCAGGTCTATGTGCAGCGGGAAACCGGGGCGACGTTCAACGACATTGCCGGCATCGACGAGGCCAAAAAAGAGCTTCAGCAAATCGTCTCTTTTCTGTGTCACCCGGAGCGCTACCGGCGGCTCGGGGGCAAGATCCCGAAAGGCATCCTGATACTCGGTGCGCCCGGCACCGGCAAGACCCTGCTGGCGAAGGCGCTCGCAGGTGAAGCGGGCGTGCCGTTCTTCTCCATCAGCGGTTCCTCGTTCGTGGAGATGTTCGTCGGCGTGGGCGCGGCGCGCGTGCGCAGCCTCTTCGAGCAGGCGCAGGGTCAGGCGCCGTGCATCGTGTTCATCGACGAACTCGATGCGATCGGCAAGGTGCGCGGTGCGAATCCCGCATCGGGCAACGACGAACGCGAGCAGACGCTCAACCAGTTGCTCGTCGAGATGGACGGCTTCGAACCGAATACCGGCGTCATCATTCTGGCGGCCACCAACCGCCCCGAAACGCTCGACCCGGCGCTGCTGCGTCCGGGGCGCTTCGACCGCCACATCGCCATCGACCGCCCGGACCTCGTGGGCCGCCGCCAGATCCTCGCCGTCCATACGCGCAAGATGCCCCTCGCAGCGGACGTCGATCTCGACGAACTGGCGGCGCGCACGCCCGGCTGCGTGGGGGCCGATCTGGCGAACATCGTGAACGAAGCGGCGTTGCATGCGGCGGAAGCCGACCGGCTCGATGTCGCCATGGCGGATTTCGACGAAGCCATCGATCGCGCGCTGGCGGGCTCCGAACGCAAGAGCCGCGTGATGAACGCGCAGGAAAAGCTCACGATCGCCTACCACGAGGCGGGGCACGCGCTGGTTGCCCAGAGCCGCGCCCATTGCGACCCCGTCAAGAAGGTGTCGATCATTCCTCGCGGCGTCGCGGCGCTCGGCTACACGCAGCAGGTGCCCACCGAAGATCGTTACGTGCTCCGGCGCAGCGAACTGCTGGATCGGCTCGACGTGCTGATCGGCGGCCGGGTCTCGGAAGAGCTCGTGTTCGACGATGTGTCGACCGGCGCGGAAAACGACCTCGAACGCGCCACTGCGATGGCATGGCACATGGTGGCCCGCTACGGCATGAGCGAGCGCATCGGGCTTGCGAACTGCGCCGACGACGGCGGCATGGGGCACGTCCTCGCCGGTGCGGACGGCCCGCGTCGCGGCGAGCACACGGCGCAGCGCATCGACGACGAAGTACGCCGCCTGCTGGACGACGCCCACGAACGCGTGGTCCGCACGCTCACCGAGCGGCGCGATGCGCTGGAGCGGATCGCGAATCGCTTGCTCGAACGCGAGGTACTGGAGCACGACGAACTGATCGCATTGATGGCAGGCCAGCCGGCGCCGGGAGAGGGCGCGCACGAATGCGCGGGAGAAGCGGCGCCGGACGCGCCGCCGTCGCCGTCGCTCACGGCCGAGCGCGCCGCGTGATCTGGCGCAGGGCGCCCGATGCCGCGCCCGCTTGAAGCGCTCATCGAGGCGGGGCCACGGCCGGCCGTGCGGAGTCAGCAGCGTGTCGCGGGGCGCCTTGCTCTCATCCGGCAGCGCGTGAGCAGATTCTTTTTTGCGGTCTACGCCGGTACAGCCGTGGCTGCGCCGAACCAGGGCACCTGGTCGGCCAGGCATTCTGTGTAGGACTCCCATCCAAAAGGATTGTCGTCGAAGAGCAGTTCCCGCACCGGCGCGGCCAGCGCGTAATGATCGAGCGACAAGTCCAGCAGCAGCGCGGGCCAATGGCAGAACGCGCGCAGGGTGCGGCACTCGAGCTCGTCGACGGTCATGGTCTGGGCCACGTTGGCCAGCAAGGGAATGTCGGGCACCTCGTATTTTCGTAACAGATCGCCCACCGTCTGGTCCCCGTGGGCGTGTTCCTTCACGTAATCCAGCATCTCGAGAACGTTGCCAAGCTGCAGCAGCAACGCGCGGCGTTCAAAAGCATCTTTCATGACTGGCTCCCAGGGGGTTCGTATCGACAATCAAAGCGGTCTGCCAACGGTCTGCGCCAGCATCGGCAATTCGTCTTCGTTCAGGCGCAGGGCGTCGGCCAGCAGCCGGTGGTTGATCCAGCCGCGTACCACGGTGGCGAGCCCTTCCGATGCGCAGTACAGCGAAACATTCTGGGCAATCGCGCCCACGGCCACGGCCGCGAAGAGTTCGCGTTGCCGCGGCGGCGTGCCGAGCGCCTGCGAGCCGCGCAGCACATACACGAGATCGAGCGCCGCCTTGCCGACGAAGTCCTGATAGCCGGTCATGTTGCGCGCGTCCACGGCATGTTTGAGCAGGAGCCGATCGAGCGCGGGCTCATAGCGATAGACACCGTGGGGCAGTGCCACATAGATGTCGATCTCGTTGAAGCCGTGCGCGGACGGCGCAGTATGGCCGCCGCTTGCGGGGCGGTTGATGCCGTCGGCCGCCCACAGCAGTTCGCCGAGCGTGTCGAGCGCAATCGGTGCGTCCGCATACTCGCGCACGCTTTGGCGCCGCGCGAGGGCCGCCATCAGCGGCAGGCCCGCGTCGAGACGCGGGCGGGGCAGGTCGACGAATTCGCTGGCTGCGACGCTCGCCGGCGCGGACGGCAGCAGCGGTAAAGGCGGGTAATCGATGCGTTGAACTTCGGTCATGGCACTCTCCAGTCACAGCCCCTCGAATCGGCCGGACCTCGATGGCAAGCTTGCCTTTCGGTCCGATTGTTCCCTGAAGTTTCCTGAAAACTCACACGCTGCTGATCCTGTAGCGACCGAAAGCCTTCCGGCGTCGCCGAACTATTTGACGATGCCCGTTTTCATGTGGTTTTCCTGCAAGGAAGGTGAAGCACGGCCGGGCCACGCGGGCGCCCGCATGGCCCGTGGCGGCGTCACGCGGTGCGCGCGCCGCGCAGATCTTCCCCGCCCGCATTGGCCGGCGCTCCGGTCGGCAGCACGCGCCGCCCGTGGGTCTCGTTGATGATCTCCGCCGCCGACAGATAGAACGCAATAAGCGCGGTCAGGAGTCCTGCATAGCCGCCCGCATGATGAATCGCCTGCGACCCGGTCCATTCGCTGGCCGCCAGCAGAAAGAACGTGACCGAGAGCACGGCGAAAAGCAGTTGCAGTGCGCGCGCGGCACGCCAGGTCGCGATCCACATATAGAACGTAAACACGCCCCACAGCAGCAGGTACCAGCCGACGAACGCAGGCACGACATGCTCGTGGAGGAACAGGAGATAGAGCGCCAGCGACCACCAGAACGCACCGTAGGCGATGAAGGCCGTGGCGCCGAAGGTGTTGCCGCGCGGAACTTCCATGAGACCCGCGAGCGTCTGGGCCGTGCCGCCGAACGCCAGAGCGCAGGCGAGCACGAGGCCGAGAGCGTCGCCGCTGAACCAGCCGGCATTGATCATGCTGAGCAGCCACGTCGTGAGGGCGAATCCGGCGAGGCCGAGCGCAGCGGGGTTGGGGGCGGTGGATTTCATGAGCGATGTCTCCTGATAGACGTCGGGGTTGCAGGCGGCCCTCGGCGGGCGCATGCGGAACGGGCGCGCGACGCGCCGGCCGTCATGCCGCCTTGCTGAATTGCGAGATCACGGCGGGATTTTCGACGGTCGAGGTGTCCTGTTCGATCGCTTCGCCTTTTGCGACGGAGCGCAGCAGCCGGCGCACGATCTTGCCGGAACGCGTCTTCGGCATGGCGTCGCCGAAGCGGATCTCGCGCGGTTTGGCGATCGGCCCGATCTCGTGGCCCACCCACGCGCGCAGCGCGTCGGCAACCCGTTGCGCCTCGGCGTCCACGGGGCGCTGCCCCTTGAGCACGACGAACGCGACGATGGCTTCGCCCGTCGTGGCATCCGGGCGGCCCACCACGGCAGCTTCGGCCACTTCCGGGTGCGCGGCGAGCGCGGACTCGATCTCCGCGGTGCCCATGCGGTGGCCGGAGACGTTGAGCACGTCGTCCACGCGGCCGGTGATCGTGAAGTAGCCGGTGTGGGGATCGCGGATCGCGCCGTCGCCGGCAAGATAGAGCGTGCCGCCCAGCTCTTCCGGGAAATAACCGGCGCGATAGCGCGCAGGATTGCCCCACACCGTGCGCAGCATCGAAGGCCAGGGGCGCTTGATGACGAGCAGGCCGCCGTTGCCGTTCGGCACGTCGCGGCCGGATTCGTCGACGATAGCCGCCTCGATGCCGGGCAGCGGCAAGGTGCAGGAACCCGGCACGAGCGGCGTGACGCCCGGAAGCGGCGCGATCATGTGGCCGCCGGTCTCGGTTTGCCAGAAGGTGTCGAGCACGGGGCAGCGGCCGCCGCCCACCTCGGCGGCGAACCAGCGCCACGCGTCGGGATTGATCGGCTCGCCCACGGTGCCGAGCAGGCGCAGCGTGCCCAGATCGTAGCGGGAGGGATGCACTTCGGGGTGGCTGTCCGCAGCCTTGATGAGCGAGCGGATGGCCGTGGGCGCCGTATAGAAGATCGATACCTTGTGGCGCCCGATCATCTGCCAGAAGCGCCCCGCGTCGGGCCACGTGGGCACGCCTTCGAAGATCACCTGGGTCGCGCCCACCGCCGTCGGACCGTAGCAGATGTAGCTGTGGCCCGTGATCCAGCCGATGTCGGCGGTGCACCAGAACACGTCCGACGCGCGGATGTCGAAGGTCCACTTCATGGTCAGGGCGGCCCACAGCAGATAGCCGCCCGTGCTGTGCTGCACGCCCTTGGGCGTCCCCGTGGAACCGGACGTATAGAGGATGAAGAGCGGATGCTCGGCATCGACCCATTCGGGCTCGCACGCGGCGCTCTGTGCCGCTTCGATCTCGTGGAGCCAGACGTCGCGCCCGGCTTGCCAGGGGACCGCGCCGCCCGTGCGCCGGTAGACGATCACCGTATGCACGTTTTCGCCGCCGTCCATCGAAAGCGCCTCGTCCGCAATGGTCTTGAGCGGCAGATGACGGCCGCCGCGCACCTGCTCGTCGGCGGTGATGAGCACGCATGCGCCCACGTTGACCATGCGCTCGTGCAGCGACTTGGCGGAGAACCCGCCGAACACGACCGAATGCGGCGCACCGATGCGCGCGCACGCCTGCATCGCCACCACGCCCTCCACCGACATGGGCAGATAGATCATGACCCGGTCGCCGCGCCGCACGCCGCGTTCGCGCAGCGCGTTGGCAACGCGGCAAACGCGCGCGTGCAACTCGCCGTAGCTGAGCGTAGTGACTTCGCCGCCGTCCGCTTCGAAGATCAGCGCCGTGCGCGCCGCGCCGCCGTTCGCGAGGTGCCGGTCGAGACAGTTGTACGACGCGTTGAGCAGACCGTCGTCGAACCACTTGAAGAACGGCGCGTTCGTTGCGTCGAGCGTGCGCGTGAACGGGCGCTGCCAGTCGAGGTGTTCGCGCGCGAGTCGGGCCCAGTACGCCTCGGGATCGCGCTGCGCCTCTTCGACGAGTGCGCGATAGGCGTTCATTCCGTCAATGGCGGCGCCCGCGAGCAAGGGTATAGGGGCGTTGGGCGCGCCACTGGACATCGGTTCGGGTGTGGACATGGTCTCCTCGCTGGCGTGAATCGATGGCGTAATGCGTTAGCGATGGCAACGCCTCGCCTCTGCATATCGAGCGGTGTGCGGCGCCGCGGCTTGCGTTTGCCGGTTCAGTCTCGGCGGCCGGCGCGGCACCTCGATTGACTCAGATCAACCGGAGCGATGCGGGCCGCATGCCGAAGCGCCGTCGTTCCGGGATCGGCGATGAATTGATCGAGATCAGTCGAAACAGGTCGCGAGCCCCTATCGTGGACGGATTCCAGCCCTGCCACGCGGAGCCGCTACGTGCCGAACGCCCCCGAACCGAACGCCCCCTCCGGCCCCGCAGACGCGGCCGGCCCGCGGGCTGCCGGCCGCGTGAGCGCGGTACGCGGCGCGGTGCTCGACGTCGTGTTCGAGACCGGGCCGCTGCCGCCTGTGGAGGACGCGTTGTGGATCGTCCGCGAAGACGGCTCGCGCGTGGCCGCGGAGGTCGAGGCCCACCTCGGCGCCACGACCCTGCGCGCGCTCTCGCTGGCGTCCACGGCGGGGTTGCGGCGCGGCGAGCGCGTGGAGGCGCGGGGCGGCCCGCTCGACGTGCCGGTGGGCGACGCGGTGCTCGGCCGCCTCGTCGACGTGGGCGGCACGGCGCACGACGGCGGCCCGCCGCTCGATACGGGCGCGCCGCGCCGCCCGATTCATCGCCAGGCGCCGCCGCTCGCGGCGCTGCGCGGCTCCACCGATATCTTCACGACCGGCATCAAGGCCATCGACCTGCTCGCGCCGCTCGCCCAGGGCGGCAAGGCCGCGATGTTCGGCGGCGCGGGGGTGGGCAAGACCGTGCTCGTGATGGAACTGATCCACGCGATGGTCGAGCGCTATCAGGGGATTTCCGTGTTCGCGGGCGTGGGGGAACGCTCGCGCGAGGGCCACGAAATGCTCTCGGACATGCGCGCTTCGAACGTGCTCGCCCGCACGGTGCTCGTGTACGGCCAGATGAACGAGCCGCCCGGTGCGCGCTGGCGCGTGCCGCTCACTGCGCTCACGATCGCCGAGTACTTTCGCGACGAGAAGCACCAGAACGTGCTGCTGATGATCGACAACGTGTTCCGCTTCGTGCAGGCGGGGGCGGAGGTCTCGGCCTCGCTCGGGCGCATGCCCTCGCGGGTCGGCTACCAGCCCACGCTCGCGAGCGAAGTGGCGGCGCTGCAGGAGCGCATCGTCTCGGTGGGCGACGCGGCGGTGACCGCCGTGGAGGCGGTCTACGTGCCCGCCGACGACTTCACCGACCCGGCCGTGACGACGATTGCCGCGCACGTGGACAGCATGGTGGTGCTCTCGCGCGCCATGGCGGCGGAGGGCATGTATCCGGCCATCGATCCGATTGCCTCGTCGTCGGTGCTGCTCGACCCGCTGGTGGTGGGCGCGGAGCACGCTGCCGTCGCCACCGAAGTGCGGCGGCTCATCGAACATCATCGCGAACTGCAGGACGTGATCGCGCTGCTCGGCGTCGAGGAGCTGGGCGCGGGGGACCGTGTGCTGGTGCAGCGCGCGCGCCGCCTGCAGCGCTTTCTGACCCAGCCCTTTGCGGTGACCGAGGCGTTCTCGGGACTGCCGGGGCGTTCGGTGGCGATCGCCGACACGGTAGCGGGGTGCAAGGCGATTCTCGCGGGCGAGTGCGACGACTGGGAGGAGCGCTCGCTGTACATGGTGGGCACGCTCGAAGAGGCCCGCGAGAAGGAGCGGGCCTCGAATGTCGCGGGCGCGGCGGCAGTGCGGGCGCCCGGCGGACCCGCATGAGGGAGCCGACATGAGTGCCGCGCCGCTCGATCTTACGATTGCCACGCCGCTCGAGGTGGCGGTGAACCACGCGGCCGCCGTTTCGGTGCGCGCCGAGGATGCGAGCGGCGCGTTCGGCATTCGCGCGGGCCATGCCGACTTCATCACCTTGTTGCCGCCCTCGGTGGTGCGCTGGGCCTCGCCGGACGGCGAGCGCCGCTGCTGCGCCGTGGATGGCGGCGTGATGACGGTATCGGGCGGGCGCGTCGTCGCCATCGCATGCCGCGAGGCGATCGTCGGCGATTCGCTCGCGCAGCTTGAAGGCGAGGTCGCCCGCGTGCGCGCCGCGCAACTGGACACGGAACGGCGTGCGCGCGTGGAGGCCGTTCGCCTGCATGCCCGGGCCGTGCGCCAGATGCTGCGCTACCTGCGCGGGCCCGTGGTGCCCGACGGCCAGGACAACGCGCCGGCGCAGGGAGACGGGCCATGAGCGGGCAACCGGGACCGGGCGGGCCACAGGAGCCGCTGGGGCCGATGCGAGACGCCGATCACGTCGCACGGGCCGCACGCGACGCCGCCGGGCGCGAGGCGCGCGGCCGGGCGCAGCCCGAACCGTCGCTCGCCAGCCGGCTGGGCCAGATCGGCGTGCTCGGCTGGACCATCGTGCTGCCCACGCTGGCGGCACTGGCAATCGGGCGCCTGCTCGACCGGCTGTCCGGCACGCGCGTGTTCTTCTCGGCGCCCATGCTGATGCTCGGCGCGGCGGCGGGCCTCTGGTTCGCGTGGAAATGGATGCATCGACAGGAAAGGAGCCATCGCGATGACTAGTCACTGGACCTTCTGGGCGCTCGCGGCGGGTCTCGCCGCCGGCTTTGCGGCGGGCGCCGCGCATTTCGCGGCGCTGCGCTGGAACACGCGGTTGTTCGTTGCGGGGCGCTTCGGCTACGCATTCGGCGCACTGGCCGCACGCTGCGTGCTGACCGCGCTGCTGCTGCTCGTGCTCGCGCGTACCGGCGCGCCGGCGCTGCTCGCCGGCATGGCCGGCCTGCTGCTCGCGCGCCATGCGACGCTGCGCGCGGTGGCGGCCGTGCGGTCATGACAAGCTCGCCGCTCGCCACCGCACCGCTCTGGCACCTCGGGCCGCTGTCGATCACGGCGCCCGTCGTGGCCACGTGGGCCATCATGGCGGTCGTTGCAATCGGCTCCCTGCTGCTGACACGGCGGCTCGCGCTCGTGCCTTCGAAAACCCAGACCGTGCTGGAGCTGTTCGTCACGACGCTCGACCAGCAGATCCGCGACACCATCGAGAGCGATCCCGGCCCGTATCGCGCGCTGATCGGTACGCTGTTCCTGTTCGTCCTCGTGGCCAACTGGTCCTCGCTCCTGCCGGGCGTGGAGCCGCCGACCGCGCATCTCGAAACCGATGCCGCGCTGGCCCTGATCGTGCTCGCCGCGACCGTCTTTCATGGGCTGCGCACGCGCGGCCTGCGCGGCTATCTCGCGACGTTCGCCGAACCGACGTGGGTCATGATTCCGCTGAATGTCGTCGAGCAGTTGACGCGCACGTTCTCTCTCGTCGTGCGCCTGTTCGGCAACGTGATGAGCGGCGTCTTCGTGGTGGGCATCGTGCTTTCGCTCGCAGGGCTGCTGGTGCCGATTCCGCTGATGGCGCTCGATCTTTTGACGGGGGCCGTGCAGGCCTATATTTTCGCGGTGCTGGCCATGGTGTTCGTCGGCGCCGCAGCCAGCACCGAACGCGCCGGCACCAGCCGGCGCGCACACGGGCAAGGATGACCATGAACCTTATCGAAATCATCAGCATCGCTGCCGCCGCGCTTGCGGTCTCTTTCGGGGCCATCGGGCCGGCACTGGCCGAAGGCCGCGCCGTCGCCGCCGCGATGGACGCCATCGCACGTCAGCCGGACGCCGCGGGCACCGTATCGCGCACGCTCTTTGTCGGGCTCGCGATGATCGAAACGATGGCGATCTACTGCCTCGTGATCGCGCTCCTGCTGCTGTTCGCCAATCCGTTCGTGAAGTGAGGCGGGGCCATGCATATCGACTGGTCCACGCTCGCGCTGCAGACAGTCAATGCACTCGTGCTGGTGTGGCTGCTCGCGCGCTTTCTGTTCCGGCCGGTGGCGGACATCGTCGCGGCCCGCCAGAAGGCGGCCCAGACCCTGCTTGCCGATGCCGAGGCGAGCCGCCGTGCGGCGCAGACCGGGCACGACGCTGCGCGGGCCGAAGCGGCGCGGCTCGCGGCGTCGCGCGAGGCCGTGCTGCAGGCCGCAGAAGCGGATGCCGGGGCGCGCAAGGCGGACCTGCTCGCTGCGGCGCAAGCCCAGGCCGTCCAGTTGCGCGTGGAGGCCGAAGATGCACTGAAGCGCGAGCGTGCCGCGCAGACGCGGGCCATGGAGGACGACGCGGCGCGGCTGGCCGCCGAAATTGCCGGAAGGCTGCTCGACCGGCTGCCGCCCAAGGCGCGCGTGCACGGCTTCATCGGCGCCACGGCCGAGGCGCTGGCCGCGCTGCCGCCCGCGCTGCGCGCGGAATTCGGCGCCGATGGCGAGCCGCTTGCGCTCACCGCGCCGCGCACGCTCAGCACTGCCGAGCAGCGGCTCTGCGAAACCGCCTTCGGCGCGGCGCTCGGACGGCCCGTTACGCTGGCGGTGCACGCCGATCCGTCGCTGATCGCGGGACTCGAACTCACGAGCGCGCATGCCACGGTGCGCAATCATCTGCGTCACGATCTGGACGCCATTCGCGACGCACTGGGGGAACACGAAGGTGTGCGCAGCTGAATCGAATCCGGACCACCCGGACCATCTGGACCACCCGGACCATCCGGACGACTGGCTCGCGCGGCAGCGCGGGGCGCTCGCTCGCGTGCGCCTTGCCGCGGCAGCGCAGACCTTCGGGCGCGTGGAGCGGGTGGCCGACGGCGTAGCCCGCGTTTCGGGACTGCCCGACGTCGCGCTCGACGAAACGGTGCGCTTCGCGAGCGGTGCGCTCGGCTATGTGCGCACGCTCGATGCCGGGTCGGTCAACGTGGTGCTGCTCGACGACGCGGCGCATGTGGAGGCGGGCGACCGCGTCGAACGCACCGGCGCCGTCATGCGGGTGCCGGTGGGCGAGGCGCTGCTGGGGCGCGTGATCGATCCGCTCGGCCGCCCGCTGGACGGCGGCGAGCCGGTGGCCGCCGCGGCCTGGCTGCCGGTGGAGCGCCCCGCGCCCGCCATCATCGAGCGGGACGCCGTGAACGAACCGCTGGAGACCGGCGTGCTGATCGTCGATGCGCTGTTCGCAATCGGGCGCGGCCAGCGCGAGCTCATCATCGGCGACCGCGCGACCGGCAAGACGTCGCTCGCCGTCGACACGATCGTCAACCAGCGCACGAGCGACGTGATCTGCGTCTACGTGGCGGTGGGCCAGCGTGCAACGGCCGTGCAGCGCGTGATCGACGCGGTGCGCGCGCATGGCGCGCCGCACCGCTGCGTGTTCGTGGTGGCGGCTGCGTCGGCTTCGCCCGGCATGCAGTGGATCGCGCCGTTCGCGGGGTTCTCGGTCGCGGAGTATTTCCGCGACCGCGGCCAGCACGCGCTCGTCGTGATCGACGATCTTTCGAAGCATGCGGCCACGCACCGGGAACTGGCGCTGCTCACCGGCGACCCACCGGGGCGCGAGGCCTATCCCGGCGACATCTTCTACCTGCACGCGCGCCTGCTGGAGCGTGCGGCGAAGCTCGCCGCCGGTTTGGGGGGCGGCTCGCTGACCGCATTGCCGATCGCGGAAACCGACGCAGGCAATCTCTCGGCCTATATCCCGACCAATCTGATCTCGATTACCGACGGCCAGCTCGTGACCGATGCGGCGCTTTTCGCCGCCAACCAGCGGCCCGCCGTCAACGTCGGCCTGAGCGTGAGCCGCGTGGGCGGCAAGGCGCAGGTGCCCGAATTGCGCCAGGTGGCGGGGCAGTTGCGACTCGACTATGCGCAGTTTCTCGAACTGGAGATGTTCACGCGCTTCGGGGGGCTCACGGATGCGCGCGTGAGCGCGCAGATCGCGCGTGGCGAACGGATACGCGCATTGCTTGCGCAGCCGCGCTTCAGCCCGCTTGCCACGGCCGACCAGATCGCCCTGCTGGCGGCGCTCGGCGCCGGCGAACTCGACGCGGTGCCCGCGAACCGCATCGCGCAAATCCGCGAGCATCTCGCGCAACGCCGGGCGCAAGGCGCGCCTGGCGACGCGGCGCCAGCGTCTGCGGCAACGCTTGCCGCACTGCGCGAACGCGTGCGCGAGCTGGTTGCAGGCGAGGCAGCGGACAACGCAGACAAAGCGGACAAAGCAGACGACCCAGGCGAGGCGCCAGCCGGAGAGGCCCCGTGAGCGGCAAGCTCGGCGAGATCGAAGCGCGGATCGCGGCCACCGATCAACTCGATGCCGTGGTCGGGGCCATGCGCGGGATTGCCGCCTCGCGCTCGCGCGAGGCGCAGGGGCGGCTCCCCGGCATTCGTGCCGCGGCCGCAGCGGCGGCGGGGGCCATCGCCGAGGTGCTGGCGTTTGCGCCCGCGAACGCTTCGCCGCGCTCGCCGGATGCGGGGCAGGGCACCGAGGTGTGCGTCGTCGTCGGCACGGAGCAGGGCTTCGTGGGCGGACTCAACGACCAGATCGCGGCGCAGGCCCTGAGCGATGCGGCCCGGGAGACGGCCCGCGCGCGCCAGTGGCTGCTGGTCGGCACGCGCCTCACGAGTGCCTTTGCCGGACGCGGCGTGGCGCCCGCATGGTCCGCGCCGATGGCCCCGCATTCGTCGGTCGTCCCGCGTCTCGCGGCACGCGTGAGCGACGCGCTCTATGCCCGGCTTGCCGACGGCGGGCATGCGACACGCGTTTCCGTGCTGCATGCGCTGGCCGGCGAACCGAGTTTGCGCATCGTGCGGCGAACGCTCATTCCCTTCGATTTCGCGCGCTTTCACGTGAGCCCGCGCACGCAGCCGCCGCTCGTCAACCTGCCGCCCGCGCCGCTGCTGGCCGGGCTCGTGGAGTTCTACGTCTATACCGAACTGTGCGAGGCGCTGATGCTCGCGTTCGCCGCCGAAAACGAAGCGCGCGTGCGCGCCATGCTGGCTGCGCGCACCCACGTCCAGCAACGTCTGGGCGGCCTCGAACAGCAGTACCGCGCGCTGCGCCAGGACGAGATCACGGCGGAGATCGTCGAGCTGACCACGGGGCGCGAGGCGGCCGGGATCGCTGGGGATTGATCGACGTCAGTCCGGCGGCGGCGCCGTGCGCGATGCTTGGGTTCGGGCACACCGTCGCCCGACATCGCAAGGAGGAGCCGATGAAATCCGATCAAGATCTGACGCTGGACGTGGCATGCGAGCTCGCATGGGACCCGGCTGTCGATGCGTCTCGCGTGGAAGTGGCCGTGCAGGACCGCATCGTGACGCTCTCCGGCAGCGTGCCCGACTACGCGCAGAAGCTGGCTGCCCAGCGCGCCGCCGAGCGTGTGGAGGGCAGCCGCGCCATCGCCGTCGAACTGCGGGTCGATCCGCCGCCCGCCGCGTTGCACCCGGATGCGGATCTGGCCGGGGCTATCGTGCTGGCGCTGCGCTGGCAGGCCGGGCTCCCCGGCAACGCGGTGCACGTCGAGGTCGAGCGGGGCTGCGTGACGCTCTCCGGCGAGGTGGACTGGGGCTACCAGCGCAACCAGGCCGAAAAGGTGGTGAGCCGCATGCGCGGCGTGCTGGGGGTAGCCAACCAGATCACCGTGCGCCACAGCGACGCCGTGGCCGACGTCGCAGAGCACATTTCCGCCGCCTTCGCGCGCCGGGCGCAGCGCGAATTCAAAGGTATCCGCATCGACGTGAAGAACGGCGTCGCCACCCTGAGCGGCACCGTCTCTTCGCATCGCGACCGGCGCGCGGCGTGCGGCGCCGCGTGGTCCACCCGCGGGGTGCGGGGCGTGGTGGACGAACTGGTCGTCGAGTGAGCGGCAGCCGCCGTTGCGCTCTAGGCGGTGGATACCTTGTTGACGTGCGTCAACCGGATGGCGGTGCCGACGCGCAGGATGAATCTTGCGGCGCGTGCTGGCGCCGGGCGATTGGATTGACGGAGGAGAGCTTGCCATGCAGAAACATTTGATCGTGGCCGCGCATCCCGTGGAAGACAGTTTCACCATGAGCGTGACGCGAGCCTATGCCGGAGAGTTGATCCGGGCAGGTCACGACGTGTGCATTCACGACCTGTACCGGATGGGATTCAATCCGCTCCTGTCCGCCCGCGAGTTGACCGACGGCTGCGACGTGCGGGTTCGTTCGGCCGATGTGCTCGTCGCGCAGGAGGACGTTCTCTCGGCAAACGTCGTGACCGTGGTCTATCCGCTCTGGTGGATGGCGATGCCCGCAATGATGAAAGGCTACGTCGATCGCGTGTTCAGCCGCGGCTTCGCCTACGAAACCGGGAGCAACGGAGAAGTGCGCGGGCTCCTGCATGGACGAAAGGCGGCGGTCGTGACGGTTTCGGGCGCGCCGCTGAAGGTTCTCGTCGAGGACGGCCGCTGGGAAGCCATGCGGCTGCTGCAGGACACGCACCTATTCCAGGCCGCCGGTTTCGACCTGATCGGCCATCTGCATTTCGACGAGGTGAACCCGGACATGCCAGCCGAAGCCGCAGCCGCCGACTTCGCGCGAGCGCGCAACTTCGTTCGCGAGCACTTTGGCTGCGTGCCGGCTGCATGACGATGGACACGAAGCGCGATCCGGACCCCGCGTCCGGGGGCGGACCGCTCGTGCCGGCGCGCGTGCGGCGTCTGATCGAGAGCCCGACCTATATCCAGGCCGACGAGGACGGAGCGTTTCTGCGTCGCACGGAAATGTGCGGCGTGCGCCTGCAACTCGACTACTGGAAAGCCGCCGAGAAACTGCAGCAGTTCGGCATTGCGGACACTGTCGTGGTGTACGGGAGCACGCGCGTCGCGGACCCTGCCCGCGCCCGCCGCGCGCTCGCCGAGGCGCGACGCCGCGTCAAGGAGGCACCGGAGGACGCCGGGCATCGGCGCGCCCTTCACCAGGCCGAGGCCATGGTCCGACACAGCGTCTACTACGAAGTGGCGCGCGAGCTGGGCAGGCTGGTCGGTGCAGCAAGGGGAACCCGGCGGCTGCCGCGGCTCACGATCGTCACGGGCGGCGGTCCCGGCATTATGGAGGCGGCCAATCGGGGCGCATTCGAGAGTCGTTCGCCAACCGTCGGATTGAACATCGCGCTGCCGCACGACCAGCTTCCGAACGCCTACCTGACACCGGGCTTGTGTTTCCAGTTTCACTACTTCGCCATTCGCAAGCTGCATCTGCTGGAAAAGGCCAAGGCCGCCGTTTTCTTTCCGGGCGGTTACGGCACCTGCGATGAATTGTTCGAAGTCCTGACGCTTCTGCAGACCCGCAAAATCGCGCCGATTCCCGTGGTGCTGGTCGGCGAGAGCTACTGGCGCAGCGTCGTCAACTTCGAGTTGATGGCGCAGGAGGGGATGATCTCGGCCGACGACCTTGCACTGTTTCGCTTCTGCGAGAGCGCCGAGGCGATCTGGTCGGCGATCCGCCGATGGTACGACGCGCAGGCATGACGCCCGCGCACGGCACGCCGCCGTTGATGTCGCAGCATGGAGGAAACGATGAACTGGCTTGAACAATACTTTTCCCGAAGCGCGCCTGCACTCAATCTGTGCCGCCTGCGCGCGGCAAACCGGAGCGAATTGCCATGAAGACCGATAGCGACGTGAAGCGCGATGTGGAAGCCGAACTTGCGTGCGAAGGGTCGATCAATGCGCTGAATATCGGCGTCGAGGTTGCCAACGGTGTCGTGACCTTGTCGGGCCATCCGTCCAGCTACGCCGAAAAGAATGCGGCGGAAAAAGCGGCCGGGCGGGTGGCGGGGGTGCGCGCGATCGTCGTCGAAATGACGGTGCGCCTGCCGCACCACGACGTGCGCAACGACGAGGACATCGCCAGCACCGTGCGCTCGATCCTCGAATGGACCGTGGGCCTCGACAACCAGAACGTGCAGGTGCAGGTGGAGAACGGCTGGGTCACCCTGGTGGGCGAATGCGACTGGGGGTATCAGAGCCACGCCGCGCAGCGCGCGATTTCGCACATGCGCGGCGTGACGGGCGTGACCGACAAGGTCCGCATTCGTGGCGAAACGTCGATCGAAGACATCGCGCGCGGCATTCGCGCCGCAATCGAGCGCCATGGCGAGCGCGAGGCCCGGCACGTCCAGATCGAAATCACGGACGGCACCGCCATCCTGAGCGGCAAGGTCGCTTCGCACGCCGAGCGGCAGCTCGTGGGCGGTGCGGCCAGAGCGACGCCGGGCGTACGTTCGGTCGTCAATCTGCTGACCGTCGAATGAGGGCGGCGAGCGAGGGGTGCCATCTGCGGTATGCGCGGCATGCGTGCTTCGCACGCGGGCAACCTCATGGTGATGCGCGACGACGAAGAGGACGGCGGACTGATCGGCATCGTCACGCTCGACGACTTCATCGAGGTCAGCGCAGCGTGCCGGCGGCGCCGCTCGCCACCTGAGCCTCCCAGCCGCCGCCGGTCGCTTCAAAGAGCTGGGCGGTGTCGAGGTAGCGCTGCCCCCTGGCTTTTGCATAGCCGAGCCGCGCCTGGGCGTAGAGGCGTTGAGCCTGCAGTACGTCGAGCAGGCTCGACGCGCCCACCCGATAGCTCTCCTGCGAGAGGGCAAGCGAGGCCTGGGCGGAGTCGAGTGCGGCGCGCTCGGCCGCAAGCTCCTCGGCGTCGTGCTGCAGCGCCTTGAGCGTATCGGCAACCTGGCCGAACGCCGCCAGCACGGTTTGCCGGTAGACGCCGAGTTGAGCGTCGAAGACATCGATGGCCGCCTGCTGCTGCGCCTTCAGCGCGCCGCCGTGAAAGAGCGGTGCGGTGATACCCGCGGCCACGCTCCACAGGCCATTGGCGGAATCGAACAGCGGCCCCATGCTGCCGGCTTGCTGCACCCATGACGCGCTCAGCGTGACGCTCGGGTAGAGATTGGCGGTTGCCACGCCGATGGCGGCGCTCGCCGCGTGCAGTTGCGCCTCGGCGGCGAGGATGTCCGGCCGCCCCCGCACGAGTGCGGCCGGCATTGTCACCGGAACGTCCACCGGCAGGACCAGCATGTCGAAATC
The DNA here is from genome assembly GCF_000685035.1 of Paraburkholderia ferrariae NBRC 106233. GTDB lineage: Bacteria > Pseudomonadota > Gammaproteobacteria > Burkholderiales > Burkholderiaceae > Paraburkholderia > Paraburkholderia ferrariae. Next base: position 33,005 of record NZ_BAYB01000034.1, read on the forward strand.
GAAAGACGGCGCGGCCCACTCCGCCGGGGTCTTGCCGACGAGGATGGCCAGCGCATCGTGCGCGGCGCTCAGTTGCTGCTCGAGCGGCGGCAGCAGCGCCACATCGGCGGCCAGCTGGCTTTGGGCCGCCAGCACGTCGGTGCGCGCGGCCTTGCCGGCGCTGCGTTCGATTTCGACGAGATCGACGTTGCGGCGGTCCACGGCGATGATGTCCTGGACCGCCCGCAGTTGTTCGCGCGCGCTCGCGCTCGTGATCGCGGTGTTGACCGCGTTGCCGGTGAGCGTGAGCCAGGCCGCCGCGAGCGCATAGCGCTGGACTTCGGCGAGGGCCGTGTTCTCCTCGACCTGCCGGCGCACGAGGCCGAACAGGTCCGGCGCGTAGCTCACCGTCGGGCCGATTGCGAAGAGACTGCCGATGACATGCTCGCCACCGGCGGGAGCATTGGTGCTCACGCGCTCGCGCTCGATGCCGGCAGCCAGATCCGCCTGGGGAAAGTAGCCGCCGCGCGCGACGAGAACCGCCTGCTGCGCCTGCGCGAGCGTGGCGCGCGCCGTGTCGAGCGTGGGGCTTTGTGCAATGGCGAGCGCAAGCGTGGTGTCGAGCGCTTCGCACCGGAACATGGTCCACCACTGGCTGACGAGCTGCCCCCCGGGGTCCAGATGTTGCTGCGGATCTGTGGAACCGGCAGGCGGCAGTGTGACGGGTACGGGCCGATAGCCGGCTGCGGCGGAGATCGCCGGTTTCGAATAGTCCGGGCCGGCCGCGCAGCCGCCGAGGGCGCCCAGGACACCCAGGATGGCGAGGGAGAATGGCAGGCGGCGACGCACGGCGGCAATCTCCTTGCAAAGTGGCTGTACAGGGCGCGGCGCAATGGCCCGGTGTATGGCACAAACGGCACACATGGCACACATGGCACCAGCGCGCGCGGGTCATGGGTCATGTGACGCATGTTCGGTGCTCGCGGATGCCTGCTGGTTGACGCATATCAACCGGGTCAGGAAGGCGGCCTCTACAGTGGGGGCCGTGTTTCATGGCAGATCGCGTGCTTTCATCATGACCGGCAAAACGTTGCGAATCCGGATTGCGCTTGGATGCCTGCTGCTCGGCGCAGCGGCCGCCGGCTATGGCGCGCTGCGCCTGCCCGCGCTCTTCGGGCATCGTGCGGCGGCGCAGCGCGTGATCGTCTCCGGCAATATCGAGGCGCATCAGAGCGTGCTGAGCGTCACCCAGGTCCAGGCGCCGATCGTGTACCTGCCGTTCGACGAGGGCGCCTACGTGACGCGCGGCACCGTGCTGGCGCGCGTGGACGACCGCATTTACCGGCGCCAGACGGAGATCGACCGCGCGAACCTGAACGTGCAGCTTGCCCAGGTGCAGGCGAACATCCATAGCCAGAGCGCCGTGCAGAACAGCGTCAAGAGCGACGAGTACGATCTCGCGGAAAAAAAGCTCGATCTCGGCCGCGCCGAAGTGCTGGCGCAGCACGACGCCGTCTCGTTGCAGACGCGCGACCTCGCCCGCACTGCCGAGCGGCAGTCCGCGGCGGCGCTCGCCCACGACAACGCCATGGAAATCGCTGCGCAGAACGCGGTAGCGCTTGCGCAGGCCAACGTGGAAGCGGCGCGCGCGAAGCTGCAGCTCGACGACACCATGCTCTCCTACACCGAACTGCGTGCCCCGTTCAATGGCGTGATCGCCGTGCGGGAGGCCGAACTGGGCGAACTGGCCGGCCCGGGCGTCGCGGTGTTTACGCTCGACGAACTGGACCATGTCTGGTTGCGCGTGTACGTGAACGAGCCCGACATCGGCCGTATCCGGCTGGGCGAAGCGGCCGACGTCACCACCGATGCGTGGCCGTCCCGGGTCTATCGCGGGCGGGTGAGCTTCATCTCCCCGCAGGCCGAGTTCACGCCCAAGACCGTGGAGACGCACGCCGAGCGCGTCACGCTCGTCTACCGGGTGCGTATCGACATCGACAATCCAACGCACGAACTGCTGCCGGGCATGCCTGCGGACGCGACGATTGCGCTCGTCGCCAGCGGGCATTGAAGCAGAAATGAAGCCTGAAACGAGTCCGCAAGAGAGCGCGCCGCCCGTTCGCCCCGCGATCGTGGCCGTCGATCTCGCGCGTCGCTTCGGCACGCTCGAAGCGGTGCGCGACGTGAGCATGAGTGTCGCGCAGGGCGAGATTTTCGGGCTCGTCGGGCCGGACGGCGCGGGCAAGACCACGGTGATGCGCATGCTGGCCGGCGTGCTGCGCCCGGACGCCGGCACGATCGCGCTGGAAGGCATCGACGTGGTCGGCGAACCCGAGCGCGCGAAGGCGGTGCTCAGCTACATGCCGCAGCGTTTCGGGCTGTACGAAGATCTCACTGTCGACGAAAACATCTTCTTTTACGGCGAACTGTTCGAGTTGCCCAAGGCGCAGTTCCGCGAGCGCCGCACGGAGCTGCTCGAGGCGGCCGGGCTCGCGCCGTTCCGGCGCCGTCTTGCCGGACAGCTCTCGGGCGGCATGAAGCAAAAGCTCGGACTCGTCTGCGCGCTGATCCATACGCCGCGAATCCTGCTGCTCGACGAGCCGACGACGGGCGTAGACCCGGTCTCGCGCCGCGACTTCTGGGCCATCCTGTACCGGCTGCGCGAGCAAGGGGTAACGATCGTGATGTCCACGGCCTATATGGACGAAGCGGAACGCTGCTCGCGCCTCGCGCTGCTGCACGAAGGGCGGGTACGCTGCTGCGACACGCCGCAACGGCTCAAGGACATCGTGCGCGGGTCGCTGCTCTCGGTTACGGGCGGCGATCCGCGCGCCAATGCCGCAGCGCTTGCCGAAGCGCCGGGCGTGGCCGGCGTGCTGCTGATGGGGGACCGCGTGCACGTGCGGGTGGACGACGCAGCAAGGCGCAAGGACGAGCTCACGGCGCGCCTGGACGGGCAGGGACTGCCGCATGCGCGGGTCGAGCCGGTCGAGCCCGGCATCGAAGACGTCTTTGTCGCACTGGTGGGAGCGCCGGCGTGAACGACTCCGTCCCGAGCGGCGCGGCGCCCGCGGAACCGGTCGTGCTGGCGCGCGGCCTGACGAAGCGCTTCGGCAAATTCACCGCGGTCGATTCGCTCGATCTGACCATCGCGCGGGGGGAAGTGGTGGGATTCATCGGCCCCAATGGCGCGGGCAAATCCACCACGATCCGCCTGCTCTGCGGGCTGCTCACGCCCAGCTCGGGCACGGCGCGCGTCGCGGGTTTCGATGTCGCGACTCAAGCCGAGGCGCTGCGGGCTCATATTGGGTACATGTCGCAGAAGTTCTCGCTGTACGGCGACCTGACCTGCCGCGAGAATCTGCGCTTTTTCGGCGGTATCTATCGCGTGCCGGGCGCGTCGCTCGACGAGCGCATCCGCTTCGTCATCGGCATGGCCGGGCTCGAAGGCCGCGAAGACACGCTGGTGCGCACGCTCGCGGGCGGCTGGCGGCAGCGCCTCGCGCTCGGCTGCGCGATCCTGCACCGGCCGCCCGTGCTGTTTCTCGACGAGCCCACTTCGGGCGTCGAGCCGCAGGCGCGCCGCCGCTTCTGGGACCTCATTCACGATCTGGCCGCCGAGGGCGTGACGGTGCTGGTCTCAACCCATTACATGGACGAGGCGGAGTACTGCAACCGCGTCGCCCTGATCGACGCGGGGCGGCTCATCGCGATCGGCAGCCCGGGCCAGCTGCGCGAGCGCGAGCTGGGCGGCACGCTCTACGAACTCGCCTGCACGGCGCCTGGCGAAGCGGTGGCCGTACTGCGCGCGGCGCCGGGCGTGCTGGAGGCCGCCATTTTCGGCGACCGGCTCCATGTCCTGATTGCGCAGGGCAGCGACGCCTCGAGCTTGTCGGCACTGCTCGCACAAGCCCGGCTGGAAGCGTCCGCGCCGGTCGCCATTGCACCGGGCCTCGAAGATGTGTTCGTGCAGCTGGTGATGCGCACCGCGCGCGAGCGCGAACGTGAACGTGAGCGCCAACGGGAGCACGCATGAGCCTGCGCCGCCTGCTCGCCATGGCCTACAAGGAGACGCTGCAGATCTGGCGCGACCGGCGCAGCCTCGCCATCGCGCTGCTCATGCCGCTCATGCAGATGGCACTGCTGGGCTATGGCGTGAGCCTCGACATCAGGCACGTGCCGCTGTGCATTCACGATGAAGAGCGCAGCCAGACGAGCCGCGAGCTGGTGCAGAGCTTCATCGCGTCGGGCTGGTTCTCGGCGGTCGTGTTGAGCGAGAGCGAGCGCGACGTGCGTGCAGCGATGAATCGCGGCGATTGCAGGATGGCGGTCACGATCCCGGTAAGCTTTTCGCGCGTCCTGACGAGCACTGGCACGGCGCCGGTGCAGACCATCGCCGACGCGAGCGACACCAACACGGCCAACGTCGCCATCGGCTACGCGCAAGGCATCGTGGCCCAGGTGACGACCCGCTTTGCCACGCGCTGGAACGAGGCGCACGGCTTGCGGCCCCAGCAGTACGGCACCGTCGATCTGGAGGCGCGGGTCTGGTACAACGAAGGACTCGACAGCCGCAACTTCATCATTCCGGGCGTGGTGGCCGTGATTCTGGCACTCGTCGGCGCGCAGCTCACCTCGCTCACCGTGGCGCGCGAGTGGGAACGCGGGACCATGGAGCAGTTGATCTCCACGCCGGTCAAGCCGCTCGAAGTGATGCTGGGCAAGCTCGTGCCTTACTTCGCGGTCGGTTTCGTGGACGCGGCGTTTTGCCTGCTGGGCGCGGTGTACTGGTTCGACGTGCCGTTCCGCGGCAGTCTTTCCACGCTGCTCGTCACGACCGCGCTGTTCACGCTGGTGGTGCTGGGGATCGGTTACCTGATGTCCGTGCATATCCGCAGCCAGCTCGGCGCGAGCCAGGTCGCGCTGCTGCTGACGATGATGCCCACCACGATGCTCTCGGGCTATACATTCGCGATCGACCAGATGCCGCGAGCGGTTCAGGCCATCACGCTGCTGGTGTACGCGCGCTACTACGTGACGATCCTGCGCGCCGTGTTCCTCAAGGGCAGTCCGCTTGCGGACATTGCCGCCCCGTTCGGCGCGCTCGCGCTCTACGCGCTCGTGATCGTCGTCCTGAGCGTGCGCGCATTCAAAAAGAGTCTGGACTGAGCCGCGAGTCCGAGGGGGGCACCATGTTCGAACGCGTAGGATCGATGCTGGTCAAGGAGTTTCTCGAACTCAAGCGCGACCCGTGGGCGCTGTTCCGGCTCTTCGTGCCGCTGCTCATCCAGGTGCTCGTCTACGGCTATGCCGCGACCTTCACCGTCAATCACGTTCCCGTCGTGCTGCTCGATCTCGATCGCAGCGAAGCGAGCCGCGATCTCGTGTCCCATTTTCTTTCCACGGGCCGGTTCGAACTCGTCGGCGAAGCCGCTACCGAGCGCGAAATGACGCACGACGTGGACACCGGCCACGCGACGCTCGCGCTCGTCATTCACGCCGGCTTCGCGCAATACCTGCAGGACGGCGAGACGGCGCCGCTCCAGGTGATCGTGGACGGCTCCAATTCGAATACGGCGCTGATCGCGCTCGGCTACGTGGACCAGATCGTCGCGCAGTTCCAGAGCGACTGGATGGCGCGCGGCTGGCCCGTGACGGCCGGCGCCGCACCGCCTTCCGTCACGGTTGCGCTGCGGGAGCGGCCCTGGTTCAATCCGGATATCGACGACCGGTGGTTCTTCATTCCCGGCGTAGTGGGCACGCTCACGCTGATCCAGGTGGTGAGCCTCACGGCATTTGCCGTCGTGCGCGAGCGCGAGATCGGCACGCTCGAACAGATCATGGTGAGCCCGATACGGCCATACGAATTCATCCTGGGCAAGACGGTGCCGTTCTTCCTGATCGGGCTCGGCGATGTCGCCATCGTGACCGCGGTGGGCGTGTGGTGGTTCCAGGTGCCGTTCGTCGGGAACGGGTTCGCGATGCTCGCGGGCGTGTCGCTCTTCCTGCTGGCGACGCTCGGACTCGGGCTGCTGATTTCGACGTTTTCGCGCACCCAGCAACAGGCGTTCGCGCTGAACTTCTTCCTCGTCAATCCGATTTTCATTCTCTCCGGCTTCGCATTCCCGATTTCGTCCATGCCCGCCGTTCTGCAATGGCTCACGTGGCTCAACCCGCTGCGCTACTTTCTCGTGGTGCTGCGCGCCGAATTCCTCAAGGGCGCGGAGGTCCAGGTGCTGTGGCCGCAGTTCGCGGCCCTGGCGCTGCTCGGCGCGGCGCTGCTGGGACTCAGCGTCCTGCGCTTTCGCAAGTCGCTGGATTGAGTCGGTGCGAATCCGCCGAAACGGCGTTCGATGCGTGCGCGATCGCATGGGCGTGCGCGGCATGGGCCGCGGGATCGGGCACGACGCCGAGCCAGCCGGGCGCCGCGCAGAGCCGTCCCGCACCCGGGCGATACGGCGCCGGCTTCAACCTCCGTGCGGGGGAGTCTGGAGCGCGGGCTGCCCCCGCGATTGACCCAGATCAACGGGGTTCGCGGGTGCTGAACGCACAGTGAAGCGGTTGCCCGTGAGCAAGGGAAGGACGATGAATACTGCCGTAGACGACGCTACCCAGCCGGTGAGCGCGCCCGATCTCCATGCGGTGCCGGCGCGTGTTGCCGCCGATGCCCGGCCTGCCGCGACGCCGGCCGACGAATGGAATCGTACGGCCCATGCGGCCATGGCCGCCATGACGTTCGGGCTCTCGCCCATCTCGCTTGCCCTGGCGGCGATCGACTGGGGGACGCATCTCGCGGCAGCGCCCGGCAAATGCTTCGACCTTGCCACGCGGGCCGTCCTCGGAGCCGCCCTGGTGCCAGCCCAGGTCGCCGCTTCGCAGCAGGACGAGGACGAAAACAACAGCGGTGTTGCCGTGCACGCGGGCGAAGCCGATCCGCGCTTTGCCGCCGCTGCCTGGTCGAACTGGCCGTTTCACCTCTATCGCGACGGCTTTCTGGGAGTTCAACGCTGGTGGCGCGAAGCGACGCGCGGCGTGCCGGGCGTGGAGCACCATCACGAGCAACTCATGAGCTTCGTCGCGCGCCAGTGGCTGGACGCGTGTTCGCCCGGCAACTTCATCGCCACCAACCCCGTGGTGCTCGATGCGACGGTCCGCTCGGGCGGCGCGAATCTCGCGGCGGGGGCGCGCAACTGGCTCGACGACGCGCTCGCGCTGTCCGCCAGCCGCGCCGGCGTGCATGCGCGCGGCCCGCAGGCCTTCGTGCCGGGACGCGACGTGGCCTGCACGCCGGGCCGGGTGGTATGGCGCAACGAACTGTGCGAACTGCTCCAGTACGCCCCGGCGACGCCCGGCGTGGCCCGCGAACCGATCCTGATCGTACCGTCGTGGATCATGAAGTACTACATTCTGGACCTGCAGCCGCACGATTCGATGATCCGCTTTCTGGTCGAATCGGGCTTTACCGTGTTCGTGATCTCGTGGCGCAATCCCGGTGCGCAGGCGCGCGATCTCGGCCTCGACGATTATCTGCGCGACGGCTTCCTGGCGGCGTTCGAGGCGGTTCGCCCGCGCTGCGGCGCGGCGGTGCACGCGGTGGGCTATTGCCTTGGCGGAACGCTGCTTGCGATCGGGGCGGCGGCGCTGGCCCGCGACGGGCGGCACGACGCATTGCACACCATCACCTTGCTGGCCGCGCTGACCGATTTCAGCGAGCCCGGCGAACTGGGGCTTTTCATCGATGCGAGCGAACTCGCGGCGCTTGATGCGCTGATGTGGCGGCAGGGGTACCTGGACGGTTCGCAGATGTCCGCGGCGTTCCAGTTGCTCAATGCGCGCGACCTGATCTGGTCGCGCATGATGAGCGAGTATCTGCTCGGGCGGCGCACCAAGCGCAACGACCTGATGTCGTGGAACGACGACACCACGCGCATGCCGTACCGCATGCACACCGAGTACCTCACGCAGCTCTTTCTCGACAACGATCTCGCGGCGGGCCGCTATTGCGTGGACGGCAGGCCGGTCGCGCTTTCCGATATCGAGGCGCCCATGTTCGTCGTCGGGACCGAGCGCGACCACGTCTCGCCCTGGCGCTCGGTCTACAAGCTGCATCTGCTCACGCACAACGCGCTGACTTTCGTGCTGACGGCCGGCGGCCATAATGCCGGCATCGTATCCGAGCCTGGCCATGCGCACCGCTACTATCGGTGCGCGACGCGCGAGCCCGGCGGGGCCTACCGGAGCCGGAACGAATTCGTCAAAGAGACGCCGGCCGTCGATGGCTCATGGTGGCTCGCCTGGCGGGACTGGCTGCGCGAGCGCTCGACGGGCGAGGTGCCGGCGCGCACGCCGGAGGCAGGGCTCGGCGCGGCGCCGGGCGAATACGTGCTCGAAAGCTGAAATCAGCCACGCATCTTGCCTTGCGCCTGTTTTTGCGGTTGCTTTCGCGGCCGGCTCTGCATGCGTCTGCAGGTTTGCGCCGGCACGCGGCCCGGCGCATCGCCCGACTGGCCTTCTGCACCGCGCCGCCGCGCACGCATGGCCTCGGCACGTGCAAACGCCGCCTGCAACGCAGGATGTACGTCTGCGCGCCAGCGCTCTCCCGTGAACAACCCATAATGATCGCAGTCCTCAACGTCCAGATCTAGCCGTTCCTGCGGCGCAAGACTGCTGCACAGGTCGAGCGCTGCATGCGTCTGTCCGGCTCCGGTAACGGCATCGCGCGTGCCCTCGACGGTAAGCAGGAGCACATCGCGCAGCGCGGCCGGATCGACGGGCGCACCGTGAACACGCCAGCTGCGGGTTGCCAGCAACGCGCGCTGGAAGACGATGTCCACGGTGTCCAGGAAGTATTCGGCCGGCATGTCGAGCAGCGCGGTGTACTCGCGCACGGCCCGGCGCGCGGCGGCCAGCGCGTCTGCATCGGTGCGCGAAGCCGCTTGTGCATAGCGTTCGGCCAGTGCCATGTAGCGATGCGGATAAACGAGCGCGATCTCGGCCTGCTGCAGCCACGCGGGAAACACTTTCCGGCCTTGCCCCGCGAAACCGGCAGGCACGCTGTCGATCAGGTGGTCGCGGCACCAGTCGAGCGTACGCGACGCTGCGGCCAGACCGAGTGTGCTGGGATGGATGCGCGCGTCGAGCGGGCCGCCGATCAGCGTGATGCTTGCGGGAGGGGCGCACCCGCGCTGCGCGCGCAGCGCGAGCGCGCCCAGCACCGGAAAGGTCGATTGACACACGGCGACGACGTGCAGCGGCCGCCCGTCCTGAACCAGCGTATCGACGAAACCGTCGAGCAGGGCCACGTATTCGTCGAGACCAAAGCGGCCAGCCGCGAGCGGCACGTCGCGCGCGTTGATCCAGTCGGTGATATAGACGTCGCCGTCGGCAAGCAGCGACTCGACCGTTTCCCGCATCAGCACGGCCGCATGGCCCGCCAGCGGCGCGCACAGCAGGATGGCGCGCGAGGCCCCGGCGCGCGCGAAGCGGCGCAGGTCGCAAAACGGCGTATGCGCGACGACGCGCTCATCGACTTCGACGCGGTGGCCGTCGAGCGGTAGGGAGCCGATCGCGAAGGGCGGCGCAGCGGCCGCGAGACAGAGCAGCGGTTCGAACAGATCCGCATAGCAGGACGACGCACGCTGGGCCAGCGCCTCCGGCCACGCCCCCCAGGCGCCGGGCGCAAACTGCGTTGCCGCGTGCCAGGCACGCAGCCACTGGCGCTGCTGTTCGACAAGGGCATACCACATCGCAGACCTCTATGACCGGCTCCTTCGCCTGAGCCGGATTACCGGTTTTCCGACGTTTCTCGCAGCGCGGCCGAATGGGCCTGGCCGGGCATCGTCGCGCGCATGGGGGGCAGGGCGGGTTCCGTTTTCCCCAGTGCACCCAGTGCGTCCAGGAGGGGCGCCCAGAAGGCTGCGCCCGCGTAGGCCGCGGGGGCGACCGCAGTATCGAAGCGAATCGCCAGTGCCGCTTCCGTGGCGCTCAACGGCTCGGCCTGCTCGATCTGGCTGGCGAGCACGGCCACGTCCGCATCGGAGGGGTCGCGCCCCAATGCCGCTCTCGCCGCAATGCGGCCGCGCAGCGTCGGGAGATCCGCCGTGAAGTCGAGAATCGCGACCGGGACGCCCGATCGCTGCGCGAGTGCGACGAATTCCGCCCGGTGCCGCGCATGCAGGAAGGTCGCATCGACGATTGCCGTACGACCGCTTTCGAGCACGTTCTGCGCGTGCGAGAGAAGGGCGTCGTACACCGCATCGAGCCGCTCCGCCGTATAGGCCGAATGCGGCAGGCGCACCGTTTCGGACACGGCGGCGAGACGCTTGCGCACGGCATCGCTCGACAGGCGGATCGCGCCCAGCCGCCCGGCGAGCGCCCGGCTCGCGACCGATTTGCCCGACCCCGAGACGCCGTGGCACAGCAGCAGGCTTGCACGCGGTTCCCGTCCCGCGATATCCGTCGCGACACGCAGATAACGCGCGTGCGCGGCGCCGTCCCCCCGCAGGCGCGCCGCCAGTGCGCGCACGAGAGCGCGATAGACCATGTAGAACGGCATCACGTGAAGGGACGCGTAATCCCCCGTCGCAGCCAGCCACCCGCACAGCAGCCGATGGGCGCAGTCCTCGCGGCCATGCGCCGCAAAATCCATGATCGCGAACGCGCTATCGCTCGCCACATCGATCCAGCGCAGGGCGTCGTCGAACTCGATGCAGTCGAACATCAGCAACTGGTGGCGCCATTGGACGATGTTGTCCAGATGCAGATCGCCGTGGCACGCGCGCACGAAGCCGTTCGCGTGCCGCCAGGCGAGCTTCGGCGCGATGCGCGCGAGTTCCCGTTCGCACCACGTACGCAGGGCGGCCTCGGCAGGCACCGTGGCGTCGAGCGCAGCGACGAGCGGGCGCGCCTGGTCCGCTACGGTGGCTGCGCTGCCATACGAGGCGTGCGGCGCACGGCGCGCAGCGTGCAGATGGTAATGCGCGAGCCGCGCGGCCAGCCGGTCCGCGTCGGCAAGCGCTTCTTCGCCTCGCGCGCTGCGGGCGGACAGTACCTCGCGCGGCGCGAAGCGGCGCATCCGGACCACGTATTCGAGGGCAGTGGCCTGCGCATTGCCCGCTGCCGGGCGTGCGGGCAGCGCGCCGGCGAAGGTGCCGCGCCGGCCACGCGCCACGAGCCGCCACACACCGAGATAGAGCGGTGCGGCCAGGGCCTGGTTGAACGCGTATTCGGCTTGCGCGCAACGCCGGCGCTGCGCAGGCCGCGTGAGATCGACGAAGCTGAACTTCACGGGCTTGAGGATCTTGTACGCATAGCGTCCGGCCAGATACACGACCGAGAGATGGGTTTCGATGCGCTCGACGCGGCCCGCAGGGTGGGGATAGGTGGCGGCCCGGCGCAGGGCATGCCCGACGAGCCGCGCGTTGCGGCGCATCGGACCGCCGCTCAGCACGAAAGGAACGTGTGGCGAGCGAGACATGGCTTCCTCATGATCGGTACTCCGGGTCGAGGGGCGCATCGGCATCGACTGCGCTTTTACCCATTCCACCGGACGACCGCGCGGCACCGCTTGACCTGCATCAAGCCGGCCGCCCAAACCATGCGTGGCGTACGACGGCTTCTCCGTTTCGAAGCCCAAGGCTCACGGGCCAGGCTCGTGCGCAACCCACAACCGTCACACGGGAAATTCCAGGTGACTCCGCACTTCCTTGACCCCGGGGACATTTTCCGCGGCCACGCGAATCGCATTGCCCTCGTCCCGGCTCGTAATGACGCCCCACAGATGAACGACGCCGTTGGTGACGATTACGTTGCGACGCTGGAGCGCCCAGCGATTGCCGCTCATGGCCGAGAGAACGGCCTCGCGGATTGCCGCGTCGCCCGGCGCGACGCTGCGGCGCAGTTCGGGTCCGACGCTGGCCAGCGCACGAATGAGGTCGGCCCGGCTGACCAGTCCGACCACCTTGCCGTCTCTGAGCACGGGAACGCGCTTGATGCGGTGCCGCTCCATCAGCGTGGCGATTTCGTCCAGCGGCGTTTCTTCGTTCACGCTGAAGACGCGGGTCGTCATCACGTCGCTCAACCGGCGCGAATGCGTCTTCACGTATTCACTGGCGAGTTCGTGCTTCGGGGCGATCCATTCCTGCCACCGCGCATGCCGCGCTCCGTCCGTGCCGATCTCCGCGCGCCGCAGCAGGTCGCTCTCGGTCACCATGCCGACCAGTTTGCCGTCCCGATCGACCACCGGCATGCCGCTCACGTGATAGTCGGCGAGCATTTGCGCCGTTTCCCTCACGCTGATATCGGGCCTGGCTACCACCACGCCTAAAGCCATGACGTCGATAGCACGCATTGTGTTCTCCTTGGCAACAAAAACGGCGATTGAAGACAATCCCCTACGATGACGGGCCTAGCGGCGGCGGGTGCCCAGCAGGCGCATCAACATCAGGAAAAGATTGAGAAAGTCGAGATAGAGCGCCAGTGCGCCCACGATCGCCTTCCTGCCCGCGGCGACGTCGTCGTCGCCCTCGGCATAGATTTCGCGGATGCGTTGCGTGTCGTATGCGGTAAGGCCCGTGAACACGAGCACGCCAATCAGGGAAACGGTGAACTGCAGCGCCGTCGAAACCACGAAGAGGTTGACGAGCCCGGCGAGCACGACACCGATGAGCCCCATGAAAAGAAATGAACCGAAGCGCGAGAGGTCGGCGCGCGTGGCGTAGCCGTAGAGGCTGGTTGCACCATAGGTGGCGGCGCCGATGAGAAACACGCGCGCGATGCTCTCGCCCGCGTACACGAGAAAGAGACCCGAGAGCGAGAGGCCGACCAGTGCGGCATAGGTCCAGAAGCAGATTTGCGCGGTGCCCGTGCCCAGACGTTCGATGCGCCAGCTCAGCAGGACGACGAGCGCCAGCGGCGCGAGCAGCACGATCCAGAAGAGCGGGGTGGCGGCAACGGACGCGTAGAATCCGCTCGCCGCTCCGAAATACGCCACGACACCGGTCAGAACGAGTCCTGCGGCCATGTAGCCATAGACGCGCAGCATGTACGGCCCGAGGCCCATGTAGCCGCTCTCCGGCAACCGTCGCGCGGCCTTGCGGCGGCCTTCGCCGGTGAAATCGCTTTCCATGATCGATCCTCTTTCCGCGGGCTGGATGCGCTCAGCGCAACGGAACGCCGTTTCGCATGATCTGGACGGCCGTTGCCTCGACGTAATCGACGCGTACGCTGTCCCCGGGCTTCAGGCCGTCGGGCAGGCTGTCGGCCGAAGTTCTGCAAGCCGTGAATGGGAGATTTGCCTTTTTTCGCGTTACTCCGATTGATATGTATCAAGCATTGGCGCTCGTGCGTCCTTACGATGCAGTCATCGAACGGCCGCTGCCGCAGCTCGGCGTGCCCGGTCCTGCCGGTGCGCGACAGCCCCGGCAGCGGAGTACCCGCCGGCACCGGGGCGTGACCCCGTCCGTCGAGGTCGCCAGGACTTGACCTGTATCAAGCCTGCAACGAGGCGGAAATTCACCATGGGCCTGCTGTGCCCGCATGGCGCACCGCCGAACTCACATTGAAGGCAAATCATGACCCATTCGCGCTCGACCCCGCCGATGAGTAAGGGTCCCTCGTCACCGAGGGAAGCACGCGCCAACAGTCCCGGCGAGGCCGTCATGCGGGCGCAGGCGAGTGAGCCCCGAACGCCGCCTCGGCAAACCGGCGGGCATCAACGGGGAACAACGCCACGCAAGGGCAGCCAGTCTGCCAGGAATGAACGCGCGACGGAAACCTCCGCCGCCGTGTTGCAGCGGGTCGATGTGGTGTTCTACAAGGAGATCCTGGATCACCTGGGCTTTCCGCACCGTTGCGAGTTGGCCCGCGTTCGCCACGAGGCCGTTGAACTCGACGACGCGATCGCGGGCGCCGTGCTCGAATTCGAGCACGCGCAGCGCGTATGGGACTGGACGATTGCAGCCGACGGCTACGAGGTGCAGAGCTTGCCCGCGGCTGCCTAAGAGAACCTCAGAGCCTCAGAGATTCGCGCCGGCCCAGGCGATCTTCTTTTTCATTGGCCGCCTGTCGATTCAGGATCGGTCCGTTCCCGGCGGGTCGAACTGGCCGGGACAATCCCGTGATCCCGTAGAAGGGTACCGATTTCGGTGCTGTCGAGTTTCTCCAGCAACAGCTTGCTCAGGAATTCCGGTCCGGGAATCCTGAACGTCTTGCCGTCACGCAAGCGGCTCACCGCCTCCAGCAACGTACGGATATCGAAGGTAGAGGCGAATACTTCCGGCACGCCGCGCTCGATCCCCAGCAGCGTATACACCGCTTCCATCGGCGTACGGACGGAGTACTCCGTGGTGAAGATGCAGTCGCGCTGGTGCGACTCGGCAAACTGGCCGATGAAAGCGAAATTCATCGCCCCCTGCGGCACGACATCGGGCCTGTCTCCGCGCTGGCGCGGCATGAAGAACGCGGTAACGTAGGGCATCATCACGGGAACCGTCTTCGCGCCGGTGGCCGCGAGTTCCGGAATATCCTCGGGTGGCACCCCCAGGTGGTAGAGCCACTCCTGGGTGATCTCTTCGCCCGTGCATGCCTGAAGCGGCTTTTTCACGAAGTCGCCAGGTCTTTCCACGAACAGTCCATAGAACCAGGCCACGACCCGGTCCTTCGGCTGGTTCTTGAAGTGCGGTTGCCGGCTCACCGTCCAGCTCAATAGCCAGGCTGAATCCTTTACCGTTACGATGCCGCCGGTAACGACGCCGCCGCTATGGGGGTCGCGTTTCGCGATCTTCTGGATATATCGGGGAATGCGTTCGTCCAGCGTCGTAATCGTTGCCGATTCCCATTTGGTTTCGGGAATGTGGGCGCCGAACACGTCGGGACGGCCGAATGCCGGATCCTTTCTGGCGATGCGGCGCCACAAGTCCCAGGCCGGCGCCGGTCCGTCGAGGAGTTTCGCCGGCGTCCGGTGGTCGCCGCAGTCGGAATTTTCCGTAAGCGATCCAATGGTGATAAACGCAAGATCATTCCGGCCAAGCGCAACGCCGCCCGGCACACCGTCGCGCTTCCAGTGAATGTAGGTGGCCGCCTTGCAACCCGGAGCCAGATCGAAATCCACGTCGATGACTTCGGTACCGAACTGAAAATGAACGCCTTGATCCTGCAGCCACCTGACCAGCGGCAACACCAGCGATTCGTACTGGTTGTAGCGGGTGAACTTGAGCGTGCTGAAGTTCGGCAAGCCGCCAATATGGTGGATGAAGCGGTGAAGGTACAGCTTCATTTCCAATGCCGAGTGCCATGACTCGAAGGCGAACATGGTGCGCCAGTAAAGCCAGAAGTTGCTGTCGAAGAAGTCCTGGCTGAACACCTCGTCGATACGCTTGTTTTCCATTTCCTCGCAGGTGGAGAGAAACAGCTTGACCACGTCCGCCTGTGCCCGGGTGTCGAGGGTAAAGAGATCGTCAGTATGGGCATCCTCGCCGCGATTCGCCGTTGCCCGCTGCAGCGAGTAGCTGGGGTCGTCCTTGTTCAGCCAGTAGAACTCGTCGAGTACGCTGGCGCCTTCGATCTCGAGCGAGGGAATGGAGCGAAACAAGTCCCACAGGCATTCGAAGTGCTCCTCCATCTCGCGGCCGCCGCGAATCACGAACCCTTTCTCAGGCTCCTTGATGCCGTCCAGCGCACCGCCGGGCAAGGAGAGACGTTCGAGTATGGTGATGCGGCTGCCGGGCATATGGCCGTCGCGAATCAGAAATGCCGCACCGGCGAGGGAGGCGAGGCCCGAGCCAATGAACCATGCGGTCTTTTCCTCGATGCCCGCGGGCTTGCGTGGTCGGGCGAAAGCTTCGTAGTTGCCGCTACTGTAGTGCATATGCGATTTTTCCTTGTCGATGACGACGCGTGCCCGGCCCCATGGGCATCCGCGCCGCCGTGATACCGTGCTTCAGCCGTTTCTCGATCTTGCCGCTTTCGGCAATGACGGTTGCACGACCTGCCTGAGCATAACGCCGACGTTTCGTGCGGCCGTCCACGCCTCAAAGCGTCAGGACGACGCGACCGTCCACCTTGCCCTCGCGCAGCGCGCCCAAAACCTCGTTGATGTTTTCGAGCCGGTCACGATGGATGTGAGCGCGAACCATGCCTTGCGCCGCGAATTCGATGGACTCCTGAAGATCGCGGCGCGTGCCGACTATCGAGCCCCGCACGGTGATCCCGTTGAGCACGGTGGAGAAAATCGGTAATGGAAAGTCGCCGGGCGGTAATCCGTTGAGCGCAACGGTTCCGCCGCGGCGGACCATACCGAGCGCCTGCGCAAAGGCACTGCGCGAGACCGCAGTGACGAGCACGCCGTGCACGCCGCCGATCTCCTTCTGGATGAACGCGGCGGGGTCGGTCTTCGACGCATCGACGGTCAGCTTCGCGCCCAGCTCGCGGGCCAGCGCAAGCTTGTCCCCGGCGACATCGACTGCGACGACATGCAGTCCCATCGCCTTCGCATATTGGACCGCCACATGACCGAGTCCGCCGATCCCCGAAATCGCGATCCATTGACCGGGCCGCGTATCGGTGACGCGAATGCCCTTGTAAACGGTGACGCCCGCACACAGAATCGGCGCGATCTCTTCGAAGCCGACTTCCGCCGGCAGATGCCCGACGTAGTTGGGATCGGCGAGCACGTACTCGGCATAGCCGCCATTGACGGAATAGCCGGTGTTCTGCTGGGCGTGGCACAGCGTTTCCCAACCGCCCAGACAGTGCTCGCAATGGCCGCATGCCGTGTAGAGCCACGGCACGCCGACACGATCGCCTTCCTTGACGAGCTTCACGCCGGCGCCGACCGCCGCCACGAAGCCGACACCCTCGTGCCCGGGAATGAACGGAAGTGTCGGCTTGACGGGCCAGTCGCCGTCCGCGGCGTGAAGGTCGGTGTGGCACACACCGGAAGCCTTGATGTTGACGACGATCTGCCCGGGACCCGGCGTTGGGATGGGTACCTCTTCGATCCGGAGCGGCGCCCCGAACTGGTGGACGACGGCGGCTTTCATGGACTGGGCCATAAGGAATCTCCTGTAGCTCCGGTAGGTTGACCGCGCTATCTTCGGATGTTCCTTGCCATGGGAATTGATGGAGATCAATTCGCAAGGGGTTGAGCCGCGTCTCAGCGACCGCCTGGATGACCTTGAGCAGGACAGCGTGCCGGTGGTCGAGAACACGATGCCAATGTCCGCTCTTCAGTCATCTCAAGGCGGTGACCGCGACCTTTCCAGGCGCCCGTCACCAATGTTTGACATCGTGAATCGGCGGGGAGTAGGGGCTCAGAATCACGTCGGTGTGCGGCTCCCGCCGCTGCTTCTCATACTGCGCGGTAGATTCGGTTGACTGTCTTAACGCGGGATAGTCGATCTTCTCAACGGGGAGGCGGGAAGACGGATCGGCCGACGTATCGACGTGGGGTGCCGATGCATCGCTTTGCGCGAAAGTCACACCCGGAACTGCAATGACAGTTGCAGCGATGATCGGTAGAAATACGTTCATGATTAGGCATCCCGATAGTCAGACGGGGCAAACGAAGCGCAAGAATCAGTCTCGAAGTCAGTCAGTTACGGACAAATGCGTTTCGAGTGCCCGCCATATAAGTGCATATGCATATAAAAATGCGCAAATACCATGCAATGACGTCTTGTCACATGGCCTTACCCTGGAGACCGAACGCGCGCCGGAGGCTCTTGTCGACCTGGGCGAACGGCGCAAAGCGTCGCAAGAAGCTGAGAAGCTTTGCGCGTCCGTCCGCTGGCTGCCTGAGCTGCCGCGTCCCCTCAATGATCGAAAGGATCTTCTTCGCCACTTCGCCCGGCAGGGGGGCGCTCTTCACCTGTTGCTGTACCGCGTCGACGCTGCTCGCCAACGCGGCAGCATAATCCTCGATGACGGCCTGGGTTCGCGTTGCATTCGTGTCCAGCTTCGTTCGCGTAAAGCTCGGCTCCACGAGCACGACACGGACGCCTAACGCGCGAACCTCGTGGTCCAGCGATTCGGAGAGACCCTCGAGTGCGTGCTTGCTACTTGCATAAAGCCCCATGAAAGGGGCTGGCAGGAAGCCCAGAACGGAACTGATGTTCACCACGAGGCCGCTGCGATTGTGCCGCATCGAGGGCAGCACGGCGCGCATCGCACGCAGGACACCGAAGACATTGACGTCGAACAGCGCATTGGCTTCGGCGTCACTGGTGGCCTCTACCGGCCCCACCAGGGAGACACCCGCATTGTTGATAAGGATATCGATACGGCCGGCCTTCTCGAGTACGAAGTTCACCGCCGACGTCACTGACGCCTCGTCCTGCACGTCCATCTGGACGTACTCGACACCAGGCGCCGCAGCGGCGGCATCCAGTCTGCGCACGCCGCCGAAGACACGATACCCCGCATGTGAGAGCGCTCTCGCGGTCGCGTCCCCGATGCCGGAGGACGCGCCGGTGATCAAAACAACTTTTGTGGCCATGGGAGGGACTCCTGCTATAGGGACGCAGCCTGCGTCAGGCAATGACGTGAACGAGTTGCGCCATGTGAGCCTGGACGCCGTCGGGATCGTCCCTGAACGCCTTTGCCGTGGCTTGCGAGAGTTCACCGGGAAAAACTTCATCCCGTCCCTCAGCGAGCGCGTCCAGTGCTCCGGCGGCAACCTGCTGGGGTGTCAGTTTCGGTTCCGGCAACGCAGCGCCCATAGCCGTGTCCGTTTGCACCGGCAAGACGGCGAGTACCTGAACGCCACGCGACTTCAGTTCGGCCCGCAGGGTCCGGGTGAGATGCAATGCTGCCGCTTTCGATGCCGAGTAAGTTCCAGCGACGGGCAGCGTGATATGCGAGAGCACCGAAAGAATGTTGACGATTGCGCCGCCCGCGCGGAATGCCGGCGTGCCGCGTAACGCTTGAGAAAGCGCGAGAACACCGAAATAGTTCACTTCCATCTCGGCGCGCGCGCCGGAGGTGTCGCCGGCAGAAAGCGCGCCCGTAAAGGCAGCCGTTCCTGCGTTGTTAATCAGAAGATTAATGTCTGGAGTGACGCTGGCGATGCCCGCGATCTGGTCGGAACGGGCGAGATCCAGTTCCACCGCGACCAGGCGGTCTGACGCGGCAACCAGGTCCTGCACGGACGCCGGGTTGCGCACGCCGAGATAGATCTTCGCCGCGCCGCGTTCGAGCAACGCTTTGACGAAAGCACGACCAATGCCGCCGTTCGCGCCGGTCAACAGTACTACGGAACCTTCGATGTTCATGTTTGCCTCCAGGTGGGGTTTCGGGTCAGGCGGTAGCACCTGACTATCATTACGCTTGCAATGAATACAATGATTGCGTTTACAATGAATAAAGTCAAGTGATTTCCTCGGAGGCGTTTTCTCGCGCCGGGAGGCGGTTGTGGTCGGGGCTTGATGCTCAAAGCGATTGCCCATAACTCGTTTAGACGGACGCTCTTCCGCTTGCGAACAAGGCGTAAAATTGTGATCGTAATGATTAGACCTGGCCGGCCTCTCGGGGCAATTAGGGCCGGGTGCTCTGGAGAACAGGATGAAGGTCACCAAGGCTCGGGCAACCGAAAACCGCGAAGCGATTGAGAAAGCCGCAGCCGCTCTGATCCGCGAACGCGGTTTTGATCAAATAAGCGTTGCCGAGGTCGCAGCGGCAGCCGGGCTGACACACGGTGCGCTTTATAGCCATTACCGGTCCAAGGAGGCACTGACCCAGGCCGCAACAAGCCGCGCCTTCGAAGACACGCTGAGCGAGTTTGCCGGGCTCTCACCGGCCGAATTTGTTCACCGCTATCTGTCCGCTGCGCATCGGGACCACCCGGAGTGCGGCTGTCCCAACGCGGCACTCGTAACCGAGGTATGGCGACAGGCGGCCGGCACGCGCGAAACCTTTCGCGATGGCGTCCAGCGCTATGTCCAGCTGATTGCACAAATGCTGGACACGAGCGACGAGGCCGAAAGCAAGGCAATGGCAGTGACCATGCTGGCCGCGATGGTGGGGGCAGTCGCCCTGTCGCGGGCAATCCGGGACATTGACACCTCTTGTTCGGATGAAATCCTCAGGGACGTCGGTGCGCAACTCGCACGCTTCACAAAGACAGACGAGCCAGTGGACCGTTGACAGACTGCGCCGGATCAAAATCAACACGCGCAGAGCGATGCCGTCGCTGGCAATCACTACGGCTGCGGCAGCGGGTTTTCCGGAGATGCCGCAGGGCGCTGACTGCGGGCGCGGGCAGTGCAAGGGTGGGGCATAACGTCTTGCTTTGCGGCCAGTTTCGCGGCCAGTTCAGATTGCATCAGGCCGTGAGCGAGGCGGTGGAACGACGATTTCGACCTTGCCCGTCACAACGTCGTAAACCAGACCCGAGACCGTGTAGCACCCGGAGGCGTCGGTGTTCGCCCGGAGGGCTTCCACGTCGAGCACAACCGCTTTATACGGGTCGTCGATTTCCAGGCTCGCGAGTTCAGCCATCGTCACCCCCATATGGACGGCCAGGCGCCGGGGTTCATGGCAGTAGCACCGTTTAATGCCGCAGTCGGTATGGTGCAGGACGATGAGGTTCCAGTCGGGGCCGATATCTGCGCCTGCGGCAACGGCGACTGCGCGCAGAATTCCGAGCGTTTCAAATACTGCGGGGTTCACCCGGCCGCCGACGTTACGGAAGATCCCTGCTTCTCCGGGCGCGAGCTTGAATATGTCCATGGGATCTACGCGCGGGTCTACGCATCCAATGATTAACGTCTTGCTTGCCGGCATCATCCGGAGGCCCGGATTGAAGCCGCTTTCGGCAAACTCGACGTTACGGCGCATCAGGGTGTCGATATAGTCCAAGGCGTTCTCCTTGCAACGGGGAATGTGACGCTTCCGGCCATCGGGCAACTGCATCAGATCGCGTTCAGCGGGATTCTGAGGTAGCACTTGCCGTTGTCTTCCATAGGTGGAAAAGCACCAGCCCGCATGTTCACCTGCATCGCCTGAAGAATCAGGCTCGGCAGCGCCAGCGTCGCATCTCGCGCCGTTCGCGCCCCGACGAACGCTCCCTCCGTGATTCCGTCACGAACATGTACGTTAGCGGTGCGTTCGGCCCCGATGGTTGTTTCCCAGGCATAGGTATCGCGGCCTGGGGCTTTGTAGTCGTGGCTCAGGAATAGTCGTGCTTCGTCGGGAAGGCAGAGCAGGCGCCGAATGGACCGGTAAAGCCGCCGCGCATCTCCGCCGGGCAAGTCGGTTCTTGCAGTCCCGTAGTCCGGCATGAACATCGTGTTGCCGCAGAACACCGCGTCACCGATTACGTAGGCGAGACCGGCCGGCGTATGGCCTGGCACATCGAGCACCCCGCATTCGATCACGCCGATCCTGAACTTCTCGCCGTCATCGAGCAGATGATCGAACTGCGAGCCGTCTCGCGGGAATTCCGGCCCAGCGTTGAAGAGGTCGCCGAAGATTTGCTGGACCGTCGTTATGGCGCGCCCGATTGCGTGCGTACCGCCGACACGCGCCTGCAGAAAAGGCGCGGCGGTCAGATGGTCTGCATGCGCGTGGGTCTCGAGCAGCCATTCAGTCGAGAGGCCCTCGGACTCGATATACGCAACGATGGCCTCGGCAGACGTCGACGAATACCGGCAGGTCGTTGCATCGAAGTCGAGCACAGGGTCGATGATCGCCGCTGCAAGCGAAGCCGGATCATGAACGACATAACTCGCGGTGAACGTGGCCTCGTCAAAAAATGAACGGACAACCGGCGTTGGCTGTCGACCAGCGCGGGTCCGAACGATCAGCGCGATGGCGTGTTCAAGGGATGGATCCACGCGATATCTCCTTTGTCTCGCCCGCGCGCTAGCGCCGCCTGGCGTGCAATCTTTGCGCGAGGCTCTGCGTAGAGCGGTATACAGGCTCATCGCAGACAAGCCTTTCAGCTTTGCAGGAATTCGAGTAGATCGAGGTTGACTGCATTCGCGTTGACGGTCGCCATGCCGTGCGAACCGCCGGGGTAAACTTTGAGCCTTGCATTCGGGGCAAGGTCGACCGACCGTCGCGCGGATGCGTCGATGGGGACGATCTGATCGTCGTCGCCATGCAGAATGAGCAGGGGTACATCGATTTTTTTCAGATCCTCCGTATAGTCGACTTCGGAGAATTCGCGAATGCAATCAAATTGCCCTTTTATCGAGCCCATCAACCCTTGAGCCTGGAAAGCGTCAATCGTACCCTGCGACACTTCCGCGCCCGAACGGTTGAAGTTATAGAACGGGACCGCCAGATCCTTGTAGAGTTGCGAGCGGTTGTTGACGACCCCGGCGCGAAGGCCATCGAATACGTCCATCGGCAGGCCACCGGGGTTTTCCGTAGTCCTCAGCATGATCGGCGGAACGGCTCCGATCAGCACCGCTTTGGCGACGCGACCGGTTCCGTGACGGCCGATGTAATGGGCGACCTCGCCCCCACCGGTCGAATGCCCGACGAGAACCGCATCCTGCAGATCGAGATGATTTAATAGCGCTGCGAGGTCGTCGGCATACTGATCCATGTTGTTGCCGTCCCACGTCTGACCAGAACGGCCGTGACCGCGACGATCGTGCGCGATGACGCGATAGCCTTTCGTTCCGAAGAACAGCATCTGTGCATCCCATGCGTCGGCACAGAGAGGCCATCCATGGGAGAAGACGATCGGGGTGCCGGTGCCCCAGTCCTTATAGAAAATTTCGGTACCGTCCGTGGATTTGAAATAGCTCATTATGCAGTCCTGATAAAAATGGATTGACGGGATACTTCGGTCCGGGCAATACGGCCGTCAGGCCGGATCGGCGATTGCGAACAGTCCGCGGTACTGGCACCGTCGCCTTTGATTTCCAGCGTACCTGCAGAAACCCACGTAATCTTGGACGAAGCAACGATACGATGGATAAACCATGGGCGATCGCGGCGGAGCCGAACCGCCCCAGCTTCGATGCGTCGCCGGCGATGCTGGCGTGAACCTAGCGTCCGCGATTGTGTTGACGCCAATCCCTCGGGCCACACCCTTCATGGCGCGAAAATACGCGCGAGAAGTGACTCTGGTCGAAAAATCCGCAGTTCGACGCGATAGTGGCCAGGCTCTCGTCGGTGTCGCGCAATTGGGTTTTGGCGCGTTCGATCCGGTGCTTCAGCAGCCACTGATGGGGCGTGAGTCCGGTTGTCTGTTTGAACGCCTCGGAAAAATAGCTTGCGGAAAGGCCGCACTGGCCCGCGAGGTCGAGGATGGAAGGATTGTCCTGCAGATGAACCTCGAAGAACTCGTTGACTCGCCGCATCTGCCACGGGGCCAGTTCGGCGCGGCGAGCACGATTCGGCGTACTGGTATCGCTATACCGTACGACCACATGCTCGCAGAAAGCCAGCGCAATGTAATCGATAAGCAATGAACTGGCGGTATCGGTCTGTTCCAGAATCGTCTGCAATGTTTGCGAAAGGCGAAACAGGACGGGATCGCTTGCGCCGAAGCCCCGTTGCATGAGACCTCCGATGCGCCGCCGCCCTTTTTGATAGGCAAATTCCTCAAGGGTGCTTTGGGAAAGATAGAGCCGGATGTTATCGAACGGAAAATCGAGCCGGCGCGTCGGCCCCGTGCGCAGGTCGAAAAGATAACTATGGCCCGGTATGCACGACGTCGCTTCGTTGAAACTTGCCCCTGAATAACGAACGTCGGAATCCGGACACATGACCAGCGGAATCTGGAAAACAAACGCCTCTTCCGGTCGTGGCGGCAGAGAGCGTCCGGGTTGCGGCCGGTCGTTTGTTAACCTCGAGAAGGAGATGGGGGGACTCTGCGAAACGATACCTGCGCACACGGTCGGCGCTTCCGGCAGGCTGAACTGCCTGGCGATCGTTTCCTCCAGCGACGGCACATCCAGATCTACCGGACTTCTCTCGTTCATTCATCTCGCTCGCGAAGGGGCCGTGCCGACGATTCTGCCGTTGCCGGGTGACGGACGGGTGGCGGGGGAAGACGGAATGGCCAATCTAACCGAATTTTATTACGGCTGCGCGAACCGGTCATCGTTGTCGAAAATAGCTGGCGGTTGGAGCCTGGGGTTGCGGTCAGGCTCGCAATGATTGACCTGGTGGAAGAGAGGTGACCCGCGAATGCGGGTCACAGTCGGGAGGGGGCACGCGTGATCAGTTTGCTTCAGCGGCCTCAGTCGTCGCGCGTCAGTTAGACGGGTAATACACAAAAACCCGGGCAATCCGGAACGACCGTGACGTTTGCTTCGCGGGTTCGCGTATGCAGACCGTGCGGGTGCAGCTTCGCTAACGATGCTTCATCGCATGCCGCCGCTGGCAATAATGTGTTCACCGGTCAACCACTTTGCATCGTCGGAGGCGAGGAAAACCGCGATCGACGCCACGTCGTCCGGTCTGCCCACGCGCCCGAGCGGCGTCTGTCCGACCGCCGAACTCTCGAACTCCGATCCGATCACGCCGGCGCTTTGTGCGCCTTCGGTTACGATCACGCCCGGATTGATCGTGTTCACGCGGATCCCGCGCGGCCCGAGTTCGCGGGCGAGCGCGCCGGTGATGGAATCGACCGCGCCTTTCGTGCCGCTATAGACGGCGGTCATGGCTGGCGTGAACGTCGAGACGACGGAACTGACGTTGATGATGCTGGCGCCTTCGCCGAGATGCTGGACGGCGGCCTGCGTGGTGAGCAGAACGCCCAGCACGTTGACGTCGAACTGCTTGCGGTATTGCGCTTCCGTGAACGCTTCGATGGGTGCGAACTCGTAGACGCCCGAGTTGTTCACGAGGATGTCGAGGCGGCCATACGTTTCGATCGCTGCGTCGACGATGCCTTTTGCGTCGGCGGCTTTCGACACGTCGCCGCCCACGGAAACCGCGTTTCCTCCGGCCGAGGCAATCGCGGCTACGACATCATCCGCGCCGGTCTTGCTGCTCGCGTAGTTCACCACGACCGACGCGCCTTCTGCCGCGAGCGCCTTCGCGATGGCGGCGCCGATACCCTTCGATGCGCCGGTTACGACGGCCACTTTTCCTGCCAGCTTGCTCATGATGTTCACCTCAGTGTGCATGAATCCGTTGATGGAAACCTGAGTCGCGGCGCACTCGATGCGAGCGCCAATGCTTTCTGCCAGTGCGGCCTTGTGCGCCGGTTCGGTATCGAAGTGCAGAACGCGTAGCGCGAAGCGAGTCGTCGCGCGTCGATCCGCAGGATTTTTTCCTTAGCCCGGCCACGACGAATTGCGGATCACGGAACAAAAATTCCCGCGATGGAAATGCGGTTCCTTGTCGGCGATCACGTCGGCCTTCACGTTGCCGAAGGTGGTTTCCGGTTTGTGTTTGATGCCGTCGTAGAAGGCCTGAATGATCTCCTCCTTGAAGTGTGGCGGGCGTGGATGCGCGTGCGTCACGGCTTCGCGTTCCTCGTCGGAAAACTCGTGGTAGGAGAGTCCGAGCACGTCCATTTCGACGCCGGCCGTCACCAGCGCGACGATCGGGTGCATGTGGCGTGGAATGCCGGGCGTCGTATGCAACGCAATGGCCGTCCAGACGAGATCGATGTCGCCCGCCGTGATGCCCCGCGCCGAGAGAAAGTCGCGAGCCGCATTGGCCCCGTCGACTTCGAAGCGCTCGGTGGCGCTGCTGTACGCACCGGCAAGCCCCACGTCATGAAACATGGCGCCCGCGTACAACAGTTCCGGATCGAATTTCAGGCCGCGGCGCGCCCCCTCCAGCGCACCGAACAAATACACGCGGCTCGAATGATGAAAGAGCAGCGGGGTGGACGTGTCGCGCACGAACTCGGTAATTTCGCGTGCAAGCCGACTGTCGGGCACGGCGACATCCTGAACGAACTGTGACATGGCGTTTCTCCATCGAGAGGTGAACGCACGCAGGCGCCCAGGCGGACGCCGCGCGCGAATGGCCCGCTACTTCGTTTCACTCGTCGCCGCGAGTCTGGCCAGGGCCTCGCGAACGCCGGCGCCGTACTCGGGGTCGGCCTTCGAGCAATTGAGGATGTGCCGTTCCTGGATCGAAGCCTGAACGGAGGCCATCTGGCGAGCGGTGTTATCGAACAGCACCTGCTGCTGCGCCTTGCTCATCAGACGAAACAGATCGCCGGGCTGCGCGAAGTGATCCACGTCCACGCGATGGTCCCAATGGGCGGCATCGCCTTCGAGGTGCAGCGGCGGCTCGTGAAGCCCGGGGCGCACTTCCCACTCGCCTGTGCTGTTCGGGTAGTAAGAGGGCGTGCCGCCGAGGTTGTCGTCGGTGCGCATGGCGCCGTCGCGGTGGTAGCTGTGCACGGGGCACTTCGGCGCGTTGACGGGAATGTGATTGAAGTTCACGCCGAGCCGATACCGCTGCGTGTCGCCGTAAGAGAAGAGGCGCGCCTGCAGCATCTTGTCCGGCGAAAAGCCAATACCGGGCACCACGTTCGCGGGCGAGAAGGCCGCCTGTTCGACCTCGGCGAAGAAATTGCCGGGGTTGCGGTTCAATTCGAGAACGCCCACCTCGATCAGCGGGAAATCGCGTTTCGGCCAGACCTTGGTGAGATCGAACGGATTGAATGGCAGCAAGCTGGCTTCGTCGTCGGTCATCACCTGAATGAAGAGCGTCCAGCGCGGAAATTCGCCGCGCTCGATGCTCTCGTAAAGGTCACGGCCATGCGTTTCGCGGTCCTTGCCCACGAGTTGTTCGGCTTCGCTATCGGTCAGATTCTCGATGCCTTGCTGCGTACGAAGGTGAAACTTCACCCATGTCCGGCGATTGCCGGCATCGACAAGACTGAACGTATGGCTGCCGAATCCGTGCATGTGGCGATAGCTGCGCGGAATACCCCGATCGCTCATGACGATGGTGACCTGGTGAAGCGCCTCCGGCAAAAGCGTCCAGAAGTCCCAGTTGCTGTTTGCGCTGCGCAGTCCCGTGCGCGGATCGCGCTTGATCGCGTGGTTCAGATCGGGAAAGCGTAGCGGATCGCGGAAAAAGAACACGGGCGTGTTATTGCCCACGATGTCCCAGTTTCCTTCTTCGGTGTAGAACTTCACCGCGAAGCCCCGGATGTCGCGCTCGGCATCGGCGGCGCCGCGCTCGCCCGCCACGGTCGAAAAGCGCAGGAATACCGGCGTGGTCTTGCCGATTTCCGAAAAGAGCTTTGCCTTGGTGTACTGCGTGATGTCGTGCGTCACCGTGAAGGTGCCGTGGGCGCCCGATCCTTTGGCGTGCATGCGTCGTTCGGGAATGACCTCGCGGTCGAAGTGTGCGAGTTTCTCGATCAGCCAGATATCCTGCAGCAGTGCAGGACCGCGCGGGCCGGCCGTTTCAATGTTCAGATTGTCGACAACGGGCGCGCCCGTTGCGTGATCAAGACGCGTAGACGTATCGCGATTTGTCATGCCACGACTCCAGGAGGTTGTGCGGGACCGGCGCAGCGCCGTAGCGTTCCGGGCTGGTGGACGCGCGAAGCTTTGCGGGCAAATCAGTGTGCTGTTTCTGCAGGCGCAGCGAAAGCGGGAGGCAACTGCCGCGCTGCGGCGGCCGCTCGATCAACGCGTGATGAACGGCGGAGGCATCGACTTGTCGATGTGAGGCAAGCGTACCTGTTGGGTAGCAGAGCGATCTTGGATAAAACCACGATTCGATGGACGAATCGTGGGCGGTTGTACGCACAGTAGGCGTGCGCTGTTGTGGGAAGGCGAGGGGAATCCGGCGCGTGGTGCGCCGGTTTCCCGCAACAGCGATTTCGCGCGCTCGATACGGCGCATCTGCCGCGTGACGACATGCTCGCAAAAAGCGGCTGCGAGCGAATCGACGAACGGCGAATCGACGAACGGCGCGCTCATTCATCAGCGCGAGGACAGCGACGGCTGCGTCTGGAGCGAGGCCGGGTCCCAGCCGCCGCCGAGCGCCTTGAACGTCGAGATCGCCGCACGCGCGGATTCCGTTTGCGCTTGCGCGCGTTCGTCGGCGGCCTGAAGCAGGGTTTCGTTGGCGTGCAATACGTCGATGAAACTCGCGGCGCCGCTCCGGTATGCGGTCATGGACGAATCCTTCGCTTTGGACAGCGACGATTCCGCGTGCGCTAGCCTGGCCGCCTGCGACTCGCGATTCACCAACGACGAGAGCGAGTTTTCCACGTCCTCGGTGGCGCGGAGGACGGACTGGCGATACGCCGCGAGCGCTTGCGCGTCGGCGCCCTTCGCGGCGTTGACATCGGCGTTGATGCGCGCGAAGTCGAACAGGCGCCAGCGCAGCCCGACGAGCCCGGCCGCCTGGCTGGCGCCGCCCGAGAACAGCGTACCGGCCGCGGCCGAGGTCGCGCTGCCGAGGAATGCGTTCAGCGAGATCGTGGGGTAGTACTCGCTGATCGCCGCGCCAATGCGCGCGTTGGCGGCGGCGAGACGACGTTCGGCGGCGATCAGGTCGGGACGCCGTTGCAATAGATCGGCGGGCGTGCCCATGTCCGCGAGCGGCGGCGCAACGGGAATCAGGGACGGCGGACTCAACTCGGCCCGGTGCGTGCCAGGTGGTGAGCCCAGCATCACGTCGAGCGAATTCAACGCCGCATCCAGCGCCGCCTGGAGAACGGGTACGCTGGCCTGAACCTGGTCGAGCGCGCCTTGCGCCTGCTGAACCTGATAGTCGGCGGCCGCGCCCTTCGAATACAGGAGCGTCACGTCTGCGAGCAGCGCCTGCTGTGTCTGCACCTGCCGGTTCGCGATATCCAGACGGGCCTGGAGGCCGCGTATCGTGACGTAGATATCCGCAGTCTGGGCCGCGACGGCGAGCCGGGTGGCGACCGCCGCCGCCTGCGTCGCGGAATAATCGGCGAGCGCGGCCTCCCGCTGGCGCCGCAGGCCACCAAAAAGATCGATCTCCCAACCGGCCTCCAGATCGGTTTCGTACTCGGTGCCCCAGCGCGCGTAATCCGGCGTGGCATTGAGCAGTTGCCCCACCGGCGTGTCGATCGACTGATAGGCGCGCGCCGCCGAGGCGGAAACCGAGGCCGAGGGAAGCAGCGCCGCGTTGGCCGTGCCGAGGCGCGCGCGTGCCTGATCGATTTGCGCGACGGCCTGGGCCAGGTCCAGATTCCGGGCCAGCGCCAGCGAAACATAGTGCGTGAGCAGCGGGTCGTTGAAGCCTTCCCACCATGCAGAAAGATCGGCAGCCGGAACCGTTGCCGCGCTGGCCGCCGGCGGCTGGGTCACGTAGTGCTGCGCGAGCGGTGCATCGGGGCGGTGGTAGTCGGGACCCACGGCGCAGGCCGAAAGGGTGGCGGCACCGGTCAGGAGAACCAGTAGAACAAGTGGACGACGCAAAGACATGATCATCTCGGGAGCGACAACGGGAAGGAGGGGAGATTGTGACCAATATACAATACGGTCACAAGTTGTCAACCACCGTGTGAGGGGCTAAGCTTGAGACATGAACAAGCCTATTCCCTCCGCCTCCCCGTCCCGTGGCCCCTCGGACCACGAAGTTCGCGCCCAGATCGTCGAAGCTGCAACGCAATACTTCAGTCGCTACGGCTATGAAAAGACCACGGTTTCCGATCTCGCGAAGGAAATCGGGTTTTCGAAAGCCTATATCTACAAATTTTTCGACTCGAAACAGGCGATCGGCCAGGTCATCTGCGCCAATCGCCTCGCCGCCATGATTGCGGCCGTCAGAGAAAATGTCGACGACGCGCACAGTGCGACGGAGAAATTTCGCCGTATGTTCAAGGCTTTACTGGAGTCGGGTAGCCGGCTTTTCTTCCAGGATCGCAAGCTTTACGATATTGCCGCTGTGTCGGCCGCTTCGCCCTGGCCGTCCATCAAAGGCTATGAAGAACAGATTCGCCAACTCATTGCCGACATCCTGCGGCTCGGCCGTGAAACCGGCGAATTCGAACGCAAGACGCCGATGGACGAGGCGGTGAATGCGATCTTTCTGGTGATGAAACCGTACTTCAATCCCTTGCTGCTCCAGTACAACCTCGACGCCGCCGACGAAGCAACGGTCCAGCTCGCGAGCCTGGTACTCAGAAGTCTTGCCCCCTGAATCCGGATGTGACTATTGACTAATTTAGTCACTAGAATCAAAATGAGACCTCCTGTTCTTTGCGAGGTGCGACCTCATGTTCCGGCGCCATCATTTTGTCTACACACTGAGCCTGGCTTCGCTCGTCCTCGCGGCGTGCGGCGAGCGGCCTGCCGCTGATCCGCGTACCGAGGCGCCGCTCGTGCGGACGAGCGTCGTCCACGACGCGGCGCGCGCGAACCGGTCGTTTTCTGGCGTCGTGGGCGCTCGCGTTCAGAGCGATCTCGGTTTCCGGGTTCAGGGCAAGGTCATCGAGCGCCTGGTCGATGCGGGCCAGACGGTCAGGCGCGGCCAGCCCCTGATGCGTATCGATCCGATCGATCTGGGACTGCAGGCCCGTTCGCAGCAGGAACTCGTGGATGCCGCACAGGCGCGCGCCACGCAGACGGCCGACGACGAGGCCCGCTACCGGGATCTCGTTGCGGCAGGCGCTGTGTCGGCGTCGACCTACGAGCAGCTCAAGGCGGCCGCCGATGCCGCCCGGGCCCAACTCGTCGCGGCGAAGGCGCAAGCGGTGCTCGCCAGTAACGCCTCCGGCTACGCGGTCCTCGTGGCGGACGCCGACGGCGTGGTGGTCGAGACACTGGCCGAGCCGGGCCAGGTGGTCGCGCCGGGGCAGATCGTCGTGCGGCTCGCGCATGCCGGCCCCCGCGAGGCCGTTGTCCAGCTTCCCGAGACACTGCGTCCCGCGCCGGGCTCGATTGCCGAGGCAACGCTGTATGGCGCGGACACGAAGCCGGTGCCCGCCACCTTGCGTCAGCTCTCCGACTCGGCCGACCGGTTGACGCGGACCTACGAGGCGAGGTACGTGCTCGAAGGTGCGCTGTCGAATGCGCCGCTTGGTGCGACCGTGACCCTCGATCTCGCCGGCAACGCCGCGCGGTCGCAGGCCGCGATGGAGGTGCCGGCCGGCGCCTTGTTCGATCCGGGCACGGGCGCCGGCGTCTGGACCGTCGACCGGCCGCAGTTGCGGGTGCGCTGGCACAAGGTCCGCGTCACCGCCTTGAGCGACGACACCGCAACGGTGACCGGCGATCTTCACGATGGCGACGAGGTGGTGGCGCTCGGCGCCCAGTTGCTTCACGACGGAGAACGCGTGCGCGTCGCCCAGGACACGGCGGCGACAGCGCCGGTCTCGCAGGAAGGAGCAGCGCAATGAGCGGTTTCAACTTGTCGGCGCTTGCGGTGCGGGAGCGCTCGGTCACGCTGTTCCTGATCATACTGATTTCCATCGCGGGCACCATTGCCTTCTTCAAGCTGGGGCGGGCCGAAGACCCGCCGTTCACCGTCAAGTCGATGACGGTCATCACGGCCTGGCCGGGCGCCACCGCGCAGGAAATGCAGGATCAGGTGGCCGAGCCGATCGAGAAGCGCATGCAGGAGTTGCGCTGGTACGACCGTACCGAGACCTATACGCGTCCGGGGCTGGCCTTCACCACCGTGACCCTGCTCGACAGCACGCCGCCCGCGGACGTGCCCGAGGAGTTCTACCAGGCGCGCAAAAAGCTTTCCGACGAAGCGGGCAACCTGCCGCCCGGCGTGATCGGTCCGCTCGTCAATGACGAGTATTCCGATGTCACATTCGCACTGTTCGCGCTCAAGGCGAAAGGCGAGCCGCAACGATTGCTGGTGCGCGACGCCGAGGGGCTGCGCCAGCGACTCCTTCATGTGCCGGGCGTCAAGAAGGTGAACATCATCGGCGAACAGCCCGAACGGATCTATGTGTCGTTCTCGCACGAGCGCCTCGCGACGCTCGGCGTGACGCCGCAGGATATCTTCGCAGCCCTGAATAACCAGAATGTTCTGACGCCCGCCGGTTCGATCGACACGCAGGGCGCGCAGGTTTTCATTCGTGTCGAAGGCGGTTTCGACAAACTGCAGACCATCCGCGACACGCCTGTCGTCGTCCAGGGCCGCACGCTGAAACTCTCGGACGTGGCGACCGTCGAGCGCGGTTACGAAGACCCGGCCACGTTCCAGATTCGCAACAACGGCGAACCGGCGCTGCTGCTCGGCGTCGTGATGCGGGACGGCTGGAACGGGCTCAGCCTCGGGCAGGCGCTCGACAAGGAAGTCGCATCGATCAATACCGGGCTGCCGCTCGGCATGAGTCTCACGAAGGTGACCGATCAGGCCGTCAACATCCATTCGGCGATCGACGAGTTCATGGTCAAGTTCTTCGTCGCGCTGCTCGTCGTGATGGTCGTGAGTTTCGCGAGCATGGGCTGGCGCGTCGGCATCGTGGTGTCGGCTGCGGTGCCGCTGACGCTCGCGGGCGTGTTCGTCGTCATGGCTGCAACGGGCAAGAGCTTCGACCGCATCACACTGGGTTCGCTGATTCTCGCGCTGGGCCTGCTCGTCGACGACGCGATCATCGCCATCGAGATGATGGTCGTGAAAATGGAGGAGGGCTATAGCCGCGTGCAGGCGTCGGCGTATGCGTGGAGCCACACGGCCGCGCCCATGCTCTCGGGCACGCTGGTCACGGCCGTCGGCTTCATGCCGAATGGCTTCGCGCGCTCGACGGCGGGCGAATACACGAGCAA
This sequence comes from Paraburkholderia ferrariae NBRC 106233, assembly GCF_000685035.1. Lineage (GTDB taxonomy): Bacteria > Pseudomonadota > Gammaproteobacteria > Burkholderiales > Burkholderiaceae > Paraburkholderia > Paraburkholderia ferrariae. Next base: position 65,632 of record NZ_BAYB01000034.1, read on the forward strand.
CATGTTCTGGATCGTCGGCATCGCCCTGATTACTTCGTGGATCGTCGCCGTCGTGTTCACGCCGTATCTCGGCGTCAAGCTGTTGCCCGATATTCCCGTGATCGAAGGCGGTCACGGCGCGATCTACAACACGCCGAACTACCAGCGCTTTCGCCGCTTCCTCGGGCGCGTGATCAGGCGCAAATGGATGGTCGCGGGGATCGTGGTGGCATCGTTCGTGGTCGCCGTGACCGGAATGGGACTGGTGAAAAAGCAGTTCTTCCCGACCTCCGATCGCCCTGAAGTGCTCGTGGAAGTGCAGATGCCTTACGGCACGTCGATCGAACAGACCTCCGCGGCGACGGAAAAAGTCGAGGCGTGGCTCGCGAAGCAGCCGGAAGCGAAGATCGTGACCTCCTACATTGGAGCGGGCGCACCTCGCTTCTATCTGGCCATGTCGCCGGAACTGCCCGATCCCTCCTTCGCGAAGATGGTGATCCGCACGAATGACGAGAAGCAGCGCGAGGCGCTCAAATTCCGCCTGCGCAAAGCCATTGCCGAGGGTCTTGTGCCCGGGGCGCAGGTTCGCGTCACCCAGCTCGTGTTCGGCCCTTACTCGCCTTACCCCGTTGCGTTCAGGGTCATGGGCCCGGACGCCCAGACCTTGCGCACCATCGCCGCGCAGGTCGAACGGACCATGGACGCCAGTCCGATGATGCGAACGGTGAACACCGACTGGGGCCCGCGCGTTCCCACGGTGCATTTCACGCTCGATCAAAATCGGCTCGGGGCGTTTGGCCTGACGTCGAGTTCGGTCGCGCAGCAACTGCAATTCCTCCTGACCGGCATTCCCGTCACGCACGTGCGCGAGGACATTCGTTCGGTGGAACTCGTCGCGAGGTCGGCGGGCGAGATCCGGCTCGATCCGCAGCGTATCGACGGATTTACGCTGATCGGCGCGGCGGGTCAGCGCGTGCCGCTCTCGCAGGTGGGCAAGATCGACATCCGCATGGAAGATCCGATTCTGCGCCGACGTGACCGGACGCCGACGATCACCGTGCGTGGCGATATCGCGGAGGGACTGCAGCCGCCCGATGTATCGACGGCGATGCTGGCGCAACTTCAGCCCATTATCGCGAAGCTGCCGGAGGGCTACCGGATCGAGGAGGCCGGGTCCATCGAGGAAGCCAGCAAGGCGACGAAGGCGCTCGCGCCGCTGTTTCCGATCATGATCGCGCTGACGCTGCTCATCATCATTTTTCAGACGCGCTCGATTGCCGCGACCCTGATGGTGTTTGCGACCAGTCCGCTGGGGCTGATTGGCGTCGTGCCGACGCTGCTGCTGTTCAACCAGCCCTTCGGGATCAATGCGCTGGTGGGGCTCATCGCGCTCTCGGGCATCCTGATGCGCAACACGCTCATTCTGATCGGCCAGATCGAAGAGAACACGCACCTAGGCATGGCGCCGTTCGACGCGGTGGTGGAGGCCACCATCCAGCGCTCGAGGCCGGTGATTCTGACCGCGCTCGCCGCGATGCTGGCCTTCATCCCGTTGACGCATTCCGTGTTCTGGGGCACGTTGGCTTATACGCTGATTGGCGGGACATTCGCGGGGACGATTCTGACGCTGGTGTTTCTGCCTGCGATGTATTCGATCTGGTTCAAGATCCGGCCCGAGGCAGGGGAAAGCCACCCCGCGCTCGAATCCAGCGCCGACACGATTACCTAGATGTTTCCGCTTGTGGCCCGGCTCCGATCAACCGGAGCCCAGGTCGGCTGGCACGCGCAGGCGGGCTAGCTGGCTGTACACCATCTGGTGCTGAACAGGCAGGCCATCGGCGATCCGGGCGCCGAAGCGGGCAGTCTGCGTGGCCGGGTCGAGGTAAGGGAACGCGTCACCCGGGCATGCTTCGACACGAGCGAACGCCTCTCCGAAGCGCCTCGCATACTCGGGCGGAAGGGCGTTGCCGTTCCGCTCGCGAAACATGGTGTGTCCGTCGAAAATGCGAAGTTCGATTTAGTTAGACTCCAGTATTTAACATAACATAATTTATCAATATTTTTTGTGTTACGGCTTTTTATATGATGAGCAAAGGCTGCGAATGCCTGATAACCAGGCACCGCATGTGACGCATTATGTTTTGCAGAAGCTTCGTCCACGCTCCAGAGCACCTTGGCAATCGGCAACAATACGCCCGATCAGCTCAGCGCAAGTCGGTATATCGCGGATAAGGCCAACCACCTGGCTTGCCCAGACGAGCCCGTTGTCGACCTCGCCACTTTCCAGTGCTGAACGTCCGCGTACCCCAGATACAAGCGGCTGGACATCGCTAAACTCACACCCACCCGGACGCCGCTCCAGTGCGACGACTTCGTTCGAGATCGCGTTCTTGAGCACGCGGCCGCTATTGTGAAGCGTGCGGAAAATCAGTTGCGTGTCGCGCTCGCTAGCCGCCAGTAACGCTTCCTTGATAGCGCGATGGATCGGTGCCTCCTCAGTTGCGCAAAAGCGGGTTCCCATGTTGACGCCCTCCGCTCCGAGCATCAATGCAGCGGCCAGACCCCGCCCATCGGCAATCCCTCCCGACGCGATCAGAGGGATCTTCACCTGGTCGGCAGCCGCGGCAAACAGCACAAGACCGCCGACATCATCCTCACCAGGGTGCCCCGCGCACTCAAACCCATCAATCGAGATCGCATCCACGCCGTTGCGCTCGGCCGACAGCGCGTGTCGTACCGACGTGCACTTGTGGACAATCTTTACGCCCGCTGCTTTAGCTTTGTCAATAAACGTCTTTGGATTATTGCCGGCTGTCTCCAGGACCTTCACGCCGCTTTCGATCGCCGCATCCAGATAGGCCTCGTACGGCGGCGGATTGGATGATGGCAGAATCGTCAGGTTCACGCCGAACGGATTGTCGGTCAATTCGCGACACCGCCGGATTTCGGCAGCAAGCGCCTCGGGAGATGGCTGGGTAAGGCTCGTTAGCACGCCAAGGCCACCTGCGTTGGACACGGCTGACGCAAGTTCGGCGCGTCCAACCCACTGCATGCCCCCCTGGATGATCGGATAACGAATCCCCAACAATTCGGTAACTCTGGTCTTCATATCGTTCCTGCCTGCTCAAAAATGTCCGGGACTCGTGTTCCGGTAATAGATTTCGTTGCCAACGGAACCCGGTTGCGCCAAAGAGTGCATGTCACTGCCGGGCAAACGGCAAGGACTATCGTCCGGAAAACACCGGCGCACGCTTGGCAAAAAACGCCGCAATCGCCTCCTGAAAGTCCTCCGTTTGGGTGCTTGCCTTGAAGGCGTCCCGTTCGGAGTCAAGGTGAGTCGCGAGATCATGCTCAAATGCACTCCGCGTCAGCCGTTTCATGCGGCCATATGCCAGAGTTGGCCCAGTTGCCAACCGACGCGCAAGCGCGAAAGCCTCATCCTGAAGCCCGGCCTCTGGAACGACACGATTGACGACTCCGAGCCGCAGTGCCTCGGCCGCATCGAACGTCTCCGACAGCAAGGCGATTTCCATGGCGTGGCGCAATCCGACTATCCGCGGCAAGCTCCACGAACCCGACACATCGCAGCTGGCCCCCACGTTTGCATAGGCGAGATTGAAACGCGCGCCCTCTGCGGCAACCACAAGGTCGCAGGCCAGCACAAGGCTCAAGCTGCCGCCCGCAACCGCACCCTGCACTGCGGCGATGACTGGCGCATCAAGCTTGACCAGCAACTTGATGCCCTCGTGCATGCAGCGGATGAGCTCTTCGGCTGCGGTCGCTCCACCGTCCCGCAGAGCCGCGAGATCGCCGCCGACCCCGAATGCGCGCCCTTCGCCCCTGATGACGACCGCCCGGATGCTGCGATCCGCAGCTATCCCCTCGCATGCGGCAAGGAACGCGGCCGCAGTGGGAACATCCAGCGCGTTCATCGCATCGGTTCGATTAAACACAACGCTCGCCACTGCACCGTCACGTACGACTACAACCAGATCTGTTCCGTTTGCACTCATATTGCACCTCCTATTTCGCAGCCATCCGGATCGCTCCGTCCAGTCGGATCACCTCGCCGTTGAGCATCGCGTTCTCGATGATGGATTGCACGAGTTGTGCATATTCACGCGGTCGGCCAAGTCTCGGCGGAAACGGCACCTGCTGCCCAAGCGAGGCCTGCACGTTTGAAGGGAGTCCCATCAACATTGGTGTCTCAAAAATGCCAGGTGCGATGGTCATCACACGAATACCGTACGTGGCGAGTTCTCGTGCAATCGGCAGCGTCATGCCAACGACGCCAGCCTTCGACGCAGAATAGGCCGCCTGTCCGATCTGTCCATCGAATGCGGCGATAGACGCGGTGCAGATCACGACACCACGTTCGCCATCTTCATTCGGCTCGTTGTCGCGCATTGCCGAGGCGGCAAGGCGGATTACGTTGAAGGTACCGACCAGGTTGATTTCGAGAGCGCGGGCGAAGCTCTGCAATGCATGCGGCCCTTGCCTTCCCAGTACTTTCTCGCCCGGCGCGACGCCTGCACAGCAAATGACGCCGTGCAGTCCCCCGAACCCGGTGACCGATTGCGTGACCGCGTTCTGCACGGAAGCCTCATCGGTGACGTCGGTACGTACGAACCGTACATCACCGCCCAACTCGGCCACGTGCGCATCGCCCGCCTCGCTATTCAGATCCGCGAGTACCACATGGCCACCGCGAGCCAGAATCATCCGCGCGGTTGCAGCACCCAGCCCGCTCGCTCCGCCAGTAATGAGGAAAGTCTTGCCTTGAATATCCATGTAATACCTGCCCTTAGCCTGTGTAGATGCGTCCAAAAATATTGCGTGCTATGACCCATTTCTGGATCTCGTTCGCTCTCTCGTAGATTTCGCCGATCTTCGCGTCGCGATAGATCGATTCCAGCGGCATCAGCTCCGATGTGGCAGACAGTTCGCGCACAAAGCCATACGCTCCGCACACCTGGATCGCATCATGTGCAACATCTACCGCCAGTCGGCTCCCTGTGAGCTTGGCCATCGCAGCCTCCACTTCCGCGTTGCCCTCGACCGCATGATCGAACGCTGCCTGCGCCATCGCGACGCCGATTGCTCCGATGCCCATTCGCCCGAGCGCGAGCGCACCCAACGCCACCCGCAGACCACCGTTTTCAGCACCTGTCACGTGGTCGTCGGGAACGAAGACTTTGTCAAACACCACGTCGGACGTCAGTTGGGCGGGGTTACCCATCTTGAATCTGGCGCGTCTCGTCGGGCAACCAGGTGTCGTGAAATAACGTATCCGCTCTGCGGACGGCCTGGACCATGGGGTGTCTCCTGAAATAATGAAATTCGCCCCTTGCCGCGCGACGGTATGGCGTCAGGCTCGGACGTCGTCGCGGACGTCACAACGAGTCATTTCCGATAAGGTAAAGAGTCGCAGGCGAACTCCCCCCATACTTTGGTCTTGTCCGAGGGCAGTCCACCTCGGCGATCCTTAGAACCAAGATGAGCCGGGCACACACCGGCATCACAACAGTCTTAAGGAGACTCAGAATGACGTGCACGATGATCGATCAGTTGGCGTCCGCGGCGCAGCGCGCGCCGGATGCGCCCTATTCCTTCTACGAAGATCGGATCACGACGTTTGGGGAACTCTGGTCACGGTCGCGACGCGTGGCAGGTGCACTGCGCCAGATGGGCATTCCGCAGGGGCAGCGTGTCGCTTATCTGGGCAAGAACACCGACCGTCTCATAGAAATCATTTTTGGTGCGGCGATCGCCCGCAATACCTGCGTTGTGCTGAACTGGCGACTCGCCATGCCCGAATGGCGAGATGTACTTATCGATAGCGGCGCCACTGTGATCTTCGCCGATTTCGAATTCGTTGAGCACGCGCGCCGGCTTGCCGATCAGGTCGGCGCCGTAACCCGGATCGTCTCGATCGACCTATCGGCGTTACCGGACGACGCGCGCGTCGTCGACTACGACGCGATGGTCGACTCCGCCCCCACTCTCGAACCGGTCGACATCGACCCCGAAGACGATTTCCTGCAGCTTTACACGAGCGGCACCACCGGCAAACCCAAGGGCGTACCGCAGACGCACGCAATGCATCTGTCGCAGCTCGCACAATGGGAGTCTCGCTTGGGGCCATTTCCGGCAGGCGAGCGTTTTCTGGTATTCATGCCACTGTTTCACGCAGCCGGCATCACCTACCCGCTTTTCGCGATCAGCTACGGTACGCAAGTGGAAATCCACCGCGCCCCCGTCCCGGAAAGGATCGTCGAAGCACTCAACTCCGGGCGAATTTCGTCGATGGTTGTGGTACCGACCATTCTCGCGATACTACTCCCTCACCTGAAACCCGGCGCCTTCCCGGCGCTTAAACGGCTCCACTACGGGGCTTCGGGAATCAGCCGGGACCTGCTGCAAAAAACAATGGATGTGCTCAAGTGCGATCTCGCCCAGATCTATGCCGCAACTGAAACCACGGCCGCGTTGACAATCCTGACGCCTGATGATCATCGCCGCGACAATGGTGCGTTGTGGTCGTCGGCCGGCAAGCCCGGTGCGGGCGCGCGTGTCCGAATTGTAAGTACCGCCGGCGGCCGCGATCTGCCGCCCGGCGAAACCGGGGAAATCCTGATTCAATCAGGCTCAATCTTGCGGGGATACTGGCGCAACGAGGCCGCCACGCGTGAGGTGCTGGTTGACGGTTGGTACCGGACCGGTGACCTCGGTTATGTCGACGCGGAAGGCTACTGCTATGTGGTCGATCGCTTCAAGGACATGATCATCTCGGGTGGCGAGAACGTCTACTCCTCGGAAGTCGAAAACATGCTAGCCGAGTTCCCGGAACTGGCCGAGTATGCCATCGTAGGCGTGCCCGATCCGCAGTGGGGAGAAATCGTCACTGCATGTGTCACTTATAAACCCGGTGCCCACCACTTGACGCTCGAAGAGTTGCAATCGCGCATGCGCGATCAACTCGCGGGCTATAAGGTTCCCCGTCGGCTCGAGGTGTTTTCCGCACTGCCGCGCAATCCGATGGGCAAGCTGCAAAAACACGCGTTGCGCAACGCAATCCGCGATCGCAACGACCAGCGGGTTGCCTCGGAAGCACAGGGCTAGATCTCCGTCGGCCGACCACAGGGGTCATTGTTTTCGCCGGGTAGAAGACGAAACGAACCACGGTCCTGCTGTTCATTTCAATACCGTTCGACGTATTCCCGGCGGCCATAGCGTCTTCCCTCAGATATGACCGGGCGTGCCAGAACTGCGACACGCTCCGTCAAAACGCTCCCTCGAAGTGGTGAGCCGCTAACAACATAATGCACCTGTAGCTGTAGCACGAGACTGCCACGTGAAATGAACAACGATGAACAGCCGCAGCACGCGTCAAACGATCGGTGACCTCTTGAGCAGGACCAGCTTGCGCTTTCACGACAAGCTGGCCATCCAATGCGGGACGACCAGCTGGACATACGGTGAATTCGATTTATTGAGAGTCACGTAAATCATGACATCACCAAAGCTCGGCTTGTTTCCAGCAGGCAGCGATGATCGATTTGCGCTTCTGGCCGCTCTTGAGCTTGCATCGAGCGGTGTGCTTCAGTTCGGCCAGGTTGTTCGGGCAGAAATTCGCCAATGCGTGCCGCTTGAGCCAAGCCCACAGGTATTCGACTGGATTGAGGTCCGGGGCGTACCCGGGCAGCAGCGCCATCTGGATGGCGCCATCCGTGCCGTCGAGATACCCCTACTTCTGGGTGGGGCGAAAAAAATTGCTTGCCTAAGCTGTATTGCAACGTAACCACAAAACGCTTTAGCACCGTCCACCACTCCTGATATGAAATCCACCGAGCAACACCCCGCCCGAAGCTCGGGTCCCCTTTCTGGCATCAAGGTCGTTGAATTTGCCGGGTTGGGCCCGGCGCCGTTCTGCGCCATGGTGCTTGCGGATCTCGGCGCACATGTGCTGCGCATCGACAGGCTGGGCCCTCCTTCAGCTGGCGCGGCCATGTTCGACCCGGCTAAGGAGATCCTGCAGCGGGGCCGACAGGTGGTGGCGTTGGACCTTAAGCGTCTTGAGGCTCGCGAAGCGGCGTTGCGCTTGATTGGCGAGGCAGACGTGTTGATCGAAGGCTTCCGGCCGGGGGTCATGGAGCGCTTGAGTCTGGGCCCCGAGCGTTGCCTGACGGCGAATCCGCGCCTCATTTTCGGCCGCATCACCGGTTGGGGCCAAGAGGGGCCACTGGCGCATACCGCCGGTCACGACATCAATTACCTTGCACTATCAGGTGTGCTAAATGCCATCGGTCGACGTGACAGCGGACCTGTTCCCCCGTTGAACCTCGTTGCCGACTTCGGCGGTGGTGCGATGCTATTGACTGTGGGTGTGCTCGCCGCGCTCCTGCGCGCACGCATTGATGGAAAGGGCCAGGTCGTTGACGCAGCCATGATCGACGGCTGCGCGCTACTGGAGGCGATGACACTCACGTTGTTCGCAATGGGTGCCTGGCGCGACGAACGGCAGGCCAATCTCCTCGATGGCGGTACGCCGCGCTACGACACCTACGCTTGTGCCGACGGCAAGCACGTGGCGGTTGGCGCGCTGGAGCCACAGTTTTACCACCTGCTGCTGGAAGGTCTATGTCTGGCCGACGACCCGGCAATGCAACAGCCGGATGACCGTACGCGCTGGCCTACCCAGCGCGAGCGCATCGCTGCCGCCTTCATGCGCCACCCGCGCGACGAATGGGTCCGGCGCTTCGAGGGGAGTGACGCCTGCGTCAGCCCGGTGCTGTCGTTGTCCGAAGCCCCGCATCACCCTCACAACCGGGCACGAGGCACTTTCGTCACTGTGAACGGCCTGCTCCAGCCAGCGGTCGCCCCGCGCTTCTCGGCAACCCCAACTGACGCTCCGCCACCTTTACCAGGACCCGATGCCTACGGCGCATCAGCGCTGCGCAGTTGGGGCTGGCCGGAAGCCGACGTCCAGGCGCTCGTTGACCAAGGCGTTCTCTGCCATGGCGCCGACAGCGGCGACTAACAAACCCAACGGAGAGCATGACATGTATGACCTGCGTTCCCGCCGTTCGTGGGAAAACGACGATGCGGTCCAATTCCGCGACTCGCTTCGCCGCTTCCTGGCCACGGAGGCCGTGCCGCGCGACCCGACGTGGCGGGAGCAAAAGCGCGTCGACCGCGATTTCTGGCGCCAGGCTGGCGAGTTGGGATTCCTGTGCCCCAGCCTTCCCGTGGAGTACGGCGGCAGCGACACCAACTTCAGTTTCGAGGCCGTCATCGAAGAGGAACTGGGATACGCCGGAATTACCTCTTTCGGCCATGCCGTGCACGGTCCAATAGCAGCCCACTACATTCTGCGCTACGGCACACCCGAGCAATGTCTTCGCTGGCTGCCAGGTATGGCCTCCGGCGAGCTGATCGGCGCGATTGGCATGACTGAGCCTGGCGGCGGTTCGGATCTGCAGGCGATACGTACCACGGCGCGACGCACAGGTGACCGATACGTGATCAACGGCTCCAAGACGTTCATCACCAACGGCCAAAACGCTGACGTAATCGTATTGGCGGTAAAGACTGACCCGAGCCAGGGTGCACGCGGCGTCAGCATGATCGTTCTCGAAACCAATGACCTTGCCGGTTTTCGCCGCGGGCGAAACCTGCACAAGATCGGCATGCATGGCAGCGACACGGCCGAATTGTTCTTCGACGACGTCCGTGTGCCAATTGGCAATCTCCTTGGCGAGGAAGGTCAAGGCTTCATCCAGATGATGGAGTCCCTGCCCCAGGAGCGCCTCGCGATCGCCCTTGGCGCACAAGCCACGATGGAGCGCGCGATCGAGATCACGGTGGAATATGTCAACGAGCGACAAGCCTTCAGGCAGACACTGATGGACTTCCAGAACACACGCTTCCAGCTCGCTGAATGCCTGAGCAACGCATGCGTGAACCGCGCCTTCATCGACCAGTGCGTAACACAGCACGTGTCCGGCGGGTTAAGCACGGTCGATGCGTCGATTGCCAAGGCCTGGTCAACTGACCGCCAGTGCGAGGTGCTGGACAAGTGTCTGCAATTGCACGGCGGCTACGGCTTCATGGAAGAGTACCCAATCGCCCGGATGTACGCCGACGCGCGCGTGCAGCGCATCTACGGGGGTGCGAATGAAATCATGAAAGAACTTATCGCGCGCGCACTTCGTTGAAGTGCTACAACTCGGAGGAAACACCACGATGGATTATTCGCAGAAGAACGTCTTCGTCGCTGGTGGCTCCAGCGGCATCAACCTCGCAATTGCCGATGCATTGGCTTCTGCCGGCGCCCGCGTAGCCATTCTTGGCCGGCAGCAGGCCAAGATCGATGCCGCGCTCGCACAGTTGCGCCGCCATGGAGGTGACGTCCGAGGTTTCGCAGCAGACGTGCGCGATGCGGCTGCCGTGCAGCAGGCTGTCGAGCAAACCGCGCAGGACTTCGGCCCACTCGACGTCGTGATCTCCGGGGCCGCCGGCAACTTCATCTCGCCCGCGGCGGAGCTCTCGCCCAACGGATTCAAGTCGGTTATGGATATCGACGTGCTTGGCACCTTCCACGTCATGCTCGCGGTCTGGCCGCACCTGCGCAAACCTGGCGCCGCCATCCTGAACCTCACCGCAGCGCAGAGCTGGATGGCTACCCCCGGTCAAATCCACGTGTGTGCGGCCAAATCCGGCGTCGACCAGATCATGCGCACACTAGCAATCGAGTGGGGCCCCTCGGGTGTGCGGGTCAACTCCATCGCGCCCGGGCCGGTCGCTGACACCGAGGGGATGGCGCGCCTGGCGCCCACACCTGCAGCAGCGCGGGCCTGGACCCGCGCAGTGCCGCTTGGCCGCTTCGCCTCCAAGGACGACATTGTGCGCGCCGCGCTGTGGCTTTGTTCATCCGCTGCGGACTACGTGACCGGCGTCGTGCTCTCGGTAGATGGGGGCTTGTCGCTCGGAGGATCGAGCGCGGTGGTCGGTGCCATGGCGAGCTGATACAGAACGAAACCTTGGGGGAGAGCGATCCGGGTCGCCCACGCGTGTCGGGTCGCGAACGACATCCTTTTCGTAACGAAGACAGAATTACGTCTCCGGCATAGCAGGCTTGAAGCCACCGGTGTCGAGTTTAAAAATGTTAATCGCTCCGCGCAGGCTGTTTGCCTGATCGTCCAGGAATTGTGCTGAGGCAGCGGACTCCTCGACCAGCGCCGCGTTCTGCTGAGTTACCTCATTCAATTGGGTCACAGCTTGCCTGATCTGTTCAATCCCTCGACTTTGCTCTCCTGACGCCGCCCCGATCTCACTCATCATCTCCGCTACGCGCGAAACTGTGCTTCTAATCTCCAGCATTGCCCCGCCCACTTGATTGACCAGCTTTGTTCCTGTATCAACCTGCTCGACAGACTTACCGATCAAGTTCTTGACGTCTTTTGCTGCACTTGCGGAGCGTTGCGCAAGCGCACGAACCTCACCGGCGACGACCGCGAATCCGCGGCCTTGTTCGCCGGCACGAGCTGCCTCGACCGCCGCATTGAGCGCCAAGATGTTGGTCTGAAAAGAAATACCCTCAATCAAGCCTATTATTTCGGCGATTCTTGTCGAACTGCCATTGATTTCATTCATGGTATCAATCATGTTCGAAACCACTTCATTGCCCCGCGCCACGCTTTCGGAAGCGTTAGTGGACAGACTCTGTGCGTGAAGTGCGTTTGTCGCGTTTTGCTGCACGGTGCTTGTGAGCTCCTCCATACTTGCAGCCGTCTGTTCCAGTGACGCAGCCTGCTCTTCGGTGCGCGCGGACAAATCGAGATTCCCGACGGCTATTTGCTTCGATGTGGAGGCTACAGATTCGGCAGATGTCTTTACGATCAGCATCGCGCCGCTGACACGATCCATCAATTGGTTGAACGCACGGGCCGTTTGACTGACCTCATCGCGACCGTCCGCAGGAATGCGTTTAGTTAAGTCATGCGAATCGTTTGCTTCTTGCAGGATGACTTGCATATTCCCCAACGACCTCTGGATAGTGCGCGAAAGGACAATGATCCACGGAACGACTACCAGCACAACCAAAACCAAAACAACGGCAACACTTCGCACGGCGCCCCGGTTGATCCGCTCCGCGTTCTCGCGCGCCTCATTGCCACGTTCGCTCGCGGTCGCAATCATCGCGTCGACCCCCGCCTGAATCTGGTGAAATTCGCCGTGATAGAGTTTCACTATCTGGTCGTTTGCTGATTTCGGATCGTGTGTCGCCAGTTCTATCAGTTGACGCGATTTCTGATCATATGCACTCCAATGCGAGAGCAGCGACGCCAGATCCCGTTGCTGATCCGCGGATCGAAACAGCGGAGCAATTGTTTTTCCCCACTTCTCAATGTTCTGTTCCGCATCTGCAAAGATCAATCTTGTGTCCGCGGATGTTGGGTCCAATTCAATCGTCGAGAGCGCACTTGCCTTGATCTCCGTGAGGCCTCTGATTTGCAGCTCGTGACGGTTCGTGTTCGCGCCTGCATCACTTACACCTTTGAATCCAACGAAAGGGACTATTATTCCCAAGCTCGCAGCAATGAGCGCCGCGATAACCAGAATCCGCAATCTAAGTCTGATCGTCATTTTGCGTAAGTGTCTTCCATTGTGAATCCATCACTGTCGACGCTAGTCAACAAGCGTCTGCGATAATTCCTCATATCATTCGTACTACTATAATTTAATCTCGAATGACGTCATCGCCGTTGCCGGAAGTAAACCCGCAGCATCCATGTCAGCGCGTGGTTCCTTCCGCAAGCCCATCTTCAGATCACCCCGCGTCACTTACGGCCACCAAACCTGATTAATCAATGGCTCATCGGTCAGTCCCAAGCATTTTCACCTTGTTGGCCTTGAACCAGTTGAAGTGGGTCACCAGCCTCCAGCCAGTCAGGTACTCGACGATATCGCTTTTGGCAGGTCTGCCCAACGTGCCACTTATCGCCTGACAAAAGCAGTAACGCCGCGCACGCTCCAATGTCCGCGGTGTCATTGAAACCCATGCGAGACCCCGGAATCTACGACGTGTTGATCCGATCTAACGATGGGAGCCACCGCAAGGTGGGCTGGCAGTTACGCAATCTTCACGATCACGGACTTGGTTTCCAGATAGTGCTCGAAAACCTGCTCACCATTCTCGCGCCCCCAGCCGGATTGCTTAAACCCGCCAAACGGAATGGCGGGATCGGGGCTGAGCTGCGTGTTGACCCAGATCGTACCTGCATCAATTTTCTGCGCCAGTTGATGGGCTGCCGACAGGTCTCGTGTATAGATATGTGCTGCGAGGCCATATTCACTGTCATTAGCGAGCGACGCCAGTTCGTCAATGTCGTCATATGGCGTAGCCGTCAGGACCGGACCGAAGACCTCCTCGCGATAAACCGGATTGCTTCGGTCACGTGTCAGCAGGATCGTCGGTTCGACAAAATAACCCTCCCGATCGACACGGCCGCCGCCCATGACAACTTCAGCCCCGGCCTGGACCCCGGCCTGTACACGACCCAACACGTTATCAAGCTGCCGCTGGCTGACGACAGGTCCAAGCACTGTGTCCGGTTCGCTACCGGCACCGATCTTGAAACTCCGCGCCACCTGTGACACGCCATCAAGGATCTCGTCCACCCGATTGCGCGGTACAAACAGTCTTGTACCTGCAAAGCAAATCTGGCCTGAGTTGAAGAACACCGCCTGTGCCGCGCCCGGCACCGCAATGTCCAGATCCGCATCTGGAAGAATGACTGTGGGAGACTTGCCCCCCAGTTCAAGTGTCAGGCGTTTCAGATCGTTCGCGGCGGTGGCTATCAGACGCTTGCCGGTAGCGGTTGAACCTGTAAAGCTGACCTTCGCGACCCCAGGGTGCTCGACCAATGCCTGTCCGGTGCGCCCGTCGCCGAGAACGACGTTGAACACGCCGGGAGGGAATCCAGCTTCGTGCACGAGTTGAGCCAGCCGCAATGCCGAATAGGGCGTAGCCTCGGCCGGCTTCAGAACCACCGTGCAACCCGCAGCAAGCGCAGGCGCGATCTTCCACACCGCCAGCACCAGTGGATAATTCCAGGGCACGATAGCGGCAACAACGCCCACTGGCTGGCGAACGGTATACGCATGATGTGATCCCGCGGGCTGCAGAGCAGGAGCAATGGACTTGCCACCAAGCTTCGAAGGCCATCCCGCCATATAGCGCAGCCACATCGCAGTGAGCGGAACGTCGACGGTACTCGCAATCGCGATAGGCTTCCCGTTGTCGAGTGTTTCGATCGCCGCGAGCTCTGCAGCGTTGGCTTCGACCAGTTCGGCCAGCCTGTGGATCAATCGCTCGCGACCCAGTGGCGACAGGTCGCGCCATGCCGGAGATACGAAGGCTGCGTGCGCCGCCTGGACGGCCTGATTCACGGCGTCCGGCGTACTGCCCGGTATGTCACCGATCACCGTCGCAGTGGCCGGATCGTACACCGGCAGTCGCTCGGCGGCGGCGTCGTCGAGCCACTCCCCACCGATATAGTTTCGGCCAGCTGGAAGTTTCACATGCGGAATTTGACTGGGTGAATTCATGATGCGTGCTCCTCTTTGCAGAAATTGTTCAGAAATGCAATCCCCGTCTAAACGGCCAGATTGACCAGAGAACCATCGATGTTGCCGCGGCCCGCGCAGTAGAAGGACGCAGGACTCCGATGCGCTCTCGCGGTGATTGCATTGAGCTGCTTAATGGACGCCGCTAGAAGTGGTAGCTCACCCCCACATGGGCGATGATCGGATCGAGGCGAAGATCAACGTTCGCCGGTGGTCCGCCCAAAGCGGGGATCGTGCCGCTCGCGGATGTCTTGACAAAGATCTTTCTGACGTCGGCAAACACGGACCATCTTTTGTTGATGGGAACATCGAACCCGGCTTCAACGACTCCACCCCACGCGCTGTGCACCTTCAGGCCCGCGACGTCACCGTCGCTCGTGCTGATGACCCACGTATAGTTAACCCCGCCTCCGATGTATGGACGTACGGGTCCCCAATCCCCTAGTCCGTACGTCAATGTGAGCACGGCAGGTGCGTAGGTCACCTTGCCCAGATTGCCGGTAAGAGGAGGCTCAAAGTTTCTTAGCGTCCCGCCTGCCGACAGTTTTGTAGTCGGCGGCACACCCACACCCAGGCGGACCGTCCATCGCGGCGCAATCTCATACCCGAGTTCCACTGCGAACGAGCCGTTGTCCTGCAAGCCCACATCCGCTCCCGGAATCGGCTGGCCCGCAACCTTCGCCTGATCCGTATGGCCGTCAAAGAACACGCCCACCGGACCGGCGCGCACGGTCCATGGCGTTGTCTGTGCCATCGCACTTGAACTCGCCGCAAGTGGCGACAGTAAAAAAAGAGGGAACAGGATTTTGGATCGCATTGAGATGTCTCCGACTTCTATAGTTTTGAATGCGCCGTTGCGTTGTCGCGACGCATATTTGATATTGATCAATGCCATCCACGCATACACACAACCTAAGTATGGTTTGCCATGTTGTGCGCTCCCCGCTTCCGACGATTCTGCGAGCCCCATACCAGATAGCGCGCCAGAAATGACTTCGCGCCACTCACCCGGCCATGACTCCAACCGGGTGAGTGGCGCGATCGTTGTCGAGAAACCGGCTATCCGCGCCGCTATACTGCGCGTTCGCGCCGGTGATTGCCTTCAGTAGCGCTCGACGGCAATGGCGGTCGCCTCTCCTCCCCCGATGCAAAGCGATGCCATGCCCCGCCGCAGCCCCTGGCGACGCAGGGCGTGCAGCAGCGTAACCAGAATGCGCGCGCCGCTGGCACCGATCGGATGACCTAGTGCGCACGCGCCGCCACTAACGTTCATCTTCTGGTGCGGGACGCCGAGCTCCGACATGACCACCATCGGCACCACAGCAAACGCCTCATTGATTTCGTAGAGGTCAACGTCGTCGTTCTTCCATCCCGCTTTCACGAGCGCCTTCTGGATTGCCGCAACCGGTGCGGTGGTAAACCATGCTGGTTCCTGTGCGTGCATCGCCTGCGCCGTCACGCGCGCAAGCGGCTCGACACCGAGGCGGTTTGCGGTACGCTCACGCATGAGTAGCAAGGCAGCGGCGCCATCGTTGATCGACGAGCTGCTCGCAGCGGTGATCGTGCCGTTCTGATCAAACGCCGGCCGCAGCTTCGGGATCTTCTCGACATTGATTTTTCCCGGTCCTTCGTCGACGGAGATTGTCTGCGCCCCGGCACGGTCCTCGACATTGACAGGCACAATCTCGTCGTCGAACGCCCCGGTCTGGATGGCACGGAGCGCGCGTTCCACCGAAGCAATCGCAAACGCATCTTGCGCGTCGCGCGTGTAGCCATAGCGGGCGACGCACTGCTCTCCGAATGTGCCCATGCTTCGCCCTGCCTCATAGGCGTCCTCCAAGCCATCGAGCATCATGTGATCGAAGGTACGTGCATGGCCCATCCTGTACCCGCCTCGTGCCTGTTGAAGGAGATAAGGTGCGCGACTCATGCTTTCCATGCCACCAGCTACCACAACCTCTGCGCTGCCGGCCAGCAATGCGTCGTGGCCGATCATTACCGCCTTCATGCCCGAGCCGCACACTTTGCCTACCGTCGTACACGGCGTCGATCTGGACAACCCGCCGCTGATCGCGGCCTGTCTTGCTGGCGCCTGACCGAGTCCCGCTGTCAGGACGCACCCCATCAGCGCTTCAGATACTGCGTCAGGCGCGATGCCTGTGCGCTCAAGTGCGGCAGCGATCGCAATGCCGCCAAGCTGCGGCGCGGGAACGTTCTTGAGTGCCCCCTGGAATGAACCCATAGGAGTACGAACGGCACTTACGATCACGACAGGATCACTATTCATACGATATCCCCTCTTATATGGCTAACCTGAAATCTGGCGACACAAGATCCTTAGACTCTCAGGGTGCTATATAGAAGCGCGATCCCCGTGATACCGATTGCGCCGTGAAGGAACACCACCCAAAGCGGCGCTTTCGACCTAAACAGCACACGCAGCAGCAGCAGGCCGCCGATAAATCCCGAGAGCAGCACGCCGAACGCCCACCACGAGCGGATCGGCGTTGCCGCCTCGCCATGCAGATTCATTGCGAACAATGCAATGAGCGCCGCCAGACCGCCGAGACCATGACCGTTGCGTAACCAGGTTGGCCCCCAATGACCAAACGTTGCGCGAAGCGCCATGAGAAGGCCGCCACACGCTACCGCAGCGAAAGCCGCCACCATCCATTGTTGTGCATTCATTCTGAACGCCTCCTGTTTTGCTGCGGCGCGCACATACATCGTGGCCGCCGCATTCGTCCCGAGTCTCCACGCGACCCATTCGCGTCGGTCTCAGAGGCAGTTGGCCGTCAGACTGCGACCGATAATAATCCGCTGGATGTCCGACGTTCCCTCATAGATCTGGCACACTCGCGCATCGCGATAGATACGCTCGACCGGATAATCCTCGACATATCCATAGCCCCCAAGGGTCTGCAACGCGATCGAGCAGACCCTTTCGGCTGTCTCCGACGCGAAGAGCTTCGCCATACAGGCCTGCTCCAGACTCGCCTTACCGCTATCCTTGAGATGGGCGGCCGAAAGCACAAGCTGTCGTGCTGCCTCAAGCTGAGTCCTGGCGTCAACGAGGCGGAAATTCAACGCCTGGTGGTCAAGCAAGATTTTTCCGAATGCCGTCCGATCCGCGGCGTATCCTATAGCGTGATCGAGCGCTGCCTGTGCCATCCCTACACTTTGCGCCGCTATGCCGATGCGCCCGGCTTCGAGACTCGACAGCGCAATCCGGTAACCGTCATTGAGCTCGCCAATCAATGCGCCTTCGGGCACTACGAGATCGTCGAAATTCAGACTACAGGTGTCGCTCGCCTTTTGTCCCAGCTTCGCCTCGATCTTGATTACCGAATAGCCCGGTGCATCTGTCGGCACGAGGAATGCGCTGATGCCCCGTTTCGGATCATCCGGATTTGTCACCGCGAAAACAATCACGTAGCGACCTATCTCGCCACTCGTGATGAACTGCTTGCTTCCGTTGATGACAAAATCAGATCCGACTCGGCGCGCCCGCGTCCGGATCGCGCTCGCGTCAGAACCGGCGTGACTCTCAGTCAAGGCGAACGCGCCAATAAATTCACCGCGAGCGGCCGGCCGCAGGACGTCATCCTTCTGCCTGTCCGAGCCATAGCGCTCGAGAATCGCGCAGAACGGTGCGTTATGCACGCTCATTACGGTCGATACCGCGCCGTCGCCTTCGGCTACCGCCATCAGCGCGAGTGCATAGCCCACGTAGTCGGACCCCGCACCGTCATAGCCGGGAGAAACCGTCATGCCGAGCAGGCCAAGTTCGCCCATCGCCTTGAATATTTCCGGTTCAATCGCTTTTTCGTGCTCTCGGCGCGCGGCGCCTGGCGCGAGCTGCTCGCGCGAGAATCGCCGTACCGACTCGTAAATCAGCTCATGCTGCTCGCTCATCGTCATACCGCCGTATAGCCACCGTCAACCGTGAGCTCCGCTCCGGTGATCTGTTTCGCGAGGTCCGAGCAGAGGAAGAGAATCGCATTCGCAATGTCCTCCGGTTCAGTCAGACGCCCGTTCGGGATCAAACCCAGTACGAACGTTGTCGCCTGCTCGGGCGATGCGGCAAGCCCCTCCTTCAACAGCTCCTGGAGTCCGTTCGCCAGCAGCGGAGTGTTGCCCGGGCCCGGATGCACTGAGTTCACGCGTACACCGCTGGCCGCCCGCGCGAATTCGGCGGCCATCGACTTGGTCAGCACCGTGATGGCGCCCTTGCTCGCGGAGTATGCAGCCTGAGCAACCGCAGCCACCTGCCCGAAGACCGACGAGATATTGACGATCGATGCGCCGCCATGCTCCTTCGCGGTTCGCTCCAGCAGTGGATACGCTGCCTGACTGCCGATCCAGATGCTTTCGAGATTGATTGCAAGCAGTTGCCGCAATTCGGCGACGCTCGTGCGCAAGAACGGCTTGGTCAGCATCTTCCCTGCATTGTTGACCAGACCATCAAGTCGGCCGTTTGCCTGCTCTGCCACCGCGTCGATGACGCGTTGCCAGTCAGCCTCCGACGTCACATCATGTGCGTGACTCCACGCTTTCGTGCCGAGTGCGGCACATTGACTGGCTGCCTCGGCAGCGCCGTCTCGGTCCACGTCGGTCGCCACTACCCACGCGCCCGCCTTCGCCAGTTCCAGGCATGTACGCCGGCCGAAACCGCCAGCCGCACCCGTGACGAGAATTACCTTGTCCTTCAGAATCAGATTGCTCATGTCTCACCCATTGTTGTAGGCCTAAGCCGTTGGTCACTTCGCCCGCCTCCGGATACCTGATCGTTCCGCTCAGCCGACGACGCGCTCATGCATAAACTGGATGGACGCCTGCGTGGCTCCTGTCTTCCTGCTAGCGGACTCACACCGACGACCACCCGTCACGTTGTCACGCGCGATGGAACCGGTAGCCAGTCCCAACTGCCTCGGAGAGTTGTGCCGGTACCGTGAAACGCGGGCCGAGTTCAGATGCGAGCTCGGCGCAGCGCGCTACAAACCTGTCGAAACCGATGTCGTCAATTGCCGACGCGGGGCCACCGAGATAGCTTGGGAACGCCCAGCCGAGTATGGCTCCCAGATCCATTTCGCCGGCGTCGTTAGTTACCCCGTCGGACCAGCAGCGCGCCGCCTCGAGCAGTTGCGCGTACAACAGCCGTTCCCTGATAGCTGCCTGCTCCGATTGTCGGGCCTCCGGCAAGGTGTCGGCGAACGAACGCAGGATCGGCAAATCGAGATGCTTCGGCGCCGCCTCCGGGTACGCGTAGAAGCCTGCACAACGCTTGCGCCCGAAACGCTTCAATTCGACTACCTTGTCGATTACGGCATTGACATGTTCGTGACGGTCGTCTGCCCATGCGCCCTTTTCCTTGCTGCGGAAGAAGTGCGAGATGTGATGCAGCACATCCAGTCCAACTTCGTCGGCCAGTGCTAGCGGCCCCACGGGCATACCGAGCGCGACTCCTGCGTTCTCGATACGTACGGGGTCCACTCCGTCTGCGAGCAGGCGAATTCCCTCGCGGATGTAAGCGTCGACGCAGCGCGTCGTATAGAAGCCGTAGCCATCATTTACAACGATGGGCGTCTTGCGGATCTGGCGGATGTAGTCGAGCGAACGAGCCAACGTTTCTGGCGAGGTCTTCGCGCCGACGATCACTTCGACGAGCGCCATGCGCGGAACAGGCGAGAAGAAGTGCAGCCCAATGAAGTTCTCGGGCCGCTTGCTCCCTTCAGCGAGCCCATCGATCGGCAACGCCGATGTGTTCGTCGCGAAGATTGCATGTTGACCCAGCACCGCCTCCGTCTGCGCAGTGACCTGCCTCTTCACTTCGACATCCTCGATGACCGCCTCAATCACGAGATCGCAGCCTTCGAATGCCGCATAGCTGCCGGCGGCGGTAATGCGCGCAAGCAGCGCGTCGCGGACTTCGACCGACAGTTTGCCCTTGTCAACATCCGCCTGCAGTGATGCTGCAATGCCGGCGCGGCCAGCGTCCGCAATCTCCTGGGTACGGTCGAGCAGCACCACGTCGATGCCTGCCTGCGCCGACACCTGCGCGATTCCCGCGCCCATGAAGCCCGAGCCGAGAATGCCCAGCTTGCGCACGCACGACGACGGAATACCGGCCGGGCGGCGTACGAGCTTGTCGGCGTCCTGTTTGGCAAAGAACATCGAACTGATCAGATTCTGCGCAGTACGGCCCTGGACCAGCGTCGCGAACAGCTTCTGTTCGAGTTTGAGCGCCTTGTCGATTGGCAGTTTTGTGCCCTCGTACACTGCGCGCAGGATGGCGTGCGGTGCCGGATAGTTACCGTGTGTGCGGGCATGCGAAGTGGCGTTTGTAGCCGCCCACAGCGCCGAGTTGGCGGGCGTGTACGAATCGCCGCCGGGAACGCGGTAACCCTTGCGATCCCACGGAGCGACCGGATCGACCTTGCCGTCGATCAGCGCTTGACGTGCCACTTCGAGCAACCGTTCGGACGGTACGACTTCGTGCACCAAACCAGTCTGCCGGGCGGCGGCGGCGCTCAGGTCTCGGCCGTCGATAAGAAGCGGAAGGCTCTTCACAATGCCGACGAGACGCGGTAGCCGCTGCGTTCCACCCGCGCCGGGCAGCAAGCCGAGCTTCACTTCGGGGAATCCAAGCTTCGCGGACGGGACGTCGGCAACCACGCGGTAATGGGTGGCGAGCAGCAGTTCGAGGCCGCCACCGAGCGCGAGGCCCGGCGCTGCGCCCACGACCGGCTTGCCTGCCGTCTCGATGTGGCGGAACAGGTCGCCAAACAGCGCAATGCGCCGCGCTGCTTCGTTTGAATCGACGCCCGGAGCGGCGAACGCCGCCATCTGCGCGAGATCAGCACCCGCGACGAAGCTCGACTTCCCGCTCGTGATAATGATGCCGCCGACCGCATCGTCGTCAATCACTGCATCGAACGCGGCTCGCAATTTTTCTGCCAGCGCTTGCGTCAACACATTCATCGATCGCCCGGGCATGTCGATGGTAAGGACGGCGATGCGCTCGTCAATAGTCGTTGTGATCATGATGTCCACACTTGAATAGGGTCGATAACACGCGTCAGACGCGCTCAATGATGGTCGCCACGCCCATCCCGGCACCGATACACAGCGTCGCGAGCGCAGTCGAGCCACCGGTGCGCTCGAGTTCATCCAGCGCGGTGCCCAGAATGATCGCGCCAGTCGCACCCAGCGGATGGCCCATCGCGATCGCGCCGCCGTTCACGTTCACGCGGTCCTCGTCGATACCGAGTACTTCCATGAAACGGATCGGCACCGCAGCGAACGCCTCGTTGATCTCGTACAGGTCGATATCCTTCGCCTGCATGCCGGCACGCTTGAGCGCCTTCTCAGCAGCAAAGGAAGGCGCAGTCAGCATGATGGTCGGCTCCGAACCGATTTCAGCGAAGGCGCGAATTCGCGCACGCGGCTTGAGGCCCACAGCCTCACCCGCTTCGCGCGAGCCCAGCAGCATCGCGCAGGCACCATCCACAATCGCCGACGAATTGCCAGCGTGATGACGGTGCTCGATACGCTCGACCTCCGGATAGCGCGCGATTGCGAGCGCGTCGTATCCTGCCTTCACGCCGAGTTCTGCAAACGAAGGTTTAAGGTTTCCCAGCGCTTCGACAGAAGTCGTCGGGCGCACCGTTTCATCGCGATCGAGCAGCACGTTGCCGAGCACATCGCGGACGGGCACGATCGAGCGTGAAAAGCGCCCATCTGACCACGCGCTCGCCGCACGCTGATGGCTTCGTACTGCGAACTGATCGAGTTGCTCACGGCTGTAATGCCACTTGCTAGCCATCAGGTCCGCACTGATACCCTGCGGGATGTATTGCGTGAGAAAAGCGATATGGGGATCGACACTCCACGCGCCGCCGTCGGAAAGGATCGGCACGCGCGACATCGCCTCGCACCCTCCAGCGATCACGAAATCAGCAGACCCGGCAGCAATCTTCCCGGCGGCCATGTTGACGCTTTCAAGCCCGGAACCGCAAAAGCGGTTGACCTGAACGCCCGCGGTCTCTTCGGAATAGCCAGCAGCCAGAGCGGCGACGCGCGGCAGACATTGGCCCTGCTCTCCCACCGGGCTGACAATCCCGAAAATGACATCGTCGACGCGGCGGGTATCGAGACCGCTGCGATCACGCAGGCCTGCGAGGACGGTGCTCGCAAGATGGACAGCGGTGGCCTCATGCAGCGAGCCATCCGGCTTGCCTCGTCCGCGAGGCGTACGGACGTGATCGTAGATATAGACAGTCGACATCTGAGTTCCTATGCAAGTCTGCGGCGCAGCGGCAATGCGTCGCGGAGAATTACGTGAAATATTTCGTCCCGGCGAATCTTGATCAAACCCCCGAGGGCTCGAATTTGTCCGCGTGGATGCGGTCCGTGCTGACGTTCAGCGTGCGCAGGCGTTTCTCG
Source organism: Paraburkholderia ferrariae NBRC 106233 (assembly GCF_000685035.1). Classification (GTDB taxonomy): domain Bacteria; phylum Pseudomonadota; class Gammaproteobacteria; order Burkholderiales; family Burkholderiaceae; genus Paraburkholderia; species Paraburkholderia ferrariae. The sequence continues at coordinate 88,687 of NZ_BAYB01000034.1, forward strand.
ACCGCCTCGACCATCGGTAGTGCGCCGCATACGAATGCGGACAGCGAGTGATAGTCGACGTCAAGCTCCTCGTCGAGCACGGCCGTGACCAGCCCCCGTCGGCCTTGCCACGCACTGCCAGCGGGTTCATGCGACAGAACCGGCACAATCCGCACGCGCTCAGGTCCGGCGATGTTCTTCAGGCGCTCCAGGCGATCCAGCGCGAACAGGTCCGAGGCCGTACGCACTCCGAATACGATCGTGACAGGATGATCCGGATAGCGTTTCAGGCGATCCTCGGCAATCGACAGGATTGGCGCGATACCTGTACCACCTGCAATGCACAGAGACTCTCGTGGCGTATCGTCGATACCCATCTGGCCGAACGGTCCTTCGAGCCAGATCCGAACGCCGCTCCGGTCCTCCGCCGCAAGCCACTCGGAGAAGCGGCCGCCAGGCAGGCGCTTGATCAGGAAGCCGACTTCGTCGGTGCCCGCACCGCTGGAAGGAGCGTCATAGAACGAAAACGAGCGGCGGACAAACGACCCGGAAACGGCAAGCGCGGCATACTGGCCAGCCTCGAAGACGAGCGGCTCCTCAAGCTTGATACGGAGATCGATAACGTCGCCCGGCAATAGTTTCCAGCCACAGACCGTGCCGGGAATCGATTTGGGAAGCACAACCTGGTGATCAACCAGATCGACATCAATCACCAGGTCGCTGCGCACCTTCGCCTGGCACGCCAAAATGTAGCCGTCGTTCAGTTCTTCGTTAGTGAGCGGCGACAACGCGAAGTCCACGAGCGGACTGATCCGGCCCGACACAAGCCGCGTCTTGCAGCGTCCGCATGTACCCACGCGGCAGTTGTGCGGGTAGTTGATGCCCTGCTCGAGCGCCGACATCAGCAGCAGATCACCGCGCCTGACGTCAAACCCTTCCGAGCCGTTGCTCAACGTGACGTGGCAGTGTCCGCTCGCGGGCCCGCTGGGCACGGAATCATTCGATGCGGGTTTGACCGCGAAAGTCTCTGTAGGCATGGTCTCTTTCTTCCCCGGAATCGAACTCTGCTCACACTGCGTACGCATAGCGCGCACGGGCCACGTCGGGATGCTCATTGAGTTCCTCCCAGCCGGCACGGATGTTCTCAGCTTCAGCGATCTCGCGTTCCTGCGGAGTCGCGTAATTGCGATCCCAGTCACGCAGCAGCGGCTTGATCATCTGAAACCAGAGCGGCGGCACGAACGCAAGCAGCAGACACATCAGGAACTGGGGCTGCTTGGGGCCGGTGCGATCCGGTACCAGCTCATAAAACGGGCGATAGCCGTCTTCGTGGTGGCCACGGTGATTGGTAATCTCAAGCGCGAAGATCCGGACGAACGGCGTGAGATGGTTCCACGTCTGATGCGACTCGAAGCGACCCGGCTTCCCGGTGACAAGGCCGTAGTGCTGCGTGTAGTTGAAGACTTCCAGGAACGTGCGAGGCCCGATCAGACAGACCGCAACGCAGGCAGCAGCACCGGACCAGCCACCGACCGCATACAACGCGGCAACAAATCCAGCGAGGAGTCCGACACGGTACACCCACGCATTTCGCGGATCCCACCAGTGACGGTTGCGCTTCGTCCACATCAGCTTTTCGAGGTGGTACGACTCGACGATCTGACCGTAGAACGTGCGCACCAGGTGACCGTACAGGCCATCACCGCGGCGTGCATAGTCGGGATCTGCTGGCGTCACAGTGCGCACATGGTGCGTGACCACGTGCGTGATTTCGCGCCACGGATCGAAGATCAGCACCATGCCGAACCTGCCGAACCAGCGCAGGAATGCGTTCTCGCGATGGAAGAGTTCATGTAGCGCGGGTGCTGATATGACGAACTGGATAAACAGCATCGTGACAAATGCACCGATCTGCGCCGACGCCCCCACAAAGTGTCCGGTTCCGACAAGCCGCGCATAAAGGAACGCGAGACCGAACCCGAGAATCAACTGGAACACGATGATGCTGTCGTAAAGCCACGGGAAACGGGTATCCCGGACCGACAAATCAGGTTCAAGAAAGGCATCGAAGAACAGGAATGCGAAGAGCACTCCGGTCCCCATCCATACATAATTTCCACCGAGCCATAGACCGTACGCCGCTATGGCGAGCAGTACGGAATTCAATGTGTACTTCAGGTAGTCGAACATGACATCCTCCATGTAGGTCTGTACGAGAGTCTTCGCACTCTGAAGGTAATTCTTGTCGACTTTGAATCCATAGAACCCAACCATTAGTCGGGGTGAAGTGCGATGCTCCGCCGCACACAAAAGTGCACGCTGCGCGCCCGCAAGCAGAACCGGTGCGCAGCAAACTCGGTTGCATTACTTGCCGGGCTTTATTTGACTTTCCGGCTGGCCCTGTTTGGGCGGCTCACTTCGGCCGTCAGGCCGCGAGGTATTCAGGCCAGCCTGGAATAAGGGAGTACGCCTGCCTCGAGTGCGGTGCGCATCGTCGACATCGCGATATCAATGCGGCCGGAAACATTCTCGCGACGGCGATGTCGCCTTCTAGCAGAAGGAGTTCCCGTCGCTCCCATACCTTGCACCGGAGCGACGGGCCGAGGACGGGTAGGAGGTTAACAATAGCCACTCAACTGCATACGATCACGATGACCCTATCATCGTCAGCAATTGAGCACGTTCACGCCGGTATACGGGCGTGACAGGTCGCTGTCACGCTGGACAAGATTGCAGGTGGCGCGATCACCTGGAAAGCAGGTTCAGCGACCTGGATCGCGCCAGCGCCGATGCTCGATTCTTTACCCCGAGTTTTGCGTACAGGTTGTACAAATGCCACTTGACCGTTGCGACCGACAACGACAACCTGTCCGCTATTTCCTTGTTCGACAAACCTGCTTCGATCAAGCCGAGAAGTTCCAGTTCACGTGTCGTCGGGGCCTCACCGACAAGGCCGACGTTCTCGAGCGCATGCATCTGCTCGAGAACCGGGTTACCGGTTACCTTCAGTCCAGAGCAGATTTCGGTAAAGAATCGTCGCTCCTCCTCGGTTACAAACGGCCAGTCCTTAGGTCGGGTGTCGTTCACAAGCCCTGCAATCAAATCCGGACGGTCACGGAACGGTCGAATGTAGCGACGGCGCGCCGCCAATGATATAGCGCGTGTGAGATGGCGTGCGGCCGAGACGGAGTCATGCGTACAGTGGCTTAGGTGCGCTTGATTCAGCGCCAGTTCGATCAACCGACCAGTTCGTCCCTGCGCCCGTGCTCGCACGGATTCGCAACCAATCAGCGCGGTGGCCTGCCTGAATTTTCCGGATGCGACTTGTAAATCCAGGACCGTCATCTCAATCAGGTCTCTTATGGTTGCGTCATGTGCGACATGGACATCACTCATCAGACCTTCGCTCCCCAACCGCACGCCAAGGGACGCAGCCTCTTCCAGTGCTTCGTCCAGACGCCCAAGTTGGACGAGTCGGCGCGCGATGAAGCACGACAACATCATGCTCAATCGGGATGGATAGACTGATGCCATTTTCCTGAGCACCGGCAGCGTAATGCGATCAGTGTCGTAACCATCCCATAGCTTTACGGCAGCGTCGAGCCCATGTGCGGTCGTGTCGATAATCCCGTGCGAGACCACCTTCCGCAGACCACGTCCGAGCAGTTGCTCAGCCTCTTCGCGCAGGCCCATCTCAACCGCGCACTTGGCCGCAAGCATGGCGAGCGTGCTGCATATGCCAGCCGTGTCGCCGAGTTCTCTGGTAGCCAGTCGAAGCGCGTCCGTCAGTTCGCGCCAGGCCGCAGCGTAGTCGCCTTCGCGCAACGGGATCAATGCATTAATGGCTGACACCCAGCCTTGCCCGTACGCACTGCTCGATTGGGAGATGCTCGCAAGCGCAATTCGAGTCATATGCCGCGCATCGGTTAAGCGGCACTCGTTGACATCGTGAATGGCACCCGCGCATGCGACCGTCGCAACATCAAACGGCGCGTCCATCATCGTCAACGTATCGCGCTCCGCAGCGTCCAGCCATTGCTGCGCTTGCGGTTTCACCGTTTCAAGGTGATCCGTATAAACGTCAATGGCGAGACGGATGACCTCTATTCGGCGGCCTATATGCGCTAGATCGACACTATTGGTGCATTCTTCCTCGTGCGCCTTCTGCAGCCGCTTCATCAGGCGCGCCATCTCCTGCCGCGCAAGTTCGTAGCGACGGCTAAAGACGAGAGCCCAAACATACCAGTAATCCGTCTCCCAGCCTCCGTATTCGCCAAGCACGTGCAACTGCTCGACCCAACGCAGATAGCGATGCAGGTAACCCATGTTGCTGACGAAGTCAGGCGCACTACGCTCCACGATCTGCGCGGCAAACGTGACTTCGTGAGCGGCAAGCGCGTAGTCAATCGCATCTGCACAGCGCAACTGCTTGTCGCAGCACACGGCGGCTCTCAAGAGGATGGCTTGGCGATCGTGTGCAGGCATGCTGTGTACAGCCTGGTCAGCCAGGTACTCGCGAAATAGGTTATGTAAGCGGAATCGCTGACGCCCTTCGACTGGTATGAGAAATACGTTGTGCTTCCACAAATAGACCAGATGCTTTGAACTGTCCGAATCCCCTGTTGCCTCTTCCGCAAGCAGCGCGTCGAAATCACGCAGTAGCGAAAGCTTGAGCAGAAATGCACGCAATTGAGGATCAAAGCCTTTCAGCACCTGCGAGTTGAGCAACGTTGCGAGATCCTGATCCGCGCCAGAAAAAGCCGCCAGCGTTGCTTCCGGGTCCGAGGACGAAGCCAAAAGGATTTGCATCAACCGGACCGCTGCCGGCCAGCCTTCGGTATGGCGGACAACTTTATCGATGGCCGCACCTGTTAGCTTCGCGCACAGCGCGACGCCGAACATTTCGCGTACTCCGGTCGCATCGAGGCTTAAGTGCTCCGTCCCATATTCCACTGACAGGCCTTCCAGTTTGCTGCGGACTATTTCAACAGGAGGGGTCTCGGCGCTAGACAGTACCAACCGGACCGATGATGGAGTGCGAAAGACAAGCCCATTCAGGAGGTCGGCTAAAGCGGGATCCTCGCAATAGTCCAGGTTGTCGACGAAAAGGGTGACGGGCATAGGCAAACGCTGCATCCTGCGCACGACCCGCTCGATCCGCTCTGCCGCCAGTTCGCTCCCTTCATGCATCATCTGAAGCGCATCAAACGAACTGTGTTCCCCGCCCGACGCATCGAGCCGAGCCTCCAGGTAGCCCAGCAGGCGGTCGATCGTTAGGTCGCGGTCGTCATGAGAAAACCACCAGCAGACCATTTCCGACCGGACACTGTCGCAATAGAGCTTGCTGAGCAACACAGTCTTCCCGTACCCAATTGGCGCAACCACCGAAGTGAGCTTTGGCGGCCGTTCGCGCTGTTCTTGCCATGCTGTAAAAGCGGCAGTCCGGATAACCGGGAATGAAAAGATAGGCGGTTGCGCGGAAGTCGCGCCGTGACCTGGGGGCCAGTCCATTCCGTCACGCGGGGGCGAGAGCGTTTCAGGACACGCATCAGCTGGCGATTGAGCTTCGTCGCCTAAAACGAGTATCCCTGTCCCTGCATTATGTAAAATGGGGCCATATTCAACTTTCGCTACCACGCGTCCTCCTGGACTGCACGCCGATTGTCTTCTGAATGCCACCGGTCGTGCATTTGTCTCCGTTACTATTTATGCACCTTGGATGTATGTTAAACATCCCATCAAAATTCACAACGAACCCCATACTTTTGTATTGGAGGTTGGGTTTGGCGCGCAGCTGAAGTGCTGTTTTCAGAAAGTCATCGTTCGGGTCAGATGTGACCTCGGGCATCCCTGCGGCCCATCCTCTCAAGAGGTCTTTTGACAATCAACGACCTGAAGCGCTGTCAGTGGCCGACTAGAGATCAAAGCGCGGTGTACGTCTTTCGCGCTGGGCGGCCACCGCCTCTGCGAGATCGCGTGATAGCAGCGTGGCAGCATTCCAATCCGCAACTTGGCGCAATCCATCTGCGACGCCGTGATCGCGTGCGTAGAGCATCGCCCGCTTCGTGCCCCGCAACGCTAGCGCCGGCTTGGCCGCCAACTCGGTGGCGAGAACGCGCACGGCCTGCATTAACGCGCCTGCTGTTTCGAAGAGGCCACTGACCAGACCAATATGTTCTGCATGAGCACCGTCGAATTCGCGTGCCGTATAAACCAGCTCACGCGCCCGGCCATCCCCAACTAGCTGTGGCAACCGTTGCAGCACTCCCAGATCCGCAGTTACCGCAAGATCGAGCTCCTTTACACATAGCCGCGCATCACGGGTGGCGTAACGAAGGTCACATGCACAGGCAATGTCCATGGCGCCACCAAAGCACACTCCATGCAGCGCCGCGATCACGGGCACCCGGCAACGCTCGATCGAGCTGACGCAGTCTTGCAAATCCTCGATCCATCGCCCGAGCCGCTCACGATCACGGCCGGCGCAGCCAGTACCCGCACCGCAGTTGCCGTAAAGATCCGCCAACACGGATAAGTCAATTCCGGCACAGAAATGCGCGCCCTCCCCGTTCAGCACCGCTACTCGCACGTCGGGACGCTCGTCGAGAGCGTCGAAAACGGTTCGCAAGGCGTGCCACCCGGCCACATTCAGCGCGTTGGCCCGTTCGGGACGTGCCAACGTGACCCAAGCCACGCCGTCTTCCACCGCAACGCGTACACCAGAGTTGTTCGTCGCATTCATGACACAACGGCCACTAAAGCGGCGAACGCAAATAGCTGCCGCGAGGGATTAGCAATCGGTAGCATCGATGTGTACCTCGGTGGATGGAGGTGGTCATACAACGGCGCGCCATTGGCACGACGCAGCCTCATCTTCCCCGGCCACCACGTCAGCGTCCCCATACGGAAGTCGGGCCTGCAGCCCGGTCTCATGCCCTCGAACCAGACAGCGTCGATCCTCACCGGCACCCCGACTTCTGGCTGGGGTAGCGAAATACCCGTTGGCCAGCAACGCCTGTACCGTGCGCCGGGAGAGCGCGAGCTGGCATGCGTCTCCATGCACTGCGATTATCGGTACGACAGACTCAAGAACACACCGGGTGAACTGGTGGAACAGGAGGCCGCGCTCCGCTCGTCATTCGCCGTCATGCGGGCACAACGGATCTTATGACCCTCGCGGAGGAAGTTCTGGGTTTTTCGAAAATGAACTTCAACGGCTTTGATCTGTACGGACAGCTTCCGGCCACGATCGAGACCTCGCGTCGTGTTGCCGGGATCGGTGCCTTGCTCGACCGTTTTGCGGACCGCTCCTATGACTACCGGCTTTTCACGTAATTTTCCAGGTCAGGACATTTTCTGCCCTGCACCCTTCAGTACCTCGGTCTTCAGATCCGCCTCGTGAGCATCGCCTGTTTCCGATATTCGAGAAGGCATGTTCATTTCTAGCGAGCGACGTGCCGGGCGAGTTGCTGGCGAATGCGCGCCAGATAGTAGTCGCCGACCGAGTGGTCGGCGACCTGTCCAGGCGTGACGTGATGCATTGCTGGCCGGCGCACACCGAGATAGCGGTAAAGCGCCGACACGAAAGGCTTATGGGTTTGCCCAAGCTGTCGGGCAGCACGTTCGACACGTGTATCACCTGCCTGCTGTCGAAGCCACACCAGCGCCTCGCGGTCAGCTTCGTTCACGATCCTCACCAGATGTTCCATACACGTGCACCTGTATAAAAACACAGTACTGTTAATATATACAGGTTTTCGCCCGACTGCAACGACGATCGGGCTGCTCATCCCCGCTTTCTAAGGCAGCAGCCAATTGTTCGGGGCTTGCTCGGAAGAATGGTTGCTGGCCAGCCGTCTGCAGAGTAAACTAAGTTCAGTAAACTAAGTTTAGGAGTGCAACCATGCACATCTACAACATCCATGATGCCAAGACCAATCTGTCGCGGCTCATTGAGGAAACTGTGAATGGCGGTGAGCCGTTCGTGATCGCCAAGGCTGGCAAGCCGCTGGTCAAGGTCGTGCGGATTGATGTTGAGCCCGGAAAGTCACCCCGGCGTATCGGTTTTATGAAGGGGCAGATTAAGGTCCCGGCTGACTTTGACACTATGGGTGCTGATGAGATCGCCGGTATGTTTGAGGGCAAGGCGACATGAAGCTGTTGCTCGACACCCACCTGCTGGTCTGGGCCGCCGTCGATGATCCTGCACTGCCTGATGAAGCACGCGTGGCGATCGAGGACATTGAAAATGTCTTGTACTTCAGCGTCGCGAGCCTGTGGGAAATCGTGATCAAGAGTGCGCTGGGACGTGACGATTTTCAGGTCGATGCACGCGTGCTCCGCCGAAACCTGCTTGACGCCGGCTATGAGGAATTGTCCATCGAAGCCCAGCACGCATTCGAAGTCGCAGCCCTCCCGCCGCTGCACAAAGATCCGTTTGACCGGCTACTTGTCGGCCAGGCGATGGCCGAAGGCATCATGCTGCTCACCCATGATGAACAGATAAAGCGATACGAGTTCGCTCCGGTCCGGTACGTCTAGGAACCTGTCCGCATTTTTGTGGGCGAGGCGGTTCAAGGAATCGTTACCCGCGAGCCTGCGTGAATCGGTCACCAAACAGAATAGCAAACTGGTTCATGGCCGATTTCCGGTCGAAGGCAGCGCGAACAGATTTTGCCAGGACATTGCGTAGCGCCAGCCAGAGCAGCTTGATGGCAGCCTCGTCGTTCGGGACGTGACCGCGGGTCTTGATGATCTTGCGTAACTGCATGTTCAGGCTCTCAATGGCGTTCGTTGTGTAGCCGCCCACGTCTTCATAACGAATGCAAGACTTGCAAGTAATATTGTGACGATAGGCAGTATGAGGTCGATATCAACACTCATACCGTACCGCCTTTCCTTTGGGCGCGGTAGCATCGTTCTCCAGTTCCAAGAATTTCTATGCAACGCAGCGGGGTTGTTTACCGCCTTATACGTCCGGACAGAATTTCAGCACGAAGATCCACACCAGTAGATCGAGCAAATTCATCCATTGAGTTCCATCGACGTGTTCCATCGGGCAGCCCAAAATAGAGTTCGCTTTCTTTCGGATCGTCATCCATTTTTGTCGAGCCGATAGCACCTGAGGCTTTCCACGCCATTGCGACCAAGGTTGTCTTTCCTGTGGGCGACACATTTAACACGCGAATCCAGGCTGCATGTTCCCCAAGCGGTGCGGTGTTGTCCCGCTGCTCAGCATCCACAACCGAACCCTTGGGCGCCCATCCGACGAGCACAATCTTTGTTACTTTTCCAGAAGAATCGAGCTGCTCCTGCCTCTGGACCTTTCCGCCGAGGAGTCTGAATCGTGCCAAAGGAATATGAGAGTTCGCCGGGAAAAATTCTGAAATTACCCAATCACCGCCCGAAGAGACAATCGGAACGTCCCGCCGTCGGGCGTAACCATACACCCCACTGAGGTGGGACAAAATTGAGCGAGGAACAAGGGAGTTCGGAAAATAATATCGAGCCGGCTTAAAGTCATTTGTCTCCGATCTGATCGAATTCTCCGCGTTCATATCCAAGGCTAGCTGCCGGGGCTCGATAGTCAGTGATACGAGCCGAGGCCCCTCAATTTTCGCGAAATAAGGTGGCTTGGATGATTCGATAATTTCCGGAGTTGCCGATGCTTGATTTGAAATTCCCAACGAAATTATAGCCAGAATAAAGGTATAAATTTCCAGGCTGTAGCTAACATGGTTAAAGACCTTCCCAATACGTACAATAAATTTCACTTTCATATACTCACCACCGCCAATTTCATGTAGCTGATTTTAGTTTTCAAAACGTGACAGTCCTGCATCTCTCTGAACCACGCAGAATTAGCCGCTTGTGCATTTCACGCGCTACCGGCAGACACCGATCAAGTTTCTCTTCCATTTTTTCGACATAATTTTCTTCGTATAGGCGAAAAATAATAGATCATACGAAGAAATACGTTTGGCCCAATGGATGGCCATATCAAGAAGGTCGTCATGCTTGGTGACATGATTTATAAGGTTATATTCGAGCGCGGTCAGGGCACCAATTTCTCCGCAGCCATATACAAGCTCTGCCATAACATTCGCGGATACCACCTCGCGTATGAGCATTGCCCCAATCGCGCATCCTATCTATATCGTCTCGTTTCGTCTGGACTTTCTTACCGCGACAGAACCATAAAACTTCCCGGCAACTGCCAGGACTGATTGCCCGCGACCCAGGTGCGGGCCACCGGCAGTCCTGCAACCGGCTAACTCGCTTATCTATTCATCCCTCTTCCCAAACCAGCTTTCTAAAAAATTACTAGAAATGATAGTGATTCGCATTTAGAATTCGATCCCCGTGGCAATAGGGGCAAAACATCAGCACGCCGCGACTTCCATCGCGGCCCAGGAAACGGGGAAGAAATGCGGGCAGAAATGCAAAAGAAGGCGCTGGCCATGCTGGTCGGCGTGGCGGTGACGACGATGTCGTTGGAGATAGCGCATGCGCAGGCTGTCGCTGGCGAAGATGCGGGCAAGACTCAACAGGACACGGCGGGAGAGCCGCCAAGGGGCACGAGCACACTGCCGGCCGTTGCGGTGAAGGCGGCCCGCGAATCCGCCTTTGGTCCGGTGAACGGCTTCGTTGCCAACCAGGGCAGCGGCGCGACCAAGACCGACACGCCGGTCCACGAAACGCCGCAATCGATCTCGGTGGTCGGTCGCGCCCAGCTCGACGATCGCAACGTCACGAACCTCAACGACGCGCTCCACTACACGGCGGGCGTACAGACCTACTACAGCAACGACATCCGGAACGATGCGTTCAACATCCGCGGCTTCAGTTCGGACTTTTTCTACCTGGACGGCACGCGCTTGCCCGCCGTGCCGGGCCGGGCGCTCGACCAGTGGCGCGTCGATCCGTTCCAGCTCGAACGTATCGAGGTCCTGAAGGGACCGGCGTCGGTGCTGTACGGTCTCGGCGAGCCGGGCGGCGTCGTCAGCATGGTCTCGAAGATGCCGACCGACTACGCACGCGGCCAGGTGGATCTGCTCGCAGGCAGCTACAACCATTACGGCATCGACATCGACACGTCGGGCCCGCTGGACGCGGACAAGCGCGTGCTATACCGCTTCATCGCCTCCGAGACTTATAGCCAGAATCAGGTGGACTTCGTGCACGGCACGCGCACGCTGGTGGCGCCGTCCGTCACGTTGCGCCCCAGCGCCGACACTTCGCTCACCCTGATGGCCACGTATCTGCATGACGATACGATGGACACGAACAACTTCCTGCCCTACTACGGCACCGTCGCGCCGACCCTCTACGGCCAGCGCATACCGACGAGCCTCGCCACCAGCAACCCCGGCTACGAGAATTACGACAAGACGCAATATTCGTTCTCCTATCTGTTCGAGCATCGTTTCAGCCCGGACTGGACCTTCAGGCAGAATTTCCGCTACTCGCACCTCGACCTGAACAACCAGGCGTTGTTCGGCTACAGCCTGAGCGCCGACCAGCAAACCATGCAGCGTGCAGCGATGAACCTGCGTTCGAGCTTCAATGACGTCGATATCGACAACCAGTTGCTCGGCAAGGTGAAGACTGGGCCGGTCGATCACACGCTGCTGACTGGCTTCAACTTCACGAACCAGAACTTCACCGACAACGAAGGCTACACGTACACGGGCTACGCGCTCAACCTGTACGACCCGGTCGCCCTGAGTCTGCCGGTGGTCGCGCCGTCGTTCAACGACACGCAGATGCGCCAGGTGCAGCGCCAGTTCGGCCTCTATGCGCAGGACCAGATGGCATACCAGAAGTGGCGCCTCGTGCTGAGTGGACGCGAGGACTGGGTCTCGTCGAGCAACCTCGACAACTTCAGCGGCGAGACGACCGACCAGCACAACAGCGCCTTCAGCGGCCGCACTGCGCTGATGTATCTGTTCGATTCGGGGCTCGCACCGTATATCAGCTACTCCACGTCGTTCCAGCCCGTGATCGGCGTGAACGCCTATGGCGGAACCTACAAGCCGCTCAAGTCGAAGCAGTGGGAACTGGGCCTGAAGTACCAGCCCGCTTTCATGAACGCGAACTTCACGGCCGCTCTGTTCGACCTGCGCCAGAACAATGCGCTCACCGCCGCTCCCGATCCGGCGCTTACCGGCAACGTGCAGACGGGGCAAACGCGCAGCCGCGGTCTCGAACTCGAAGCGACTGCGGAGCTGACCGAAAACCTGCGTTTGCAGGCCGCGTACACGTTGCAAGACGTCAAGGTCACGCAAGGCAGCGCGGACGATCCGACCGTTGGCAAAACGCCCACCGCGACACCCCGCAACCTTGCTTCCGCATGGCTAGACTATTCGCTCACGGATGGCCCGCTGCGCGGCATGGGCTTCGGGACGGGTGTGCAGTATGTGGGCCCGACCTACGCCGATACGGCGAATACCTTGCCGGTGGGTTCGTTCACGCTCGTCGATGCGGCCATTCACTACGACATCGAGCACTGGCGATTCGTGCTCTTAGCGAACAACCTGCTGGATCGCACCTATGTGGCGCGTTGTGGCAGCGTGACCCGCTGCCAGTACGGACAGCGTCGCAATGTACTGCTGACGGGGCGCTATGCATGGTGACGCGTGGCGGGCGAGCTTCGGCGATCGCTAAATGCCGCTTGCTGCAATCGGCCCCGAAGATTCCAAAACGCGCACCGCCGATGGTTTAACTGGCTACCGCGTCACAGCGCCCGCGGAAACAGCCTGCCCGGCTCTCGGCCATCGCTCACATGTGTACACGACCCCGGTTGATTCGTTGATTTGCCCGCGTGGTTCTGCCAACGCCGGCCGGCACGACCTCCATGCCTTCTGACTCGCCACACATCATCGAAACGAAGGTGCATGACGAGCAAGATCGGCGAATGGACCAGGGCCCTTCCCGGGCCGGCCATGACGGTGGCCGCGGGGGGAGATAAGCGCCGTGACATGAGCCGGCTGCGAAATACCGCGCCTGCTACTAAAGTATTCACGTGCAGCGTTGATAGATTGACGCGCGGCCACCATCACTCCCCGTCGACGGCCGAAAGCGGCGCAGCAACGCGTTCCAGCGGTCTTCGCTCCGCGTCCACACCCCAGATCGCCGCAACCACCGCGGCCGCAACCATCAGCGCCGAGCCCACGAGATAACCCGTGAATACCGCCTCGGGCCGATGGGTATCGATCAACCGCCCAAAGAACGCCGGCCCGACAATGCCGCCAAGCCCGGTTCCAAACGCATAGAAAACAGCAATCGCAAGCGCGCGGATCTCCAGCGGAAAAGACTCGCTCACCGTTAAATAAGCCGAGCTTGCTGCCGCCGAGGCAAAGAAGAAAATCACGGTCCATGCCGCCGTCTGCATCGTCACCGTGAGCCATCCATGCGCGAACAGATAACCGCTTGCCGTCAGCAACACGCCCGATAATCCGTACGTTGCAGCGATCATGACGCGGCGCCCCACCACATCGAACAACCGGCCCAGCACGAGCGGCCCCAGAAAATTCCCCAACGCAAACGGCAACAGGTAAAGCCCGACATCGCCTCCCGGCACGCGATAGAACTCGGTGAGAACGAGTGCGTAGGTGAAGAAAATAGCGTTGTAGAAGAACGCCTGAGCCGTCATCAACGAAAGACCGACCAGCGCGCGGCGCCGATGGCGCACGAAGATCGCGTGCAGCACGACCCGCAGCGGCGTATGCGTGCGCGCATGCAACCGCAATGGCTTGGTCTTCACGTCGTCGAGTGCATGCCCCGCTTCGCGAAAACGCGCTTCAATGGCTGCCACGATCGCGCGCGCCTCGTCGTGACGGCCATGCGTGAGCAGCCAGCGCGGGCTTTCGGGAATCCATCTGCGCATGGGCAGGATGATCAGTGCGAGGATGGCGCCGATGAAGAAGCAGGCGCGCCAGCCCCAGTCCGCAGGCAGAAGATGCGGATCGAGCAACACGAGCGAGCCGGCCGCGCCGATGCCCGCACCCACCCAGAACGTGCCGTTGATGCTGAGGTCGGCCCACCCGCGCACGCGCGCCGGTGTGAATTCCTGGATCGTCGAATTGATGGCCGCGTACTCGCCGCCTATGCCGGCGCCGGTCAGCAGGCGAAAGATCATGAAGCTCGCGAAGCTCCATGAGAAGGCGGTAGCCGCCGTGGCGAGCAGATAGACCGCGAGCGTGATGAAGAAGAGCCGGCGTCGCCCCAGCCGGTCGGTGAGCCAGCCGAATCCGAGTGCGCCGCATACGGCACCGACGATATACGCGCTACCGGCAAGCCCGATTTCCGTATTGTCGAAATGCAGCGATGGGCTGGTCCTCAATGCGCTGGCCACGGCGCCGGCCAGCGTCACTTCGAGTCCGTCCAGCAGCCAGGTGACGCCCAGCGCCACGACCACGAGCCCATGAAAGCGCCCCCACGGCAGGCGGTCGAGCCGTGCGGGCAGGTTCGTTTCGAATACGCTGGCTGTGTCGGCGGTTTTCATCGATGGGCATGCGGCATGCTGTTTCCGTCTGGAGAGAGCCGGAAGCAGCACACCGCATGCCCGGAACAGCTAACGTGCGCCTGCCCCCGGCGCCATGCTGGCCTCGCCGCTCATCGGCCGAGCATCGGCAGCTTCAGGCCCGCTTCGCGCGCCGTCTGCTGCGCGAGTTCGTAGCCGGCGTCCGCGTGGCGCATCACGCCCGTCGCCGGATCGTTGTGCAGCACCCGCCCCAGACGCTCGTGCGCCGCCGCCGTCCCGTCCGCCACGATCACCACGCCCGCGTGCTGCGAGAAT
>NZ_BAYB01000033.1 GCF_000685035.1 Paraburkholderia ferrariae NBRC 106233
TCACGCGCTGTTCGCAGATCAGTTCCACCAGGCGCTGCGGGTCGCGATGCGCACCCGGCTCGGCGACCGCCAGTCGTGCGCCCGTCATCAGCGGCCAGAAGAACTCCCACACTGACACATCGAAGCTGAATGGCGTCTTCTGCAGCACCACATCCGTTTCGTCCAGCGCGTAGGCCGACTGCATCCAGGCCAGGCGGTTCGACAGGGCGCTGTGGCGGTTCGCGGCACCCTTGGGACGGCCCGTGGAACCCGACGTGTAGATCACGTACGCCAGGTTCTCGCCGTGCACACGCACCTGCGGTGCTGCGACGGGCTCAGTTGAAACGTCCACCGTGTCCAGTTCCAGCACCGTCACGCCTTCAGCCACCGGCAGACGCTCACGCACCCACGACTGCGTCAGCAGCAGCGCCACGCCACTGTCTTCCAGCATGTACGCCAGCCGCTCGCGCGGATATTCCGGGTCCAGCGGCACGTAGGCGCCCCCCGCCTTCAGGATCGCCAGCAGGCCCACCACCATCTCAACCGACCGTTCGACGGCAATGCCCACCCGCACTTCCGGTCCCACGCCCAGCTTCACAAGACGCTGCGCAAGGCGGTTCGCCTGTGCATCGAGTTCGCCATAGCGCAACTGCGCCTCGCCGTACACCACGGCCACGCGTTCGGGATGCGCCTGTGCCCCACGTGCGATCCGCTCATGCACCGGCATCACGTCTTCATACGCTTCGCTGCACGTGCCCTTCGCCAGAAGCGCAGCCGTCTCTTCAGCCGACAGCAGCCCAACCTCCGCCACCGTGCGCACATTCCCCCCCGTCAACGCCTCCAGCACCGCCACATAGTGACGCCCGAACTGCGCCATCGTCCCCGCATCGAACAGCTCCCGCGCATACGCCAGGCTCGCCGACAGCCCGCCCCACGCATCCTCCGCCGTCGTCAGCGTCAGCTCGAATTGCGCCATCCCCGCCCCCAGCGACGCCCACTGCACCGACACCCCGGGCAGCGCCTCCAGCGCACGCCCGTCCTCGCGCAGATGGTTGAACATCACCTGGAACAGCGGCGTGTGGCTCAGGCTGCGCTGCGGCTGCAGCGCCTCCACCAGCACGTCGAACGGCAGTTCCTGGTGCGCCTGCGCGCCGCGTGCGGCCGTCTTCACCTGCCCGAGCAGCGCCGCGAGCGGCGTGTCCCCGTCAAGCTGCGTGCGCAGCACCT
>NZ_BAYB01000032.1 GCF_000685035.1 Paraburkholderia ferrariae NBRC 106233
ACGCTCGATGCGCACGAAGCACGCGTTGTCCGTCCGCGGCGCGGAAACGGCATTGGCTGAAGGCGTTTCTTTCATAAATCGTTCATCCGTTTGCAGATCGCAGGCATGAATCCGCCCTGGCGTGACGCATGAAGCGACTCGCCGGATTCGTGCCGTTAGAAGGGAAACCGTGGTGCTACGGCCGGAGTTTTAACTCCGCCAAATTTGCTTTGAATTACTGATTGACGTCGTTCACATTCGCCCCCGTCGATGCAATTGCGCGCATGCAGTCAGCCCCGATCAACCGCATGCTCCGGCCGCGCTAAAGCCGCCCTGCTTCGACATCGAACGCGCTCGCCAGATCGGCCGAAAATGCCTTCACGATGGGCCGATCCGCGGCGCGGCGCTTCATCAGCAGATGAAACGGCACGTCGAAGCTGAAGGCCTCGCGCCCGATCGCTCTAACGAGCCCCCGCTGCTCGAACGCCTCCGCGTAGTGCGCGGGCAGATACCCCAGGTGGCCACCTGAAAGAATCAGGATCGTCGCGGCTTCGATGCTGTCTGTGTTGGCGGTGACACGGCGGCCGGTAAGCGGAATGTTTTCCTCGGGCACCGGATAGGTGCGCCAGACCCATTCGTAGTCCTGCAATGCCTCGGCGCTGGGCGGGCGTGCCTCATGAAAGAGCGGATGGCCGCGCCCGCAGTAGATCGTCTGCTTCTCACTGAAGAGCGGTGTATAGAGGAGGCCTGGTACGCGATGCCAGAAGTAGCCGAGCGCCAGGTCGAACTGGTTGTTGACCACGCCCTCTTCCAGCTCTTGCGGCGAAGCGACTTTCATCGAGAAGCGCACGGCCTGGTCGCGCTTGCGAAACGTGCCGATCGCCTCGGCAAGGCGCGCGTTCTCGACTAGCGGCGCCTGTCCGATCAGCCCGATCGAGAGTGTGCCGACCAGCTTGCGGTCGATGTCGCGCACGTGTGCCACGAAATCCGAAGTCGCCGCGATCAGCGCCCGGGCAGTGGCGGCAAAGCGTTCGCCCTTCGAAGTGAGCCGGAAGCCCCCGCGCCCGCGTTCGCAGAGCGTGAAGCCCACGCGCGCCTCCAGTGCGGCCAGATGCGTGCTGATAGTGGACTGCCGCACGCCGAGCGAGGACTCGGCCGCGGTAATGCCGCGCGCGTCGACGACGGCGAGGAAGACGCGGATCAGCCTCAGATCGAGATCGGTGGTATTCGAAAACATGCTCGCTCGCCGTGGCGCTCAGTCCCTGTCGTTTTGCTATTCTGCTTTTCCGGCCCGGGCCCGCCTGAGCGGGTCCCGGACTGTCTCCATCCATCGCGCCGCGCGCAACGCCGCGACGTGCGTCACATCGGGAAGCCCATCGCCTTGATGCCGTTGATCCATGCGCGCTTCCAGCCGCCTTCCGCATCCGCCCCGTCGAACGCGTGGAAGGTAATCTTCGCGCCGATCCAGCGGAACGGCTCGGGCGGAATGTAGGTCGGGCTCAGGTTCGCGATATCGAGCTCGCGCTCGGGGCTCTCGCGGTCGAACAGGAGATTCAGCCCCATGAACGCGCCGAAGCGGCTGGCCGCCACGCCGAACCCCGTATAGCCCGCCACGAACACGGCCTTGCCGCCCAGGTAGCGTTTCGCGAATACCGACCCGCGCGAGCAGTAATCGATCGGGCCGCCCCACGCGTGCGAGAAGCGCACGTCGGCGAGTTGCGGGAAGGTCCGGTAGAACGCCTGCGCAAGCCGCGTGTAGGTCTCGCGCTCGCGATCCTGCTGCGGATCGGGGTCGCCGTCGAAGTGATAGCTGACGAGGCCGCCGAAGATGATGTTGTTGTTGCGCGTGAGGCGGAAGTAATTGAGCTGCGTGCGCGTGTCGTAGATGCCCTGGCGGTTCTTCCAGCCGATGCGCGCAAGCTGCTCGCTCGTGAGCGGCTCCGTGGCGAGCACGTGGTCGCGCACCTGCATCACGCGCCGGTTGATGTCCGCCACGCCCACCTTCGCCGTGCCGCTGCCGAGCACCACGCGCGGCGTCCGCACGCTGCCCTTGGGCGTTCTCACGTAGACGGTGGAGCCGTCGTCCGTGACCGTGACGAGCGGCGTGTGCTCGTGGAGGCGCACGCCCAGCGAGAGCGCCGCGCGCTTGAGCCCCCACGCGAGCTTCGCCGGATGCACGATGCCGCTGCGGTCGCGCGACCACAGCGCCCCCTCGAAGAGCGGCGAATCCAGTTGCTCGCGCGTCTCTTCGCGGTTCAGCAGCACGACGTTGTGGCCGTGCTTGCGGTGCAGTTCGTAGTCGGCGCGCAGGGGATCGAGGTGTGCCGCGTCGACCGCGACGGTCATCTCGCCGTTCCATTCGACGTCCGCATCGATGCCGTAGCGTTCCAGCGTGGCCTCGAAGCCGTCGAGGTTGTGCTGGCCGAACTGTTCCAACTGGTCGATGTCGTTCGGGAACACGCGCACCGCGTTCGGCAGGCCGTGCATCACCGAAGTCGAGATGATGCCGCCCGCGCGGCCCGAGGCGCCATGCGCGACGAGATGCGCCTCGATCAGCACGACGTCGAGTTCGGGCATCAATTCCTTCGCCTGCACCGCGGCCCAGAGCCCTGTGAAGCCGCCGCCGACGATCAGCAGGTCGGCCTTCGTGTCGCCAACCAGTTCCGGCTCGGCGCCGGGCGCAGCCGGGTTGTCGAGCCAGTAGGGAAAGAGTTTCGTGCCGGCCAGTGCGGCCTGCGCGTCGGGCGTTGCTACGCGGCCTACCTGCGCCGTGCGCGCGGGCTTGAGAACAGTCGCTTCAGTCATGCGGCACCTCCTTCGCGAAATCGCCTTGCGCATGCGTGATTTCGCCATTCATCATCGTGAGGCCCACGTCGACCTTGCCGATCTCGTACTTGCCCACTTCGAACAGATCGCGTTCGAGCACGATCAGGTCGGCGCGCTTGCCCACCGTCAGCGAGCCGATCTCCTGCTCCATACCGAGCTGGTACGCGCCGTGGATCGTGTAGGCCGCAATCAGTTGCGGCACGCTCAGGCGCTCGTTGACGTCCGGGAACACCGGTGCATCGGGCTCGCCCGCAAGCTGGCGCGTATAGCCCGACTCGATGTGCTCGACGGGGCGATGCTGGCAGCGGCACTGGCATGCCAGGCCGTCCATGCCGATCGACACCGTCACGCCTTCTTCGACGAAGGTGCGGAACTTGTACATGCTGCTCCAGCGCTTTTCGCCGTAGAACGCGCGAATCGCCTTCGTGTATGTGTCGACCACGCCCCACTGAAGCTGCGTGTTCGCGATCACGCCAAGGCGCCTGAAACGCGGAATGTCGTCCGGATGCGTGAGGAACGCGTGCGTGATCACATGGCGGCGGTCGCGCGGCGGATTGAGTTCGATGGCGCGCTCGATCGCGTCCAGCGCGCCGCGCACGGCGGCGTCGCCCACGCAATGCACCATCACGTCCACGCCGTTGCGGTCCGCCTCCAGCACGAAGCGGTTGAAGTCCTCGATCGGCGTGTTCGGCTCGCCGCAATGGTGCGGACGGTCGGTATACGGCTCCAGCAGCCAGGACGTGTGGTTCAGCTCGGTGCCGTCGAGGAAGAGCTTCAGCGTGCGGGCCTTCACGAGCGGCGACTGATAGCGCGCGCGATAGTCGAGGATGGTTTCGACGGGGTCGCGCAGGGCCTCGACGCCGGCATAGCTGCCCACCACGCGCAGCTTGAGCACGCCATCGCGCTCCATGCGCAGCAATGTTTCGTACAACCAGGTCTGGTCGCCGCTCGGGTCGAGGAAGCCCGCATCGAAGACGGTCGTGATGCCGGCCGCCACGAGCTTCTTCTGCCACGCGACGAACGACGTGTAATAGAGCTCGCCCCACGGCGGCAGATAGCCGGCCCCGGAAAGGCGGCACATGAGCAGCGAATAGGCTGCGCCGTCCACCACGAGGCCCGTGGGGTCGCCCGTGAGCGGGTCCTTCTCGAACCAGCTCGCGCCCTCTTCCACGGGCGGCGTGGAGGCGTCGATGCCGCCGATCTCCAGCGCCTTCGTGTTCACCCACATCGTGTGAAAGTCGGTGGAGAGCAGGCACACGGGCCGGTCGGGGCAAATGGCGTCGAGCGTCTCGCGGTTGAGCAGCGCGGCGGGCATGGCCGCCTGCACCCAGCCCATGCCGATGATGCTCTTCTCGTGCGGATGCGCTTCGACGTAGGCACGCAGGCCGGCGAGCACCAGTTGCGGATTCTCGAAATTGAGAAAGGCCTGCGCGGCGAACGCGGTGGTCGAGAAGTGCCAGTGCGACTCGACGAAGCCCGGCAGCATCAGCCGTCCGCCCGCGTCGATGATGCGCGTGTTCGCGCCTACGTAGCGCTGGGCGGCAAGCCCGTCGCCGACGAATACGATCCGGCCGTCGCGCACGGCGACCGCGCTCACCCAGGGGCAATGCGGATCGACGGTATAGACGCGCGCATTCGTGAAGACGAAGTCGGCCTGCGTCTCCTTGTGTTCGTTCTGTTGACTCATGGTCGAATTCAATGCGGACAGGACAATCGCCAGAACCGGCGCGCGCCGTCCTGCCGGGCGCGCGCCCGCTCACCCGATGCTCAGGACTGCTCGAGCAGGACGTAGAACTTCTTTGCGTCCTCGATCGTTTCCCAGCGGCCGGCGAAGCCTGCCGGCAGCAGGTAGCCCTCGCCCGCGCGGAATTCCTTGCGATTGCCCTCGACGTCGGTCAGCGCAACACGCCCTTCGACGAGCCAGACCGCTTCGTCGGCGGTCGTCTCGGGAAACTCCACCGCGCCGACCTTGCCCTCCCACCAGCCGACGATGTAATTGCGGCTGTCGCCCTGCGCCGCGCGCCAGTCGCCCTCGTCCATGCCGAAGTCCAGCTTCGTGTATTCGCCAATGCCGGCGCCCAGCGCAACGATGTCTCGAATGAGTTTGGTCATGTGAATCTCTTGTGCCGTAAGTGGAAAACCGGCGACAAAGTTATCGGTTCGCCCCTTCCCGGTATGCCCCCCTTCGGGGGGGACACGGCACAATCTCACGCGCTTTCGGCCGGCGCGCTTGCATCGATAAAGGCCGATGTAAGGGTCGCGACTTCGAGATTCATCGGCGGGTCTTCTCCTCTACGATCGGTCGCCTGTCTTTCTGCCTGCAGCAGTGACGCAAACGTAAGGAATCCACCGTTCATGACCCAGGAATTCAACCAGCCGCTCGGCGGCAACGACATGCCGCGCTTCGGCGGCATCGCCACGATGATGCGGCTGCCGCACGCCGCCACGAGCGTTGGGCTCGACGTCTGCTTTGTCGGCGTGCCGCTCGATATCGGCACCTCGAACCGCTCGGGCACGCGCTTCGGCCCGCGCCAGATCCGCACGGAATCCGTATTGCTGCGCCCCTACAACATGGCCACGCGCGCGGCGCCGTTCGATTCGCTGCAGGTGGCCGACATCGGCGACGTCGCGACCAACCCCTATGACCTCAAGGACTCGATCGGCCTGATCGAAGCGGCCTACGACCGCATCGTCGCAAACGGCTGCCGCCCCATCACGCTGGGCGGCGACCATACGATCGCCTGGCCGATCCTGCGGGCGCTCCACAAGAAGTACGGCAAGGTGGCCGTCGTGCACGTGGATGCGCACGCGGACGTGAACGACACGATGTCCGGCGAGAAGATCGCCCACGGCACGCCGTTTCGCCGCGCGGTGGAAGACGGCCTGCTGCAATGCGACAAGGTCACGCAGATCGGCCTGCGCGGCACCGGCTACCACGCCGACGACTTCGACTGGTGCCGCGCCCAGGGCTTCACGGTGGTACAGGCCGAGGAATGCTGGAACCGGTCGCTCGCACCGCTCATGGAAAGCGTGCGCGAGCGCGTGGGCGACACGCCTGTCTATCTGAGCTTCGATATCGACGGGCTCGATCCGGCCTTCGCCCCCGGCACCGGCACGCCCGAGGTAGGCGGCCTGACCGTGCAGCAGGGCCTCGAAATCGTGCGCGGCATGAAGGGGCTCAATATCGTCGGCGCGGATCTCGTGGAGGTCTCGCCGCCCTACGACCAGGCGGGCACCACGGCGCTCGTGGGCGCAAATCTCGCCTTCGAAATGCTCTGCGTGATGCCGGGCGTCCACTACCGCTGAGGTCACGTCATGAACCACACCCAATGGCTCGCCGGCGGAGCGGGCGAACTGCCCGTGCTGCCCGCCGCGCGCATCGCCGGACGTGCAGTGCCGGCGCAGGACGGCACCTCTCGCAGCGCGATCTGCAGCGCGGCAACCGGCGCGACGATCGGCTGGCAGGAAAGCGCCGGCACCGCACAGGTCGATGATGCCGTGCGCGCGGCCCGCGCCGCGTTCGGCGCGTGGAGCGCCATGGCGCCCGCGCAGCGCGGCGCGATATTGCGCAGAGTGGCCGAACTCGTCGAGGCCCGAAGCGAGGTGCTCGCGGCGCTGCAAATGCACGTGAGCGGCAAGCCACGCATGGAGGCCGGGATCGACGCGAGCGACGTCGCCGCGACCTTCGCCTGGTACGCCGACCGCTGCGACGAAGCCACGGCGTTCCGCACCGAAGCCATCGCGCTGCCCGACGACACCGTCGCGGCCGAACGCTTCTACGATCCCGTCGGCGTCGCCGCACTCATCGTGCCCTGGAATTTCCCGATGGTCACGACGGCCTGGAAGATCGCGCCCGCGCTCGCCGCCGGCTGCACGGTCGTGCTCAAGCCATCGGAACTCACGTCGCCCACGGAGCACGCGCTCGTGGATCTGCTGGCCGAAGCGGGCGTGCCCGATGGCGTCGTCAACATCGTGAACGGCGGCGCCGAGGTGGGTGCCGCGCTAACCGCGCATCCGCTCGTCGACAAGATCTCGTTTACGGGCAGCACGGCCGCGGGCCGCCACGTCATGCGCGCCGCCGCCGAGGACATGAAGCGCGTAACGCTCGAACTGGGCGGCAAGTCGGCGCTGATCGTGCGCGAGGACGCCGACGTCGATCTCGCCGTCGCGCTCGCCGTGGGCGGCGCGTTCACGAACGCCGGGCAGATGTGCTCGGCCACGGCGCGCATCCTCGTTCACGACAGCCTCTACCGCAAGTTCATGGCCGCCTTCGAAACGGCCGTGCGCGCCCTCGTGGTGGCGCCACCCGCCACGCCCCGCGCGACGATGGGACCGCTCATCTCGCGCGCGCACCGCACGCGCGTGGAGGCGTTGGTCGAGCGCGGCCTCGAAGCCGGCGCGCGTGTCGCATTTTGCGGCCAGGTGGCGGAGGAAAGTGGGGGCGGCTTCTTCATGGCGCCTGTCGTCGTGGCCGAGCCGGCCGCCGACAACGTGCTGTGGACCGACGAAATATTTGGCCCCGTGGCCTGCGTGAAATCGTTCCGCACCGACGAAGACGCCATCGGACTCGCGAACGACACGCGCTACGGCCTCGTCGCCACGGTCGTGACCGCGAACGCGGAGAGGGCACAGCATTATCGGCGGCGGCTGCGGGCAGGGCTCGTGTGGCACAACACGCCGCAACTGATCTTCCCGCACATCAGCTGGGGCGGCTTCGGCCTCTCCGGGATCGGGCGCGAACTCGGGCTCGCAGGGCTGCGCAGTTACCAGGAACTGCGCCATGCCATCGCGGCGGCGGAACGCCAAGCGAGGGGTGGATTCCACCGATTTCTGGCGGCCCCGCCTGTCTGATATGGTTGGGGCCTGCTCGCGCCTGGAATATCGGCTGCGAATCGTAAAGGCAAGTAGACGAACCGAACCGGGGGGACACCATGCTGCTCAACGTCGACCCTTTCAATCACAGTAGCCGGCACCTCAACGTCTCGATCAAGGCGCTGGGCGAAGTCATCGAATCCGTCGGGTTGCCGCATTTCGTGCATCGGCTCACGCGCTTCCTGCACGAGCTGATTCCGCTCGACTCCGCCCACGTCGATCGCACGCGCTTCGACCCTGCCTCGCCGCTGGGCTATCGCTGCGAGTGGATCGGCAGCGGCACCGTCCACGAGGAACAGGCGGTGCTCGACGGCATCATGACGCTCTACTACGACCGCTTCCAGTCCGTCGACCCGCTCTTCGCCGGCATCCGCGATACATCGGGCACCCATCTCGTCGTGCGCGACATGAACAAGCTGCCGGCGGGCGAGTTTCGCGCGCTGATCTTCGAGAGCAGTCATATCGCCCAGGAGTGCGTGCTGACGAAAAGCACCCGCCACACGCAGTATTCGCTTGCGATCGTGCGCCGCGACGACCAGCCGCAATTCTCGCTCGCCGAGCTCAATCATTTCCGGCACCTCGGCGACTTCCTGTTTCCGCTGCTGGAACTGCATGTGTCCACGGCGGCCGTGAAGCGCACCGCCAACGCGATGAGCGAAACCGATCCGCTCGTGCTGTTCGACGCGCGGATTGCCAGTGACGGCATCCGGCTCTCGAAGCGGGAATACGAAAGCTGCCGGCACCTGATCGCAGGCCGCACCGTGCCGGAAACGGCCGAGATACTGGGGGTCCGGCAGACCTCGGCGGAATCCTATGTCCAGCGGGCGTTCGCCAAGCTGGGCGTGCGGACCAAGCGCGAGCTCGCCCTTTGGGCGCGCGGGCAACTCGCGCAGCCGGCTACCGAGTAACTCAACGGGACATAAGCAGTCCTGTCGATATCGGGCTCTCTCCGGCCTGCGGCCGTTATCGCGGCCTAACCTGTGCAGGCTTTCGCGGCAGGTTCAACGCGCTCCGGCGCAGCGGAGTTCGCGAGCCACGCGACGCAACGCCTCCACCTGAGGCATACGCCGCTCAAGTTGGTCAATTGCGCACCATGGGTACGGCAAGCTTCGCGCCCACCCCAGCATCGGCGCCGCGATCTCGCGCCCGAGCACCCGCATCTCGTCGATCGTAATGACAAGACGGCTGATCCGTCCTGCGTTAGCGAGCCATTCGTACCTGCCTGAACCCAGGCGCGCGGCGCCGTCGTCCTTCTGGGTCATGCAGACGAGCCAGTTGGTAGCGTAAGCAAGTGCGTCAGGTGTCGGCGGTGCGCCGATGCAGAACGTGTAGACATTCTCGTAGCGCTGGGCAAACTGGCTCACCATGATCGAAGTGATCGCGTCGCGTCCCGTAAGGTGCGGCGGGAACGCGATGTCGTCGGTTCTGACCCGCGTGACCAGTTCAGCCTGCTCCTCGAAGGCCGCCTCCATCAGGTGAGGCCGGTTACCGTCCTTGGCGTGGATATAAGCTTCGATACAGTGTTTCAGCGAGGGCATGATGGCATTCGCGAAGCGGGTTGAGTCAGCAAGGCACGGCGGCACCCCGGCAGGCGCAGGGCGTCGCGCCATCAGCCGTGGATTGCGAGCGATTCGACCGCGTACGCGTGGCGCAGCGTGCGGCCCAGAACCGGGTCCTCGAGCACGACCTCGAATTGCTGCGCCGGTCGGATACCGCCAATGGCGGCCAGCGTGCCGCACAGCATCGCGGCTCCGTCTTCGAACGTCTCCGAGCGGGAAGCGAAACGCGCCAGCAGATCCTCGGGCGAATGCATGGCCGTCACCGGGCCCTCCTGATACAACACGCGTTCGCCGTCGACGGTGGCATACGAGCGCAGGATCAGGCTGTCCCAGTGGTCCTCGACGTCGGCGAGGCGCCACAGGGTCGAGGAGCACGGCTTTTCGCACATTTGCTTCGAGACCGTGATGCCATAGGTCTCGACTTCGCGGTCCGTATGGTCCGAAGCGATGCCGACAAAGATTTCGCCGCCGTCCTTGACGAGCAGGAACTCCGCCTCGCCGCTGCTCGCACCGCCGCTTACCTGAACGACGGGTTCAGCGCTCAGGCGGCTCGCGGCAACCCGGTAGAACACCGGCGTGTACGGCGGACGCTTGACGCCCAGTTCTTCGAGTTCCCGAATGTGGGCTTCCATCGCCACGGTGTCGCGGCCGGTCCAGCCGGCCACGACGAGTTGCCGGATGGAAATGGCCCGCGGCTTCACGCCTTCCGGACCGTCGATGTGGAACGTGATCGTATTCATGTTTGCAAATTCTCCAGAGTGGCTCGCGCTCACGCGCGGCCAGGCTCAGCGCGTGGGCTCAACAGCCGCTCCACGGCGAGGCCGGTTTCCAGCAACGCCCGATCGGCGAGGTGCCGTCCGAACAGCATCAGGCCAACCGGCGCTTCGCCCGGTTCGTGGCAGGGAACGGAAAGCGAACACAGGTTCAGCATGTTCGCTATCGAGGGGTTGCGCAGCAGAAGTCGGTTGGCATTGAAAAATACTTCGTCATCCTCAAGTTCATCGACACGCGGCGCCGTGATCGGAACGGTGGGCATGACGAGCGCATCGAACGGCGCCATCTCGCCATCCATCGAGCGGCAAAGCTCCGCACGCAGCGTAAGCATCCGCAGGTAATCCACCGGCTGCTGGGCGTCGGCCAGCCGAATGCGCGAGACGACGCGCGGATCGTATTTCTGCGGCTGCTCGCTCAACAGGTTGCGATGCCAGGCACTAGCCTCGGCCGCAACAAGTCCGCCGTTCTGGCCGATCTCGCCCAGCCGCTCCCAACTCGCAAACGCGACCTCTTCCATCACGGCACCGGCTGCGGACAAGGCCGTGAGCGAGCGCGACCACGCGCGCGCGACGGCATCGCTCATGCCGTCAAGCACGACGCGCATCGGCACGGCGAGGCGCAGGCCCCGCACGTTGCGCCTCGCAAGAGGCGCCGGTTCCTCGCCGGCCATCACGGCGTCCAGCGTAGCGCAGCAAGCCACCGAATTCGCGAGCGAGCCTATCGAGTCGTAGCTCGACGAGAGCGGCACTGCACCCTGCAGCGGTATGCGGCTTGCCGTCGGCTTGAAGCCCACGATGCCGCACAACGCTGCCGGGATGCGGCAGGAGCCGCCGGTATCGGACCCAATCGCGGCGATCGCCATGGCGTCCGCGACGGACACCGCCGCGCCCGACGACGAACCTCCGGGAATCCGGCCGGCAACGCGATCATGCGGGTTGAGCGGCGTGCCGTAGTGCGGGTTGATGCCCACGCCCGAATACGCGAACTCGGTCATGTTGGTCCGACCCACGAACACGGCGCCGGCTGAACGCAGCCGCGTAATCGCCGTGGCGTCCCGACGCGCAACGACCTCGGGCATCGCACGCGAGCCGGCACGCGTGACCTCGCCCTGCACGTCGAACAGGTCCTTTACCGACACCGGCACGCCGGCAAGCGGTCCGGCAACGCCAATGCTGCGCAGCATGTCGGCGCTCGCTGCCTGGACGTGCGCGGCCGCGCTCACGCCATAGGGGAACACGCGTGCGCCCTCCCCGCCGGCGCACCCGGCCCTCCCGACACACCCATCCAGCAAAGCCGCTGCGCTTGTCTGGCCGCCCGCGAGTGCCGCCGTTACGGCTTCCACGGTACGCGTCATGATCAGGCCGGGTCGTAGTAGTGGATCTCAAGCAGCACGCAGCCGCCGTTCGACTTGAACGGGCCGTGCCATGCGCCGGGCGGCCGCACTGCGTATGTATAGCCCTTGAACGGCACGCCGCCCTCGCCTTTCTCGTCGTTGCCGACGGTCAGGTCGCCTTGCACGAGAAACACCTCTTCCCAGTAGTCGTGCACGAAAGGCTTCTTCGTAAAGAGGCCGGCAGGCAGACGCAGCAGGCGCGTGCGGCTTCCCTTCTTGTTGACCGTGTCCAGCGCGCCCGAAAGGATCAACTCTTGCGCGCCCGAGTTGGCGTCGTAGCCCTCCGGCAACTGCCAGCCCTGCTCCATGTCCAGCTTGTGAAATTCGTCGTGAATCTTGTTGATCGCCATGCTTTTCTCCTGTTGCGTCTAGCGAATACGTTGAATGCCGCTATCAGGCCGCCCGCGGCAGCGCCGCCAGTTCGTCCCTGAGCGAGTAGCTGCCCAACATCTGGTCGACGAGGCCCGATGCACTGGCCCAGTCGTAAGTGCGGTAGGCGTGGCCCTTCGTCACGAAGGTCGCGCCTGCGTAGAACATCTCGTACTGGTTGTGGCGGGACGCGAACTCGGAACCCACTGCGTCCCACGCCAGCTTGAAGAACTTGACGCGATCCTCTGAACTGCACGCTGGTGACTTCTGGGTCTTCTCGATGATCTGCACGAGCATGGGATTGGCGAAATCCTCGATGCTCGAAGGCAGCATGATCATGCCGCCGCCTGCCAGTTCGCGAAGCGAATTCAGCACCTTCGCGTACAACTGCTGCGTCAACA
The DNA here is from genome assembly GCF_000685035.1 of Paraburkholderia ferrariae NBRC 106233. Lineage (GTDB taxonomy): Bacteria > Pseudomonadota > Gammaproteobacteria > Burkholderiales > Burkholderiaceae > Paraburkholderia > Paraburkholderia ferrariae. The sequence goes on from NZ_BAYB01000032.1 coordinate 12,174, forward strand.
CCTGCGAGCCGTAGAGCATGCTGCGGTCCGGCACATAGTAGCCGTTGACCACGCGCCCCTTTGCTTCCATGCCGCACACGAACGCTTCGACCATGCCGGCTTCGGCGCAAAGCTGGCCGAGCATCTCGCGCACCTGCGGGAAGCCGTTCGTACCGTTGATCTCGGTGATCTTCAGCGCGAGCCCGACGAGGAAGCGCAGCTTCACCATCAGGCGCACCTGGCACTGGTAGTTCTGGTAGACGTGTGCGGGCGTGGCATGAAACTGCCTTGCGCAGAGCCCGATGTCGCCAGCCACGAAAATGCGCTCCCACGGCACCTTGACGTCGTCGAAGTAGAGGACCGCGTCGTTCTCGTCGTAGCGGCTCGCGAGCGGGTTGTCGAACACCGACGTCGCGTTCGCCTCGTACGACTTGCGGGACATCACTTTCAGCCCCCTCGTGTTCATGGGAACCGCGAACGAAAGGGCATACATCTCGTCGCCTTCGCGCAGCGGCTGGATGCAGCTGCAGAACACCTCGTTCGCCATGATGCCACTCGTCGCCAGCATCTTCGCACCGCGCACCGTAATGCCTTCGGCGTCCTGGTCCACGATACCCACGGCGAGGTATTTGTCCTCCTGTTCGTGGGCCGTCTTCGACTGATTCGCCTGCGGATTGACAATCACGTAGGTGAGAAACAGGTCGTTGTCGCGGGCGTATCGGTAGTAGTCGCGCAATGCGCCCGCGCGGGCCGGATCGGCGGCTTCGAATACGTCGATGCCCATGAACATGCCCGAAATGCACGAGGCGACGTGATCGGGCGAGCGGCCCATGAAGCCGTAGTGCAGCTCCGACCACGCCTCCAGCATCTGGCGGCGCTCCACCAGTTCAGCGTAGCTCGTCGGCAGTTGCCAGATGCGGCTCACGCTCCGGTCAACGCCATCGGGCTGAAACGTCATCTTCGCCGCGTTTTCCGGGCGTGCCTGAAAGTCGTAGAGATTCGCGTAACTGCGAATCGAATTGCGAAAGGCGGGATGCGTCGTGACGTCGGTCACGCGCTTGCCGTCGAGGTACACCTCGCGGCCGTCGCGCAGCATCGCAATATGGTCGCTGCCGTTCTTGATCATGTTCTTGCTCCTCGGGGGACGAATGCGGTGAAAGCGATGAATCAGGCGGCAATGAGGCGCTCGTCGAGCGCACGGTACTCGCCACCAAAGAAAATGAGGGGACGCCCATCGTGACGCGCCTGGTGGCGCACCACCCGTCCAACGAAAATCACGTGATCGCCGCCGTCATGCTGGGCATACGCTTCGCATTCGAACGTCGCCAGCGCGCCGGGCAACAACACATGACTGTTGCAATCGCGCGTGCTGAACTCGAAGCCGTCCCACTTGCCCGAGTTCGCCTTCGCGAACCGGTTCGACAGTTCGTGCTGCGCCTCTCCGAGCACGTTCACCGCATAGCGCGGCGACTCGCAAAGGTCGGCGAGACTCAGGCAGCGGCGATCCACCGAAAACAGGATCAGCGGAGGATCGAGCGAAACCGAGTTGAACGACGCCACCGTGATGCCGACCGGCGCGCCCTGACCGCGCGGCGCGGTAATCACTGCCACGCCGGTGGCAAACATCGCAAGCGCGCCCCTGAACCGACGCTGCTCGTCCGGCTTCGTGCCGGCACCGTCTGACGAATGAGACATCTTTGCTCCTTGCCGGGCATTCGCCCATTTTGATTTCTTTGTTACCTTTGTTTCTTAGCTATTATTCAACTCTATTTAAATTTGCAATGCAAGTTAGCGTAAACCCGGTCGCGAGCGCGGCATGCCGTTTGATATCCGCAATTTGTTGATTTCCCTGAAGAATCCGACCACGCCACGGCTCGTCGAACAGAGAAACAACCCTGCCGTCCGTATGGGCCGAGTGCGCATTCGTTTCGCGCGGTGCTAGACTGCGCGTCAGTTTTCGACCGCCGGACAAGCCTTCTCGCTGCCTGCGCACTCCCGACTCAAGAGCCAAACCATGCAGAACGAATCGAAACACCGTCCGATCTATATGGACTACAGCGCGACGACACCGGTCGACCCGCGCGTTGTCCAAACGATGATTCCCTTCCTGCACGAGCAGTTCGGCAACCCCGCCTCGCGCAGTCACAGTTATGGTTGGGAGGCCGAAGCAGCCGTGGAAGCGGCCCGGGCGCATGTCGCGGCACTGCTCAATGCGGATCCTCGCGAGATCATCTGGACGTCTGGTGCGACCGAGGGCAACAATCTCGCCATCAAGGGCGCAGCGAACTTCTATCGCGGCAAGGGCAAGCACATCGTCACGGTGAAAACCGAGCACAAGGCCGTGCTCGATACGTGCCGCGACCTTGAGCGAAGCGGCTTCGAGGTGACTTATCTGGACGTGGACCACGAGGGGATGGTCGATCTCGACGCCCTGCGGGCGTCATTGCGGCCGGACACGACGCTCGTGTCGGTCATGCTCGTCAACAGCGAAACCGGCGTGATCCAGCCGGTGGCAAAGATCGGTGCGCTGTGCCGCGCTCGGGGTATCGTGTTCCATTGCGATGCCGTGCAGGCCGCGGGCAAGGTGCCCATCGACCTGAAGGCGCTGGAGATCGACCTGCTGACGGTGACGGCCCACAAGGTCTATGGACCCAAGGGTATCGGTGCGCTGTACGTGCGCCGCAAGCCGCGCATCCGTATCGAGGCGCAGATTCACGGCGGCGGCCACGAGCGCGGCATGCGCTCGGGAACGCTGCCCACGCACCAGATCGTCGGCATGGGCGAAGCGTTCCGCCTGGCCCGGCTGGAACTGGACGACGAAGCGCGCCGCGTTGGCGCGCTGCGCGACCGGTTGATGGCAGAACTAACGAAGCTCGAAGAGGTTTATGTCAACGGCAGTCTCGAGCACCGCATCCCGCACAACCTCAACGTCAGCTTCAACTTTGTAGAGGGCGAATCCTTGATCATGGGGATCAAGGGCGTGGCTGTCTCGTCAGGATCGGCCTGCACATCGGCGTCGCTCGAACCCTCTTACGTACTGCGCGCGCTGGGTCGCAGCGACGAACTCGCTCATAGCTCGATCCGCTTCACACTGGGGCGCTTCACGACGGAAGATGAAGTCGACGAGGTGGTTCGACAGGTCACGGACAGAGTGACGAAACTGCGCGCGTTGAGCCCATTGTGGGACATGCATCAGGAAGGCATCGACCTCACCACCATCCAGTGGGCGGCGCATTGATACGCTATTGCCGCCAGGCGGCCATACGACGCCACTAACCCGCGGTGCCGCGTGCGGCGGCCGCCCGCTGCTGGCGCGCCTGCAGATGGTCGAGATCGAGCGCGGCCTGATCGCCGTTGGCGACCAGTCGGTCCACCACAGAGCAGAGCATTTTAAATTCGCTGCGCGTCACGCCTTCAAACAGCACGTCGTTGATGCGCTGCTGCGTGGGCAGCAGTTCGTTGAGCAGACGGTTGCCGGCGGCAGTCATGGTCAGGCGCATTTTCCGTCGATCATCCGGATGCGCCTTTTTATCGATCAGCCCGAGTTTTTTCAGTTTGTTGGTCTCGACTGTGACGAAAGCGCCGCTCAGGTGCAGATGCTCGGCGAGCTGATTGACAGTCACCTCGTCGCGTGCCGAAAGATGCGCGATCGACCGGGTCAAGGAGTATTGGACACCCGTCAGCCCGACCATGCTGCCAAAACCGTCCCGAATGGACAGGAGGCGCGCAGCGAACGGCAACAAGCCGTTGACGAGATGACGAAATTCAGCATCCGAGCCATCGATCAGGCAGGACGGATGCGTAACGGTTAGGCCTTTGGTTGCCACACTGCTTACCTTTCAAAGTTGCTACACATAGCTTGCTGGCCAAGCTTTTTACCTGATTCTAACAGCAAGCACTTCGCCTTCGCCTGCTGCGGCGACGGACCTGCAGAACGCCCGGAAAAAGCCAAACGCTGCTGGTGGCGCCAGTCAGTAGATCCGTCCTCGTCAAGACCGGCACGCATGCCGGTCTTTTTTCGTTCGAATAATTCCACTTCGCTCAGCAGGACTCGCGGCATGCTCCCATCACGCCTTTGCTTGCCCGCGCAATATGACGGATCTGTACGCAATTCCCGCCGTATTGAACGGATCGTCGAGAACGAATCGGCGAATCGTCTCTATATCGTCTGACTCATACAAACAGAAGCTCCCGCCGACCACCCCGTTCGGCTCGAACAACGGCCCCGCCACCAGGGCACGCATTGGCGCGGCCGCGAAGTGAGCTTTATGTTCCGTGAATGCAATACATGCCCCTCCCATTCGGTGCGGGTGCGTTTATGCGCGGGGAAACATAATCCCGCCCAATGGGAAACTGGAGAGAGATGGGGGCACAAATGGGTCGAGGTCCGGCTGTTCGTGGAAACCGCGGCCTTCCTTCCTTTGAGTCGAGTTGATACGCAACCTGCCGGAAGCGAAATCTCAGTGGAAGCTCACTTTTGCTTCGGGCCATTTCCCGGCGCGCCAGGAGTGCTTGCGCTTCTTAACTACGACTCGTACAATCCGAGTTATGCGCTGCGTTCGCGCGGCGATGACCCACAGGAGATGGAAATGTCGAAGCGCATTCTTGTTATCGGGGCCGGGTTTGCCGGCATGTGGAGCGCGTTGAGCGCGGCGCGTCTGCTCGACTTGCATGGCAGTACTGACGTTGAGATCACGCTGGTCGCGCCCGACCCCCACCTGCACGTTCGCCCGCGGCTCTATGAAGAAGGGCCGGCCAACTTCCGGGCGCCGCTCACGGCGATATTCGACGCGGCAGGCGTGAAATTCGTGCAAGGCACGGTCGAACGCATTCATGTGGACCGCCGCGCGGTGGACGTGCTCCGCGTAGATCAGCACGCCGTGACGCTGGACTATGACCGCCTGGTCCTCGCGGCGGGCAGCCGGCTCTTCCGCCCCGCCATTCCGGGTCTCGCGGAACACACGTTCAGCGTGGATCAGACCGACGAGGCCGTAGAGCTCGAAACGCATATCCGCAATCTCGCGCGACAGCCGGATACGCCCGCGCGCAACACGGTCGTGGTGGCGGGCGGCGGCTTCACGGGCATCGAAACGGCAGCGGAAATGCCGGCTCGCCTGCGTGCCGCGCTGGGAGAACAGGCCGACGTCAAAGTGATCGTCGTCGAACGCGGCGCGGCCATCGGCCCCGATCTGGGTGCCGGCCCGCGTCCGGTTATCGAAGAAGCGCTGCGAGAACTCGGCGTTACCTGGCAGCTCGGCTCCGGCGTGGCCTCAGTGGATGCCGGCGGCATCACAACGGCCGACGGCCAGCGCATCGAGTCGAGCACGGTGATCTGGACCGCCGGCCTGCGCGCCAGCACGCTCACCGGGCAGATCCCCGGCCAGCGCGACACGACGGGGCGCCTACGCGTCGATCGCAACCTCGCGGTGGAGGGGGTGCCGGGCGTTTATGCCACGGGCGACGTGGCGTGCGCCGCCACCGACGACGCGGGCAACCACACCATGATGTCGTGCCAGCACGCGATGAATCTGGGACGGTCAGCAGGCCATAACGTGGCGGCCGATCTGCTCGGCATCGAGCCGATCCCGTACAGCCAGCCGAAGTACGTCACGTGTCTGGACCTCGGCCCCTGGGGCGCGGTCTACACCGAAGGCTGGGAGCGCGAAGTGAAGCTGAAGGGTGCGGACGCGAAGAAGCTGAAGCACCAGATCAACTCCGAGTGGATCTACCCGCCCCGTGCCGATCGCGAGGCGGCGTTTGCCGCGGCCGATCCGCTGCGTATTGTGGTCGCATAAGGGTGGTCGCTTAAGGATGGTCGCGCAGGAGTCCAGGATTTCGAAGCGCGCGGCGCGGGAACGCACAAGCGTTTCCGCACTTCGTTGCGCCGTCAACATCCGGGAGCGGAGATCGATTCAGCTTCAGGCCTGCCGGTCGCTACGGCGATTGGCAGCGCGGTCGGCAAACCAGTTGACCACGTGATGGCCATAACTGGCCGGCGCCTTCGAATACGCGCGGGCGACGAGATCGGCCAGCGAGTGCTTTTCGAGTTCCTCGCGCATGGCGCGTTCGGCAACCTGCATGACGGCATGAATCGAACACGTGCCGCGCGTGGCCCACGCCGGAGGTTCCTGCTCGAACAACGCACATTGGCTGCGCACTTCGCGGCAGTCGAAGAGCGGCTTTTCGCCGTCGATGGCTACGACTACGGCCCGCACCGTGATTTGTGCCGCCGGCCGCGCGAGTGTGAAGCCGCCGCGAATGCCTTCGGTGGACTGGACGATGCCGGCCTTGGCGAGCCGCGTGAAGAGTTTCGCGGCATAGTCCACCGGCACGCCCTGCATTTCGGCCAGATCGCGCACGCTTGCCTCGCGCACGCCCGCCGACGTGCCGGCCAGATAAAGCAGGCAATGCAAACCGTATTCGACGCCTGTACTGATAAACGACATGATATTACGACGACCAAGATTATCGGAGTTATGAGGGTAGCTTAAACCGGCCGTAAAGTCACGAACTGCATTCGCTGGAATGCGACCCTCGCGATTACGCAAACCGGGTTGAAGTAAACTGTGCTGTGGGCGGGACACACCGGCGGGTGTCGTCGTGACCGCCTTTACCGCTTGAATGCAGGTCCAGAAAATACACCTCGAATATTGGCCTCGTTATTTCAAACTCCTGATCATTTTTCATTGCTCTACTCACTGAGTTCTCCCGGGTTATTTGCTGCATCGCGGTATATCGGAATTACAAATGTCAGGGAATTTACCGAGTTTTCCTGAGATGACAGCCGTGCGACTCTATATCCCAATGCCATTTCCAATGGAGACAGGCATGCACGCTGAAACGCTGAAGTATGCAAGGGTCGCCGCATTTCTGAATCGGTCGGCGCTGTGTCTGCTGCTGTTGCCAGCTGCCTGCCTTTTCTGGGCACTCCACGCCTACCCTCCACAAGATGCCTGCTGGCTGTGCCTCTCGCTGGCCACCTGGCTCTGGCCTTTTGCAGGAGTCCTTTATCTGGTCTCCGCGGGCCTTCATGCCGGCAAACGCAGTCCACGGATCGAAAAGCACACCGGATGGCGCAAGGCCCACGGGCATTGAGCCACTGGCCCTTCAGGCCGGCAGTCCGCTATTGCTAGACGAATAAGAGCCTTCTGGAAACGGGAGGCTCTTGAGTCGGGGCACGTTTATCCTCAGTGGATAAGGGCTAGCGCTCGCGCGAGCGTAGCCGCTGCGCGCACAGGCTCACGATCCGTGATCGCCGCTTCGAACAGATGCCGCTCGAAGCAATCGATTGTGCCCGACGCGTGAGCTACGGTAGCGCGCCCACTGCTGCTTCAGGCGGTCAGTGCGCCGCCCCGCGGCCGAAAAGCGCAAAGTGCCGCTTCATGGCCCCGGTCTGTCCCTCGTCGCCCAGCAACCCGAACTCGGTGGGTATGCGCGTATAGAAGACATGAACCTGCTCCTGCTCGACCGCCTGGAGCATGCGGCTCGCCTCGTCTTTGCTCACGGCCAGGGCAACCTGAACGGGCTGGTCCGCGAGCCTCAGCACGTGCGCCGCGTGATGGGCGCCCGCGTGCCCCGTGTCCCGTGCCTTCCGCACAGTTGATGACGGTGGCGCCGTGTATGTCTAGTCCGCCGTCGAGAGCACCTCGTCCTTCGCCCCGCCGGGGGCGCCTTCTCCCCCTTCCTTGCCGAATATCTGCCGGTACAAATCCTGCCCGAAGCTGGTCTGCAGCGGCCCGGCTTCGATCAGCCGGAACGTGCGTGCGCCATCCTCTCGTCACGGCGCACGCAGAAAGTGAAGCTGGCCGAAGGTGCGTGCAAAGGTCGTTTTCCCGCCGTTGTTCGGGCCGGATACTACGAAAATGCGTTCGGAACCGGTGATGCGAAAATCGTTCAGGACTACCGGACGTCTGTCCACGCAACGCTTGTGAGCCAGCGCGATATCGAACGTGCCGTCACAGCGCACCGATTTGCTCGTTGCCGAGACTTGCGGATAGCAGAACGACAAACCCGCGTCGCAGCATGACTGAATGTAGGCGCGATAGGCCACATAGAACAGGATTTCACGGTCGAACGCCGCGACCGTCGCATCGAGATAGCCAGCGTGATTCGCCTGGAAGCTGGAAAGCAACGCAAAAGGCTCGGGATCGAGTTCGGCCGCACAATCCAGAATCCGTGCTTCCACGTGATTCATCTCCGGCCACTCCTTCAACTCGACATGGTGATCCTTCACCTCGCCTTGCTTGAAGCGGTCGAAGATCTCCACAACATAGGCGCTATAGTCGCTTTCGCCGTCGTAGTTGAACACGGTAACCGTCCTACCGTCGATGTGAACGCAATAACACATCGTATCGAGCGCGGCCCTGGCTTCGTCGGAGTCGCGCCTGAGCGTGCTGAATGCGTCGCTCTCCAGGTAGCCGGCCAGCCACTCGCCGCTCTACTCCCGTGACAACAGCCCTACAAGTCGGGGCCGATACCTTACAATGCGCCGAGGTTCGCGCTCCCACGCCGCCCATCGCCGCCCATCGCCGCCCCACGCGAGGAACCCGCCCATGAAACTGCACCAACTGCGCGTGCTGCTCGCGCTCGCGCAGCACGGCAGCATGCACGAGGCTTCACGCAGCCTGCACATCTCGCAGCCCGCGCTCTCCAAGGCCATGGCGGAACTGGAACGCGAACTGGGCGTCACGCTGATGTCGCGTTCGGTGCGCGGCGTGAGCCTCACCGACTATGGCCGGGCGCTCGCCAAACGGGCGAACGTGGTCGAGCACGAGTTGCGCCACGCGCTCGAAGACATCGAAGCGCTGCGCGGCCGCGCCGAGGCCCAGCTCAATATCGGCTTTACCGCCGTGGCGTCCGCCGGGCCGCTGCCCGAATCGATCGCCGCCTTCCGCATGCGCTTTCCCGGCGTCGCCCTATGCGCCTACGAACTGCGGCCCCAGCAGGTGCTGGAGGGCCTGCGCGAAGGCCACCTCGACCTCGCGCTCATCTCCACGAATAGCGGCCCCGGCACGAACGCGTTCCAGTGGGAGCCGCTGTTCTCGGTCGGCATGGTGCTCGCGGCACGCCCCGGCCATCCGCTTGGCCGCGTCACACGCCTGCGCTCGCTGCTCGACGCCGACTGGCTCACGCTCGATCCGCTCGACGACCCCGGCAGCCCGCTCGCGAGCCTCATGCGGCTGCACCGGCTCGACATGCCCCAGCGTATCGTGCAAAGCGCCTCGAACCTCCTCGGTCTGCAACTGGCCACCTGCACCGACCTCATCAGCATGTGGTCCGACTTCGTGTTCTATGGGTCCGGCGGCCCCCTCGTGCTCAACCGGGAGCGACTTCAGCCCATTCCCATCCGCGACGAGTTGCCCGACTTCAACGTCTACATGGTGTACCGCTCGACCGACCTGATGACCCAGGTCTGCACCGAGTTCAGCAAGGAAGTGCGCCACCGGTCCCGTACCATGGTCTCGCCGCGCGCGGCCTCGCCGGCGGCACGAAACCGCAAAGCCTAGCGCCCGTTCGCTGTTAAAATCGCGGCACGCGCGACGAACCTTCGTGCCCCGATCCACCCCTCCGCATCGACGCAATGCCGCCCGCCGGCCGCGTTGCATCCGGTCCGATGTCGCGTTCTTCGCGAGACCCGTATGACGAACACACCCACCGCCACGCCGTTCAGCGCACTGTCTCTCGCGCCCGCCATGCTCGCCAACCTCGAGCGCCTCGGCTACGTCGAGATGACGCCCATCCAGGCCGCGAGCCTGCCCATCGCGCTTGCGGGCCACGATCTCATCGCACAGTCGAAGACCGGCAGCGGCAAGACGGCGGCCTTCTCGCTCGCGCTGCTCTCGCGGCTCGACGTGCGCCGGCCGGACGTGCAGGCCATGATCCTGTGCCCCACGCGCGAACTGGCCGACCAGGTCGCCACGGAAATCCGCCGCCTCGCGCGCGCGGAGGAAAACGTGAAAGTGCTAACGCTGTGCGGCGGCACGCCCATGAAGCCGCAAACCGCGAGCCTCGAACACGGCGCGCATATCGTCGTGGGCACGCCGGGGCGCATCATGGATCACCTGGAGCGCGGCAGCCTCACGCTCGATTCGCTCAATACGCTGGTGCTCGACGAAGCCGACCGCATGCTCGACATGGGCTTCTTCGACGACATCGCCAAAGTGGCGCGCCAGTGCCCCAAGGAACGCCAGACGCTGCTCTTCTCCGCGACCTACCCCGAAGGCATTGCGAAGCTGAGCCAGCAGTTCCTGCGCCAGCCGAAGGAAGTGAAGTTCGAGGAACAGCACGACAACAGCAAGATCCGCCAGCGTTTCTACGAAGTGACCGAAAACGAGCGCCTGCATGCGGTGGGCCTGCTGCTCAATCACTATCGCCCGGTAAGCACGCTCGCGTTCTGCAACACGAAGCAGCAGTGCCGCGATCTGCTCGACGTGCTGCGCGCGCAGGGCTTTCACGCGCTCGCACTGCACGGCGAGCTCGACCAGCGCGAGCGCGATCAGGTGCTGATCCAGTTCGCCAACCGCAGTTGCTCCGTGCTCGTGGCCACCGACGTGGCCGCGCGCGGCCTCGACATTGCACAGCTCGAAGCGGTAATCAACGTGGACGTCACGCCCGACCCTGAGACCTATGTGCACCGCATCGGCCGCACGGGCCGCGCCGATCAGGACGGCTGGGCGCTGAGCCTCGCGAGCATGGACGAGATGGGCCGCGTGGGCGGCATCGAGCAGGCGCTCAAGCGCGAGGTGGAATGGCACCCGCTCGCCGAACTGAAGCCTGCCAGCAACGAACCGCTGCTGCCGCCCATGGAAACGCTGCAGATTCTGGGCGGCCGCAAGGAGAAGATCCGCCCCGGCGACGTGCTGGGCGCGCTCACGGGCGAAGCGGGCTTCAGCGGCGAGCAGATCGGCAAGATCAACGTGACGGACTTCTCGACCTACGTGGCCGTGGAGCGCAGCATCGCGCGCAATGCGCTGCGCAAGCTCAATAGCGGCAAGATCAAGGGCAAGAAGGTCAAGGCGCGGGCAATGGAGGAGTGAGTTTGCGCCTTGCATAAGTCGTGGGTGCCGCCGCGCTCGCGCAAAATCACCTTGCGCGAGACGCCGGCTCGCCATAGTCTGTGTACAACGGAGTTCGACCTCGACGTCAACCCGCGCGGCCCCACCCCACAGCCGCCCTACACAGGAGACTTGCAAATGCCATGCTCACGCCGGCGTTTTATCGCCATTGCTGCGGCGCTTGCTTCCACCCCGGTTTTCATCGAAGAAGCGCGAGCCGATGCCCCCATGGTGTCGGAAAGCGACCCCACCGCCCAGGCACTCGGCTACAAGGCCAATGCATCGCAAGTGGACAAGGCGAAGTACGCCAAATACCAGGCCGGGCAGTCCTGCTCGACCTGCCAGTTGTGGCAGGGCAAGGCCGGTGCGGCCAGCGGGCCGTGTCCGATGTTTGGCGGCAAGCAGGTGAACAGCGGCGGCTGGTGCAGCGCGTACGTGAAGAAGGCCTGACGCGCTCGTTCCGTAGCATTCAGTCGCAGTGCTTATTAAATCGTTTTGATTCGCATTCCGATGCAATATCGGGCCGGCAGGGTGCCGGCCCGATCCCCCTTTACGGCTTGCCTACACGCGGTGCCGTTCGCGCAGCACGCGTGAGGCCTCGGCCAGCGTGCGCAGCTTCGCCTCGGCAATCTGGCCGCTGTTCACGGGCGCGTCCGCGAAAGTCGCGAAACCGCAGTCGGGATTGAACAGCACGCGTTCCTTGCCGAACAACTGGATAGCCTGCTCGCCCTTCTTCACGACCTCGTCCAGCGGCTCCACGTGCGCGTGCTTCTGGTTGCAGAGTCCCACGCCTATGCGCATCCGCTCGGGCAAGGTGCCGAGCACCTCCATCTCGCCCGCGCGCGGCGTGCAGAGTTCGAGAAACAGCGTGCCGACGTTCAACGCACCCAGCGTGCCCACGAGCGGACGGTAGTCGCCGGTCAGCGCCTTGCTCTCGTCGGCGGTCCAGTTGCCGCGGCACATGTGCAGCGCCACGCGTTCTTGCGGAAAGCCCGCCACGACAGCGTTGATGAGGTCGCGCGCGAATGCCAGTTCCGTCTGCGGATCGCTTTTCGCCGAGAGCGCCCCGCACATGAAGCTGCGCTGGCTGGAGCTTCCCGAGAAAGCCACTTCGGAAAGCACCGGCTCGTCGAACTGCACGAGCGCCGCGCCATCCGCAAGCAGTGCGGCCAACTCCTCGCGCAACACCCGCACGACGTCCGCCGCCAGCGTTTCACGGTCCGCGTATGCGCGGTCGGAAATGCACTCCATCCACATGGTGCGCGTGAGCAGATATGGGCCCGGCAGCGCGATCTTCACGGGCCGGTCCGTGAGCGTGCGCACGAAGGCCAGTTCCCGCCCCGCCAGCGGCCGGCTGCGCCCCAGCGGCCCGAACACCGCCGGATGGCGCACCTCGCCCGCGGGCACATCGAGCGCGCGCAACTCCTTTTCGAAGGCTTCGGGGTCGTCCACGTACGGCAGCAGGTCGGTGAGCGGAATCAACTGGCAATTGTCGAGCAGGCCGCCCACGAAACTCGCGTAGCTGTCGCGGCGCTGCTCGCCGTCCGTCACCACGTCCACGCCCGCGCGCAACTGCGCGGCAACGGCAAGTTGCACGGCGTCGTCGGCACTGGCCGCGAAGCTTGCCTCGTCGAGCCGCCCTTCCATGCGATCGTGCAGCGCCTGCAGCATCCAGCGCGGCCGGGGCCAACTGCCTACGCCCATCACCGAAAGCGGGCGGATGGGCGCGGCAGGCGCGGGGGCCGGCAGCGTGGCCGCGATCGTAACGGGAACGATGCGGATCGCGGCGGCGGGGCGAACGGTCTCCCGCACCGGCTCGGCAGGCCGCTCGGCGAACTTGCCCTTGCAGACGAGAAAGCTGAACTGGCGCCCGGCCTTCGTGTACGAAAGCAGTTCGTTGCCGGTCATGCGGCACCAGGCGGGCAAGTCTGATTCGACGGAAATCTCGGTGGAGAGGATTTCGAGCAACTGCCCGCGGTCGAGCGGATCGATATGCTTGCGGATCAGCAGCAGCAGGCCGTTGCCGCAGTCGAGGTCGCCGCCGTCGAAGCTGACGTCGGGCGAATGGGCGTGATGTGCGGAGGGCAGCATGGCATTACCGTGGGCTTGGGCAACGAGAACCGGCGTGCGTGCGCCGGCCTGCACGGCAGGCCGGCAGCGGTAGCGCAGGGCCGCACCGGGCGCAACTACGCCGCACGCAGCCCCGCCGGACGCGACTTCAGTAGCTGAGGCTCGGGCAGGCTTCGCCCATGAACTCCACCAGCATCGCGCCACCCACAATACGCGCGCCGGGAATCAGGTTGTTTTCGTCGAGACCGCGCTTCTTGAAGCACGGCGAGCACACGTAGATCTGGCCGCCGGCCTCGACGAAGCTCGCGATGAGCTCCTTGAGCGGCGCAAAGCCCGCCTCGTGGATATCGTTCGCGTAGCCGGCCTGCGAGAGGCGCGTGCCTTCGATGTTGAGGAACACCACAACCTCTTTCTCGCTGGCCACGGCGGCATTGGCCACGACGAAGGCCACCGTCGCACGGTCGGTATCGTCCTTTGCCCGAGTCAAACTGACCACGAATTTTCCTGCCACGATGCTCTCCTGACGCTGTGATGAGTGAAGAAAACGCAAGCCGCGTGCAGCCGGCGCAGGCCGTGTCAGCCCTTGGCCTTGATCCAGAAAACGCCGGCGGCCGTATCGGCGCGCAACAACTGATGCCCGGTAATACGGCAGTACGACGGAATATCTTCGGCGGCGCCCAGGTCGCGCGCCGTGAGCCGGATGATCTGCCCGGGCATCTGCCGCAGCCGCACGCGCAGCTTGAGCAGCAACTCGCCGCAGCCCATCTCGCCCGCGTCCCATTCGAAGTCGAATGCGCTGCCGGCATCCTTCGCCGGCGAATCGCCCGTTGCCGTTGCTGTCATGATGGCTTGACACTGGTCCGCAGTAATCGTCCTGGCCGAGTATCGCACAAGCGCGCGGCTAGCTCTCCGACTTCGGCCGGCGGCGACCCGGCGCCGCACGTTTGCGCGGCGCTGCATGAAACTGCCCGTCCAGCGTTTCGATCGCCTCGGCGAGAAATTCGAGGAACATGCTCATCGCCACCGTGGTCGAGGTTTCCGCACGCTGGTAGAGGCAACTGAACGATTTCGCGCCCGCATCGGCAAGCGGTGTCCAGGCGAGCGCGCCGCGCCCCACGTCTTCCGCAACGTTCTCCGCAATCAGGAAGCCCACCCCCACGCCGTCCGCCGCGAGGCGCCGCACCATCGAAACGGAACTCGTCTCCACGAGCGGGCGGGCCCTGCGTTGTTGCCGCGGATCGATCTGATCCACCAGCGCACGCAGTTCGGTGTCGGGCGTCATGAGGATCAGCGGGTAGTCGAGGCAATCGCGCAGCCGCACCTTCTTGCCGGGCGCCGCGAGCGGATGGCCCGGCGCCGTCACCACGCCCAGTTGCTGCGCGAACGCGCGCACTTCCACCACGCCCGGGGGCGGGCGGCGCCGCAGCGCGTAGCCGATATCGGCCTCGCCGGTCTCGATCCAGCGCAGGATGCTTTCGCCGTTGCCCGAACGCACGGTATAGGTCACGCCCGGATAGCGCTGCATGGCCGCGTAAATCGCACCGGGCACGAGCTGCTCGGCCGAGGAAGGCGACACCGCAATGTTCACGTGGCCGCGCCGCAGCGCCCGCAAGTCCTCTACCTGCGTGAGCGAGTTGTCGAAATCGCGCTGGCTGCGCCGCACCGCCGCAATGACGATCTCGCCGGCCGTGGTGAGCTGCATGCCGCGCGGCAAGCGGTCGAAGAGCGGTGCGCCCACCTGCTCCTCCAGATTGCGGATCTGCTGGTGCACCGCGGCCGCGGTGAGGTGCAGCGATTCGGCCGCTTTGCGGATGGAGCCGCGCCGCGCGACTTCGTCGAAACACCGGAATGTCTGCGATATCGTACGCATGTTTGTACCGTTAGATTTTTCCGAACGCCCCGTATAGAACAATCCGGTTTTCCTGACTTTATGGATCGCCTAGATTTCACTGCATCATCATAACGGAGCGTGCCATGACGACCACCGTCGACCAGATCACCCAGCGGCGCCGCGGCGTCGGCCTCATTGCCCACGACGCCGATCTGTGCGCCGGCGGCTATACGCTCATCGCGCCGCAAACGGGCGGCGGCAAGGTCTATCTCGTCGATATGGCGGGCGAAGTCGTTCACCAGTGGCAGATGCCGGTACGCCCGGGCCGCCATGCCGTGATCCTCGCAAACGGCAACCTGGGCTACAACGGCAATCATGCACGCTCCGAATCGCGCTACGCGCCGTGGTCGATGTGGCACGGCGGCGACTTCTACGAGGCCACGCCCTCGGGCGAAATCGTCTGGCATTACGAAGATCCCGCGCATCACCACGACGCGCAGTGGCTGCCCAACGGCAACCTGCTCTACGCGGCCTGCGAGCCGGTGCCCGAGTCGTTCGCGCGCCGCGTGCCGGGCGGCACGGCGCACGGCGAACACGAACCGATGTATGCAGACGTGATCCGCGAAGTGAACCGCAAGGGCGAGATCGTGTGGGCCTGGCATGCGCGCGAGCACCTAAACCCCGAGGACTTTCCGATCGCGCCGGGCTTCGGCCGCTACCACTGGCCGCTCGTCAATGGCCTCGGCGTGGACACGCAGGGCCGCGTGCTGATGAGCCTGCGCACCACGTCGGGCATCATCGGCGTCGATCGCGCCAGCGGCAATGTGAGCCTGCATATCGGCGCGGACGTGGTCTCGCATCAGCACGCCCCGGTGCCGCTGCCCAACGGCCACATTCTCGCGTTCGACAACGGCAATTTCCGCAAGGGCGCGCACGTGGTGTTCTCGCGCGTGGTGGAGATCGACCCGGCGAGCCGGCAGGTGGTCTGGTCCTATACCGACGACGTCGTGAACCTCTTCTACAGCCCCTTCATGGGCAATGCGCAGCGGCTTCCGAACGGCAATACGCACGTCACGGAATCGGCCACGGGCCGGCTCTTCGAAGTCACGCGCGAGGGCGAGGTGGTGTGGGAATACATCATTCCGTGGTTCGCCGAGTACCCCGACGAAGCCGCGCGCGCGACCGGCCCCGGCATGCTCAACAGCGTGTTCCAGACCTTCCGCTACACCCGCGAGCAACTGCCCTGGCTGCGCGCATCACACGCTGCTCCCTCAACCTTGCTGACTCCGGATACGCCGTGACATCCGATTCGACCCGACACCCTGTCGATACGCGCCTGCCCGCCTGGCAACTCGCGCTGTTCGGCCTGCAGCACGTGCTTTCGATGGCGGCTTCGCCGATCACGGCCGTATTTCTGCTCGCGAGGCTGCTCGAACTTCCGCCCGCGCTGACCGTGCAACTGATCGGCGCGACCTTCTTCGCCTGCGGCATCGGCACGCTGCTGCAGTCGCTGGGCGCGGGCCCCGTGGGCGCGCGACTGCCCTTCGTGATGGTGCCCGGCGGCGCACCCGTGATGCTCTTCGCCGGCATCGCCACCCAGTCGGGACTGCCCACGGCGGCGGGCGCCGTCATTATCACGAGCCTCTTCTACTGGCTCGCGCTGCCCGTGTTCGCGCGCTGCCTGCGCTTTTTTCCGCGCATCGTGGTGGGCATCATGCTGCTGCTCGTTTCGGTCAACCTCATCAAGCTCTATGCGGGCATCGTCGTGGGTCAGCCCGGCACGCCCGGCTTCGCGCGGCCGCAGGCACTCGGTCTCGCCTTTGTCACCGTCGCGGCGACCATCCTGATCGCGCGCCTCTTTCGCGGCACGCCGGGCCGGCTCGCGGTGCTGCTGGGCCTCGTGACCGGCGCCGTGCTGGGGTGCTTCATGGGGGCGATGCCGCTCGCGGGCATCTGGCAGGGGCCGGTCTTCACGCACCCCGTGTGGCTGCCGTTCGGCATGCCGCGCTTCGATCTCGTCGCGGCACTCCCGCTTCTCGTGTTCTGCGCCGTTTCGATGGCCGAAGCCACCGCGCAGACCGTGGCCGTGGGCGAAACCTGCGGCAAGCCCATCGAGGCGCGCCGCGACGTGCCGCGTACGATTCGCGCCGACGCGCTCGCTTCGCTCATCGGCGGATGCCTCGGCACCTCGCTCATCGTCACGAGCGCCGAGAACATCGGCGTCGTGCAGACGACCGGCGTGCGTTCGCGCTATGTGACGGCAACGGCCGGCGCGCTGCTGATCGTCATTGCGCTCTTCGTGCCGCTGGCACGGCTCGCGAATGCCATTCCCGCGCCCGTGGTGGGCGGCACCGCGCTGATCGTGTTCGCGATGATCGGCGTGATGGGCCTGCGCCTGCTCGCCCAGGTGGACCTCGACGCGCGCGGCAACCAGTACACGCTCGCGGCCGCGCTCGTGGTGGGCCTCGTGCCGATACTCGTGCCGAACCTGTACCGCGCGTTTCCCCTGCCGCTGCAGATCGTGCTGGGCAACGGCATGGCGGCCGGCACGCTCACGGCCATCGCCGTCAATGCAGCCTTCGCCGCGCGCCGCGTGGCGGCAGCGGAGCGCGCCAGCACGGCCTGAGATCCCGGAGCGGCCTAAGTAGGCTGAGGGGCCGCTGCCCTTTCATCGCTTTACCATTTTTCTTCGCAGTCCTACTTTCCAATTTAACTCATGAAAAACGTTACCGCCTTGTGCGCGACGTCGGTCGCGTGCGCCCTGCTTCCGGGCCTTTCCTCCCCGGCCCATGCCCAAAGCAGCGTCACACTGTACGGCAGCCTCGACGCCGGTGTGGGCTACGTCAGCAACCTGCACGGCGCGAGCGCCTTCATCGCCGAGCAGGGCACGCTGCAGGCCGACCGCTTCGGCTTTCTCGGCACCGAAGACCTCGGCGCCGGACGCACGGCCCTGTTCCGGCTCGAAAGCGGCTTCGTCACGACAACGGGCGCTTCCGCCAGCAGCACCTCGTTTTTCAACCGCCAGGCGTATGTGGGCCTCTCCGATCCACTTGCGGGCACGCTCACGCTGGGCAGGCAGACCGACTGGAACTTCGACTGGCTCGGCACCGTCTCCACCGGCCAGTTGCTCGGCAATTTTTCGGCCTTCCACCCCGGCAATCTGGACGGACTCGGCAGCACGTTGCCCGTGCAACTTTCGAGCACCATCAAATGGAAGAGCGCCAGTTTCTACGGGCTCACACTGGGCGCCCTCTACGGCTTTCCCGGCGCCGCGGCCAGCAACACCTCGGGGCGCACGATCAGCTTCGGCGGCAACTATACGAGCGGGCCGCTCAAGCTCGTGGCCGTCTGGTCGGAGTACAACGACCGCCTGCTGCCGTTGGCAGGTGGCCTGGGCCTCGCCTCGTTCGAGGGCCAGACGCTGCCCGGCGGATCGAGCTTCGCCGCGCCGCGCGTGCGCGACGGCGGCATCGGCGGTTCGTATCGTTTCGGCAGTGTCACGATCCATGCGCTCGCAACCGACGTGCGCATTGCGTCGGCGGGCGGCGCAAGCCATTTCCGCACCGTCGATGGCGGCCTGAACGTGCACATCACGCCAGCCGAGGAAGTGGCCGCCGGCGCGTGGTCCGCCTGGCTCGACGGCAAGCGCTGGACCCAGGCGACGATCGCGAGCGTGTATTCGCTCTCGAAATCGACCCAGCTCTATGCCGACGTGATGTTCGAGACGGCCGGCGGCGGCGCGGTGGCCGACACGCTCGGCATCGGCGCTTCGTCGAACGGCAACCAGGTGGTCGTGCTTTCGGGCATTCACCACCTGTTCTGAGCCTGCGTGCTACCGGCCTGGATTTGAGCCGTTCTCGTTGTCTTCGATCTGCAGTTCCAGAAAGCCCGTCTGCGGGTCGAGGCTGCGCGAAAACCGGTGGCCGGGCAGCAGCGCGAGCAGCAGTTCGGCCGTGGTCCTCACGCGGCAGCCGCTTGCGACATGGCCGCCGAACACCTGCCCGTGCGCGTCGGCCACGCTCATGTGCAGATGCGCGCCATCGGGCGAGATCGAGCCCGCCAGCGTGAGTATTTCGAGGTCGCCGCGCAGTTCGGCGGGCGCGTCGATGCCCGCAAAGCGCAACTGGGCAACGCTCAGGCTGCCTATGCCCTGCACGACGAAGGCCGCCTGCCAGCCGCGCTGCCGCAGCAGGCGCTCTAGCGCATCGCGCAGATCGTCACCGGGAGAAAGGCGTACGGGCCAGGCTTGCATGGCGGTTCACCATGAGGAAAGTAAAGGTCGAAGACCGATTATGAGCCCACACTGGGCCTGCATTGCGCCGCATCCGCATTGCACCTGCAAGGAAGACCGCACGGCTACTCGCCGATCCACGCCCCGCGCAGATCGCTGTCGTGCAGCAATTGCAGCAGCGTGCCCGCCGGACGGCTCAAGCGCTTCGCCGCGAGCACGATGAACTCCACATCGGGCAATGCGGGCAGGCTCGCCGCGTTCACGGGCGGCACGAGTCCGCGCGCCGAAAGATACTGCGGCCGCACCGTAATCCCCAGGCCGCCGCGCGCGGCCGCAATGCAGCCCGCGTGGCTGCTGCTCGTGCACACCACCTGCCAGCGGAAGTCGGTCTGGGCGAGCGCATCGAGCACCACTGCGCGCGTCACGCTCGGCTCGGCCACGAGGATCAGCGGCAAGGGCTGCGTCAGGTCCACCAGCGTCCCGGTGCGCGCGAGCCACTCCAGCCGCCCGGTGAAGAGCGGCACGCCCCGCTTGTCGCCCAGCCGCCGCTTGCCGACCATCAGATCGATCGACCCCGCATCCAGCAGGTCGTACAGCTTGCCGGTCATGCCGATGGTGATTTCCAGCTCCACATCGGGATGCGCGTTGCGAAACGCCGCCAGCACGGTGGGCAACGGACCCAGCGCCACATCGTCCGACGACCCCAGGCGCACGCGCCCCTTGAGCCGCGGCGCGCGGAACTGCGCCTCGGCGCGGTTGATGGCCTGCAAAATCGCGCTCGCGTGCGCGAGCATGGCTTCGCCGTCGGGCGTCATGGCGAGCGAATGGGTGTCGCGCACGAACAGGCGCCGGCCGACGGCCTCTTCGAGGCGCCGCACATGATCGCTCACGCTTGACTGCGTGAGACCAAGCTGACGCCCCGCCTCGGTGAAGCTGTGGCACGCGGCAACGGTTGCAAACGTCTTGAGCCAGATGGGATTGAGCATGCTGCATTGTTATCGGCAACGCCGATGACAGTCAACGACCCCAGTGGGGTTCCCGATTGGTGGGAATGCTCCTAAGATGATCGCGTCCCCGAAGGTTGCGCCAATGTCCGCATCTTGCGCGCGCAACATGCGCCGCAAACCCCTCTATTTGCGAAGCGGCGGCGCCCCCACATAGTCAGATGAGCAAGGATTCCAGCCAGACCGCATTGCTGTGGATCGTCGCCGCAGGTTTTTTCATGCAGGCGCTCGACACCACGATCGTCAACACCGCACTGCCCTCCATCGCCCACAGCCTGGGCGTCAAACCCCTCGTCATGCAGCCGGTAATCGTGGCCTACACGCTCACGATGGCCATGCTCACGCCCGCCTCCGGCTGGCTCGCGGACCGCTTCGGCACGCGCCGCGTCTATTTCGCCGCGATCCTGATCTTCGTGCTCGGCTCGCTCTGCTGCGCGAGCGCGCATACGCTGGGGCAACTGGTGCTCGCACGCGTGCTGCAAGGCGTGGGCGGGTCGATGCTGCTGCCCATCGGGCGGCTTGCCGTGCTGCGCAGCGTGAGCGGCGAACAATACGTTTCGGCGCTCGCGATGATTTCGGTGGCCGGGCAAGTCGGCCCGATCGTCGGCCCCACGCTGGGCGGCTGGTTCGTCGAGGCCATTTCCTGGCACTGGATCTTCCTCGTCAACGTGCCGATCGGCGCCGTGGGGATGTTAGCGGTGCAGCGCTATTTGCCGCGCACCACGAAGAGCGCCGCCCCGCCGTTCGACGTAGCCGGCTGCGCCCTGCTTTCGCTGTGCATGATTGCGTTCTCGCTCGCGGTGGATGTGCCGATGCAGACGCATCGCGCCGCGTGGTCCAGCGCGCTCTTCGTGCTCGGCGTTGCCACTGCGCTGACTTATGTGCCCTATGCGCGACGCCGCCGGAACCCGCTCTTCAAGCTCGCGCTCTTCAGCGAGCCGAATTTCAGCGTGGGCCTGATCGGCAATCTCGTGTGCCGGATCGGGTCGAGCGCGGTGCCCTTTCTCGTGCCGCTCCTGATGCAGCTCGAACTCGGCTATACGCCGCTGCGTTCGGGGCTGATGATGCTGCCCGCCGCACTCGCGGGCACGCTCGCCAAGCGCTGGATCGCGCCGCTCATCCGCCGTTACGGCTACGACACGTTCCTGCTCGTCAACACGCTGATCGTCGGCGGCTCGATCGTTGCGTTCGCACTGATTTCGCGCGGCACGCCGCTGGCCGTGCAGATCGCCGTGCTGGCCATCTTCGGCGCGGCCAACTCGATGCAGTTCGCCGCCATGAACAGCATCACGCTCAAGGACCTCTCGCACGAAGACGCCGGCAGCGGCAACAGCCTCTTTTCGATGGTGCAGATGCTCGCGATGGGCCTCGGCGTGTCGATCGGCGGCGCGCTGGTCACGCTGTTCGCCAATCAATGGGGAACGGTTGCGCTCGGTTTTCGCGCGAGCTTCGCCTGCGTGGGCGTCATTACGCTGTTCTCCGCCCTGATTTTCCGGCGCATCGACGAGGCGCCCGCCGCCAGAGCCGCAGTGAAGACGGTGGCGTCGAACGGCCGGTAGCGATTCCCCGCACGGCTTCAGGTGCGCCATCGAGGCGATTTTCGACGATGGAGCCGCACAGCCCGGCAGCAGCAGTTTTAGCCGGAGTCCGGTCGGATCGCTGCGCTCCCGGCACCGTTTAAAGGCCGCCGAGGCACCCGAGAAACGCCCGAAACCCGTCCCCCGAACCGCAATTTGCCCGGCTCGCCGCCACAACAAGGCAAAATAGCGGTTTTCGCGCCCAACCTGGGCGCGCCCCTTCCATGCCGGCGCCGCATCGTCCACGGAGCCGGCCCAGGCCCGCTCGCCGTACACGCGAGCCTCGAGGAGCAGTTTTTCATGACCGAACCGAATCTGTCTTTCGCCGGCCGGCTTGCCGTTGCCGTCGGATCCTTCTTTGCCATTCTCGGCGACGGCAAGCTCGCCGCGAACGTGCAGCGCCTGCGTAACGGCGAAGCCGCACCCGTCGCCGCGGCGGCCCAGCCCGTCCCCGCCGCCGCGCCGGTTGCCCCCGCCGTCACGCCGCAGCCGGCGCCCGCCATCGAAGCCGCCAGCCCGGACTCCGCCCTGCAACTGCTGGGCCTCCTCCAGCGCAATGCGCGCTTCGTCGATTTCGTCGAAGAGGACATCGCCGGCTATTCGGACGCCGACATCGGCGCCGCCGCGCGCCTCGTCCACGAAGGCTGCCGCACGACGCTGCGCGAGCACTTCACGATCCGCCCCGTGCGCGACGAATCCGAAGGCAGCCGCGTCACGCTGCCCGAAGGCTTCGACGCCACGGCCGTGCGCCTTACCGGCAACGTGGTGGGTACGGCGCCCTTCTCGGGCAGCATCGCCCATCGCGGCTGGCGCGTCACCGACGTGAAGCTGCCGAAGCGCGTCAAGACCCACGATGCCACCGTGATCGCCCCGGCCGAGGTGGAGCTATGAGCGAGCCGCGTTTTTCCATCGGCATCGACCTCGGCACGACGCACTCGGCGCTCTCCTACGTCGATCTCGCCGCGAGCGACGGCGAAAAAACCCACCAGGGCGTGCTGCCCATCGCGCAGCTCACGGCGCCGGGCACGCTGGAAACGCCGAATCTGCTGCCGTCGTTCCTTTACCTGCCGCACCCGGGCGAACTTACGCCCGGCGACCTCACGCTGCCGTGGACGGCAAGCCGCGACTACGCCGTGGGCGAACTCGCGCGCAGCCGCGGCGCGGGCACGCCCATCCGCCTCGTTTCGAGCGCGAAAAGCTGGCTCTGCCACCCGGGCGTGGATCGCCGCGCCGGCATCCTGCCGAACGACGCGCCGCCCGAAGTCGTGCGCGTCTCGCCGCTCGAAAGCTCGGTGCGCTATCTCACGCATCTGCGCGAGGCCTGGGACCACGCACATCCGCAAGCGCCCTTCGCCGACCAGGATGTCACCGTCACGATTCCGGCCTCGTTCGATCCGGCCGCGCGCGAGCTGACGGCCGAAGCCGCCCAGGCGGCGGGCTACACCCGCATGACCCTGCTGGAAGAGCCGCAGGCCGCGCTCTATAGCTGGATCCAGAAAAGCGGCGGCGCCTGGCGCAAGGACGTGAAGGTCGGCGACATCATTCTCGTCGTGGACGTGGGCGGCGGCACGACCGACCTCTCGCTGATCGCCGTGATCGAACGCGAAGGCAATCTCGAACTGCATCGCGTGGCCGTGGGCGACCACATCCTGCTCGGCGGCGACAACATGGACCTCGCGCTCGCCCACGTGGTCGCCCGCAAGCTGGCCGCGCAGGGTACGCAAGCCGATCCGTGGCAACTGCGCGCGCTCACCTACGCGTGCCGCGCCGCCAAGGAAACGCTGCTGAACGACCCGGCGGCCGATGCGGTGCCGCTCGTCGTGCCGAGCCGCGGTTCGAAGCTGATCGGCGGCTCGATCCGCACGGAACTCACGCGCGCCGAACTCACGCAGACGATACTCGAAGGCTTCTTCCCGCTCGTGGACGCGGCGGCGCGGCCCGTGAGCCGGGCGCGCGCGGGTCTCACGCAACTGGGCCTGCCGTATGCGCAGGACGCGGGCATCACGCGCCACCTGGCCGCGTTCCTCGGCAAGCAGCTTGGCGCGCTCGCGGATCTGGAAGGCCTGCCCGCTTCGGTGGCCGCGGCCACGGCGGGGGCGAGCTTCCTGCATCCCACCGCCGTGCTCTTCAACGGCGGCGTGTTCAAGTCCGAACTGCTCGCGAACCGCGTGCTCGACGTGCTCAACGGCTGGCTCGCGGCAGACGGCGCGGCGCCCGCGCGGCTTCTCGGCGGTGCCGATCTCGACCTGGCCGTTGCACGCGGCGCGGCCTATTACGGCTACGTGAAGCGCGGCCGGGGCGTGCGCATTCGCGGCGGTACGGCACGCGCCTATTACGTGGCGATCGAATCGGCCATGCCGGCCGTGCCGGGGCTCGAACCGCCCGTTTCCGCGCTGTGCGTCGCGCCCTTCGGCATGGAGGAAGGCACCGACGCGGCGCTGCCCCCGCAGGAGTTCGGCCTCGTGGTGGGCGAGCCCGTGCATTTCCGCTTCTTCGGTTCGTCGGTGCGCCGCCAGGACCAGGTGGGCACGATGCTCGACTACTGGTCGCCCGACGAATTGCAGGAACTCGAGGAAATCCAGGCCACGCTGCCCAGCGCGGGCCGCACGCCCGGCGACGTCGTTGCCGTGCGCCTGCACGCGCGCGTGACCGAAGCGGGCACGCTGGAACTCGAAGCGATCCCGACCGGCAGCGACGAGCGCTGGAAAGTCGAATTCGACGTGCGCGGCAACGCCTGACGCCGATGAAGCAGTACGTCGTCGGCATCGACCTCGGGACAAGCAACACGGTCGTGGCCTACGTCGAGGCAGGCGGCAACGCGATCCGTGTCTTCGACGTCGATCAGCTCACGGGGCCCGGCGAGGTGGGCGCGGCACCGCTCCTGCCTTCCGCCCGCTATCACCCGGCAGCGGGCGAACTCGCGCCCGCAAGCGTGAAATTGCCATGGAGTCCTGAAGAATCCCCCGGCGCACCGGTTCCCGTGATCGGGCGCCTTGCGCGCGTGCTGGGCGCGCAGGTGCCCGGCAGACTCGTGAGCAGTGCGAAGAGCTGGCTCTCGCACACCGCCGTGGATCGCCTCGCGCCTATCCTGCCCTGGGGCGCGGCGGACGACGTCGCCCGGGTCTCGCCCGTGGCGGCGAGCGCGAGCTATCTCGCACACGTGCGGGCCGCATGGAATACGCGCTTCGCGCAGGCCCCGCTCGAAGCCCAGGACGTGGTGCTCACCGTGCCCGCCTCCTTCGACGACGGCGCCCGCGCGCTCACGCTGGAAGCCGCGCGGCTGGCCGGCCTGCCCGCGCTGCGCCTGCTCGAAGAGCCGCAGGCCGCGCTCTACGACTGGCTGTACCACCATCGCGCGACGCTCGATGCCGAACTGGCCGGCACGCGCCTCGTGCTCGTGTGCGACGTGGGCGGCGGCACGACCGACCTCACGCTCGTCAAGGTGGAGACGGAGCATGGCGAGCCGCGGCTCACGCGCATCGGCGTGGGCAACCACCTGATGCTGGGCGGCGACAACATGGATCTGGCGCTCGCGCATCTCGCCGAAGCGCGGCTGGGCGGCGCGGCCGGCGAAACCCGGCTTTCGGCCGCAAGCCTCTCGCAGCTCGTGGAGCGCTGCCGGGCCGCCAAGGAGCAACTGCTCGACGAAGCCGCGCCCGCGAGCGTGCCGGTCACGCTGCTCGGCGCAGGTTCGCGCCTCATTGGCGGCACGCGGACCACGCAGCTCACCCGCGAGGAAGTCGAACAGGTGGTGGTGAACGGCTTCTTCCCGCAGGGCGAGGCGAGCGACATGCCGCGCCGCGCACGGGCGGCACTCGTCGAATTCGGCCTGCCCTATGCGGCCGATCCGGCCGTTACGCGCCACGTGGCGGCCTTTCTCGCCCGCTTCGCGGCGCAGTCGCGCGAAGCGCTGAACGAAGCGCACGACAAAGCACCGGAAAATACACAAGCGCTGCCCGTGCCGGACACGCTGCTGCTGAACGGCGGCGTGTTCCGCGCCCGCGCGCTTTCCTCGCGGCTGGCGCAAACGCTGGGGGCCTGGCGCGGGCAGCCGCTCAAGGTGCTCAACAACGACCAGCCCGATATTGCCGTCGCACGCGGCGCGGTGGCCTACGCGCTGGCGCGCGCGGGCGAGGCGCCGCGCATCGGCGGGGGTTCGCCGCGCAGCTATTTCCTCATGCTCGACCCAGCGGCGGACGAAGCCCGGCGCGGCGTATGCCTCTTGCCGCGCGGCACCGAAGAAGCGCATGAAGTCCATCTGGACGAGCGCGTGTTCGCGCTGCGCCTCGGCGCGCCGGTACAGTTCCACCTGGTCTCCACGGTGGCCGACACGGCATGGCGCCCGGGCGAGTTGGCCGACGTGTCCTCCGCCGATTTCGTGCGCCTGCCGCCCCTCGCGACTGTCGTGCCGCAGGATCGCGCGGACGGTGCGCGCGAGCGCGAAGTCCGGCTCATGACCTCGCTCTCGGAACTCGGCACGCTGGAAGTGCACTGCATCGCCACGGACGATCCCTCGCAACGCTGGCTGCTGGAATTCCAGCTCCGGCGAGACGATACCCAGGGCACGGTAAGCGCAGCAGGCGAGGCGACCCCACACCCTGCGTTCGACACGGCGGTCGCTCTGATCGACCGCGTGTTCGGTCCGCCTTCGGCCAAGGGCGACGCGAAGGACGTGAAGCGCCTGCGCGCGCAACTCGAACAGTGCCTGGGCCCGCGCGAAAGCTGGGACGGCGCGCTGCTGCGCGCGCTCTTCGGCGCACTCTGGGAGCGGGCGGGACGGCGCCGGCGCTCGGCCGACCACGAACGCCTGTGGCTCAATCTCGCGGGCTGGTGCGTGCGGCCGGGGTTCGGCTATCCGCTCGACGAATGGCGCGTGGAGCAGCTCTGGACGCTCTTCGACGACGGCATCCAGCACGTCAACGACAGCCAGGTCTGGTCGGAATGGTGGACGCTCTGGCGCCGCACGGCCGGCGGCCTTTCCGAAGCGGAGCAGCAGCAGGTGCTGGCCGCGATGGACTGGCTCGAAGCCGCGGCGGGATCGAAGCGCAACAAGCTGCCGTTCGATCCTGCCAAGCTCGGCCACGCCGACATGACCCGGCTCTATGCCTCGCTCGAACATATCGCCGTCGATCGCAAGATCGAGATCGCGGAGAGGCTCATCAAGCGGCTCGAAGCGTCAGCGGAAAATGCGCAGAGCTGGTGGGCCGTGGGGCGCATGGGCGCGCGCCTGCCGTTCTATGGCAGCGCGCACGGCGTGGTGCCGCCCGACGTGGCGACGCGCTGGCTCGATGGGCTCCTCGCGCAGAACTGGCGCAAGGTCGAACCCGCGATGTTCGCCGCCGTGCAGATCGCCCGCATGACCGGCGACCGTTCGCGCGACCTGCCGGACGCGGCGCGTGAAGCCGTCCTGCGCAAGCTCGCGGCCGCCGGTGCGCCGGCCGCGTGGCTTGTCATGGTGCGCGAAGTGGTGGCGCTGAATAGCGCCGACACCGGACGCATTTTCGGCGAATCGCTGCCCGCGGGGTTGACGCTGATCGGCGGTTGAAAAACCGCCGCGACGGCTCAAAACGAAAGACGGTAACGCACGAAGTCGTCGGCTTTGGCAAATTCATCGTAGAGTTTGCGCGCCGGATTGCCGGCGCGCGTATGCCAGTAGAGCCGCGACCAGCCGCACGATTTCGCGAGGCCGGCCAGGTCTTCGATCAAGGCGCGTCCGACGCCCTGCCCGCGGCAATCCGGATCGACGAACAAATCTTCCAGATAGCAGACGGGCGAGATCACCCAGGTCCCCTCGTGCAGCACGCTCACGCTGAAACCCACGCATTGGCCCGCACGCACAGCCACGCGTCCAATCAGCGGCGAAGCGGGGTCCACGATGCGCCGCCACGTGTGGTCCGTCACCTCCGGCGCCACCGTCTCTTGGTAGAACGCGTTATAGCCTGCCCAGAGGCGGCGCCAGCCGGCCTCGTCGGCAGGCGCCGCTTCGCGGATCTCGATGGCATCGCTCATCTTTGTGCCCGTCTTTGTCGCCGACCCTTGTTGCATCGCTACACCGCGGCCTTTTCGCGCGCCCGCAGATCGGCAAGCGAAACCCGCTGCTGCCCCTGCTCGTCGAAGTTCGAGTCCGCGAGCCACGCGGCGAAAGCGCGGCGGTTGAGCGGCCATTCGCCGTCGAGGATCGAGAACCATGCGGTATCGCGGTTACGCCCCCTGTAGACAATCGCCTGGCGGAAAATCCCTTCAAAGGTAAAGCCAAGCCGCACGGCAGTCGTGCGCGACGGCCCGTTCAGGCTGTCGCATTTCCATTCGTAGCGCCGGTAGCCGAGCGTATCGAAAACATAGGCCATCAGCAGAAACTGCGCCTCGGTCGAAAGACGCGTCTGCTTGAGCCGCGGCGAAAACACCACGTGGCCCACTTCGATCACGCCGTTGGCCGGATCCTGACGCATCAGCGAAAGCGAGCCGACGGCCCGGCCCGACTTCAGGTCGATCACCGCGTAGTGGCGCGGATCGGTGCTTTGCGCGGCGGCCGCCGTATAGGCGCGAAAGTCCTCCACGCGCTCGAACGGCCCCACGCTCAGGTAGGTCCAGCCACGCTGGTCGGGCCCGCTGCGCCAGGCGTCGAAGAGATCGTCGGCATGGCGCGCGGCATCGAGCGGTTCCAGACGGCACCACTTGCCGGTGAGCGTGACGGGCTCCGGCTTCGTGCGCGGCGTCCAGCCGGGAACCGGCTCGCCGATGGGTTGCCCGAATTCGTTGAAGTGCTGAGTCAAGGCTTGCTCCCGCAAATGTGATGAGATCGTGTGCTAGATTACGTGCTCCGTGGCTCTCATGGAGGGTCCACGTTTCCCCATTTCGATGGTGCCACGCCTCCTCCACCCGCCGCCCCGCCAGACTCGACCCGCCCTCATGCCCCCAACCGACGACGCCACCGACCCGCTGGTCGATTTCCTGCTCGAAGCGCCGCTCGTGCGGGACCGCGAAGGCGAATCGCTGCAGCGGCAACTGCTTCAGCGCATCCGCAGCGGCATTCTTGAGGGACGGCTGCCCTCGGGCTGCCGCCTGCCCGGCTCGCGCACCCTGGCGGCAGCCATCGGCGTCTCGCGCAACAGCGTGACGGCGGCCTACGACCTGCTGAGCGCCGAGGGTTATATCGAACTGAGCCGGCAAGGCACGCGCGTCGCCGCGATGGCGCGGGCGAAGCATGGCCGCCACACGAGCCGCAGCGCCCCGGCGCCGGTAATCGCGGCGCGCGGCGCGAGCATCCGCCAAAACTGGCAGAACGGCGCGGACACACTCGCCTTCCGACCCGGCGTGCCCGCGCTCGGGCGGTTTCCGCTGGGCGTCTGGAAACGGTGCCTCGACCGCGCCATCACTTCAGGCGGCGCGGGCGCCATGGGCTACGGCGTGCCGCAGGGAGAAGAGGCGTTGCGCGCGGCCATCCTGCACCACCTGGCCGTCGCACGCGGCGTGCGCGCGGAACCGGAACAGGTCGTCATCACCGAAGGCGCGCAGGAAGCGCTGGCCTTGTGCGTGCGGCTCCTCACCAACCCCGGCGATACGGCATGGGTCGAAGACCCCGGCTATCGCGGCGCGCAAACGGCGTTTCTCTGCGGCGACCTGAACGTGATCCCGGTGCGCGTGGACGCCGACGGGCTGCAGGCAAGCCCCGACGCCTGGGCCAGGGAAACGCCGCGCCTCATCTACACCACGCCCTCGCACCAGTACCCCACGGGCGCCGTGCTGCCGGCGCCGCGCCGGCTCGACCTCATCGACAAGGCGCGTGCGCACGGCGCCTGGATCATCGAAGACGACTACGACAGCGAATTCCGCCGCTCGGGCGAACTCGTCGGTGCGATGCAGGGCCTCGTGCCGCATGCCCCGGTGCTCTATATCGGCACCTTCAGCAAGACGCTGTTTCCCGCCCTGCGCATCGGCTTCCTCGTGCTGCCCGAAGCGCTCGCGCCGCGGGCCATGCCGCTCCTCGACGAACTCCTGCGCGGCGGCCACCGCCACGAACAGCTCGCGCTGGCCGAGTTCATTCTGAGCGGACAGTTCGGCCGGCACCTGGGGCGCATGCGCCGGCTTTATCGCAGCCGGCGCGATCTGCTTCAGGCCGCGCTCGCGCGGCACCTGGACGTGCCGCATACGGTGGCGGGCGGCGACAGCGGCATGCACCTCACCGTGCGGCTGCCCGCCGCGTTCGACGACCAGCGCATTGCCCGGGCCGTGCGCCAGTACGACATGGCGCCGGCGCCGCTATCGCGCTTTGCGCTGCAGCCGCGGCCCGAAGACAACGGCCTCGTGCTGGGGTACGGCAACACCTCGGAATCGCTGTTCGAGCCGCTCGTGCAGAGACTCGCGAAAGTGGTGCGGGCGAATGGTAAGGAATCCGATCAGGCTGCCATGCCGCGATCTGGCCGCGCAATCTGATCGTGCACTTTGAACGCAGCCTTTCCTGGAACCCGCTAAGATGACGGATCGCTTTATGGACCCTGCTTTACGGACCCTATGCGAGTCACTCCATGCGAGTCCGCACCGCGCACGATCCCGGTGCATCGAGCAGCTGGCTCGCAGCTATCGCCTTTTCTCACAGGAGCACAACAGAATGGACTTCCGCAAGACGATGTTGGCAGCAGCAGTGATGGCCGCCGCGATCGGCAGCAGCAGCGCCTACGCGCAGGTTGCCGGTTCGCAGCCGCTCAGCGTGACGGTCGAGCAGTCGCAGGCCCTGCTCGAAGGCTGGAGCGTGAAGAAGAGCGTGCTCGGCAAGCCCGTGTACAACGACGACAACGTCAAGGTGGGCGTGGTCCGCGACCTGATCATCGCGCCGGACGGTTCGGTGTCGGCAGCCATCGTTTCGGCGGGCGGTTTCCTCGGCGTCGGCATGCATGACGTGGCCGTGCCCATCGCTTCGCTCGACGTGCGCAAGGGCAATCTCTATCTGCCGGGCGCCACCAAGGAAGCGCTGAAGGCGACGCCTGCGTTCCAGTACGCGAAGGTGCAATCGCCGCCGAAGCCGAAGCAGGAAGACATCAAGCACTAAGCCGCGTTCGCTGCACCCAGGGTGTTTGCGCGGCGTCCCGGTCCAGGACCGGGGCGCCGCGTGTCATTTCTGGCGTGGAATCATGAATTATTGCCGCAGCCAGGTTCCGCCTCAATAATCAGTTATCCGAATTAACTGATCCGCTCCAGGCGGCTACCCTGCGGGACTGGCTGAGGCGCTGATGCTCACCATCCGCTGCTCCCGCATGCACCATCCACGTGCATCGCGGCGCCATCGCGGGACGCAACGGCAATCGTCTGAAACAACTGCCTCGCGTGTGTCACACTCACGCGAATATTGCCCGCTTATACTGCGTGCAACCGACATGCGCGCGCCCCACCATGAGACGAGTCACCGTACACCGCTCCCCCATCCACGGCCGGGGTGTGTTTGCCTTGCGCGCGCTGCGCGCCGGCGAGCGCATTTTCGAGTACCGCGGCAAGCTCACCACCTGGCGCGAAGCGGCGCGCCACTGGCAAGCGCGCGGCGACTGCGCGCACACCTTCCTCTTCGGCCTCTCGGACGGCCGCGTGATCGACGGCGGCCGCGGCGGCAACGGTGCCCGCTGGCTCAATCACGCCTGCGCCGCGAACTGCGAGACCATCGAGGTCGATGGCCGCATCTTCATCGACGCAATC
The DNA here is from genome assembly GCF_000685035.1 of Paraburkholderia ferrariae NBRC 106233. Classification (GTDB taxonomy): domain Bacteria; phylum Pseudomonadota; class Gammaproteobacteria; order Burkholderiales; family Burkholderiaceae; genus Paraburkholderia; species Paraburkholderia ferrariae. The sequence continues at coordinate 43,604 of NZ_BAYB01000032.1, forward strand.
TGCGACATCGGTGCGGGCGAAGAGCTGTTCATCGACTACGCGCTGGAACTGGAGCCCGGCACGCCGGACGAAACCCGGCGGCTGTATGTCTGCCGCTGCGGCTCGGGCGGCTGCCGCGGCACGATGCTGGGCGCCGGCGCGTAACGCCCCTGGGCGCCGCGCCGCAGCGAAGCAGCCCACTCGCTGCGCACCAGGCCCGCGCTAACCCATATCGGCCAGATAACGCCCCGGCGTCGTGCCGGTGGCGCGGCGGAACATTTCGATGAAAGCGCTCACGTTCTCGTAACCGAGCTCCAGCGCAATGGTCGTCACCGGTACGCCGTCCGCCACGCGTTCGAGCGCGCGCATGATCCTCGCCTGCTGCCGCCACTGCGCAAACGAGAGCCCCGTTTCGGCCACGAAGCGGCGGCTGAGCGTACGCGGCGATACCCCGCCCCATTGCGCCCATTCTTCCAGCCGGCGGTTGTCGGCAAGGTCGCTCGCCAGCGCATTGGCAATGCGCACGAGGCGCGCGTCAGCCGGGCGCGGCAGGCCGAGCGATTCCGCGCGGGAGGCGCGTAGTTCGTCGAGGATCAGCTCGGCCACGCGGGTTTGCGCGGCGTCGAGTTCCGCGCCGGGCCAGGTGGCCGCGCGCCGCACGGCTTCGCGCAGCAGCGGCGTGGTGCGGATCGCGCGGGGTTCGCCCGGCAGCGTCGCGCAGCGCGCCTCGGCAACGAACACGCTCCAGCCCGAAAACGGGCCGTACGAGCGCAACGAATGCACGCAATGCGGCGGAATCCAGATCGCGTGAATGGCCGGCACCACCCAGTGCTGCGCCTCCACGCCCACCGAACACAGTCCGCTCAGCGCGCCCATCAACTGGCCGCGCGCATGACTGTGCGGCGCGGTCTCCCGCTCTTCCCTCTGCGTCAGTTCGGCGGCGGCCAGAAACGGGCCATCCTGCGAAATCACGAGGTCGGCACGGAGGAGCGGCGGGTTGGGTGGAGCACGGCCGCTGAGCGGGCCGCCAGGTGGAAAAGTCATGGCGAAATCTCCGTATCGAATGGCTGTTATACCGGAGACTGGCCGCGGGCGCACGCCTAAACTCGGTTCGTCGCCTCACTCCAGGAGTGCCACGCCATGCGGGCCGAACAGATTCTCCCCGATCACCTCAGCCAGGTCGAACGCAACGGCACGACCATCCGCAAAGGCACGGTTGCGGCCTTCCTCGCCAACGCCCGCGTCCTCATCGATCCGACCCAGGAGCCGGGTGCACGCGACGAAGCCGAAGCCGACCTGATCGCCATGCTGCCCGCGCTGCGCGCCACCGGTCTTTTCGAGGTGCTCGAAATTCGCGACCCGGCGCTGCGCGCGTGGGTCCAGGCGCATTGAAACTGCGCGCATCCCAATCACAAGGAATCCTTATGAAAGCCGCCGTCGTTACTGCCGCGGGCCAGTTGCCCGCTTTCGCCGACTTCGAAAACCCCGCCCCGCTCGAAGGCCATTGCATCGTTAACGTCAGCGCTTCCGCGCTGAGCATCGTTGCGCGCGGGCGTGCTGCGGGCAATCACTATTCTTCAACGGGAGCGTATCCGTTCGCGGCCGGCATCGACGGAGCGGGCCGACTCGACAATGGGCAGCGCGTCTATTTCTTCGGCCCCCGCGCACCGTTTGGCGCCATGGCCGAGCAGGCGCTCGTGCCCGCGTCGCACTGCGTACCGCTGCCCGATACGCTCGACGACGTGACGGCTGCCGCCATCGCCATTCCGGGCCTCTCTTCCTGGGCCGCGCTCAACGTCCGCGCGCAGTTCAAGGCCGGCGAGACGGTGCTGGTCAACGGCGCCACCGGCACCTCGGGCAAGCTCGCGGTACAGATCGCAAAGCACCTGGGCGCGAGGCGTGTGATCGCAACGGGACGCAATCCGGCCGTGCTCGATGCGTTGAAAGCGCCAGGCGCCGATCTCACGATCCCCCTGCACGAAGACGAGAACAGCCTGATTCGCACCTTCGAACCGGTCTTCGCGGAGGGCGTGGACGTGGTGCTCGACTACCTGTGGGGTGCGAGCGCGCGCGCCCTGTTGATTGCGGCCGCCAAGGCCACGACCGAAACGCAGGCGCTGCGCTTCGTCCAGATCGGCTCGATCAGCGGCGCGGAGATCGCACTGCCCAGCGCCGTTCTGCGCGCCGCGCCCATCACCCTGCTCGGCAGCGGCATCGGCAGCGTGACGGTTGCTGGCCTGCTCGACGCGGCGCAGGGTGTCTTCAAGGCCGCGGCACCGGCGGGACTGCGGATCGAAACGCAAGCCGTGCCCCTTTCGGCCCTCGCGGAACACTGGTCGAACCAACGCAGCGACGTGCGCGTCGTGTTCACAACCGGAAACGGCCACTGAGCCCGGACGTTCTCGCATCAGTCGATTCATCCAAAAATTGTAAAAAATACATTAAAAATAACTGGACGAAGATCAATATGATTGCGAAAACCACTACCAAAAGCTGACTGCGCCGCCGGTAACGCTCGGGGCGCACGGCACACGATCGATCCGCATCAGGAACCGCCATGCCGCGTCCCATTACCGCCCGCATCCATCCCGAAGCCATTCGCCACAACCTCGGTCTCGTCCGGCAGATGGCGCCCGACTCGCGCGTCTGGTCCGTCGTCAAGGCCAACGCTTACGGCCACGGCATCGAGCGCATCTATCCCGCGCTCGCGCAAAGCGACGGTATCGCCCTGCTCGATCTCGACGAGGCCGTGCGCGTGCGCGAACTGGGCTGGACGAAGCCCATCCTGCTGCTCGAAGGCATTTTCGAGCCTGCCGACCTCGAACTCGCGGACAGCCATCGCCTCACCGTCTCCGTGCACTGCGAAGAGCAACTGGACCTGCTCGCCGCCGCGAAGCTGCAGCAACCGCTGGACATCATGCTCAAGATGAACTCCGGCATGAACCGGCTGGGCTTTCGCCCGTACGCCTACCAGAAGGCGTGGGAGCGTGCGCGCTCGCTCGCGGCGGTGCGCTCGGTGGGCCTCATGAGCCACTTCGCCAATGCCGACGATGGCGCCATCGACTGGCAACTCGACCAGTTCGATGCCGTTACGCAAGACATGCCCGGCGAGCAATCGCTGTCGAATTCGGCCGGCGTGCTGTGGCATCCGCGCGCACACCGCGACTGGGTGCGGCCGGGCACGATCCTCTACGGCGCGTCGCCCACGGGCGTGGCGCACCACATCGCGGGCTTCGGGCTGCGCGCCGCCATGACGCTCACGAGCCGCATCATCGGCATTCAGACCATTGCGCCTCAGGAAACCATCGGCTATGGCCGCACGTTCCAGGCCGATCAGCCGCTGCGCATCGGCGTCGTGGCCTGCGGCTATGCGGACGGCTATCCGCGCCATGCGCCCACCGGCACGCCGGTCGCCGTGGGTGGCGTGCGCACGCGCCTCGTCGGCCGCGTTTCGATGGACATGCTCACGGTCGATCTCACGCCCTGCCCCTCGGCAGGCGTCGGCACGCCGGTCGAACTCTGGGGCGACCAGGTGAAGGTGGACGAAGTGGCCGAACCTTCGGGCACCATCGGCTACGAGCTCATGTGTGCGCTCGCGCGCCGCGTGCCGGTGGAAGTCGCGGCCTCCGCGGACACGGCCGACGAGGCCATCGCGCAGTCCGCCGAGTCCGTGGCCGGTTGAGCGACGCGCCCGCCTGTGCGTCTGACGCATGCGGCGGCCACGGCGCGACACCGCGCCCTCTGCCTATAATCGAAGTTCGCTCGACGCGGCAACGATAAGCGCGTCGGGTCTCTTCGAAACAGCAAAGGAACACGGCATGTATATCGCCATGAATCGCTTCAAGGTTGCGCTGGGCTCGGAAAGCGCGTTCGAGGACGTCTGGCTCAATCGCGACACGCATCTCCAGGAAGTGCCCGGCTTCGTCGAATTTCATCTGCTCAAAGGCCCGCAGCGCGACGACCACGTGCTCTATGCGAGCCACACCATCTGGGCAAATCACGCGGCGTTCGAAGCCTGGACCCGCTCGGACGCATTTCGCGCCGCACATCGCAACGCCGGCAATGCCGGCAACGCGGGCGGCGCGAACCGGCCGCTCTATCTGGGCCACCCCGAATTCGAGGGCTTCGAGATCGTGCAGACCGTGAAATGAAGTGCGTGGCCCACGCGCGATTATTGTGTGTTAATGTCGAACGCATGGAACCCCGTAACGTCCCGAACCGGCTTCATCCTCATCACGGTCGCTCTCCGCTGCGCCGTGGTTCGTTACGTCCATAGCTGAGCGTCCGGGAATTCGCTTCCCCGCTCATGTAAAACGACCAAGGCGCCCCAGGCGCCTTTTTTATTTTCTCAACGCAAGAGGACACACATGAGCATGATTCGTGGAACCCGTTTTATCGTTGGCAAGGAAGCCGCTCAGGTACGCGCGCTGGAAAACCGCTTCCGGGACTATCTTCATTGACGCAGGCGCCGAAGAAGCGATCGTTCCCGCGCTGTGGTCGCAGGACACCTTCATCCAGAAGGCCGGCGGCAGCGAGATCATTGGCCAGATGTGGGCCTTCGCCGACAAGAAGGGCCGGCCCTGCTGCCTGATCCCGGAAGCGACGGCGCTCTTCCAGGAGCGCTGCGGCGAGTTGCTGGGCCAGCAACGGGAGCGCAGCTTGTTTTACGTAGCACGCTGCTATCGATACGAACGGCCGCAGGCCGGCCGGTATCGCGAGTTTTCGCAGCTTGGCTTCGAATATTTGTGCCCCACGCCGGAGCAGGCCTCGCAACGAAGCCTCGCGATCGCCACCGGCTTTTTCGATTCGCTCGGACTGAAGTATGAAGTCAACGACGCGGCGCGCAGAGGGCTCAGCTATTACCTGAATGGTCAGGGGTTCGAAATACGTTGCACCGAGCTGGGGGCGCAGCAGCAGGTGGTAGGCGGCGGGGCTTATCGGGAAGGCGCAGGCTTCGGCATTGGCGCGGAACGGCTCCTGCTGGCGATGACGGCGCAAGGTCTCTTATAACCGCAGGTCGCCTGGGATGAGGCTTGCCGTTGCCAAGCGGCTCAGCCTCATTCCTGCGTTGCCTTTTGTCCGGATGCTTCGATTGCCTTTCCGGGTTTCACCAGATAACGCCGGGCACTCGCATAGTCTCCCCGCAAGACCCATTTCAGGCAGCTTAAAAGCTCCCAGGCCAGGTAACGGTCGCCGGAGTGAAAAGCCGTCATGTCCCGCTCATTCGACGCCAGCCGCGACGCGGTTCGAGACGCCAGGCAGTCCTCCCGATTTATGATCTCCACAAAAGGATGTTCCAGCGTGAATTCGGGAGAAGGAAGTCTTCGAAACGCATAGACGATAACCTTCGACGCTCGCCGCCAAGCGTGTTGCAATTGTCACGCGCTCATCCCAACGCTTCGCGTGCGTACTGCGCGGGCGGCCGCCCCACGTGCCGCGCAAAGGCCACGCTAAAGGTGCTGGCAGAGCTGTAGCCCACGCGCTCTGCAATCTCCGCGATCCGTCCTGCGTTGCGGCGAAGCAGGTCTTTCGCAAGCGCCATGCGCCAGGCAAGCAGATACTCCATCGGCGCGATGCCGACCGCGCGGTTGAAACGCTCGAAAAACGTCGAGCGCGAAAGCGCCGCTTCTTTCGCGAGTTCGGCAATCGTCCATGCATGCGCCGGACGCTCATGCATGCCGCGGATCGCGGCGGCAAGACGTCCATCGGCCAGGCCGCGCACGAGTCCCGGCGAAGCGCTGGTCCCGGCCGCGGACCGCAATGCCTCGATGAGCAGCACCTCCAGCAAACGCGAAAGCACCACCTCGCGCGCGGGCCGCTGCTCGCGCGACTCTTCCCGCACGAGTTGCACCAGCGTGGCGAGGCGCTGTTCGCCACGCACATGCACGATATGCGGCAGCAGCGACACCAGCAGGGAAGCATCGGGCGAACCGAAGTTGCAATGCCCGGCCATCATCCGCGTGTCGATCGGCCGGTCCGCGGGCCCAATTCTGAATTCGCCATTGCCGAGCGCAACAGGCGCCGCCGTTTCCACGCCCGGCGGCGGCGGTTTCAGGCTGGACATCGCCACGCCGTAGGCCGCGGGAATCAGCACGAAGTCGCCCGACAAAAGCTCGATTGGCTCGTGCTCGTCGATCGCGATCCGGCAGCCGCCCTCGAGAATCACGCCGTAGAACGGCTCGCCGGCGTCCGAGCGACTGATACGCCAGGGGCTGGCGCCCATCACCAGTTTGGAGAAGCGCGCGCTCGGCTGCAGCAGCATGACCACCTCGGCCATCGGATCGATCATCGCCGGACTCCTGCAAATGAAATTCGGATGTTCGATTGTAGCGAGTACGGCTTCGGCGATCTATCGTAGAAGCCCTGTTCCCCCTGTCCAAGGAGTGCTTCAATGAAAACCGTGCTGATCACGGGCTGTTCGTCAGGCTTCGGCCTGGAAATCGCGCGCTACTTTCTCGCCCGCGACTGGCGTGTCGTCGCCACCATGCGCACGCCGCGTGCGGACCTGCTGCCGCCCTCGGACGCGCTCCGCGTGCTGGCCCTCGACGTCACGAATCCGGAAAGCATACGCGACGCCGTCGAAGCGGCAGGCCCCATCGACGTGCTCGTGAACAACGCGGGCTTCGGCATGGCCGCCCCGGCCGAGCTTGCGCCCATCGAGGCCGTGCGCGCGGTGCTGGAAACCAACACCATTGGCACGATTTCCGTGACGCAGGCCGTGCTGCCCCAGTTCCGCGAGCGCAAGGCCGGCGTGGTCGTGAACGTCACGTCGAGCGTCACGCTCAAAGCGCTGCCCCTTCTCTCCGCTTACCGCGCGAGCAAGGCAGCGGTGAATGCCTTCACCGAATCGATGGCGCTGGAGCTCGCGCAATTCGGTGTGCGAGTGCGTCTCGTACTACCGGGCCGCGCACCGGATACCCGTTTCGGCGAGAATGCGCGCGCCCATATGTATGGGCTCGAGCATGAGGCCTATGCGGACATCTTCAAGCAGATATTCGCCCAGTTGACCGACGAAACGGCGCCGATTACCCATGCCCAGGATGTTGCCGAAGCGGTGTGGCGCGCGGCGACCGATCCGTCGTCGCCCATGCATATCCCCGCGGGGGTGGACGCCGAGGCGTGGGCCGCCGAAGCACGCTGACAAGCTGGCGCGGATTCGCAATAAATATAAGCAATCCTTATCTAAAGTTCGCAAAGCCTCGCAACATTGCGAGGCTTTGCCACCAGGAGCTTGCATGCAGGACCCACCCATCGCCCTCGTTACCGGGGCCAATCAAGGCATTGGCTACGAGATCGCCAGGGATCTCGTGCGCCACGGCTATACCGTGCTGGTCGGATCGCGCAATGCCGAACGCGGCGAGACCGCGGCCCGGGAGATCGGCCCAAGCGCCCACGCGCTTCAGCTCGACGTGACCGATCACGCTTCGATCTCCGCTGCGGCGCAGCGCATCGCCCACGCATTCGGCCGCCTGGATGTGCTCGTCCAGAACGCCGCCATCTCGAACACGCGGAGACTACCCGGCCAGTCCGTGGAGGACTATGCGAAAACCACGCGGCCGAGCAACGTATCAATCGACGAAATGCGCGCGGTGTGGAACACGAACGTATTCGGCGTCCTCGCCGTGTATCAGGCCATGCTGCCGCTGCTGCGCAAGTCCGGGGCGGCGCGCATCGTCAACGTGTCGAGCGGCGTGGGATCGCTGGCGGCGAACTCGGACCCGGCCTTCGCCTGGCGCGGCATCTTCGGCCCGGTCTACCCCGCCTCCAAGACGGCGCTCAATGCGTTGACCGTAGCCATGGCAATCGAGCTCGAACCCGAGGGGATCAAGGTCAACGCCGTTTCTCCCGGCTTCACGAGGACGAACCTCAACGGCTACACGGGCACGGACCCGGTCGAGGCCGGTGCGCGCGAGGCGGTACGCGTGGCGTTGCTCGGCGCAGACGGCCCGACCGGAACGTTCACATGCTGGGAAAACGAAACGATTCCCTGGTGAGGTCGCCCACACGGCAAACACGCTCCCGTTCGCGTTGCAAACCGCTTTTCCCGGCGATGCTATTGTGACCGTGCGCCCTGGCTGCAAAGACAGCATTGCGCGTCATTCATCGAATGGAAAAACGGAATGCAAGACCGCCAACGGGGGCGTGATGAGAGTCGTTGTCCTGGGAGGATAGGGAAATTTTGCCGCGCGTATCTGCCGCGCGCTGGCTCACGACGCAGAAATCGAAGGGGTGGTTGCCGCGCGGGACGAGCGGCGCGCAGCGGCGCAATCCGTTACGAATAACGGTGAACGCGAGCGTTCATGGGGAATCGCCTGCCGTGCGCCCGGAAAGCGGCTCAAGGTCGGGAAGCTTACAATATCAAGCGATCATTCAAGGTATAGCGATTGCTACCAGCGGATCATCCCCGGTCAACTGAAGCGAAATCATGCCGCCCAACCTGCCCAATCCGTCCACCCCCTCCGCCTCGGCCGCCAGCGCCAAAGTGGCTTCGCATCCGCACGGCACCCCAGCCTCGCCTGCCGGCAAGCATCCGGCGCCACCCTGTACGCTGGTGATCTTCGGTGCCGGCGGCGACCTGACCCAGCGCCTGCTGATGCCCGCGCTCTACAATCTGTCCGTCGATGGCCTGCTCGACGAGGCCATGAAGATTGTCGGCGTAAACCATGGCGAGCGCGAGACGAAGGCATGGGCCGACGAACTGCATGACGCGCTCCAGAAGTTCGCCGCCGACAAGGCCAGTACCTTTCACGCCGGTAAGCTGGACGACAACGCCTGGAACTGGGTCGCGCAGCGCCTGGACTATATCGCCGGCGACTTCGAGGACGACGGCCTGTATCGACGTCTCGCCCAGCAACTCGACGGCACGACGCGCGGCAACGTCGTGTTCTATCTCGCGGTAGGCGCGCGCTTCTTCAAACCGATCGTCGAACGCCTGGGCCGCGCCGGCCTGTTGAAAGAGGACCGCAAGGACGGCGGTCCGTTCCGCCGCATCGTGATCGAAAAGCCTTTCGGCACCGACCTTGCTTCGGCACGCGATCTGAACCGGCATCTGCTGAGTTTCGCAAAGGAAACGCAGATCTACCGCATCGACCATTTTCTCGGCAAGGACACCGTACAGAGCATTCTGGCCGTGCGCTTCGCCAATGCGTGGTTCGAACCGGTCTGGCGCCGCGAGTATATCGACAGCGTGCAGATCACGGCGTCGGAAGTGATCGGGGTGGAGGAGCGCGGCAACTTCTACGAACAAACGGGCGCCTTCCGCGACATGGTGCCGAACCACCTCTTCCAGTTGCTCGGCATGATTGCGATGGAGTCGCCCAACTCGTTCGACGCCGAAGCCATACGCAACAAGAAGGCCGAAATCTTCGAGGCCATCCAGCCGCTCACGCCGGGCGACGTGATCTTCGGCCAATATGGGCAAGGACCGGCGGGCGTAGCTTATCGCAGCGAGCCCAACGTCGCGAAAGACAGCCCTATCGAGACCTACGCCGCTGCAAGGGTGCAGATCGACAACCGGCGTTGGGCCGGTGTCCCGTTCTATCTGCGCACCGGCAAGCGTCTCGCGGCGCGGCGCACCGAAATTTCGGTGCAACTGAAGAGCGTGCCGCTGCGCGTGTTCCGCGGGATGCCCATCGGTGTACCCACGCCCAACGTCCTCACGCTGCGCATCGATCCTTCGCATGGCACGAGCTTCGATTTCAACGTCAAGACCCCGGGGCCCGTCATGCAGATCGGCGCGGTGCAGTCCTCGTTCGATTACGATGCGTTCTTCACCCAGGCCGCCAATGTCGGCTACGAAACGCTGCTCTACGACTGCATGCTCGGCGACGAAACGCTCTTTCAACGTGCCGATAGCATCGAAGCGACGTGGGCCGCGGTGAACGGCGTACTGCATCCAGAGAGCGGCAGCGCGATTCCGGTGCACGGCTACGCCGCGGGCAGCGATGGACCAGCGCAAGCCGACGCCCTGCTCGCGCACGACGGCCGCGCATGGCGCGCACTGACTCAAACGAGACCGGGCAAGACGTCACAATAGGCGCTTCACAGCGCACCCTTTACCGAAGGAGGAAAGCGTGGCAAGCACGACCCGCAAAACCAGCACCGCGACAAAGCGCACAGGGCGCACGCTGCGCGCAACGCCAGCCAGGCAGGGAAAAAGTAAGGACATCGAAAATATCCTCGCCATCGATATCGGCGGAACGGGCCTGAAAGCGGCCATCATCGACGCCCAAGGGAACATGCGCACCGAACGCGTGCGCGTGCCGACGCCGCATCCCTGCCCGCCGGACCTGCTCGTCGAAACGCTCTGCAAGCTGGTCGAACCGCTCGTCAAAGCGCATCCGCCCACTCACGTCTCGATCGGCTTTCCCGGTTTCGTGCGCGACAATCGCGTGTTGACCGCGCCGAATCTCGGCCCGCAAGGCTGGAACGACGTGCCGCTCGCGCAAATGCTGGGCGAGCGCCTTGGCAATCCGTCCGTGCGCATCATCAACGACGCGGAAATGCAGGGCTTCGCCGCCATCGAAGGACAGGGGCTCGAATTCGTATTGACGCTAGGCACAGGCGCCGGCACGGCCCTGTTCCGCGACGGCGAACTGATGCCGCATCTCGAACTCGCGCATCATCCGGTCAGCAAGAACCGCACATACGACGAATACATCGGCGATGCCGCCCGCCGCAAGGCCGGCAACAAACGCTGGAACAAGCGTGTCGAGAAGATAATTAGCATTCTCGAATCGCTCGTGCATTACGACAAGCTCTGGATTGGCGGCGGTAATGCCGCGCGTCTCACGTTCGATTTACCGCCGAATGCGGCTACCGTACCGAACGAAAGAGGCATTGAGGGCGGAGCGCGTTTGTGGCATCCGCTTTCGGTCCGGGAAACGCGGCAATTGCCGGAGGCCACGCAGCGCACGGGTATTTTTAGTCGATGACCATGCTGCGCCATTTGGAGAACTGCTGCTGCAAGCAGGATCGGAAACAGTCTCCGTCGAGAGCGGGCAGATGTATCTTGCGCTGGCGGGGACCGCCCACGCCGTCCTGCCCGGCAGCCACGGCACGCTCGTCATCATCGACGTCTAAAGTTCACTTCCCGCTTCGCTCTTCCGGTTGCGCAAGTAGCCGAGCACCAGCCCGGTCAGTTCGGCTTTCAGGAGCGGCGCGTCGAGTTGCCCGTTGCGTGCAGCGGCATGCACTGCCCCCTCCACTGCGCCAGCCAGCACCCACGCCGCCACTTCGTCACCCGCGTCGCCTTCGCGCCCGGATGCGAATTCGATCACGGCCCGATAGGCACGCCGGTACGCTTCTTCGAAGTCGCCGTAGTTCGTGCGCGCCAACAGCGGCACGCCGTCGATCAGCACACGATGCAGCGCCTGATTTTCGCTATGCAGGGCAATGATGCCCGTCACCAGATGCGTCACGCGTTGCGCTAACGACATGGCCTGCGGCCCTTTCGCCGGCGGCGCCAGCGCATCGAGCACCGCGTCGAGGTGGCGTTGCCGGATCACCTCGGCCAGCGCGAGCTTGTCGGGGAAGTACTGATACAGCGAACCCACGCTGACGCCGGCCACCTCGGCCACCTCGTTCGTCGTAAAGTCGGCCCAGCCTCGCGCCGCCAGAACGCGAATAGCCGCATCGACGATCGCATCGACCATGGCCCGCGACCGCTGCTGCCGCGGCGGCCTCCGCAAGACGACAGGTTGCCGTAAAACGCGAGTAGCCAAAGCCGTTTCCTCCAAGCCAGAATATGAGTATCAATTCGCATGATACATGGACAAGAAACGGCCTTCTATCAGGCGTAATAAGACTTTAATCAGGTTTATGAGGGAACCCCCATGAGTGCCAAAATGCTTTTGGCTTCGCTATTCGAGTACAAGACCTGGGCCGACGAGAATCTCATCCGCGGACTGCTTGAAAACGAGAGTCTGGCTCACGACTTCAAGTACCAGACGGCAACGCGAATTTTCGAGCACGCGCACATCGTCGATTGCCTGTTTCAGGCGCATTTGCAGCGTAAAAACCATTCGTACTCGCGCACCGAGTCTGATGAACCGCCCGATCCGAAAGTGCTATTTGAGAGCATCCGGAATCTCGATCGCTGGTATGTCCACTACCTGGCGAATCTCGACGAAGCCGACTTGAGCGAAGCCATTACGTTTTCCTTTACCGATGGCACGACTGGCACCATGACCCGCGAGGAAATGCTGGGGCACCTCATTGCACACGGCGGATATCATCGCGGCGAGGTGGGTCAGATTCTGACCCAGCTTACGGGGTCTTCGCCGCGCGACACGTTCACAGGGTTTCTTCATGAAGTCGAGCCGCAGCGGAGTGTCGGTGAGTCTCCCGGGAAACACCGCAACTAGCCGCGGCTGCCCGGTTCGATGTCCGCAATAAATAGACTCCGTGCCCGCACCGTTGCAAGTTGACTGTAGGGCGCGCGCGATAGCATCCCGGGAGTGCATTCGATCCTGAACCCACTCCTTCGATGAATCACGCCCGCGCCTTTTTCGACGAACTCAATCGCCACTATCTGGACCTGCTTCGGGACGAGGGCACGCTCTATTGGTCTACCCACACCGGCCAAAGCGACGCACACGACGCTTTGGCCGCCGCTTCGCTCAAACGCAAGATGTTCGCGGGGGATGCCTCGCGTCTGGTACAGGTGCGCGAGCATCTTGCGAGGCTCAATGCCGCGGAGGCATCTCCCGCCCGGGACACGCTGATCGGCGGCTTGCGCGGATGGCTGAAAGTTCTCGAAGCCAATGCAACGGGCAGCGAACGCGCCGCAACACTGCTGTCCGAGCTTCTCGAACAGGACCGGGCGAACTCGACTCCTCGATTACGATCGTTCACGGCGCACAGCGGATTGCAGCCAACGACGAATCGTTAGCCGCCTTGTACGCGGCATTCGAACGCTGGATTGAAAGCGCGCGGCCTTGAAGGTGTCCGCAGCAGTATTTAGGAACCCGAATTCAAAAGGGCGCCGCCAATCGTGCCGTCATCGGAAAGCACGAGCCGCCAGATACTCGATCCGCGCTCGTGCCTGGCCAGATAAACGTCCCACCCCTGATTGCCGACACCGATAAAACGCAGCGATTCCAGCGGACCTGGCTGGTCGAGCGCCGCCTTGCTCTATGACCACGCCGGGGACCATGAGCCGCGCGATCCCGACAGCCGGCTCGGCGCCCGGGCTGGTGGAATCCCGTGGCGCCACTGCCACGCGTCGACGGTAACGCCGACCTGCACGGTCTCGAACCCGAAGAGCGCAAAGTCTGGTTCGACCTCGATGAGGGTGTCGCCCATATGGCGGTGCCTGGTACGACGCGTGTACGCAAGACCCGCCTGTGCGAGGTCCTGGTCGCCCAGGATACGCGCCTGCAGGAAATCCTGAACGCGGCGAAGGACCGGGCCGCGTAATCCCGCGTTCGCTGGTGGCGCGCGAGGTTGCACGGATGCACAGAGGGAACTACAACGCTCACCCCGGCATCACCTCACGGCGCCAGCGGACGAAACGCGCCGCGCTCCTGCTCATCCAGTTGCGCGACCAGTCCCAGTTCCCACTCGAGATAGGCGCGCGATGCCGCCTTGTTTCCCGCATGCCGGTCATGGACGAAGAACAGAAAGTCGATCCGCTCAACGGGCGTCAACCCTTCCGGCGCGTGGCGCACCTCCCCGCCGTGCGCCTCCCACGCTGCGAGGCCGCCCTCCAGCACGGTGAATACACGCCACTCCGTCGACGGCAGATCCGCCACCGCCCATGCGGCGAGACGCGGATCGTCGACGATGAACGTGACCGCTGAGCCGGATCGGCCGAGTGCATCGGCAATCCGCGGACGGATCGACCAGATGCTGCCGGGCACGTGGCCCGCGAGCCATGCCGCGCTCGCGCGTAGATCCAGGACCGATGCAGTTCCATTGGCGAGACGTCGACGGAGTTCGTCTGCCGAAACCGTCGGCAACGCGACCGCGTTGGGCGCACTCGGGTCGGACAGCGCGAGCCCGCTGCGCAGGCCCCCTTCGAGCACCCACGCCTCGTGCCCAAGCTGCCTTAGCCAGCTCGCAGTGACGGGCGCACGTACACCGTCGCCGTCGTCGTCGTCGAACAGCACGACGATCGCGTGACGCACACCGATGTACTGGTCCGTCGCCTGCTGCAACTGTCCGCCGGGCGCGTGCTGCGCGCCCGGAAGCGTGCCGGCGGCGAACTCCTCCGCCGTGCGGACGTCGCACAGGTAAACGGTACGCTCGCCCGCATCGACCCAACCGCGCACCGTGCCGGCATCGGCCCACTGCACGCCGGCGCGCTGCGCGAGCGCGCGCGCCGCCGCGATGTGCTCCGGCGTGGCGCGCACCTCATCGCGATAGCGGCGTTGTTGACCGCGCTCCAGCGGCAGGTCGGCGAGCGACCATCCCTGCGTGCCGTTCTCGAGCGCATACACCGGATTGCGCACCCCGAGATTCAGCAGCGTCTGCGCGCCGATAATGCTGCGCGTGCGACCCGCGCAATTGATGACGATCGGGGTATGGTCGTCCGGTACGAGCGAATCGATCCGCAACGCGAGTTCGCCGTTCGGGCAGCACGCCGCACCGGGAATGCTCATCGCGGCGAATTCGCTGACCGGACGACCATCGAGCACCACGGGCGGCTTTGCCGAGCGTTGCCATTCCAGCAGCGTCGCGGCGGACACATGCGGCGTGTGCGCGACCGTCTCGACGAGTTCTCCAAACGCCTTCGATGGCACGTTGACGCCTTTGAACAATACGAGTCCGGCTTCCTGCCAGCCGCGCACGCCACCTTCCAGCCGATGCACAGCGGTGTAACCGAGCCCGGCAAGCCGGGCTGCGGCCGCGCGGGCCGGCCCACGTTCTCCGTCGTCGTCATCGAAGAGCACGATGCGCACGCGGCGGTTCGGGGCGAGCCGCCCCACGTCGCGCTCCAGCACGCTATACGGCAGCGGCACCGCGTAGAACGGGTGGCCTTCGCCATACTGCCCATGCTCGCGAATGTCGAACAGCGCGATTTCGCCGCCATCGTGCAGCCAGCGTTTCAGGGTTGCTGCCGGGATCGTGTGGGTCATGCTTCGCATCCGTCGTGCACGGTCGATTGCCCGCGCGAGTGTTCATCCACCTCCGCGCAGATATGGCGCGGGATCTCCATTCAATTCTTCGACGGGATCGGCCAGACCGCTTTCTGTACGCCGTTGAACTGCGGATCGTATTCGACGTCGACCTTCACTTTCTTGTGGATCGCGTGGCCGTCGTACAGGATGTCCGCGATGTGCTGCTCTTCGCCGATCAGTCCCGCGTCGAACTTCACGAAGCTGCCGCTGCGCACCTGATACTCGAACGCGGCCCGCTCGTCGGAGACCTTGAGCGTGTCCTTCAGGACCGCAATCACGTCGTCGCGATGCGCGTCGTGCCACGCCCAGTAGCCCGACATGCGCGAAAAGAAGTCCTGCAGCGCGGCGACCTTCGCCGGGTCTTTCAGATCGGCGGATGTCGTGGCCCACACGTTGAGCGCCGGAATCTGCGTATCGCGATCGGTCAGCAGGATATGACCCGCGCCCGATTTGATCGTGGGCAGGATCGGCCCGAGCGCGCCCGCGTACACATCCACCTCGCCGGCGTTGAAACCGGCCGCGGAGGTGGCGCCATCGGCGAACTTGACGGGCTCGATGTCCTTTTCCGTGATACCCGCCTTCACCAGCGTCGCGAGATATTGCGAGTGGTTGTAGCCACCATAGTTGTAGCCGACCTTGTGCCCCTTGATCTGCGAGACGCTCTCGATCTTCGAGCTGGTGCGCACGGCCGTCACGACCGGAGGGTAGTCCTTCGAGTAGAAGTTGCGCCAGCCCGCGACGATGTGCAGCGGCGCAGCGTCCTTCGTCCATTCGGTGCGCGCGTTCGACTGTTCGATGGTGAGCGAGGTATCGCCCATGTGACCGAGGTCGATCCGGTTTGCGTACAGCGCCGACAGGTTGGCGGCAGGCCCCGTCAGCAGCACCCATTCGATCTGGTACGGTGCGGCGTTCACCACGCCGGATTTGCGGATCAACGCGGGAAACGCCGGATCCTGATAGGCGATCACGAGCTTCGTGTTCTTCAGGTCGGGCGGATTCTGGGCGCTGGCATTGCCGGCGAACCCGAGCGTGGCGGTAGCGAGCAGGACAGCGACGCCCGCACGGAAGATGTTCTTCAGCGACATACGGTACCTTGTTCGAAGGATGGAAAAATACGTCAGGAAAGGCTCTGCGAAAACTGGCTGAGCAGATCGCGCTTGAGTGCATTGAATTCGGGCGACGTGACGTCGCGCTCCCGCGCGAGCTCGACACGCGTCTCGTGACAGATCCGCCCTCTCGCAAGAATCACGATGCGGTCCGCGAGCACGAGCGCCTCGTCCAGATCGTGCGTGACGATCACGAGGCCGAACCTGTACTTCGCCCACAGCTTCAGCACGAGGCTCTGCATGCTGCGTCGGGTGAATGCATCGAGCGCGCTGAACGGTTCGTCCAGCAGCATCAGCTCCGGACTGCGATAGAGCGCCCGCGCCACCGCCACGCGCTGCGCCTGACCGCCGGACAGGTTGACGGGCCAGCTTTCCAGCTTGTCCTCCAGACCGACGTCCTGCAGCGCGGTGCGGGCACGCGTGCGTGCGTCGGGCAGCCCGGCCTCGTTCAGCAGGACGTTCTTCCACACGCGCAATGCCTGTATGAGGCGCGGTTCCTGAAACACCACCGACGTATTCCGCGTGACTTCCGCGCCGCCGCCCGATGCGGACTCCAGCCCGGCCAGCAATCGCAGCAGCGTGGTCTTGCCGGTACCCGATGGCCCGACGAGCGCGACACACTCGCCCTTGCTCACCGAGAAGTCGACGTTGTCGAGCACGGTGTGCTCGCCATAGCGCTTTCTGACGCCCGTCAGTTTCGCAACGACGGGCGCCCGGTCGATGGCCGGTGCGGCAATGACTTCAGACATGGTTGCCCCTCCACGCGAGCGCCTTGCGTTCGACGTAGCGCAGCAGTGCGTCCACGCCGATTCCGAGCAGCGCATACACGAGAATGCCCGCGATGATGATGTCGGTGCGCTGGAACTGGTTCGCGTTGTTGAGGATGTAGCCGATGCCGGCGCTCGCATTGATCTGCTCCGCCGCGACGAGCGCGAGCAGCGCAATCGCCGCGGAATAGCGCACGCCGACGAGGATGCCCGGCAGCGCCATTGGCAGGATGATGAGACGGATCTGGTGGCGCCGCGACAGGCGGAAGGTTCGGCCGAGTTCGAGCAGCTTCGGATCGATGCCGCGGATCGCGTGATAGGTGCTCAGATACATCGGCGATAGCGCCGCACCGGCGATCAGTGCAATCTTCGACACTTCGCCGATGCCGAACCATACGACGAAGATCGGCACGAGCGCGATGAACGGGATCGTGCGCAGCATCTGCAGCACGCCGTCGAAGCCGCGCTCGGCGGGTTTGCTGAGGCCCGCCGCGATACCGAGCAGCAGTCCCGCTCCGCCGCCGATCAGGAGCCCGAGCGCCGCGCGCGCGAGCGAGATCTTCAGCGCGTCCTGCAGGTCGCCGGACTGCCAGAGTTCACGGAACGCAGCCAGCACGGATGCCGGCGAAGGCAGCACGAACTCGCTCGCCACGCCAAGCGACGATGCCGCCTGCCACAGCACGATCAGCAGTACCGGCACGACGGCGCGCCAGGCAGGCTCCCGCAGCCCCGACAAGCGGGCGGAAGGTCGGGCAGGCGCCGCGGAAGGTGCCTCGGAAGGCGCCGCGGTCAGGGTCGATTCTCGGGAAGACATACGTGTCCTCGTTCAGGTTAACCGGATCGCAGCCAGCCATGCGGCTAGCCGCGCATCACACATGCTGGCGCTCAGGTCCCGGCGTTGACCGGTTCCGCGGCCTTCGCCGCTTCCGCCATGCGCGCATAGCGGCTCGATGGCCGCGGCAGGCCGTAGTGCTCGCGCAGCGTGGCCCCTTCGTAGTCGCGCCGGAAAATGCCCTTGCGTTGCAGCAGTGGCACAACGTGATCGACGAAGTCCGCGAGGCCCGACGGGAACACATCGGCATTGAGATTGAAGCCGTCGGCGGCGCGCGTATCGAACCAGCGCGCGATGTCTTCCGCGACGGTCTCGGGCGTGCCGACCACCATCCGGTGCGCGCCGGGATTGCGATCGAGCAGATCGCGCACGGTCAGGTTCTCGCTCCGGGCGAGCAACACGGTGGCGCGGATGAAGCCGCGCGACACGTCGGTGCGGGTGCCCGCGTCGATGCGCGCATAAGGCAGCGGCCCATCGAGTTGCAGATCCGCCGCGTCGAGACCGAGCGCACGCGCGAACTTGTTGAGTTCGGAACTGCGATCGAGCAGTGCATCCATCTCTGCCTTGCGCGCACGGGCCTCGGCGAGCGTGCCGCCGATCACCGGGTACAGACCCGGCAGCACCAGCAGATGGTCGGGGTCGCGGCCATGCAAGGCCGCGCGGGCCTTGATGTCGCGATAGAACGCCTGCGCGCCATCGAGCGTGGTCTGCGCGGTGAACACCGCATCCGCGTGACGCGCGGCGAGCGCAACGCCTGCCTCGGAACCGCCCGCCTGCACCAGCACGGGCCGCCCCTGCGGGCTACGCGGAAGATTGAGCGGTCCCTCCACCTGGAAGTGCTCGCCGCGATGCGCGATCGCGTGCACGCGTGCCGGGTCCGCGTAGCGGCCGGTTGCCCGGTCGGCGATCAGCGCGTCGTCTTCCCAGCTGTCCCACAGCCTGACCACCACCTCGACGAATTCCTCCGCGCGTGCATAGCGGGCGTCCTTGTCGAGCGGCTCTCCGATGCTGAAATTCGCGGCCGCATCCGGGTCATAGGTCGTCACCGCATTCCATGCGACGCGGCCGGCGCTCAGATGGTCCACCGAGGCGAAGCGGCGTGCCAGATTGAACGGATCGTTGAAGGTAGTCGATGCCGTACCAACCAGTCCGACGTGCTGCGTCACACCCGCGAGCGCGGTCAGCAGCACGGTCGGTTCGAGCGATTGTGCCGGCCCGTGCGCATGGCCGCGCAGCGCGAGCGCGTCGGACAGGAACACGGCATCCAGCTTGCCGCGCTCCGCGATTCGCGCGATCTCCGTGAAGAAGCCGAGGTCGACGATCGACTTCGGATTGGCGAGCGTCCGCCATCCGGCGGGATGACGGCCGGTTCCCGTGACATTGGTATTCAGGTGGAGTCTGCGTGGCGCAGTCATGGTCGCGTTCCTGTGCAGGTGAACCAGCGCGTGCCGTTCATGCCGTACCGCGCAGCGTCGCGAGGCGCGCCTCGCTGCGTGCATGGGTCGGGGTGCCGAAATCGATCACGTCGATCGACGCGATCCGGTCGCGCTCGACCTGTTCGACGAGTTGCAGCTCCCACGCAAGATAGCCCCGCATCTGCTTCGCGGATTCTTCGGGTGCGTAGTGATAGGGGCTGTACCAGGCGTCGTCGTCGCCGGTCAGATTCCCTTCGTCGCCGGTGGCATGCGGAAGTCCGAGCGCGAGCCAGCGCTGCGTGCCGCCGAGCAGCGCCACGACCCCGTCGCGACGGTTGCGCAGTTCGGCCGCGAGCAGCCCCGCAAGCACACCGTCGCCCGACGTGATGACGAGTTGACGCGACCGGTCGTCGATCCGCTCCAGCACGGATTCGAGCGCGCTTGCCGCCACGAAGCGTGCGCCCGCGATGTGCGCGCGACGAAACGCGAGACTGCTGTCCACGTCGACGACCTGCGCGGTGCCGGCCTCCAGCGCCTCTGCAACGCGGTCTGACTCGATCCATCGGGCGCGGCCCGGTGCGCGGAAAATCACGGGCGCTTCTGGTCCGCTTTCGAGTTCGACCGCCGCGTCATCGCCGGTCAGCACGAACACCTGCAGATAGCCGAGTTGCACGAGCCACGATGCCGTCATGCGCGCCCGCACGCCGTCGTCATCTGCGAGCACGACGCGCGAATGCAGCGTGCCCACGTATTCGTCGGTCGCCTGCACGAGCTGTCCGCCGGGTGCCGACCGCCAGCCGGTACGATGACCCGCTTCGTATTCCAGCGGACTGCGCACGTCGAAGCGGTAAAGGGTCTGCGTCCCGGCTTCGCGTTCGAAGCCAGCGAGCGTTGCATGATCGATCTCGATCACGCCGGCCCGCTTTGCAGCGCGTTGTGCAAGGGCACGTGCATCGGCGAGCGTCGCGTCGTCCGGACGCGGCGCCGTGCGGATCTGGCCGCGTTCGAGTTCGAGCCCTTCCAGCAGCCACGACATCGACCCACCCGTCAACGCCGCCACCGGATTGGGGATGCCGGCATTCACGAGCGACTGCGCGCCGAGAATGCTGCGCGTGCGGCCCGCGCAGTTCACCACGATCAGCGTGTCGGGCGACGGCGCCGCGGCAAGGGCACGGTACACGAGTTCCGCCCCCGCGCATTCGACGCCGCCAGGAATGTTCATCGTCTGGTATTCGGGGAATGGGCGGCTGTCGAGCACCACCATATCCTCGCCCGAATCCAGCAGGCGCCTGAGCGTGACGGCGTCGATGTTCGGCGTCGCGAGCCGATGTTCGATCGCTTCGCCGAAGGCTTTGCCAGGCACGTTGGTGCCGGTGAACACTTCGAATCCAGCGGCCTCCCAGCCGCTCACGCCGCCTTCGAGAATCGAGACATCCGTGTAGCCGAAGCGGGCCAGTTGCGCCGCCGCGCGCGCGGTGTATTCGCCGCCTTCATCGACGAGCACGACGGGCGTGTCGCGACGCGGCACGAGCTGCCCGACGAGGAGACCGAGCCGGCCCACCGGCGCGATCGACGAATAGAACAAACGGCGACGCGCGGAGACACCCTCCTCCCGCACATCGAGAATGGCGAGCTCGCGCCGTGCGGCGAGCGCATCGCGCAGTGCGGAAGGCGTGACCAGCGGAAAAGTCGTTTGAGTCATGTTGAGCAGAACCGGATCTGAGGAAATGAGGATGGCCAGGTCGATGGAAGCGATCGAAGCGTTCGTTCAGAAGAACGCGGCCGTAGGCAGCGGCACGCCGTTGATCGCGTGATTGCCGATCGCTCTGGCCTTGTAGAGCCCTGGGTTGTGCGACGCGATGGTGCGGATATTGCGCCAGTGACGGTCGAGCTGCGCGGCCTGCTTCGCCGCCGATGCGCCGCCCACGTCGAAGAGTCGCGTGCCGGCTGCGAGCGCGAGCTGATCCACCACCACCTTCGCTTTCGCGCTGCGCAGCGCGGCTTCCACGAACAGCGGGTCGTTGGGCTCGCCTGCGATTGCGCTGTCGAATGCTTCGCCGAGCACGGCTGCCGCATTCAGCACGGCAGCCTCGGCGACAAATGCCGCGCTCTGCAGTTCGCCCACGGCTTCCTGCAGCAGCGGATCGTCGGCGGGTCGGGGCGCCACCGCGTGGTAGTAGTTGCGTTCGCGCTGCTGCACGAGCCGCACCGCGTCTTTCGAAATCCGCCGCAGAATGCCCGCAACGATCGTGGTCAGATAGAGCTGCGCGAAGGTCGCCTGTTGCGGGAGCTTCACGTCGTCGTCGAGCACGAGCACATCGTCGGCCGCAACGTGAACATCGCTGAACACGGTCGTGCCGCTCGCCGTCTGGCGCTGGCCGATACCGTCCCAGTCGTCGCGCACGTCCACGCCCGGCTGGCGCACCGACACCCGCGCGCCGACGAAGCGGCCGTCCGGCATCTTCGCATTGACGATGATGTGATCGAAGTACAGGTTGCCGGTGCTGTAGTACTTGGTGCCGCTCAGCCTGAACGCGCCGCCATCCGGTTGCAGCCGCGTATTGCCGTCGCCATCGCCGATGTTCTGCGTGCCGAGTTCACTTGCGCCGAGCCCGAACAGCTCGTTGTCGTTCACGTGCTGGAGCCAGCGCTGGTATTGCGGCAGATGGCGCGCCCGCAGCGCCTTTTCGACGAACGCGAAGTGGTTGCGCAGGATGTGCGGAATGTTGGAGTCCGCTTCCGCAAGATCCAGCACCAGCTCGTAGAGTTGCGGCAACGTCGCGCCCGCGCCGCCTTCCGTGGTCGGCACGCGGAACACCCCGAGCCGTGCGGCACGCACCAGCGCGATCGCATCGAAGGTGTCCGCTTCGCCGCGGTCGCGCGCCAATGCGCCTGCCGCGAGCGCGGCGACGAGATCCTGCAAGGCAGGTGAACCGGGTCCTGCCGCGCGGGCGGTCAGGTCATCCGCGAGTGTCGAGTCGATCGTTCCCATCTGTACTGTTCCCTTGAAATCGTTGACGTGCATTCATGTAGCGGCGCGCGACCGCGCTCAACCGGCTGCGGGCACCCGCACCCGGAGGCCGGCCTGCTCCAGCAGCGGCAGCACCGCCTCGCCGAAGTACGCGAGATCGGGCTCGAAATCGAAGAACGTAAGCTGCACGCCGTCGATACCGGCCGCTTTCAGCCGCAGCAGGTCGTCCACCACGCGCTCGGGCGAGCCGATGATCTGGATGTTGCCGCCGAGCACGCGCTGCTCGCGCTGGTGGCCCTTCCATGCTTTCGCATCGCTGCGACGGCCGGTGAAGCCGTCCACCGCACCGAAGTCGGCATGCGACACGATCGCGTCGTAGTACGCGAGCGCTTCCTTCTCAGTGGGCCGGCACACGATGGTCGGATTGATCAACGTGCGCACCGTGCGGCGCTCGGCTTCAGCGGCCGCGCGCACCTGTGCAGTGTGCGCGGGCAGTACCTCGAGCGCCGCGTCGATCTGCGCGCCTGCGGAACTCGTGATGAAGATCAGGTCGGAGTACTTCGCTGCGTATGCGATACCGGCGGGCGAACTGGTCGCGTTCACGAGCACCGGTCGCCCGAAGCGCGGCTTCGGCGAAACGAATGCATTGCGCGTGCGATACCACTCGCCGTCGAACGTGAGGTTGTCTTCGGACGACCAGAGCTGCTGCATCACGTCGATGAATTCGCTCGCCATTTCGTAGCGCTGATCGTGTTCGAAATGGCCAACGCGGCCGAACATCTCCGCTTCGTCGATCGAATGGCCAGTCACCATGTTGAGGCCCCAACGCCCGCCCGAGATGTGATCGAGCGTCGCGCCGAATTTCGCGAGATGCAGCGGGTGCCAGTTGCCATAGAGAATGTGCAGCGTCGACACGAGCAGGATGCGGCTCGTGACGGCCGCGAGCGACGCGATCGTGATGAACGAGTCGAGCGATTCGCGGCGGTAGCGGGTGACGCCGCCGTGTCCGTCCTTGCCGAGCCACTGCGCGAGCCCGAAGACCAGATCGAAGCCGAGATCTTCCGCCTTGCGTGTGAGCCGTGCGTTGTAGTCGAAGCTCCAGTCGGTCGTGCGCGGCAGCGTCGACATCGACCAGCCGCCGCTCTGGATCGGCAGGAACAGGCCGAGCATCAGCGGCTGCGAGAGCGCCCGTGACAGCGGGCTATCGGGAAACGCGGCGGGCGACTGGGTAGACATGGGGCACCGTGGAGAAATAGGGAAGAACGCGATCAGGCGTTGCGGACCGGCGCGAGCGAGGCATACGCGCCCATCGGCGTGTTGCTGAAACCGTTGAGGCTCGCCGCATGAATCGCGTAGAAATACAGTTCGAGAAGATTCACCGATGGCACCTGCTCGTGCGCGATCTGCTGGAGCTGATCGATGGTTCGGGGACGATCACCGCCTGCAGCACGTCCGTTTGCGCACCGGTAGCCAGGGTCGATGCCCCCCCTTGCGCGGCGAGCGAGACACCGGGCAGCAACTGGCTGGCCGCGGACGCGGCCATCTGAAAGAACTGACGGCGGGTGATCAACTCAGGTACTCCTTCTTCGCTTCGGGTTGGCGTGCTGCTGCGAATTGGCGGGGCGCATCCGCCGTGACGACGCGCGGTGCGTGACGAGCGTGACGAGCGTGATGAGCGTGATGAGCGTGATGAGCGGGTTGCACGACCTGCGCGCCGTCGCGATACAGATGACACGCCACGACATGTTCGCCGCCGACCGTGACCGGTTCGGGCGGCACTTCGCGGCAGAGGGACTGGACATGCGGACACCGCTGCTGAAAGCGGCAACCGGCAGGCGGCGCATAGGGATTCGGCAGCTCCGCGGCCGTTGGTGGCGGCAACGGTGCGCCGCGTGCCGGAATCGATGAGATCAGCAACTGCGTGTACGGATGCGCGGCGTCCTGCCACAACCTTTCTCGCGGCAGCACTTCGACGATCTGACCGAGATACATGACCGCAATGCGATCGGCGAGATAGCCCACGGCAGCGAGATCGTGGCTGATGAACAGACACGCACTGCCGCGTTCCTGCTGCAGATCGGCGAGCAGGTTCAGCACCTGCGCCTGCAAGGAAACATCCAGCGCGGAGACAGGTTCGTCGCAGATCAGCACCTCGGGATCGAGACTCAGCGCACGCGCGATGTTCACGCGTTGCCGCTGGCCGCCCGACAGTTCGTGAGGCATGCGCGCTGCCAGCGCGGGCGCGAGGCCCACGCGATGCAGCAGCGCATCGACGCGCTCGCGCCGCTCCGCACGCGTGCCGATGCGATGCACGTCGAGCGGCAAGGTCAGCGTGCGGCGTACGGTCTTGCGCGGATCGAGTGCGCTCAGCGGGTCCTGAAACACCATCTGCATGCGTCTGCGCCACGGAAGTAGCTGCGCCTGGCTCAGCGTACCGAGGTCTTCGCCGTCGAGACGCACGGTGCCCGATGCCGGTTCGATCAGCCGCACGATGGCCTTGCCGAGTGAACTCTTGCCGCAGCCCGACTCGCCGACGAGCCCCAACGTTTCGCCGCGCGCGACATCGAGCGACAGCGTGTCGATCGCGGTGAGCACGCCTCGCCGCGTGTGATAGCGCACGCTCAGGCGGTCGACCTCAAGCAGCATGGCTCCTCCTCTCGTTCGCATGCGCGATCGTGCTGCTTTCAGCGTTTGCGTCCACTTCGTCGAGTACGCAGCGGATTCCGCCTGTACCGAGCGAGCGCCACGCAGGTACCGCCTCGCGGCACGCTGCATGTGCGAATACGCAGCGAGGCGCGAACGCGCATCCGCTCGCGACCGCGCCAGGTGCGGGCACTGCACCTGCGATCTCCGTCAATCGCTCGCGCACGGCGCCACGGCGCGGTCTCGCGGCAAGCAGGCGCTGGGTGTACGGATGGCGCGCGTCGTCGAACAGTTCGTCCACGGGCCGCTCTTCGATCTTGCGGCCCGCGTACATCACCGCCACGCGATGCGCGAGCTGCCCCACGATGCCGAGATCGTGCGTGATCAGCAGCAGCGCCATGCCCGTCTGCTGCTGCAGGTTGCCGAGTAACGCGAGAATCTGCGCCTGGATCGTCACGTCGAGCGCGGTGGTGGGTTCATCGGCGATCAGCAGGCGTGGCTCGCCCGCCAGCGCCATCGCGATCAGCACGCGCTGGCGCATCCCGCCCGACAGTCGATGCGGATAGTCGTCGATACGGCGCGCCGGTTCCGGAATGCCGACAAGCCGTAGCAGTTCGAGCGTTTCGCTATGAGCCGCGCGACCCGTCAGGCCGCGATGCAGGCGCAACGCTTCGCCGATCTGCCGGCCCACCGTGCGCACCGGATTGAGCGCGGCGAGCGGGTCCTGAAAGATCATGCCGATGCTGCCGCCGCGCAGCCGCCGCCACGACGCTTCCGGCAGGCGCGACAGATCGGTGCCATCGAAACTCAGGCGGTTCGCGCCGACACGCGTACGGTGCGGGTCGAGCAGGCCCATGAGTGCCAGCGCGGTGGTCGATTTGCCGCAGCCCGATTCGCCGACGAGCGCGAGCGTCTCGCCGGGATGAATTGTCAGCGACAGACCGTCGACGGCCAGCGCGCCGCCACGCGCTGCACTGGACGCCGCATTGAACGAGACAGTCAGGCCGTCGACGTCGAGCAGGGGCGTACCGCTCATCGCGTCCTCCGGCGATGCGGATTGGCGAGATCGTTCAGCCCGTTGCCGATCAGGTTCAGGCTCAGCACGGTCACGAGTACGGCGAAGCCCGGCAGCGCGGTCATGTACCACGCCGTTTGCAGCGCTTCGCGGCCCGAGCCGATCATGCTGCCCCACGTGACGACGTTCGGATCGCCGAGCCCGAGGAACGACAGCACGGCTTCGGTCAGGATCGCGTTGCCCGCGAGAATGGAGAGCATCACGATCGCCGTGGTCGCGACGTTCGGCAGCACGTGCGTGACGACGATGCGCGGTCGGCGCATGCCGGTCACGATCGCCGCCTGCACGTATTCCGCGCGGCTCACGCGCAGCGCTTCGGCCCGTACGAGACGCGCGACCTGCGGCCAGTTCGTCAGCGCGACGCCGAGCACGATGGTCGCGACGCTCGGGTGCAGCACGACCACCATCACGATCGTGAAGAGCAGCGCCGGCATGGTCTGGAACAGCTCGGTGATGCGCATCAGCAGATCGTCGACGAGGCCACCGTAGAAGCCCGCTACCGCGCCGATCACGAGACCGGCAAACGTGGCCAGCAATCCGGCGGCCAGGCCGATCTCGAGCGATACGCGCGCGCCGTACGCGATACCGCTGAACATGTCGCGTCCCATCATGTCGGTGCCGAGCGGAAACGCGGGGTCCGCGCCGGGCCAGGAAAACGGCGTGCCGACCATGTCGAGCGGGTCGTTGTGCGTGAAGTACGGCGCGCCGATCGCCAGCACGCAGATCGCGAGCAGCAGCAACGCACCCATGGTCAGGCTGGGCGAGTGCGAAGCAAGCGTCAAAGCATGCCGCCAGCGCGACTCGCGCGTTTGCGTGGAGGTCAGCAGTGCATCGCTCATCGCTCCACCTCGATACGCGGGTCGAACCAGCCATACACGAGATCGACACCCAGGTTCACGAGCAGCACGAGCACCGAGCTGAAGAAGAGGATGCCCAGCAGCAGGTTCAGATCGCGCGAGGCCACGGCGTCGAGCGCGAGCTGCCCAAGCCCCGGCCAGCTGAACACCGTTTCGATCGCAACCGAGCCGCTGAACAGCGCGCCGAACTGCAATGCCGTCATCGTGACGATGGGCAGCAACGCGTTCGGAACGACGTGCGACACGATGGTCCTGCTGCGCGACACACCTTTGGCGCGCGCGGTGCGGACGAAATCGAGGTGGCTCACTTCGAGCACCGAGGCGCGCATCAGTCGGGCGTAAATGGCAAGGTAGTACGCAGCGAGGCAAAACACGGGCAACACCATGTGTGCCGCGAGATCGCGTACGTGTGCCCAGCCCGTGGACACCACGCCGGGTGTCGCAATGCCGCCCGCCGGCAGCCAGTGCAGATGCGCGGAGAACAGCACCATCAGCATGAGTCCGAGCCAGAACAGCGGCGTCGCGAAGCCCAGCGTGGCGAGCACGGACACGACGATGTCGATCCAGCGCCGGCGCGACACCGCGGCCACAGTGCCCGCGAGGCAACCGAACACGAGCGCGATCACGAGCGCGCCGACCATCAGCAGCGCAGTCGCCGGCAACCGGTCCACGATCAGGCGCAGTACCGATTCGTTGTAGCGGAACGACCAGCCCAGATCGAGGTGGGCGATACGGTTCAGATAGGCCAGAAACTGCAACGCGAGCGGCTGGTCCGTGCCGAACTGATGGCGCAGCGCAGCCAGATACTCGGGCGTTGCCGCGCCCGCTTCGCCCGCCATCACGTCGGCGAGATCGCCAGGTGCCAGGCGCAGCCAGAAGAAGTTCAGCACCGCGATCAGCACGACGAGCGGCAGCGCCTGCAGCAGCCGGCGCAGCGGATAGGGCCATACACGACGCGGCTTGCCGGACTCGTCCCTTGCGGCGCGGACGGACAGATCAACCATGACCCGGCGCACCCATGCTTACGTCGTCGAGCGACGCGTACACGCCGATCGGCGTGGTGTTGACGTTCTGCAGACTTTTCGAATAGATGCGGAAGAACTTCAGTTCCGCGAGCGAAATCGACGGCAGATCGCGTTGCGCGATCACCTGCATCTGGTGAATGGCCTGCGTGCGTTTGTCAGGATCCTGCTCGGTCTGCACAGCCTCGATCACGCGATCCATTTCCGGCGATGCATAGCCGGATCCATTGCTCCACGGCGCTCCGCTGATGATGTTCTTCGACCAGAAGCGGCGGATCACGCCGATCTGCGGATCGGCGAACGCTGCGTAGAACACGTTCATGGTGTCGAAGTCGTGTTCGGTGTAGATCTTGCGCAGATAGGTCGGCAGATCGTAGTTGACGAGCGTGACCTCGATGCCGATGCGCTTGAGCTGCTGCTGGATGAACTGGCCCGCGCGCTGGAAGTCTTCGCCGTACGTGTGGTTCAGATGGTTGAAGCGCATGCGCACACCGTCCGCGCCGCGCGGAAAACCCGCGGCTTCGAGCAGCGCTTCCGCCTTTTGCGGATCGTACGGATACTGCGGCGTGTCCGGGGTGTAGAAGCGCGTCTGGTAGCTCGGGACCGGGCCCGTAGCGGGGGTCGCAAAATCGTAGAAGACGGTTTTGGTGAGCAGCTTCAGGTTGATGGCGTGCGCGATCGCCTGGCGCACGCGCACGTCCTGAAAGCGCTTCTGCCGCAGGTTGAAGTCCATGAAGAATATCGGCGCGTTCGAGCGCCAGCCCTTCGTATCGACGACGAGCGACGGATTCTGCTCGAGCCTGCGCGCTTCGACGAGCGACACCGGCGTGAGCGGCGCGTATTGCACGCTGCCGTTCTGCAGCGCGATGCTGCGCGCGCTCGCATCCGGAATGATGCGGAAGATCAGTTCATCGACGCGTGGCTTGCCCTTGTCCCAGTAGTCCGGATTCTTCGCGAGGCGGATGTAGTTGCCGCGATTCCACTCCTTGAACACGAATGCCCCGGTGCCGACCGGCTTCGCGTTGTACGGATTGGTCAGCGGATCGGTGCCGGCGTACAGATGCTTCGGGAAGATGAAGGCGGAGGATGTGTCGAGGTAAGACCAGATCACGGGCGACGGCTGTGCGAGCCGGAACACTGCCGTGTGCGGATCGGGCGTGTCCACCGCGATGATCTGCGCGAACGTGGGCCGCGCGATCGGATGGACTTTCTTCGAGACTTCCATGATCGAGTACTGCACGTCCGCCGAGGTGAACGGCGTGCCGTCGTGCCACTTCACATCGTCGCGCAGCCTGAACGCGATCGTGCGACGATCCGCCGACTCGGTCCATGAGGTCGCGAGCTGCGGGACCGGACGGAACTGCTCGTCGTAGGTGATGAGTCCGTCGAACAGGTTGCTCGATACGACGTTGGTCGGATTGGCCGGCGTCGAGCCCGCCGCGAGACCAGCAGGCTCGGGCAGCGTGTTAGCGACGAGCGTCGTACCCGACGGCGTGGCCGCGGCCGCACCTGGCGCGAAGTCGCCCAGCAGGCCGCCGCTTACCATCGCACCCGCCCCGATCAGGAATTCTCTACGTGTGGTCATGAAGTTTGAAGTCTTGTCGAATCCGCGTCGGGCATTGGCATTGAGCTCTTCCAGAAATCGCGTCTTATGTACAATATTTCGGAATTAAGATTCCGATTTATTCTAGGGGCTGCCCCTTAGGCAACCAACGAAGCAATTCGTATATGCAATTCAGCTCAACACGAACCAACGCGGGCGGCGCCAGTGCGCGGCCTGCCGGCATCTCTCCCGGGGGCAGCCATTCATGGCGTCAGTGAATAGCGGTGAAGCCGTCGCGGAACGGCGCGAGACGGAATCGGGCGCGCTCGCCCGCGGGCTCAACGTGCTCGCGCGGCTGCATGAAGCGGCGCGCCCGCTGAGCCTGCAGGAAATCGCAGACAGCGTCGGGCTGCCGGCCAGCACGTGCCACCGACTGTTGCAGTCGCTGGACACGGCGGGCTATATCTACCGTGAAGGTGCGTTGTATTGCCCTACGCCCAAGGCCACGTGCCCGCTGCCGCTCGAGCATCCGCTGAACCGGCTGCGGCGCGATACGAGCCCGCTCATGCGCGAACTGCAGGAACGGCATGGACCGTCGGTGCTGCTCATTGCGTTTCTCGGCGACCACCGGATGACCGTGGAAAGCGTTGCGGGCAATTACAGCGTGGCGCCGTACTTCGACACGGCGGTCACGGCAGCGCTACACGCATCGGTATCGGGCAAAATTCTGCTGAGCGACCGCACGCCGGCACAGCGCGATGCGCTGCTCGGGCCGGCGCCCTATCCCGCCCGCACCTCCGCGACCGTCAGGGACCGTGACTCGCTGTTCGCAGAACTGGACGAGGTGCGGCAGCGCGGATGGGCGACCAACGAGAATGAGAACGTCACGGGCATCAGCGCGATCGGCACACGTTTGTCGACGCCCTCGGGTCGGGCGTTGGGTGCGATCGTCCTGACCGGCCCGAACCGCTTTTTCAGCGATGGCAACGAGGCGATGCGCGACGACCTGATGCGGGCGTCGGATCTACTGAATTCGACCTCGCATGCCGTACGGGCGATGGCGCAGTTTCTTGGGATATAGGGATGTGTGCACGTACAGCGGGACGATGAAACCGTTCCCGAGGCCGCCTCCGGTGGCGGCAGGATTCGGTGAAAGTCAACAGGGTTGGTACAGGCGCTGGTTCATGGCTTGCCACGGTCGCCTTCAGAGGCAGCATTCAAGACCTTGCTAGCGACCGCGCGAAACAGCGTCGACAGTAACGTGACGTGCCCCCGGTTTTGGTACGAAGCACAGTTAGCGTCCGAGGTTAAAAATTCCTTCGCTCTATGTGCCTGTGCAAACTGCACCGGCGCCAGATAACCGGGCGAGTTGTGAGGCCGCTCGATGTTTTACTCGATACGCGACGACCTGACCCTACCTCGACGCTCAAAGCCCGCGTCCTGCAAGGACGGCCAAGATTGAACTCATGACCGTTTCCCGCTCCGTTTCATAAACGCGCATTAGTTTTTCGCGATCCCGGCTGCGCATCACGGTCATCAACTTGTGCTCCAGATGGGCTTTCATACGCTCGTCGGATCGACGAATCTCCGTAGCCAGTACGCGGTACCGGTCCGTCAGGCGGATCAAGCGCAATGCTTCCCTACGAATGACCTTGTCCGGCGAGAGATCGAACAACGTCCCATAGAAAGAATAGTATCCGTCGATCCACTCGGCTCGCCGGTGGTTCTCCAGGGATTCGTCGAGTTTGACGATCATCGCGTTCAGCGCCGCAGTCTGGCTCCGATCCGGCCATTCAATCGAACGAAACAACTCTCCCTCGATCAAGAATCGATACCGATAGAGTTGCGATGCCTCGCTCGAGGAAAGCGGCGCGACAAAGAAGCCACGGTTGGGATCGTGCACGATTACGCCGCCCGCTGTCAGCAGGTTCAGCGCCTCCCGCACCGGCACCCGGCTGACATCGAACCGCTCCGCCAGCTCAGACTGACGCAGTTGCTGCCCCGGAGACAGGATGCCCCGATTGATTAGCCTGCGAGTTTCCTCTGCGATCTGTGCGGGGAGATCGCTATCCCTCAGTTCGATTTTGCTCACGTGTCTCGTCGCATAGCGGATCGCCCTGTTCGGCGGTTTTCAGTCGAATGATTACGAACCGCATTTTAAGCCATTTGTACCGCTTGTCGACAGGGCCACACGGAGCGTTACGTCACGACGAAAACGGGCCCTGCCGATGATTTACCGCGAGCCCTAAAAACGCTGCCCAGAGAACGCACGGAGACTATCCGGCAGGCTCCCGGAAAGAATCGTCGATGCCAATGCCTACGATGGTAGTCAAAGTCTTCATCCACAACCCCATGATTGCGGTCAATTCCGTCTCCTATGGTTACCCCCTTGACTTCGTCCAATTCCTGGGCCCAGCGTCGCGAGTAGGGCAAACTCGCTTTGACTTTTCTATTGCTAGTCTAAATAATATTCAACATAGAATTACGAACCAGGGGAAATACCCTGCTGGCCAAGCGAAGCGGGAACCGGGAAAGCGATGGGGTCGAACAAGGTATCGGTCTTGACGCGGGCAGTTGGGGTGGCGCTCTCCCGCTGAGTGCCAGAGTGTCGTTGAGCGTTCTACGCTGCTCCACGACCCTCAAAACAGGAGAATCCGTGACTATTGAAGAAACGCATTTCAAGGCGGCAATGCGCCGTCTGGCCGGACATGTCTGCCTCATCACAACGTGCTCCGACGACGGCGAACGTGGCGGATTGACAGCAACTGCAGTGTGTTCAGTGAGCGCTAATCCACCGCTCTTACTCGTGTGCATCAATAGAGCGAATACTTCTTGCGCAAGCATTCAGGCGGCGGCCCGCTTCGCCGTAAACGTCCTACCACGCAGCGACCAGGAGTTGGCTCAACGCTTCGCGCGGCCTCTGCCACCGGACGAAAAATTCGCCGAGGGTGAATGGCGGACGCTGAAGACCGGTGCGCCGATCCTCGCCTCATCACTCGCGAGCTTCGATTGCAAAATCGAGCGGATCATTCAGGCAGGAACCCACGAT
Organism: Paraburkholderia ferrariae NBRC 106233; assembly: GCF_000685035.1. Taxonomy (GTDB): domain Bacteria; phylum Pseudomonadota; class Gammaproteobacteria; order Burkholderiales; family Burkholderiaceae; genus Paraburkholderia; species Paraburkholderia ferrariae. The sequence goes on from NZ_BAYB01000032.1 coordinate 75,985, forward strand.
GTGATTTTCGGCCACGTCGAAGCCATCGCAACGCGGGAAACGAACGCGTCACCGCTGCTATACGCTAGCGGCGCCTACGGTGAGCTCCATTCGCCTCAAAACGTCAATCTCCGGGATCTGCTCTGGATCTCAAACTGGGGGGAGGAAACTGACTTGAACTTCTGATGACAGCGACAGCAGTAATAACAAGGCGATTTTTAATTCACAACGAACGTCCTTAGGAATCCTATATTTTTATGAAGCATTGGAGAAACCAGATATGGGCGATTCCGCCTGTCGTGGCTGCAATCATGGCCCCAGGCGTCTGCCCGTCGGCATACGCCCAGTCGAGCGTCACTTTAGGGGGGTTTCTCGACGTGGGTGTCGCGGCATATCGTGACGGGAACGGGTCCCGTCTGATACAGATGCAAGACTCAGCAATCTTGCCCACGAAATTCTTCATCCGCGGTACGGAGGACCTTGGCGGCGGACTGAGCGCCACTTTCAGTCTGGACTCTTTGTTCGATTTGAGCACGGGGGGCCTCGATCCGCAATCTCGCGGCGGCATGTTCGAGGATTCCGCGTGGGTTGGCTTACATCAGGCCGGGCTTGGCGTCGTGCGGCTTGGTCAGCAGAACGATTTCGCTCTCGACTACTTTCTGATCGGCGGCATCGATCCGGCCATTGGCATCGCTGGCGGCATGCTGAATTTCCGGACGGGCAGCTTCGGAGCCGATCTGCTAGGCGTTTCCGGGCCCGCTCAGATCGGCGCGGCGGCCGCGACTGGACCTTATGCGCCGATCGTCAACAATGGGGTACCCACCGGAATGGCCGCCATCAATTGGGACCGGGCCGGTGGCGAGCGTATGTCCAACTCGGTGAAAGTTATTTCGGATGAGTATGGCGGCTTCTCCGCCGGCGCAATGTACAGCCTCGGTGGAGTCGCAGGCGATTTCTCGAATGGTTCCGGCAAGAGCGCAGCGGTGAGCTTCCGCGCCCAGGAGACACGCGCAGCCGTTGTGTATACGGAACAAAACTTCAGCCCCGTGGCCGACGGTCATGGTGGTATCGCAAATCTGCTCGCCGGCATACGCACCAAAATCTCCCGGTTCACGCTAGCTGCCATGTACAGCGACGCTCGCAATACCGTCACTGGTGCAAAAATCTACGCGCTTGCAAGCGGAATCGGCTACGACATAGCCCCAACATGGAATATCGGTGCCGCTTACACCTATGAGAACGGCAATGCACTGCTGAAGAACGTAACCATCAATCAGGCAGCTTTACAACTCACTCATGCCTTATCACCCCGAACGTCGATCTTCATGACAGGCACCTTCCAGCGCACAAATGGTGCGTACCCTGCTGAAATTGGCTTCACCGTCGCAGCGGGAAATATCCAGTCCGTAGTCGCGATCGGGTTGCAGTCTCGGTTCTGACAAGAGTAACGGATAGCGGCTGCCCCAACTTCCACTCGTCTCATCCGCGGAAGCTGGGCGCCACCTGGCACGACGATGCAGTTCTTTCGCGTCGAAATGGCGACGGTTAGCTGGGGCCGCGCCGATACTCACTTCCTTGACAGCTCTGAGTCTCGTTAAGACATCCAAAGAACGCCTAATCGATCCCTTGAGGCATGCTGGTGCCGGAGAACTCATAGAGAATCAGGGCCGCGGCAGCAATGACTTCGCCTGCAGCAGCCTGCAGACACGCTTCTATAGTGCTGTTGCGGGTGCTCCGCCGTGTGGGCCGGGCCCGTCGCCTTCGTTTCCCGTCATTTTAAGCGCCGCGTGCCGCAAGGACGGCCATCAAGCCCTCTAGAACCATTGTTCGGCCCTTGTCGTACGTGCCGAGCAGCAGTTCGCGGTTCTTGGTCTCAAGAGCCTTGACAAGCTGCATTTCTATCTGGGCATTCAGGTGCCCATGCTGCGCCGTTACATCTGCCGCAAGCGCGCGATAACGATCTGTCAAACGCAACAGACGCAGCACCTCACGTTTAAGCACCTTGTTCGGCGAGAGATCGAAGATTGCGTCGTGGAACGACCTATGGTGTTCGATCCACCCGTCCCGGTCGCCTGCTGCCAGCAGCTCATTGAGCTCGGCAAGCATCGTTCTGAGCGATTTCAGTTGGGCCGCCGTTGGCCACGTAACGCTAGCGAGCAATTCAGCTTCCAGCAGGTTCCGCATCCGGTACAGTTGCCTCGCCTCGTCGCTGGACAATTGCGCGACGAAAAAGCCCCTATTCGGATCATGTTCAATGATCCCTTCGGCTGCCAGAAGCTTTAGCGCCTCCCGCACGGGCACGCGACTAATCCCAAAACGGTCTGCAAGGTCGGACTGCCGCAACTGGAAGCCCGGGGCGAGCGTTCCGCGGTTAATTAACTTGCGGGTTTCCGCCGCGATTTGGGCAGGGAAGTCGATCCCGTCCAGTTCCGGAAGTGTCACAGTGGTCATTCCGTTCCCCCGAGAAATATTATACATTTTGGCATTATATCCCCAAATCCCGGTGACAATCGATCCATGTAGGCATCGACACCCTTCTCGCTCTGGGTGTTTCACCGAACGCAAGTCTGAGCGCGAATCCTTCACGGCGCAGATCGCCTCCGAACGTCGCCGGAGCGCCGATAGACGGACTGCTGCCCTGACAGTTGCCAGGGTTTCACCGAGTATGCCTTATAATTTTTGACTTCTATATTGCATTCGTCTTTGAATCCACAACCTACGGATCAGTTGCAGTGCGAAGGAATCTTATTGGTCAGGCACGGACATCCGTCTTCATTCATTGCTGCCCGATCGCGGTAGAACAGTTCAGCTCGGGCAACGATTCTCAGACCAACGGTCGGGCGGAATATCTAGCCGCAGTCCGTCGGCGGGTCTCGTAATCTCCTTTCCAAATGACGCAACGAGCTTGGCGCCACGAATCATCGCGGTATCATTCGCAATCCATACCATCGTTGTGAGAAACTGTTCTCTGACGTATGGAAGTGGTGGCCCATTGCTACCTGGTCCGGTCTGAAGTGGGGCCTCGCGGTTGTAGTTCTGTCGCAGCTTCAGGCCGTGCCGCGCAGCGGCCTTCACCAGATGTTCGCGACAGCGTTCCAGCAGTCGTGAGTCAGTCGGATGTGCGATCGCCTTGGGCATCACGGTCGTATCGACGATGACCCGCTTCGCCAGGCCGTTTGCGCCATCGCGTCAGGCTCGATGGATCGATCGGCGGCTCGTCATGACCATATCGGCGAATCTCAAAGCCTCAACGGGACTCGCCGTCGTAGGCTGGTCAATCGTATCCGGCCTTGGTGGCGCTGACCAACGCGACTAGTGCGCAGCTCTTGTGCACGCAATAGGAGAGCGATGCCTGCGGCATACCGAATGTCGCTGCCGACCTGCCGGCTTAGGGCGTTGCTTGCTCTGAGTAATTTGTGGACCGTGCGGACACTTTACCAGATGGGTAAAACCCTTTTCGCTTATTCCATGGAGTTTCAGCGCTGGAAAAGATTGCACAGACCTTACGAAGACCGCTAACTCGTTACCAGAATCAGAGCTTCGAGGCCGAGAAAGTAATCCCCAAGATCCCGACCATAATCATCGTTGAGCCGGCGACCATTTATCGGCCTTGCCACCGATTGTTTTCGCAGGACGTGCCCGGAACGAAGTACCATTGTTTTGCAGCCGGGCGTACAGCCCGGAAGGTTCATGGCAGTATCGCGCTCGGCGAAGTCGTCAAATTTTTCCGGGGCGGCGGCCCCCTCCAGGACGATTGACGGTGACATTGTCTGCCTCCTGATTGATCCTTTAAACGTTGACTCTAGATGTACCGCGCAATAGCGGTGAATACCGGAGGTGGTCCTCTGCCAAAATTCCGGGTCCGCCGCGACCATCGAGCAACAATCGCACCAATCCCCGGATGACTTGTTAACGACATCCCGTTGAGCAACCGGTCAACTATTCGACATCACGGCGGCCACGTGCGCCGCTTCTATGTCCGTCACTCGGCAGGCCGTCATCCTGTGCGCCTGGTACCCGATCTACGGGCCCAAAACCGGACCGTGGCGCTCATAGAGGCCACGGCCACAGAGATTCATTGGTTGGTTGCTCCAGCACGGCGCAATGCGCCGCTGACGCGCGTCAGCAGAACGACGGCCAGTGCAACTGACACGACATAGCACACGACGAAAGAGGCGCCCAATGCATTGGGACCCGGGAAGAACAGTGTGGCCACGAGCGCAACAACCGTGGGCCCAAGCGCCAGTCCGACAAGATTGGTGATCAAGTAGTAAATTGCCGTCAGTTTGCCCATCATGTTGCCGGGCGTGAAATTCGCCATCGTTGCGCCGCCGGCCACCGCAAACATCGAGAACATAAAGGTCTGCACGAAGTATGCGATCAGACCGATTCCCATCGTATGGATCAGCGGGAAGCATGCAGTAACGATTGCAGCGATTGCCGTCGTGACTGCTGCAACGCGCACAGGGGCATCGATCATGCCGCGCTTGCGAAGCCAGTCGGCGATGCTACCAAGAATCAGAAGTCCGAGCGGCGATGCCAGGAGTGCGGCCCCGCCGAGTGCCTTGCCGATCTCAGGTCGACCGACATGCAGAGTCCGGGCGATGATCTCCGGGAGCCAAGCCATTTGTGAGCCAATGGCAATGCCGTACAGACAGATCGCGATCCAAAGTTGAACGTAGACAGCCTTGTTCGCCCAGGCGAAGTTTAGTGCCTGTTTATAAGTCACATCGTTGCTAATCTTGACGTCGCGACGTGCCGGCTCCCGGACCAGCCAAAGCAGAATGGCGAACGGAAAACCGATAAGGCCCGGCACCAGCAGAACAAAGTGCCACGGCTTCAGAGCACCTATCAACGGCAGGCCCGCGAACGCTCCTGCCGATGCTGCCTTCAAGAGGAGGCCACCGAGGCCAAGAGCCAGCCCAGTACCCAGAAGCGGCCCAATGTTGTAGATACCGAATGCAATACTGCGACGTTGCGGCGGAAACGCGTCGCGAATCATTGACGCCGCTCCAGGCGAGAGAGCCGATTCGCCGACACCAAGACCGACGCGCGTGAGGAAAAGCTGAACGTATGTGGTGCTGAAACCGCAGAGGGTCTGCACAGCCGACCATGTCAGGATAGCTCCCCCGAGAATTCGCCTGCGCTGGTATCTATCGACCAGCGCCCCCATCGGAATTCCGAGCAGGCTGTACAGCAGCATGAACGAGAGTCCAAGCAACCAACTGACCTGGATATCGGAGATGCCGAGGTCGTGCTTAATCGGTCCGACCACGAGCGAAAGCGCCCCGCGGTCGATAAACGACACGACGTAGGTCGCCGTCAAAACGGCGAGCATCCACCATCCGCCCCTGGACACTTTCGAGTCCGAAACGACTTCGGTCGGTGCCGACGTTGCTTGCACGCCTGTTATGTCATTCACTACGCTGTCTCCTTCTTTATTGTCCGTACGACTTTTCAAGTCCTTTACTGATTCCCGCTGTCGGCGAGCGCGGTTTTTGCCGCAGTAATACCTGATACGATGAATTCAGCGATGTCGCCCATCGAGTTGTAATACGGACCCCATAAAGATCCACATTCACCGACTGCATAAAGACCTGGAATCGGTTTATCACGATGGTCCAGAACACGTTGCCCTGCATCGTGCTTAGGCCCACCGTGAGTGTTTAGATACGTCGGCAGCATTGGCCCAATGGCGTAGTACGGTCCAGTGTCGTCGAGCGGTACAAGGAACGTTTCGCGGCCGAAATCGGGATCGGCACCTTGACGGCATTGCTCGTTGTAACGCTTGACCGTTTCAACCAATGCCTGCGGATCGAGTTGACCTGCTCTGCAGACGCCCGGGATTTCTGGCCACTCGCACTTCAAGGCCAGTTCTTCGAGCGTGTCGGCTTTGACAATCAGGCCTTCCTCGAGTTCGCGGAGGTTGTCTTGACTCCACGGCGGCACGCGCGAGTTTAGAGTTGTCATCGCCGCACCACCCACACGAACCTTTTCGTCGAAGATGTGGAAAGCCGGCACGTTAGTGAATTCAGGGATGCCCGGCGTCGTCGCCAACCATGTATCACGATTGGCCAACCCGTGTTGAACCACCGAGGTATCGACCGTCTCGTTGTGGAAGCGCTTTCCTTGCCGGTTCACCCACAGCAAGCTACCGCCGTCCTTGAACGCACCCGATTTGTAACCGAAACCAGCAATTTTGTTCAGGTCATAGGTGACGTAGACGTAGCCCTCCCTTGACTTAATCCCCATGTTGAGAGGACCTGCAACAGCATTCATGTGCCATAGCTGGGCGCCGACCTCCTGAGCCATGCGAATTCCGTCGCCAGTCAGATTCGGGCTTCCCAGGAAATAGATTGGGCACGCGGTGAGGAATTGCTTGCACATGGCTTCGTTTGCCTCGAAACCACCGCTGGCCAACACCACAGCCTTGCGGCCGCGAATAGCGATCGGTGTCCCGTCTTCGCATTCCGCCTCGACACCGAGAATCGTGCGAGTGACCGGATGCTGAACGAGACGCGTGACCCGCGTGCTGTATCTCACCTTCGCACCTGCCTTTTCTGCCTGCGCCGAAATCGCGTTATATAGACCTGCACCGCCCGGCGCAGCAACAACGCTCATGCCCCTGATACTTTGGCTACCGGGAGCACCCGCGAATTCGGGGAAGAACCCAGGCGCCGAGAACGGCTGCGGATTGTCCTTAAGCGGCAACTCCAGTTTGTGCTGGAACGACGGTATGTCTTTGAGGCTCGAAACGAAATGACGAAGTACGCTCTCTTCGGTCTGACCGGCGCATAGCCAATTCAGATATTTGAACGACTCTTCTTCATCAACTGACGTCATGATCAGACCGCCAGCCACACAGACGGAGTTACCACCGCCTTGAGCACCTTTTTCGAGGATGAGCACGTCAGCACCCTGCTCCGCGGCTGCAAACGCGAATGTCGCGCCTGCGCCGCCATAACCGACAACGACCATATCGGCTTGCTCGTCCCATTGGGGCTCGGTCCAGTTCACGTCCATCTTTTCGTTATTCATCGTTCTCTCAAACATACCGGCGCTTGTTACCCTGCCTGGACTGCCGCAGCGGGTGCTTGTGCTGCCTCAACCGCTTCCTTCGCGCGAAGGCCGTCGTAGATCTCGTTATAACGCAGCACCGGCTGATCCATCGCAAGCATGATCATCTTGCGGCCCGGTACCTTCTGGATCATCGCCTGCTGCGCTTCGATGATTGCCTTGTCCTCGGCGAACGCAGCGTTGGCTATCGCGAATGCGTGTTCCTGCAGATCAGCGCGCTCGACGCCGGGCCCGAAGTTATAGAAGAACATCGATTCCGTGTCATTGATCGGCGTAATCATCTGACACGTGCAGCGGCGGAAGATCGGCTCTTCCGCCGGCTCGCCGTCAACGAGGCGATCCTGTACGCCCGGAGCGTACGAGTGAATCGTCAGGATGAAGACGCCCGGTACCAGGAACGTGCTGATCACGCGGTCGTCGGACGGCACATCGCCGAAGTAAGGATTTGACTGGCGTCCCGAGTGCCAACGGTCGGCACGCACGCCGCGCTCGAGAACCGTAGTGCCGCGCTTCGTCTCGCCCTCCTTCATCAGCTTCAGGCTCTTCATGTTCGAAGCGCCGAAAGTCGATTCGTGAATAAACGGTGCGTGCGACAGATCGAGCAGATTGTCAGCCACAAGTTCCGCGTTGCCCTTCATCACGAACTTCGCGCAGACCATCGCGAATTCGGTGCTGTCCGGGCCCGAGATCGGCGGGATCAGTGATACGTCGGCCCGCTCCGCCTCGCCCATCCAAACCCATGCCGCGCCGTGTTTCTCTTCGATGGGGTAGCTACGGACGCACACCTTTGATGAGATGCGTTCCTGGCCGGGAATTTCCGTACACCGACCATCGGCGGCAAACTTCAGGCCGTGGTACATGCAGCGCAGTTCGTTGCCTTCCTTACGGCCGGCAGTAAGCGGAGCCAGACGGTGCGGGCACAGATCTTCCAGAGCGGCCAGGGTGCCATCTTCTTTACGATAGATCGCCAGCGGCTCGTCCATGAGGGTGAATGGGACGATATCAGTCGCCGAAAACTCGCTCGACCATCCGACCATATACCAGCAATTCCGAAGGAACTTCATTTGCAGTCTCCCTAGAGAGAATCACGAACGGATAAATCGAGCGTACGGTACGACACGGCAAGCCAAACCTTGCTGTACCCGAACCTTGACGAAGAAACCCGATGGACTCGCCCTAAATAGTATTCAATTAAGTATTCTTCATCTTATCCTGTTCTCGGCTACGACAAGACTCGGGAATACCCCTAAATGCCAAAAACCGCGTCCCGTTCGACCAAGACAGGTTGCTGTTTTTACGAACTATCAGTTGAAGTACACGCGCTCAGCGGTCGTGTGGAGCACCTTCTGCCGATCTGCTTCCGACAGGGACAACACGGAGTCTTTTGCCAACTGAACCATGTCCTGATATTCGCCCTTCGACTGAGCGATGTCGGAACCCCACATCACGCGCTCCGCTCCGAACAAGCGAACGACACGCTCAACCACGGGCGCCGAAGGCAGATTGAGCGCCTTCAGTTTCCCGAGGTTGATCATTGAATACAGCAGGTAGACGTTCGGCGAATCGGCGAATTTCAACAGCGATTCATCCACGCCGTAGTCCGGTGCGCCGGACTCGCCGACGATATTCGAGAAGTGGTCGAGGACGATCGGCGTACTCGGGAATAGCTTCACGACCTTTTGCAGTGCGTCGAGTGCCGCCACACGATTCCAGCGGTAGAAGTGCAGACGCACCGAACCACCGAGATCCGACACAGCCGACCATGCACGATAGGCTGCCTTCGATGCGAACCAGCTTGAGTCCGCGCCCTTGTGCGGCTCCGTCAGACGAATGCCGACTGAACGGCGCTTGTCAACCCAGTACCGCACCGTCGCTTCGACGTTGTCGGACAGCGCGTCGATCATGCACAGCGAACGCAGACGATCCGGATACTGCTGGGCCGAGTCAACAACGTAGTCGTTGTGGAAGCCATACAGGTGAGCGCGCTGCACGGCCAATGCGCGCTCCACTCCGTTCGCATCGAGCAACTCGATCAGACGCTCAGCCGTAACCGGATCGTCGAATGCGTTGTCTTCAAGTTTTCCGCTCAAAGGCGACGGCGGATACTTCTCGCGGTTAGTCGAAATCAGGTGGGCGTGACTGTCGATCATGACGTTCCCTTAGTTATAAATTTCAGTCTTACCAGACGATATGGGGCGGCTTACTTCCAGGGGTCCACGCAAACGTGAATTGCACCCTGGACACCACGCCCCGCCGTCGCCAGAATTGCTTCGTGCGTTTGGGCCAGACCGAACGTATGCGAGCACACTTCGTCGATCGGATAACGCCCCGAGCCGATGTAGCGCAGTGCCAGTTCGACTGCGGCATAGCTACGGCCACGCGGTGCACGCACTGTCAAATAGCGTTTTTTAATTTCACCGATGGGAACCTGTTGCTCCAGGCCGTTGAGGCTCAGGTAAGCACCCTTCGCTGCCAGGACGATCGACTGCTTGACGATATCCCCCTTGGGATCGCCTGTTGTATCTACAACGACGTCGACGCCACGGCCCTTCGTGATGCGCATGACTTCGGCTTCAAGATCCTGCTGCTCGACGTCGATCGAATAATCGGCGCTCAACCGGAGAGACAGATCTAGCCGGCTACGATCGCGCGTCATGCCTGCAAGGATCACGGTGTAAGAGCCGGCCGCCTTCGCTGCCAATACGCAGCCCAAGCCTTGCTGGCCAGGGCCGAATACGAGCACGACCTTACCGGGACCGGCGCCGCCATCGAGGCATGCCCACTGGACGCCGTTACCGAACGGCACGGCCAGCGTGGCATGCGTGGCCGTCATGTTTTGGGGAATTTTATGCATCACCGCATTGAGCGGCAGATGCATATACTGCGCGTACCCGCCCCACAAGTGCGGTGCCTTGTTGGCGGTCGACATGCCAAAACGATCGGTGTTCAGTCGATCCTTTACGTTGAAGAAGTCGACCTCCATGCACAGGCGGAAATCGCCCTTCATACACCATTCGCAATGCCAGCAGGGCAGATATTCATGGAGAGCAACGCGGTCGCCGGCCTTAACGCCCCACCGCTTCGCAGCAATCTCACCCACTTCTTCAATGGTTCCGACGTTCTCGTGCCCCATGATGACGGGAACGTGACCCGCCTTACGATACAGCTCCGGATCACTGCCGCCTACGCCGCTGGCTTCGATACGAAGAATTCCCGTTTCCGGTTTCACGATCGGATAGTCGAATTCGCGCAGTTCGGTCGTTTCGACGTCTGTCTTGACTGCCGCGAGTACCTTTTTCGTCATGTTCGTCTCCTGCTGTTTTGATCTCAATTTTTTGAAAATACGCGTCTGGCGTTGCCGCCAAAGATCGCGTTGAGATCATCATCCGGCAACCCGTTAAGTGCGATGCGTGTGAGTGTCAGGGCGTTTGCGTAGCCCTCGCGGCCGCAAACTAGTGGAAAGTCAGAGCCCCACATAAGGCGATTCGCGCCGAAGGCGGTGACCGCTTCGTGGAGAAGCGATGGCGTCGAGTCGCCGAAAGGACGGCCCGAGTGCCACGTTTTCGGATTACGGGGCATCAACTCACCTAGTCCCGGCACCTTAAGCATGACGTTCGGAAACTCCGCCAGCTTGAACACCTCCCGACGGACTGCCAACTGCTCGTCGGACGTGACCGGCGTGCTGGCACCACCCAAGTGTTCGAGGACGATGGCTGTTCCCGCCAACCTGGCGACCATCTCGACGAAGCCCGGGGCATTGAATGTCTCGGCGGACCCCACGCAGCTGACGGGAAGTCCAGTTGCCTGAACCGCTCGCCATGCCCCGGGTAGACGACCATCAGCGAGGCATGCCGACGGTCGCAACCGGATACCTGACACACCTTCGCGCGCCAGATTCTCGATCGTCACCGAAACATCGAGGGCCTCCGCATCGACCCAAGCCACGCTCGCCAGACGGCGCGGATATCGTTTAATGCAATCCTGCTGATATCGGTTGTCCGTCTGCCCAATCATCTGCGTGAGCACCGCGAGATCGACACCGGACTCATTCATCTGATGGAGCAGCGTCTCGACGGGCTCATACCAATGAGGCGAGACGTGAGCGTGGCTGTCAACGATCATGCGAACCTCAAGCCTTGAGAGCGACGTCCGGGTTAAGCGGTACTTGCTCCTTCCACGTGCGGTCGTTCGGGAAGATCACCGTGGAAGCGTGAATCTGGTTCCACGGAATCGTATTCGTCAGTACGCTGGGCAGTTCACCGCTTTCAGCGTATGCGCGGGCCGAGCGGATCATTTGACGACGCCATGCGACGACTGCCACGTCCGACGTGCCGAGGTGTTCCTTCGTGCGGTCGAGAATGCGGCCCTGCGTTTCGCTGACCGCATGGTCCTGCGTCAGGATGCCCTTGATACCCGACATCGACGACGTCTTCATCGCTTCACGGTCCTGCCTGTACCAGTTGTCGATGTTCAGTTCCTTGCGGAAGTTTTCATCGAGCCAGTGGCCGCCTTCCTGAATGCGATATTCGATATCGACCGGTTGCGTTTCGTCGAAGAACCACTGGATGTGCCACGTCGACTGGTCGTCGCGCGGGACAAACGCATTGGCCATGCGACGGTTCTTGCGAACGCCAAAGCCATCGGGCGGGATCAGCGTGAAGAACGGCAGGATCACTTCCGTAACGCGGGCGTGCAGCTTGCCTTCTTCGCGGAAATTGCGGACACCGGCGTAGCGCAGACCGTAGAGCGTGTATTCGACTTCGATCTTCGGGCGAAGATCACGCTCGTGTTCGTACTTCGCCGGTTCCGACCACGGCTGTTCGCGGTGCAAAACGCCTGCATGTGCCGAGTCGATCGTCCCTTCGACGGCCTGAGCGTAATTGCAGTCTTCCAGGACCTTGAATGCTGCAACCTTTTCGGCCGGGTACGACATGAAGTCGAATTCGGGAAACTGCGGAACCTTCGCAGGGTCGCCCATGTACGTCCAGATCACCCCAGCGACTTCGCGCACCGGGTAAGCCACCGCCTTGATACGCGAGCACAGCTTTGATTCTTCCGGTTCGGTCGGGGTATCCTGACACTGGCCGTCAACACCGAACTTCCAGCCGTGGTAGAGGCAACGCAGGCCACCGTCCGAATTGTCGCCGAGCGCGAGCGATGCGCGACGGTGCGGGCACTGTTCTTCGAGCAGCCCGACCTTACCGTCGCTGTCGCGAAACGCAACGAGGTCTTCGCCAAGCAAACGAACGCGGACCGGCTTGCCGCCCGGCTCCTTGACTTCCGACGCAAGCATCGCCGGAATCCAGAACTGACGAATCATGTCGCCGTTCGGGGTGCCTTTACCAACTTGGGTCAGTACGTCATTATCTTCACGGGAAAGCATGTTTGCTCCTGATCTTTATATCTGTGAATGTCCGCGGGGATCTCTCCTCGCTGGCCTTAAACGAGTGAGACGGCCTGCAGCAATCGTTCGCGAGCGTCCACCGTGTTGCTATCGTTGCCGATCAAATCGTGCGCTTCGATAATCAATTTACGTAATGTCACGAGATCCTGTGCCGCTGCAGAATTGTGTGACGCCGCAACGATGTCGCTGTCGAGCAGTCGCCAGACTTCATCCAGTTCGGATTCGCGATAAATCATCTGTTCGAGCTTGTGCGAGCGCTCAACTCGCCTGATTAATTCGCGCAGCGTTTCCGACGAGTAATCCTCGATTGAATGCAGATCATCGACGTTCATGGAAAGCTCCTATTTCTTGGGGCCAGGGCCGAACTTCGAGGGCGCGAGATCGAGTGCCTGGCGACCATAATTCGTCAATGCGCTGTCCCAGGTGAATGCGAAGTGCTGTGCGGCCGAGTTGACGTCGCGCCAGATCCGCTGGAGATCTGACGCGTTGTAGATACTGGTGCCGCCTGCGGCTTCGAACAGACTGTTGACTGCACGACGAGCGACCTGGGCCGAATATGCCCAGTCGCGGGGGATACGTGCCCATTCGAGAGCGGTCAACGAATCCGCGCTCTCCGCCGTGTCAATGCGATGCGTGTCTTCGAGGATCAGCGCACGGGCTGCGTCAATATCAGCCACCGCGTGAGCGAGCCGCTCGATCGTTGCCGATTGCTCTGCCGCCTGTTCGCTGGAAAATGCCTTCAGACGTGGCGACAAACCTTCCGTGAATGAGCGGATAGCAGCGCGGGCGATGCCTAATGGAGCGCCGATGAGCGAGAACGGTGTCACGTTCTGGAACGGCATGCGGTAGATCGGAGCCCGCATCGCATCGGCGCCTTCGACGTTGCCGGTCATCATGTCCCTGACGGAAACGGACCGGTGCGCGGGAATGAATGCCTCTGCGACCTTGATCGTACGGCTACCGGTGCCGCGCAGGCCAGCGGTATGCCAGTCGTCGACAATCTCGATATCCGAGCGCGGGACGACAAAGAAGCGCGGCTCGGGCGGGCCCTCCGGGCGTTGCACTGCGTTCCCGATGATTACCCACTGCACATGGTCGATACCGGAGCAGAAACGCCCTTCGCCGCCGACGAGACGATACCCGCCGTCGACTTCAGTGATCGTACCGCCCAGACGGAAGACGGTGGCCGTGAGCGCATGACCTTCGCCGAGGACGTCGCGTTGTGCTTGCAACGGGAACAGATTCAGCATCCAGCTATGACCGGCGAGGACGCCAAATACCCACCCGGTCGAGCCACAAGCCGATGCGATTTCCGCAGTCACTTCGACCAATGTCGTAAATCCCAATTCGGAACCACCAAACGACTTTGGCGTGATGATATTGAAGAGGCCCGAATCGCGCAGCGCGTCAATGGTTGCTCCAGGCACCACGCGCTCGCTTTCAGTCTGCGCGACTCGCGAACGGATCGCATCATGCATACTGCTGGCTAGAGCGAGGGCTTCCTCGTGACTATTGATACGACTCACAAACTTCTCCTGTAGGACCTGTTGCGCCGCGGCCGGGACCCCGACGTTCCGAATAGCTCTGTTCAATTGCCGGTCAGTGTTCGTTGCGACCATAACGGCCTTCCACGTTCACACGCTCCCTGGCGTCGAGGAACCAGCGATAGTGCCCCCCCTTCGAAATCGGCGGCACGTCATCGGAAATCGTGTACCAGCTTTGGCCGTCGTTCTCCGTCGCGTAGATTTCGCCCGTCGCCGTGCCGGCGATGAGCATGATCCTGTCGTCCCAGTGGTACAGCCCCATGCCCTCGATGTTGCCGAGGACTTCCGCGGGCAGTCCATTACGCATATGTTCCCAGGTGACACCGCCATCGGCGCTACGCAGAACCGTTGCGTTCGCCGACTTCCGTGCACCCCAATCACGCGGAGCATTGCCCGGGCCGCCCAGGTACAGCACGTTTTCGTTGCGCGGATCGATGAACATCGCGTCGGGATACCCGATGGCGCCTTGACGCGTCATCAGATGCACCCAGGACTCACCCGCGTCGGCACTGTAATGCAGGCCTTCGCCGCCGCACATGAACATCTGCGCAGGATTTGACGGACGAATCAGCACGCGGTGGTTGTCGTGGTAGAACTTGTCGTTTTCCGATTCATAGCTACGCGGCTCTGTCCACGTCTTGCCGTCATCGACCGTCTTGAGAAGCGCACCCTGCTCGATACAGACATAGAGCGTCTCAGTCTCGGCAGGATGGAACGCGATGTTCTTCACGTGCGCGACGTGCGGGGGCGGCGGGAATGTCCACTTGTGCTGATCGGGGACCGTCATCATCTCGGGGATTTCGACCCAGTTGGCGCCTAAGTCATCGCTGCGATAGAGTGCGGACGGCTCCGTGCCCAGGAACAGCACCGTGCGGCCGTCGCGCTCCTGCTGAGCCATGGTGTAGATGTGCGTGCTGTTGATGCCGTTGTTGCACGGCTCCCACGTCACACCCAGATCCTTGCTGACCGAAAGACCGCCCTGGCCGTGTGCGCCTGCGAACAGCAGCCCTGCTTTCGGCACATAGAGCAGCGCGCTCACATGGCGATCGTCAAGTGCCTTGCGCGTGAGCCTCCACGGCGCACTGCCGTCGGGACGCTCGAATACCAGCATGCCTCGAATCGTTGCGGCCAACAGCGTCGTTGCCGCAGCTTCACCGTGCGTCACGGTTCCACCGTTAGTGGTCAGAACTGCAATCATCTCTCCTCCTGGGGAATACCCCTGTTATGTCGCCGGTTTTCGGCGGAAACACAGCCTTCAATGCCTTCGCCACGACAACTCACTGCTTTGGCGCCGGAGAGTCTTTGACTTTTTTCTGGCTAGCCCAAATAATATGCAAAAAAGAATTACGCGTCAATGAACCCGCAACACTCGCAGGGTGCGATTCAGGCGTAAGACATTTGGAATAAAGGAAGCGTGATGTGTGATGCTTGCGCACCGTTTGCGCGGTTCCCCGCGCTCTACGATTTTGGAGGTGACATGACCGAGCAACTGAATGAAGTGATGACGCTGCGCTTGAGCGCGATCAACTACCTGGCCCGCAACACCTGGGCCTTCACGTTCGAAGACCCCGCGGGTAATCTGCTGCCGGCGGCTGAACCCGGCTCACACGTTGCAGTGGTGTTGCCGAATGGTCTGACGCGTCAATACTCGCTACTGGAATCGAGCAACAGCCTGACACAGCGATCGTATGTGATCGGTGTCAAACTTGATCCGCAGTCGCGTGGCGGCTCCCGCTACATGCACGAAACGATGCGCGTTGGGGACCTGGTACAGGTCGGTGTACCGCGCAACAATTTCCCGCTGAACGAAGACGCCGCTCATACGGTCCTCGTTGCGGGCGGTATTGGTATTACCCCTATCCTGTGCATGGCGCGACGCCTGAAAGAACTCGGGCAATCACCGCGTATCTATTATTCGTGCCGTGATCGCGTTGACGTCGCGTTCACCGAAGAACTGAAATCATTCGAGCACGCTCTTATCCACGTCGATGCCGAGACTAACGCGTTCCTCAATATCGCGGACATCGTGCAGCGCGAAGGCCAGGACGCTCATTTCTACTGCTGTGGCCCCGGCCCGATGCTTGTGGCGTTCGAAGCCGCCTGTGCTGCGCTTCCCCCGGAACAAATTCACGTCGAATACTTCACCGCCAAGCAAGAAGCCGCCCTCGACGGCAACTTCGTTGTCGAATTGCGCAAGAGCCGTAAAACGCTGACCGTGCCGCAAGGGAAAACTATTCTTGGCGTCGTCCGCGAAGCAGGCGTTCCCGTTTCGTACTCCTGCGAAGAGGGTGTGTGCGGAGCGTGTGAAGTTCGCGTTCTCGAAGGTCAGCCTGATCACCGCGACGCTATTTTGTCTGAGCCCGAAAAGGCTGCCAGCAAGACGATGATCATCTGCTGCTCCGGGTGCAAAGGGGATCGCCTCGTCCTCGATCTCTAAGTAAAACACTGGGCGAGGAGCTCGCCCATCCTCTCACGTTAAGTTAGGAGACAAGCAAGTGATTATCGATTGCCACGGTCACGTCAGCCCGCCCGCCGAGCTCTGGGTCTATAAGGCGCACATCCTCTCGCATCGCGGCGAGCACGGTCGCAAGATGCCGGAAGTGACGGACGAAGAAATTCTCCACTATGCCAACCGCAAGGAAATGGCGCCGGTCGGCCACATCGACATGCTCGACCGCGTGGGCACGAACGTTCAGCTCCTTTCGCCGCGTCCGTTTCAGATGATGCACAGCCAGAAGCCGGGCAAACTCGTGCACTGGTTCACCGAAGAAACCAACAATATCATTTCGCGCACGGTCAAACTGCTGCCGACCCGCTTCATCGGTATCGGCGGTCTGCCGCAAGTCGCGGGCGACCCGATCGAAGTCGTACTGCCGGAGCTCGAGCGCTGCGTCAAAGAGCTCGGCTTCAAGGGCGTGCTGCTCAATCCCGATCCGTTCGAAAACAACGGTAGCGAGGCACCCGGCCTCGGCGACCGCTACTGGTATCCGCTGTACGAAAAGCTATGCGAACTGGACATACCGGCGCATATCCACGCAACGGGTTCGCATTCGGCTCGCACGCCCTACACAGTTCACTTCATTAACGAAGAGACCATCGCCGTTTTTGGCCTCGTCAATTCGAACGTGTTCAAGGACTTCCCGAAGCTGAAGGTGCTAGTCTCGCACGGCGGTGGTTCGGTCCCCTACCAGATCGGCCGTTTCCAGTCGGGCGCAATGCGCGCCGGTCGCGACTTCCTCGAGGGCATGCGTAATCTGTATTACGACACCGTGCTCTACTCGGAAGAGTCGCTGCGTCTGCTGATCAAGACCGTTGGTGCTGACCGCTGCCTGTTCGGCGCCGAGTGCCCTGGCGTTGGTTCGGCAATCAATCCGGCAACAGGTACCACGTTCGACGACATCAAGCCATTCATCCAGGGCTTCGACTGGCTCTCGCAGGACGAGAAGGACAAGATCTTCTTCGGCAACGCCCGCGATCTGTTCAAGCTCAATCTCGCGGACTACCAATAATCCCCGGCGCTGACAGGACCCGAAATCATGGCAAAAATCGTACTGGGAATGGGGACATCGCACGGCCCCATGCTGGTGACGCCGCCTGAGACCTGGGGCGCTCGTGTGCCCGACGATCGACTGAGCAAGCATCACTTCGAAGGCCGCGAATGGTCCTTCGACGAACTCGTCGATTATCGGCGTGCCGAAAACCTCTCGGAACAGATAACGCTCGACGTGTGGACGAAGCGGCACGGTCAGTGTTTGGCCGCAATCGAGGAAATGGCTCATGTTCTGGCGGATGCCAGGCCGGACGTCGTTGTGATTGTTGGCAACGACCAAATGGAGATTTTCGATACTGATTGCATCCCTGCACTCAGTGTCATGTGTGGCCCAACGATCGTCAACAACATGATCAGCCACGAGAAGCTCCAGACGATGCCCCCGGGTGTCCGTCATGCGATGCCCGGCTATATGCCGGACACCGCAACCTACGCTGGCGTTCCCGAACTCGCGAAACACATCATCAAAAGTGCGATGGCCGACAACTTTGACGTCGCGGCCCTTCAGCGCCTTTCGGAACACGAAACGCCTCACGCTTTCGGATTCGTTTTCCGTCAACTGATGAAGGATCAGGTGATCCCGACCGTGCCGCTGCTGGTCAACACGTTCTACCCGCCGAACCAGCCGACGGTCGAGCGTTGCCACGCGTTCGGTCGTTCTGTTGGTCGTGCTATTCAGTCTTGGGATAGCGACGCGCGGGTTGCCGTCATTGCCTCGGGCGGACTGACGCACTTTGTGATCGACGAGCGCGTTGACAACCTGGTGCTCGACGCGATGAAAAGGCACGATTTCGCGCCGGTCTTCGCCCTTGGTGAAGAGATTTTCCAGGCTGGCACTTCCGAAATCAAGAACTGGATTCCTGTAGCGGGAGTGATGGACGAAATCGGGTTCGACATGACGGTGGTCGACTATGTGCCCTGCTATCGGAGCGAAGCCGGTACCGGCAACGCGATGGGCTTCGTGTACTGGAAGCCCCAGGACTGAGAAAAGGACTGTCAAATATGAAAAGCAAAGACGAATTGGTCCATCGCCTTCGTCGGCTGGACTGCTGTGCTGTCTCCGATGCGCTGGACAAACTCGGTTTGACGGGAGTTGTGAGCGGCGTGGCTCAGGCATCGGGCACCCGGCGCATCGCAGGCCGGGTCATTACCATGAAGCTCGGCGTGGGAGACCCGCCTCCGGGACCACCTCGCCACTTGGGCACGACCGCTATCGAACTCGGTGGTGCCGACGACGTGATCGTGGTCGAGCAGCGCACTGGTATCGAAGCCGGTAGCTGGGGCGGCATTCTCTCGTTGGGCGCCAAGGTTCGCTCTATTGCCGGAGTAATCGCCGACGGCCCGGTTCGCGATATCGATGAATCCCGCGAGATGGGTCTGCCGGTGTTCGCGAACGCATTCACCGCCCGCACTGCCCGCGGTCGCATCGTCGAGAAAGGTGTAAACGTCCCCGTCGAAGTCTTCGGTACCGCGGTCGAGGCCGGTGACTATGTCATCGCTGATAGCAGCGCCATCATCTTCATTCGCGCCGCCGACGTTGCACGCGTTGTTGAAACGGCCGAATCGATCGTGGCTCGTGAAGCCCTGATGGCGAAGGCTGTTCTCGCCGGCACTCCCATCAGCAAAGTGATGGGCGGCAACTATGAACTCATGCTGAAGGATTAAAAATGTCCGATATTCAACAAGACAAGAACGTTGCGCGCGCAGCGAAACTGGAGACGGCGACCCTCAGCGACGCACTGGATCGCTTGGGCTTGAACGGTCAGTGCTCGAAGATCAAGCCCCGGGATCCATCCTTCCGCATGGCTGGCCGTGCGTTCACGATTCTCTATGGCCCGGCTGCTTCGCCCTCGGGCACCGTTGGTGACTTCATTGACGACGTGCCGGCCGGCAGCGTGATCGTCCTCGACAACGGTGGCAGGACCGATGCAACAGTTTGGGGCGACATCCTGACCGAAATCGCGCACCGCCGCGGCATCGCCGGTACAGTGATCGACGGTATCAACCGCGACGTCCACCTCTGCCTGTCCCTAGGCTACCCGGTGTTCTCGAAGGACAACTGGATGCGTACGGGCAAGGATCGCGTACAAGTCGAAGCCACGAACGTACCGGTCAATATCGGCGACGTCCGTGTTGCTCCCGGTGACCTTCTACGTGGTGATGCCGACGGCGTGATCTCGATCCCCAAGGAACACGAAGAACGTGTGTTAGCCGCTGCTGAAGAAATCGAGGCGGCAGAAAAAGCAATTCGCGAAGCGGTTGCTTCGGGCATGCGCCTCGACGAGGCGCGCAAGCAGTTCAAGTACCATCACTTGCAAACACGTAACGCGGAGAGTGCAGCATGACCGGTCCACGTTTCAATTCTGACGAGACCACGCGTCTCGACATTCAGCGACCGGACATCGAATTGATCCAGGCGGCGAGCAGATTACCATCTGCAACGCTGCACGAAGCCGCTGGTAAGATCGGTGCGCTGCCGGCCGCAATCCAGCCTGTGGCGCCCGACTTCAAGATTTGCGGGCCTGCTGTGACAGTTCATTCGCCGGGTGGCGACAACCTCTGGCTTCATCGGGCGATCTATGCAGCACAACCCGGTGATGTTCTGGTCGTTTCTGTAAGCGATGCGTATGAACATGGGTACTGGGGCGAAATCATGTCAACGGCTGCGAAGGTTCGTGGCCTCGCCGGCCTCGTCATCAACGGCTGTGTTCGTGATCAGCGGTTGCTATCCGAAATCGGATTCCCGGTTTTCTCCCGTGGACTGTGTATTCGCGGCACAGGAAAGGATTTCGGCGCACGTGGCTGGATCAACGCACCGACACGGTTCGACGACGTGACGGTGAACGCAGGCGATCTGATTGTTGCCGACGAAGACGGCGTCGTTTGCATTCCGCGAGAGCAGGCAGCGCAGGCAATCATCGCTGCGGAAGCGCGTGAAGCAGCAGAAGCCGAACAATTGAAACGACTCGGGGTGGGTGAGAGTACGCTCAGCATTTTCGGCTGGCTCTGATTACAAGCACGAGGCGTGCTTGCTTCCAATGGGGGCGGGATTGACCGCGGGGGCAGCTGATATCGTTCATCGCATTTCAGCGTCCTCTTCGTCCTTCAGTTGAGCGAATGCCACGATCGACAGTAAAGACAACGCCCCGACGATGAAGAACGTCGCGGGAAAATCGCGGAACGTCAGCCGTTCTGCACTATGACCATGGACGTGCGCCGTAACCGTCAGGCATGACGTACACAGCGCGACACCGAAACTGATCGAAGTTTGTTGCATCATCGTCGACAGCGCAGTTGCTTTACTCATTAGATTTTGAGGCACACCCAAAAAGCCCATCGTGTTCATAGAGATCATGCCCAATGCGTTAGCGATCCCGGCAATGAACAGAACGACGAACATAAAATAAATGGATGTGTTTGGGGTAAACAATCCGTAGCAGGCGAACGTCGTCCCCGTCAATGCGGTGGCCACGATCAGGATCGGTTTGAACCCGAATGCATGAATCGCATGCCGCATAATCGGACGCACACAGAATGCGCCGATTGCAAGCCACGCACCCATCAAGCCAGCCTGAACAGGCGTGAAGCCGAGCCCAACTTGCAACAGCACCGGGATAAAAACGGGAGCGGAGCCAACTGCCAGACGAACCGGTATCCCACCGACAGTTGCCGCACGAAACGCTTTATATCCAAAGATCTTGAGGGGAATGATGACATCGACGCGGTCCCGACTATGGATCACATACGCCACAGCGGCCGCAAGTCCGAGGCCTGTAACGACAATCGTAACCGTCAGCGGCACGAAAGTGTGGCCGGCCGTCTCCAGGCCGAAGACGACGCCCGAAAGCGCTATCGCCATCAAAACGAATCCCCTGAAGTCAAATCGGTCGACTTTTTCGGAGCGCGAGTCAGGCACGAACTTCAGCGATAGCAGGATGCCCAAAACGCCGAAAGGGACATTGAGCAGGAAAATCCACCGCCAGGAGGTCAGCGTCACGATGAGGCCCCCGAGAAGCGGTCCAACGACGCGTCCAATCGATCCTGGGACAGTGAACCACACCATCGCCACTACCAGTTGCGCGGGCGGGATACTGCGCAGCAGAATCAGACGTCCCACCGGCACCATCATGGCACCGCCCAATCCTTGAAAAATCCGGAACAATACGACTTGGGTAATCGATGTGGCCGCACCGCAGAACGCGGATGCCAGCGAGAAAATAGCGACCGCTGAGCAGAAAACTTTCCGGGTACCGAACCGATCTGCGAGCCATCCACTCGCGGGAAGAAACAATGCGAGACTTAGAAGATACGCTGTGATAGCGAAGTTGAGGTGGAGGATCTCAACGTGTAGAGAACTGGCGATCGATTGAAGTGCCGTACCCAATATAGAAGTATCGAGACTCTGCAAAAACATCGGCACCGCGACGATCATTGGAATCAATCTTGCGTGATTTGATGTAGCGCAGTGGGATGACTCCGAAATCGCCTCGGAGTCCATCACATCATCAAGTTTCGACTTATCCTCAATCACTGGGTTGTTGAAAGCATTGCGATCTGATGTCGATAAATATCGACAATCTCAGGGTCGTAATTATGGAAAAACTGGCGTCTGACGGATTCAGTCATTGCTGCCATCTTCGCGATCTCTTTCGGCGAAATTTTATAAATCCTCATACCGTGACGTGCAAGTTCCAGACGATCGGTCATCGCCTCTTCCCGAATTAAATCGCGTTCGTAGCGTCCAGCCTCTACCGCAGCACTTCGTAAAACGCGTTGATCTCGAACCGACAATTTCTGCCAGACCGACGAGTTCGCAACTACCGCAATCGCACTATACGAGTGATTCGTAACCGAAATGGCAGACTGGACGTCATACAGGTGCCCGGCGAGGATTTGCGAGTCAAAGTTATCTTCGGCCTCTACCTGCCCGTTCTTCAGCGATTCGAACATCTTCGGATACGGAATACCGACGACATTGGCGCCCAAGGCCTTAAACGTCTCGATGAAAGCGGGTTCCGGAATGACACGAACGGGCCTGTTCGTCAAATCGTGCGCGGATACAAATGGGATGCCCGACGTCGTTATTTGACGGAATCCATTCTCCCACCAGGCCAATCCCGTCAGGCCATGACCGTTGAGGCGCGACAGCAGAGTCTGGCCGAACTGCCCGTCTAGAAGTTCATGCGCTTCGCGATCTCCGTGGACGACGAATGGAAGATCCATGATTTCGAATTCGGGCACCAGGTGGCGTAGGGCGGGAGTGACGAGCAACATCATGTCGGGCCTGCCGATGCCGCCTGCCTGCAGGGCCTTGATTTGATCCTCAGGCGAACCGGGAATGGTATCCTGGCTGACAGTCACTATCAGACGACCGTTCGATTTCCTCTTTACGATCTGAGCGAACTTGATCATACCGCGCATCGTCGGCTGGTCTGACGTCACATGCGGTCGATATTCGGCAATACTGATGGTTTGAACAGGCTGCGCGTGCGCCACGAAAGGTTGCACGAGCAACAGCGCCCCCAATAAGAAACCCATCGTATCGCTGGAGATGCGGTACAACGACCCGCCTTTTTTAAAATGGCGTGCAACTCTCTTCATCAGATATTCCCTTAAACAAAAAAAGCTACGTCGCTGCCACCGCAGCAACGTAGCTAACCCTCACTCTGGGAGACACCGGATCAGAACTTGTGAGAGATACCGACACCGACAATGCGTTGGCTGGAATCCGATTCGAGAGGCGACGGCAGACCGCCCGGCAGGAACGCCGTCTGGTGAGCGTTACCGCTGTTCCACAACTGCTTGGCGAAAGCGTACAACGACGTCGATTTCGAGAGGAAATACATGTAGTCGATCGCCACTGCCGTCAAGTCCCAGCTGCCATTCTTCTGCCCGCTGTTCATCTTGCCGCCACCGATACGAATCTGGCTTTCCGTATTGATCGGGATCGCTGCCCCAAGCGTCCAGCCCTTATCGGCGTCGAAACCCATGACGTTACGGTACATGAACGTACCGTAAAGCGTCGCGTACTTGATGTTATACGAAACGCCGATATCGGCTTCGTTCTGCGCTGACGTCGCGGGCGTCAAGCCATCCCCCGGACCAACGCGCGCAAGCAGCACTCCGGTCGTCAGCGGACCTTGGGCGTAGTAGAGTCCCAACACGTTGTAGCTCGGCGAGTTGTCGGTATCTGCCGATCCGAACGAGTAGGTGTACTGCGCATTGAAACCGTGGATGTTCGGCGTCTCGTACGAGAGCGTATTCGGTAGACGACCCGGATCACGTTCGTTGTTACCAACGAACGGACGCGGCTGGTCAGCGACGAGCGAACCGAGAACGGACGCTGGGGCAATCATCATTACATCGTATTGCGACGCCCAGTTGTAACCGGCCGTCTCGATGAGACCCATCTTGACCGTACCGTACGTCTGGTTGGACATACCGACGTATGCACGACGGTCAAAAAAAGCCCCCGGCGTGGGCGAGTCCGACTGCCCATTGCTGGCCAGAAATCCCGCTTCGAGGTTGAAGATGACCTTCGTACCGCCGCCGATATCTTCACTTCCGATCAAACCGATACGGTTGCCGTGCATTCCTGCATCGCTCAATGCCGTAAGGTGCTGCCCCCCGCCGCTCATGTTTTCCACGAACTCATCGACTACGCCGTATAGCGTTACGCTCGATTGTGCATGTGCTGCACAGGAGAGAAGCGCCGCCGCTCCCAATGCAGATCCTTTAACGTATCTCCTCACCTTGTCACCTCTTTTCTATTAATTTAAACAGCTGCTTCAGCAAGCGGTCGCCTGATTAAGCGACGTCCGACCTGAAGATGTTGGGCAATTTTTTCCAATCGCCGATGCGGCCGACCGTCGGCTTGAACGTCATCATTGGCAGGTAGTAGCGGACGTACCAAACCATCAGCACCAGGTTCATGTACAGACAGCCAACGCCCATGTATGGCGTTAAAATCTTGTCGAAGCGATGGTTCAACACGATCGCGTTGTACCAAACGACGAACGACACGGGCAGGAGCATAAGCAGGCCGACCGGTACAAAGACACCAAGAACCAGGGACAGGCCACCCAAGATTTCGCAGGTCTTCACGATATGGAAGAAGTGCGTGTGAACCATCGTTACCAGCAGTTCGTTCGACGCCGGAAGCGTGCCGAACGGCTGCGGGAAGATCGGCGACATGCCCAGAACCGTCCGCCAGTAGCTGGTGCCGCTGACACACATCCAGCCACCGAGATAGAGGCGGCAAAACGTCAGGATGACTTTGCCCACGAGCTGGGGCATCGTTTTGCGATCATCGTTATGCATAGTGTGTTTTCGCTCTTTCGTTGCTTAGTTCGCCGCCGGTCGTTGCACCGCTGCCGGTTGCGCAATGCGATCGTGCCGGATGATCCATCCAGAACCGCTGATCTCGTACAGATCCACGACGTCTTGTGCAGGTTGGCCTCGGGTCGCACCGACAGTGTGATAGACCGCTACGTCCATGCCTTCGACGACGATCTTCCTGACTTCGTCGGGAATCGGTGCGCCGTCCTGATGGTCGATCGTATTCGGTGCGTTATCGACGGCCTTTTCCGAGAAGTACGTCTTGTATGCCTCGACGCCCTTTCCTTGCGTGTAGGCTTCGTTCATGAACTCCTGAACGATGTCACCGGGCAACTTGCCGGTACCTGCGTGCCAGTGCCAGCGCGGATCCGTATGCAGGCCGTATGCGATCTGCGCCACGAAACAGAACCCGAGAATTGCAGTGGCGACGCGTCCCGGAATACTGTCCAGCCACTTGTTAATCTGTGTGGCTCTATCCGCCGACGAGACACTCCCTTGAACATCTGTCATCCTGCCTCTCCTTGAAAGCATTGTAAAAAGCGAAACGCTTCGGCTGCGACGTTTGCATGCGTCTTTGTATTTAATTTAGCCTAACGCATCGTATAACGAGCCTCACCCTCGGTAAACGTCGGGATTACCCCATTTGACTAATGCGTCAGTGGGATGCTTTTTGCGCGTACACCATTGAGTAATCGGAAGAAATATTCAGTTGCCCCCCCACTCACGAAGTCGCGTAAGGGGTTGCGCGTCGGGCGTCACGCCGCGTGGAGCCCTTCCCCCGGGCTGGAGAGGATCACGAGCCGAACGATCACCGACCCTGTGAAGTTGCGCGACGAGCTTGACCAGATGTTTCGACGAGGCTACGCCGTATCGGACGGCGAACGGGTGCCCGGCATGGGCACGCTCGCAGTTCCGGTGGTTACCCATTCAGGTCAGATCGTTGCCGCGATAGGCAATGCATTTCCAACGCGAATGGTGTTTGTCGATGACCGCGAATACCATGTGAAGATTCTCAAGAGTGGCGCGCGATCTCTTGTAGAGTTAATCGAGGGTCCGACTCTCCCGCATCGGGCAGGCTGAACGAAGGCTCGGGCACTACGCCAATCGGGCCTTAGTCTCAATGAACGTTGCGGAGACGGGTTTTCGGGGCTTTGCACGTGTCAGCAGCGGCGCGGAGACGCAAAATCGCGTCGTCGTCCGTACGGTGAAGCCCGCACGCGGGGGTATTTCGATGATGAATCCGCGGCGAATGCCGATGACCCCGTGCTGGCGTCGGTGCCGGCCGAACGCCGCACGACGCGAAGAACGCGCCGGCAGCATCGTGTATCGCTTCGACAGCCAGATCGGCCAAGCACACTCACGACGAGCGTCGTGTCAATATCGCGTGCGGACAGCGACCCGATGACCGGTAACGCGTAGTCGGCCAGCGTGCTCTCCCATTGCCCGGCGTGCTTGCTGCTTTTCCACCCCGCACGGTTGGCCCTGATGAACGCTCTGGCACACTCATCGAATGTCCTGCCGCGCGCAGCTATTGCCCGCTGATCTGTGCACTCCGCACGCCGTGCCTCGATCGGGTCGATGCCTTCCAGAACCATCTTGCGGTATCGCGATGGGCCTCTCCACCCTCTATCTGGCAGCCGCATTGCGCGACACGGGAGGCGGCCATCTGATCGGCACCGAGCTGGAACCCGCCAAAGCGGCGCGCGCCGTAACCCATCTCGAAGCCGCCGGCCTCGCGGATCTCGTTGAAATCCGCGTGGGCGATGCGCGCGAAACCCTCGTCAACGTACCCGGCGAGATCGATCTGGTCCTGCTCGACGGAGCGTTCAGTCTGTACCTGCCCGTGTTGAATCTGCTCGAACCGCGTCTGCGCAATGGCGCATTGATCCTCGCGGAGAATGCATTCGATTGCGGCAACGCTTACCTGGACTATGTTCGTAATCCGGCCAATGGATATCTTTCGCAGTCCATTCCAATCAGTGAAGGCCGGGGTAACGAATTCACCCTCGTGACGGACCGTCCCCAAGGGTGAGCGCTTCCCTTGCCTTGTACAACGAGCGATCCTCGTAGTTGAACGCGGCACCGGCAGCCGTCTGGATGATCTTGCCGTTCTCGAGGCGCACCACCTTGTCGGCAACGTCGAAATAGCGGTCGTCGTGCGATACGACGATCAGCGTCTTGCCCTGCCGCTTCAACTCCGGCAGAAACTCGGTGTAGAAGACACGCCGGAAGGTAGGGTCCTGATCGGCCGCCCATTCGTCGAACATCATCACGGGACGCTGTTCGAGCATCGCGTGTATCAGCGCGAGGCGCTTGCGTTGGCCAGTCGAAAGATCGACGGTCGAAAACGCCCCGTCCTTGATCTGCACCTTGTGGGCAATTTCAAGCTGCTTCAGGTACGCCTCGGCACGCGCGAGCAGCGCGGGGTCGCGGACCACGAGGTCGTCGAACAGGTGGTAGTCGGAGAACACGGCCGAGAAAATCTGCCGGTAGCCGTCCATCTGCCCGGGCGTCACCGGCTGACCGTTCAGGCAGAGCGCACCCTGATCGGCGGGATAAAGTCCGAGCAGCAGCTTGATGAGCGTCGTTTTTCCGCTGCCGTTCTCCCCGATCACGAACAGCGTCTCTCCGCGCTCGATCTTCAGATCGACGGGGCCAAGCTCGAACGGCAGTTGCTCGCCTATCGAGGGAAACGTCCACGTCGCGCCGCGCAATTCGATGCTGTGCAGTTCCGGCAACGAGCTTGCCGCGCTTGCGGCGTCGAGCAGGCGCGTCTCGCGGTTCGTGAACTGCGACGAGAGCTCCGCAATGCGCTGAAACGAAATACGCGCCTGGCTCACGGCGGGCAGCGCGCCAGCGAGCGTTTCGACAGGCCCGCGCACGTATAGCAGCACGATCACGAAACCGCTCACAACGCTCCCCTGCACGCCGAGGCGAGTCTGAAGCAGCAGGATCGCACCGATTGCGAGGAAGAACAGCGTCATCCCCAGCGCGCTGGACCCATAGAACAAGCGCATGGCGCGTATCTTCAGATCCGCGATCTGATCGGCGGCACTCGAAAGCAGCGTGCCATACACGCGAAGGCGGCGGTCCTGATTGACGCGCAACTCCTTAGCGCCCTCGGTAATGGCGCGATACTGCTTCTGCAACTCGTCCTGCGCGCCCCGCACACCCTTGTAATAGCGGCCCCACTGCATCATCGCGTACTGGTTGATCAGCACGCCGACGACGATCGCAACCGCTGCGATCACGAACAGCAGCGGCGAGAGGAACAACAGGTACGCCACGCATCCCGTCGTAACGGCCAGCGCCACCGCATAGGTCGGGAAGCTGTACGTGAACGCGCTGACCGTTTCGACGTCGCTGTTCAAGGTCGAGATCAGACGATGGATGCGGTAGCGCTCGATCGCCGCTATCGGCGCGCACACGATTCTCGCCGAAATGTCCTTGCGCAGCACGGCAATGATTCTCTGCCCGATCACGCTGTTGCCGATGCCCGCGGCTGCATTGCACGACAGCGTGACCGCGCACAGTGCGAGGAACTTGACGACCATGCCCGTGGTTACGCCGCCCGTTGCATGCAGCCCCTCGTTGATCGTTGCAAGCAGCCACGCCGTGCACAGGCCGCCGACAATGCCGAGCACCGTTGCGAACAGCATCGTCGGCCAGAATGGGCGTAGCAGGCGGAAGATCTCTCTCGATCCCGTGGAGGACGGCTGTGCCGGGTCCTGTTTCATCTGGTTTTCCTCGTTGATTCGCGTATCCATGCCGGTTTCGACCTTGCGCTGCACACGCCTAGCGGACGAAGCTCAACGGCTCGCCGGTATCGGGGTGCGCAATCACGCCCATCGAGACGCCATAGATCTCCTTGAGCCTGGCGGGCGTAACGATCTGCGCCGGCGAGCCCTGTGCAACCAGCTTGCCGCCGCGCAGCGCCACCAGTTCGTCGCAGTAGCGCGCGGCCATATTGACATCGTGAAGCACGACCACGACGCCCAGCCCGCGCTCGATGGCGAGTTTGCGCACGAGCGACAGCACCTCCACCTGATGCGACACATCCAGCGCCGAAATGGGCTCGTCGAGCAGCAAACATTCGGCGTCCTGTGCAATCAGCATCGCGAGCCAGACGCGCTGTCTTTCGCCGCCGGAAAGCGTCTCGACCTGCTGATCGGCGAACTGGATCACATCGGTCGATGCCATCGCATCGTCTATTTTGCGCCAGTCATCCGGACCGAAGCGGCCGAGTGCGCCGCGCCAGGGATACCGGCCGAACGCGACCAGTTCCCGCACCAGCAAACCGGCTGCGGACGGCGGCGTCTGCGGCAGATACGCGAGCTTGCGCGCGAACTCCCGGGTCGGCCAGCCTGCGAGCGGCCGACCGCCGAACGCAAGCGTTCCGTGCGTCGCGTGGAGTTGCCTTGCCAGGAGCTTGATCAGCGTCGACTTGCCCGATCCGTTGTGGCCGATCAGACCCGTGACCCGACGCGCATAGAGCGACAGCGACACGTCGTCAACCAGCCTCCTCCCCGGCACCGAAAAGCCGACGTGCCGCAACTCGAACAGCGATGCAGCCCCGGATGGGGCATCCTGCGCCTCCGGCAGCAGGGGAATGACATTCGCCTGAGACTTCATGCGCGCTCCCCGGTTGTGCCAACATCGTTGGCATAACGAACGACATGACTGCCGGCACAGCGCGACCGGCACGACCAGCGCGACCAGCATGCAAACGGATCTTTTTTCATCGGTTCTGCTTCCACATCAGCATCAGGAAATACGGGCCGCCGACGAACATCACGAGCAGCCCCGCCGGCACCTGGTTCGGGAACAGCGCGTTGCGGCCGAGCCAGTCCGCCATCACCAGCAAGACCGCGCCGATACAGGCGGCCATCAGCGCCTGCATGGCTGCATGCCGGAACCCGAGTAGCCGCGCGATGTGCGGGGCCATCAGCCCCACGAACGACACCGGACCCACGATGACGGTGGCCGCACCGGTTGTCAGCGCGCAGAGGCCCAGCATCGCGAGCCGGTAGCGCCGCACGGCAACGCCGACCGAGCGCGCCGCCGGCTCGCCCAGCGCGAGGATTTCGAAGGGCCTGGCCAGGAACGGCAGCAGCGCAGCGGCCGCGATCAGCAAGCCCATGGCCAGCGCCGCCGCGTGCATCTGCACCCGGTACGTCGAGCCGGACATCCACGCGGAAAGAAACGACATCCGCGGATCGCCGCTTGCCATCAGCAACGCGACCAGACTGCTGAGCACCGTGGTAATCGCGATCCCGGTGAGGATCAGGCGCTCCGCCGAATACGTACGCCGCATCGCCATCGCGAACACCGAAGCCGTGGCGATCAACGCGCCCAGCGCGCCCGCCAGCATCTGCACGCCCGACGCCGCGCCTGGCAGTGCGAACATCAGCACGATCATGGCGAGCGACGCGCCCGACGATACGCCGAGCACTTCCGGGCTCGCCATCGGATTGCCGGTCATGCGCTGCATCAGCACGCCGGCGATGCCCAGCAGGCCGCCCGCTGCCGCCGCGCCGCCAATACGCGGCGCGCGCAGCGGCAGCATGGACGCAACATGGTCCCACGTGCCCCAGTTCCATCCGGCCAGTTCCCGGTTGAACGTTGCGGCAACCACGGTGCAGGCCAAAAGAACGAGTACGGCGCCGACGCCCCATGCGGCACGATGCTGCCGGTCCGCACCCGAGGCCGGCAGGTCGCGCGACGACGATGCGGAAGGCAGATCCCGCAAATAACGCATCATCCACAGCAACAGCGGGGCACCGACCAGGGCCGTCACGGAACCGGTCGGCACTTCCGCGCCGGGTTGGCCTAGCGCCTGCACGCAGCCATCCGCGAGCCAGAGGAGACAACCCGATATCGCGGGCGCCCATACGAGCCGCTGCGCGAGCGTGCGCGCGCCGCTGAAGCGCGCGACCCACGGCCCGACGAGCCCGACGAAACCGATCACGCCCACCGCGCTCACGACCGCACCCGCCAGCGCGGCCGCCACCACGAGCGCGAGTGCCCGGATCAAACCCGGCGGCATGCCGATGCTGCGCGCACTTTCGTCGCCGAGTTCGAGCACGGCCATCGGCCGCACCATCAGCGCGACGACAACGAGGCCCGCGACGGCTTCGAGCGCCAGATGCGTTGCGACGGACCAGCCGCTCTGGTACAGGCTGCCCGTCTGCCACACGAAGACCGATACCAGGCTCTCGCCGAAAAAGAGCATCAGCACCGACGTGGCAGCGCCTGCGGTGAGCGTGACCAGCAGCCCACCCAGGATAACGCCGACCGGCGAAAATGCCCTGCGCCACGAAACGGCCATCACCACGCCCAGCGCAATCATGCCGCCCGCCAGGGTGACGACCTCGCGCCCGTACACGAGCAGCGACGGAAACCACAACGACACGACGGCAAGCGAAAGACTGGCGCCGGCCGAAACGCCGAGCGTGGTCGGGTCCGCCAGAGGATTGCGCAGCACCTGCTGGAGCACGACGCCCGCCACGCCGAGCATCGCGCCCGCCAGCAGGCTGACCACGCAACGCGGCAAATAGACGTACTGCGCCATCAAGAGGCGCAAATCGTCGCTGTGCGCGCCGGTCAGCAAACTTGCCCACTGCGCGAACGGCACGTAGCGCGAGAGGCAGACCGCGCCAATGCCGGCTGCGATCAGGCCGAGCACACCGGCCGTCAAGGCGGGATGCAGACTCGGGCCGCCGGTGCGTCTGAGCGAGGTTGTCATGCCGTTCATCCGCGCCCCCTTGCGACGACGGCAGCCCGGAAACTGTCCGCGAACTGGATCGCCGTCGGCAGCGCGCCGAGCGGATCGAATGGCGCGATCGGATAGACACGCCGCTCTCGCACCATCGGCAGGCTGTTCCAGACACGGCTCTGCGCGAGTTGCGCCAGTGCCGCCTGTGCCTGCGCTCCGTAGTCGATATAGAAAATCTCTGCTTCCGGCGCCCCCGCGAGTTGGTCGATGCCGACCTGCACGCAGCCGTAGGTGTTGGTGGCTCCGGTCCATGCGTTGTCGAAGCCCACGCGCTGCATCACGTCCCAGGTCACGCAGTTCTTTGCGTAGAGGAACACGCTTTGTCCGGAGGGGTCGAGTTGGGCAATGAACGCCGGACGCCGCGCGTATCCGCGCATTTCGTCGCGAAGCGCGGCCAGCCGGCTGTCGAGTTGGGCACGATAGCGCCGCGCGGCGTCGTCGCGGCCGATGCTGCGCGCGAGCCGGAACATTTCGGCGCTGGAGCGTTCGATAAAGTCCGGATGACCTTCGCCCGAATAAATTTCCATCACGAAGATCGGCGCCACGCGCTGGAGCACGTCTTTCAGGTTCAGGCTCATCGCCTCGATCACGATCAGATCGACGCGCAACTCGCGCATGACTTCGAGGTTCGGCTCGAACCAGTAGCCGATGTCCGCCACCGCCTCCGGCAGCGCAGGCGTTCCGCCCATCGCGGCGTAGATCGAACGCGCACCGGCGGCGACCGGCGCGACGCCAAGCGCGAGCAGCGTTTCGGTGCCGACGCGGTCGGGTGTGGCGATGCGATAGCTCGCGGCGCGGGCGCCAGGAAGCGCAGCGTGCGCCGCCGTGGCCACTGCCGAAAGGCATGAGGCGACGAGCAGCCTGCGCCGCTTCAGGTCGATGCGTTGGCGATTGGGCGTTGCCATGCCGTCAAGCCCCCCGTTATTCGCCATGTGCTGCATCCAGTACCTGCACCGAGAGTTCCGGATCGGCCAGAATTTCCGGCTCGCGAAACGGAAAGCGCAGCCAATTCTTCCCGGCATAGCGCTGCGTTCCGCTGCCCGAATCGGCCCGGCTCGGGTCGTCGGACTCCGAAGTCGCCAGCATCGTATGCGCATCGACGCCCTGCGTATCGAACGTCACCGTCTGCAAGTAAGTACTGCCGATCAGATTCGCACCATCTGCGCGCGCAACGCCGTTGGGCTCCGGATACGCGCACGCAACGGTAAAGTAGCCCTCCTCTCCGCAGCCGCCGTAGAGCCTGACCGTATGGCCATTGGCGCGCACGGTCAGCGCTTCGCCCGCCGTCGAATCGAGCGGCACATGCTGCCGGTCCATCGCCAGTATGGCAGCGCCCAATGCCTCGCCTACCGCGGGATTCTCTACGTCGAGTTGCCGCGGGGTATGCAGCGGGTCGGCCGGATCGAACGGCACGCGATAGCGCTGCGCCGGCTCGATGCGCGCCGCGCGGGCCCAGAACTGCGTCCAGAGACGCGCGCCACGCGCACCGGCATCACCCGTGTTGTTCCATGCGCGCAGGATGCGGCATGCGGGTCCGACATCGACGGTACGCGGCGGCGAGAACGCTTCGTGTGTCAGCGCATCCTGCGCGACCTCGACGCTTCCCTTTTCGCAAACGCTGCCGAGCAAGTCGTCCTTGAACAGCGCCGCGGAAAGCACACGGCTATCGAGCACGAGTCGCCGCACCGTCTCTGCCGTGTCCGCGCCGTGTCCGTTGCGCGCCTCCATCAGCACCTGGCCGGCCAGTCGATGGCCGAGGCGCGCCCGCAGTCCGATGTCTTCCGGCGCGGCGCCAAAGATGCGCGCATAGCCGGTGAGCGGCACGAGCGGGTTCGCGAGCCAGTAGCTGTTGTTCATGTTCGCCACGTAGTCGGTTCGCAACAGATGCGGCATCGCCGACGCCGGCATTGCGCCTGGCTGTGCCGAACCGGGATCGGTGATCCAGTCGCACGAGGAACGCGAGCCGTCGAGGAACGGCACGCCGGGCGCACCCTGGTCGAACGCCTTGCCGAGCGCAGTGGTGCACCGCGCGGCCAGCGCGTCGGACACATTGGGAACCGCGCCGATATCCGCGTACCAGGCCCTCGGGTCGTTGCGCGCCACGGCGAGCGTGTTGACCCACGGCACCGCGGCCAGCGTGGTTTGCACGCGGATAAAGTCGTCCAGCGAGCGTGCCTCGCCCCATTGAAGGAAGTTCGTGAACACCCGGAAGTTCTCGGCGTTGATGTCGCGAAGCGCGAACGCATGCGCGCCATCCCACCGCAAGGCAGGCGACATCGACGCAAGATTGACAAGCGGCCCGAAACGCGTGGTGTAGAGCGTACGGGCGCGCGTGTCGATGCGGCCATCCGTTTCGCGCACCGGAACCTCGATGCGGACCGGGGTCATCGGCACGGGCTTGCCGTCGTAGAGATACGTCGTGGGCTGGCCCGGCACGAGCGCCAGCTGGAAGATGCCGAAGCGCCGCGCCGTGGAAACGGTATGGGTCCACGCGACCGAATCGTTGAAGCCGATCATCACCACCGGCACGCCCAGAAACGACGCGCCGCTCACATTCAGCTTGCCCGGGATGGTGAGCTGGGCCTGGTAGAAACGGTCGGGGCCGCGCCAGAACCAGTGAGGATTGCCGAATAGAAGCGGTTGATTCGAAGCCGTAGCGTCGCCGCCGAATGCGATCGCGTTGCTGCCCAGACCTTCGTGGCCGCCGGCCTGGAACCATCGCTGCGCAATGCGTTCGGTGGTGGCGGTTAGCGTGTCGGTATGCTGCCTGTCATCAGGATTACTATCTGAATCATCGTCGATACGATCGAAACTGATGGGCGATTGGGCTTCGGCAGGCGGCTGCGCATTCGCAATGCCTTCGACAAAATGCGCAGCACCGCCCGCGAGGTTCGCCGCGTAGAGGCGGCGATAGATGTCGCTCTCGGTAATATCCGTCACCCACGGCTGAGCGCGGCAGGCGGCGGACTGCCCGGGCCACTCGCCCGCGCGCAGTTCGCGGACGTAGCGGTTGTAGCCCGCGGCGAAGCCCTTCGCGAGCGCGCGCAACTCAGGCGGCTGGGCCGCACGATAACGTTCGGTAACGGCATCGCTGTCGAGCAGACGGAAGAAGAAGTCCGAATCGAGGTTCTTCGGCTGCCCCACCGTGGACAATCCGTTCAGGCGCGCGTCCGGGCCGAAGTAGCGCGAGCGCTCGCCCCGCCAGGTGACGAAGGCGTCGGCCATCGTGCAGAGATCGTCCGTTGCCTCCGCGTAGCCATATCCGTAGCCGAGGCTCGCCCAATCGTCGGCCTTGATGTGCGGTATGCCGCCTGCGGTTCGCCGGATCTCGACGTGGATCGGTCCTGCCGATTCGATCCCGGCTTTGTCCACGGTCTTTCCACCCGTCGTGCAGCCGATTACCGATGCCGCGACCATCGCACACACCGCTGCAGTGCGTAGCGTTTTCACCCATCCCGGCATGTTACCCATCACGTCTATCATCTGGTTATTCACTAAACCTGGTCCGCCAGTTCATCGAGCAGAGAGCGCATCGTGTCGAGCTCGTCGCAAGGCGCTGCGGCCTTTGCGGCCCGGCTCGATTCGCAGGCTTGTGCGAGTTGTTCGAGTGTGACGGCCACGAAGAAAGTCGAGAGCGGAATGCTCAACCCGAGGCGGGTCAGCACGCGCTGCTGCACCTGCATGATCGTCAGCGAATGGCCGCCGAGTTCGAAGAAGTAGTCGGTGCGGCTCACTTGTTCGATGCCCAGCACTTCGGACCAGATCTGCGCGAGCGCGGCTTCTGCTTCGCCCTGCGGCGCTTCGTAGTCGCGTGCTGCGTATTCCGGTGCGGGCAGTGCCTTGCGGTCTACCTTGCCGTTCGGGTTCAGCGGCAGTGCGGACAGCACCAGGATCGTCGAGGGCACCATGTAGTCGGGTAGTTGCCGTGACAGCGCCTCGCGCAGTGCCGCCTGTTCTATAGCGTGATCCGCGTGCGCCGTCACATACGCAATCAGGCGCGTGCCGCCCGGGCCTTCCTGTGCCGTTACGACCGCTTCTCTTACGCCAGCCTGCGCCACCAGTTGCGCCTCGATCTCTCCCAGTTCGATGCGCAGGCCCCGTATCTTCACCTGATGGTCGATGCGGCCCAGATACTCCAGGGCGCCTTCGTTCGTCCATCGTGCTAAATCGCCCGTGCGGTAGAGCCGTCCGCCGCTCGCATCGAACGGGTCCGGCACGAGACGCTCTGCGCTTAGTGCGGCACGGTTCAGGTAGCCTCGGGCGAGGCCCGCGCCTCCCAGGTACAGTTCGCCTGCTACGCCCTGCGGCACAAGGCTCATCTGTGCGTCCAGCACGTGTGTGCTCACGTTGCCGATTGGACGGCCAATCGGCACCACCTCATCGCCCGTGCGGCATGTCCAGTGCGTTACGTCGATTGCGGCTTCCGTCGGGCCGTACAGGTTGTACAGGCCCACGTTCGGTAGCTGCTCCAGCGTGCGGTTTGCCAGATCTGCGGGCAGGGCTTCGCCACTGCAGACGATCCGTTTCAGCGTCGTGCAGTTTTTTGCTTCCTCGTGGGCAACGAACGCCTGAAGCATCGACGGCACGAAGTGCAGTGTCGTC
>NZ_BAYB01000031.1 GCF_000685035.1 Paraburkholderia ferrariae NBRC 106233
GCCAGGCCGCCGCCGCCGATCGGCACGAAGATCGCGTGGATCGGGGCCTGATGCTGGCTCAGGATCTCCATGGCGACCGTGCCCTGGCCGGCGATCACGTCCGGGTCGTCGAACGGGTGCACGAAGGTCAGGCCGCGCTCGTCCTGCAGGCGCAGGGCGTGGGCGTAGGTGTCGCTGTAGGACTCGCCCGCCTGCACTACCTCGACGGTCGGGCCGCCGTGGGTGCGCACCGCATCGACCTTCACCTGGGGCGTGGTGACGGGCACGCAGATCACCGCCTTCACGCCCAGCCTCGCCGCCGAGAGGGCCACGCCCTGGGCGTGGTTGCCCGCGGAGGCGGTAATCACGCCGCGCTCGAGCTGCGCGGGGGTGAGCTGGGCCATCTTGTTGTAGGCGCCGCGCAGCTTGAAGGAGAACACCGGCTGGTTGTCCTCGCGCTTGAGCCACACCGCGTTGGCAAGGCGCGCGGAGAGATTGGGCGCGCGCTCCAGCTCGGTTTCGCGGGCCACGTCGTACACGCGGGCGGTGAGGATTCTTTTGAGGTAGTCGTAGCGGCCGGTGGTGCGGGTTCCGGTCTCGGCTTCGACAACGGCGAGGCTGGGTTGGGCGGACATGAAGGCTCCTGTGCTCATTTTTGCTTTGGCCAGGAGGCGGACACAAAAAAACCCGCCTCGTGGGGCGGGTTATTGTCGCTGCTGTCAGACGTGCACTAACCCACCATTCGATGAATGGTGCTAATAATCAGTGCAATCGGGAGGTGGCGGCAGTTCATGGACAAGAGCATCGCCTGGACTGCGGGAGGTTGTCAATCCTTATCGGTCGGGGCGAATCGTATCGAATACGTTTATTTACGTATTAAACGACACGTTTTTATCTGGCCGTGCTCAATTGAGGGAGATCGCGCCCGATTCTTCACTTGAAAGACGTCTCACCATGATCCGACCTACGCCGATTCGTGAAACATTCTAGGAAATACGACACAATCTATTGATTTTTATGAGTTAACTTCGCTTTGCCAAGCTCGGAACCATGTTTCACGGTTTCGATCCTCGGTATCGCAGCGGCTTGCCGGCACCTCAAACCGGTACATGGGTACCGCGGCCCTACTCCGCCGCGGCGTTCCATATCACGCGGCGTCGGGCGTATCGATCTCTGATGCCCACTGCTCAACCATCGCCTTCATCCGCTCCGCAAGCCGCTGCTGGTCAGCCGCTGCGATACCCTTGAGGCTCAGTTCCGCGCGGCCGTCGCCAAACAGCTTCAGTTCACCGAGTGCAACGCCGTCGCGACGATTGAACTGCACGCGCGACTGGTAATGCGTGCGGCGCGGCCCAATGCGGCGCGCGCCAGCCTCTGCGGACGCAGCCGCCTCCAGCTTGCGGACGCTGGCCTTGCCCTCGACCACCTGCTGCAGCCAATGCTCGGCCACCGTTGCCCCGGCGCGGTCGAAAATCAGCTTGATGTTGTACGCGTGCCCGAGGCCCACGTCGTCGCGATTCTGCGCCATGCGCTGAAGCAGAAACGGCGGCAGCGAAGTCAGCGAGATCACCTTGCTGATGTGCTTGGGGTCCTCCCCCACCGCCACGCCCAGTTCCACCTGATCGACGTAGACCCGATCGTCCAGCAGCTTCTTCCACGCGAGGGCGTCGTCGAATACCGTCTGCTCTTCGCGCTCCTTGTTGGCGTGATAGGCGCGCAGATAGAGATTCTGGTTGTCGAGCCCCTCGCGGATGTCGGCTTCAATCGTCTTGTCGCCGCGTGAGCGAGCCGCGCGAATACGCCGCTCGCCATCCACGATCACGTACTTGCCGGGGAATTCAGCGAGACGCGTAACCAGAATCGGCGTGATCTGCCCTTGCTTTTCGAAGCTCTCGGCCAGTTCGTCGATCGTTTCCGCGCTGTAGAACGCGCGCGGGTTATAAGGATTCGAAACGACGTCCTCGACGGCAATCTGCCTGAGCGTATGCGACAGCGCCGGCGTACTGCCCACGTCCGGTTGATTGGCGGCATCGACCTCGACGGCCGCATTCGCATTCACCGCCTCGGCGAGCGCACCGGCGTCGCGCTGGGCGATATTGACGACATCGGCTTCAGCGAGTCGCTCGCCTGCGGAGACACGCTCCGCCGCCATTCCCGCACGAACCTTGCTGGTGAAATTGAGCTTAGCGGCCATCTGCAATCTCCTCTTCTTCCTGAACGAGCGCGATGATTTCGTTGTACACGGCGTTGATTTCGTCCTTGGCGACTTTGGTGCCTCGCACGCCACGAACGTCGAAAACGGTGCGCCCCAGTGCGGCGGTCTGCCGATAGAGCTCGCGCTGTTTGACCGTTGCGGAGAATACGCGGACATTGCTCTCGGCCAGGATGGCGCTCATCTGGGTGTGCAGGAGCGTTTTCGAATTCGATTTATTTAGCAAAATCGCGA
Organism: Paraburkholderia ferrariae NBRC 106233; assembly: GCF_000685035.1. Lineage (GTDB taxonomy): Bacteria > Pseudomonadota > Gammaproteobacteria > Burkholderiales > Burkholderiaceae > Paraburkholderia > Paraburkholderia ferrariae. Next base: position 2,426 of record NZ_BAYB01000031.1, read on the forward strand.
ATTTTCCCGCAGGATTGGCCACGCGCGTACGCTCGACCAGTTCCATCATGCCTTCGCTACTCCAGATATCGATCGGAGAGGCATCGGTGGGAATAACTGTGGCATCGGCAACGGCGAGCACACGAGCGGTGGTCAGGTCGTTGATGTTCGGCGGGCAATCGACGATCACGACATCGTAGTCATCGGCGAGCGCTGCGATTTCAGGGCCGATCATTTTTTCGAGCTTGTGTATGCTGCCAACGCGGAATGGCAGAGGGGTTTCCGGACCGGCAGCCGCACACCAACTCATGCAGGATTGCTGGCCGTCGGCGTCGGCGACATAGACCTTGTACCCCTCGGACTGAAACGCCCCAGCCAGATTCATCGTAGTCGTGGTTTTACCCACGCCGCCCTTTTGGTTCGCTACGGCGATTACCAGTCCCATTCGGCTCTCCATCAAATGTTCCAGGCGCTGAGATGTCTCTGTGCACTCTCCACGTGGAGACTCCAGCGAAGCAAATCGAAGTCTAACGGGAACTTAAAGTAAATTCTAGGTTTCTTCCCAGATTCGTTGCCTGCTCACAACCTTTTGGCCATTTGGATAAGGATTTGAAGGAGCTTCCGGGATGATCCGGTGAGGTGGAGAGGCAATCGATTGGGTATCGTGCACTCTCCACGTGGAGATCGCGTGTCTGCTCGCGTGGGTGTGTTGATATGTGCAATTATCCAATCGCTTAGTTCCGGTTTAAGGGCGCAAGACGTGAATCTGCCTCTTGATTGGCGGAATGTTCCCAGAGAGTTGAGAACAAAACGCTTCGGGGGAAATGAGATCAGATACGCAAGGCGCTGTGAGATATTGAGAGCTCAGTGGGAGTTAGCGGAAACTCTCCACGTGGAGATCGTGGTGCCGTAGCCAACTCAATGCCGCCAAGGTGTACAGCCAATCTCCACGTGGAGAGTCTGCAAAGTTTTTTGATTGGCTTATCCGGGACCACCCACGGCGATAAGATCAGCACGTACATCGAATCAAACATCGATGAAGCACTTAGCCGCTCTTCCTGGAGCCTCATCAGAGACAGTGATTGCCCCGGCCGGAATCGATCACTATTCAGAATCTCCACGTGGAGATTGCTACAGAGATCTGGCCGATGTGCAGTGTAGTGAGCTCGCCCCGAAGAGATCCCGTAGCTAGTAACCACCCCGGGTGAGAGCGAAGAGAGGAGGGCAAGGCCGGCATTCCCATCACCAACCTCAAACAAGGACGGGCTAGACAAATAACCCTAGATCAAAATAATCGGCAAAATAAACGAAAATCCCAAGCTGGCCGCGCCTCAGCCACCTCAGAATTCCCAGCGGGGCGCCAACCCCGCCAAAACTCATTCGGAACGCGTCTTCAACGCCAGTTCGACATCGACAACCGACGAAGCATCCACTACAGCCTCACCCTGTTGCCCGTTGAGCAGAAACTCGAGCAGATCGGCAGCCGTCGGCTGTCCCCAGGTATCCAGCACCACCCAGCGGAAGAAGTTCGTCGATGCCATCTTCGAAGGCACCTTCGCCGTGGACACCTTCAACTTGTCCATGCCGACGGTTTCGTTGTACCGCTTGATGAGCGCCGTCTGGTCGTCGTACTCGAGTTCGTTGAAGTAGGAGCGCGCCTCGGTAATCTTCGCGGCGATATAGCGATCCTTGACCTGGTCCTGGCTTTCGCGCGCCTTGGCTGTTTCCGCCGCCGCGCCCACTGCCGCATTGGCCCCGGGCAACTGGTAGCCCTGCATCAGCGCCTTGCGGAAATATGCCGCCACATTCGCGAGCGGCGCGGCATTCTTCTGCGCGACGCGTGCGGCCGTGTACGCCACCGCAGTGCGGATCTTCTCTTCGCCGTATTGCTTGAGCAGACGGCGCGCCTCGGAAACCGGAACGCTGAACTTCGCCATCTCGCCAATCAGCACGGTTTCGTTCGCGCGCAGTTCCTGCGAGGGATCGGTCTCCGGCTTGCGCGTGACGCGGAACTGCAGGGAGACGACCGAGCGGCCCACCTTGTGCTCGATCAGTTCGAAGAGATGGTCCGATATCTCGTTCACCTCCTTGATGCAAGGCACGAGCACGCGGCTCTTGAACTGCTTGTAGAGCTTGTACGATTGCGCCGAGGTGTCCTGGCCGAGAATCAGGTCGCGCAGCGTCGCAAGCGGAAAACGCGCGGTCATGCCCACCGCCTCGTAACGCACGACGTTCTCCCACAGCGCGAGCGAGTGCGCTTTCCTGAACTGCCGAGTGATCCGCATATCGATCATCGCGTAGATCTCGGGGTTCAGCAGCTCGCCGCGAATCTGCTCGGAAAAGGTGTAGCGCAATACCGAGCGCTCGAGCTCCGCACCCGCGAGCAGACCGGACGCTTTCCAGATACTGCGCTTGTCCTGAGTGAGGTAGTCCCAGTTGACGACCGTGCTGATCAGCGAGTTGATCGTCTCTTTGACGTACTCGGTGTTGTTGCTGTTCAGATCGACGTCCTGCGAGAGGGCGGAAATGGTGATCTCGAACGACGAGCGGCCCGGTTCGAGCGAATCCTGACGGATGGCGTTCTTGATCAGCGAACTGAACATCTTGCGCTGCTGCAGGCTGATCGACCCGGACTTCGGCGCGATGTGAATCGCCGGGACGGCCTTGCGGAAGAGATCAGGCGGCTGGCCTTGCTGAAATATGAGTGCGCCTTGCTTGTCGGCATCGCCGGCATCGGCCTTCTTTCTTGCCATATGACCCACGGTGTAAGGGAACCTGATCGGTTGGTAACTGTATACCAAGCGACCTGGTGACTCAAGGCCGCGTTCGGGTCCGTGTCCCGGCACGACAGCCGGGACAGGAAACAGTTGACAGCGCAGTGGGGCAGCAGCCTCTCATCGGCCAACGGCGCCGTTCAAAGCCGTGTGGAAGCCGTCCGCAGGCTGTCTTGACGCATCCCATAACATGGGACCTTTGAGTATTCCGGATCGCCAGAAAGTCCCATATCTAGCGACCTCAGTAGTGGAAGTGAGTACTCACTGGGGCACACCTCGATCAAAGGTATCCATCTATGGGATAAAGAGACCTTGCCGAGTTGTCCACAGGGCGACCCGCTCCGCACGAGCGCTATCTCCCACTGCAGGTTACCTCCGAGATTCCCCATAAGTGGCGACCTGTTGAGGGAACGAATCCAGCGAAAAGCCGCCTACGGCCTGACCAGATCTCCCATAACTTGCCACCTTTACGCGATCCCATAACCGGATACCCATTACGGCCGATCCCCTCGCCAGACTCCGGGTAGCAAAGGATACCAGTCTGTGCGGACCAGGCAACCTCAAGAAGGGCAGTGGCCAGGACACCATAAACGGTTACCTCACCGATGTCCCATAACCGGATACCCAAGCGCCCCTCCCTGCATGCCGATTCCCGCGCCAATGTCCTTCCAGCGCCCCATATCCGGTGACCCAAGCGGCATCCCATAGCGCGCTACCTTTGGGTCTCCGGGGTATTTCCACCATAGACCGACACCTTTCTCCCATATCCACAACCCCGAAACCCCATCGCTGGCTACCGAGTTCCCATATCCACAATCCCGAACTCCCATACAAGGTACCCGCAATCCCATAACACGCAACCAAATCGCCCGCAAAGCCTTATCTGGCAAGGCTTTGAGCCGCCTAAAGGTTTACTAAAGTTGTTAAAGCGTTTGAGGTAAACACTGAAACCGGTGTTCGGAGAGAAAGACGTTTCCCAAAACCGGGACCCTATAGACAAGTAAGTGGTCACCAACCTCAGAACCTCCCATTGCCCGCTACCTAAGGCCCCGCGCGGCTGTGGGCTGCCTTCCTGACGGTCGGACTAACCAAGGAATTTCCAAGAATTCACATGGAATTTCGTCTCTAACTCTATGAAGAATCGGAAAAATTACCGGAAAGGGCGCCGAATATGGGAGACGGGACTGGTCAAAGGTACCGCTTTGTGGGAGCTATTGGCGCCGGTACCGACCGGCCAGGCTTCTGTTACCCCGCCTCCGCCGCGAAAATCGACCGACGTTACCGCAAACTTCAAGGAAGTCGATTTCCAGCGAATCGTCGAGCTAACCCACCACAGGTCCCCTTATCCCATATCCGGTTACCTGACTCAGGTCACCAAACATGGGAGTCCGGGAGAGAACCCTCATCGGTGGAATCCTTCCATCCGATCGATGCGGTGACCTTGCGCCACCTCACCATGCGATCCCCAGCGACGGGTCCCACCACGCCACCGGCAAGGTTACCCGTGAGGCGCGGCAGCCGTCTGATGCGGCAGGCAATCGCGCTGATATTCGGCGTGAAGCTTTTGCTCGGCCGTCTGGATATCCGTGGGGTATTCGTCGTCGTCGGCGTAGGGCTGGTAGCCGACCGCCGTCAGCTCGCCCAGCTCCTGCATGAGTTCCGCGTGCGTGACCGTGTGGTGCAGCGGCACGAACGGATACGCATGACATTGTTCCGGCGTGAGATGCGGGCTGGCGAAAGCGCTCACGCTTACCGCGCAGAGCAGGGGAAAGAGCGCATAGCGCAGTCTTCGGATCATGGTGACCTCCTGTGGGTTGACCAAAGCATTCGCGTCCCAGCTTAGGAGGGCACCGCCATCGTGGCGGGCTCAACGGAATGAAACATTCTTCACGGCTTGCCGTTGCACGATGGCCCGTGCGCAAGCGCGCTTTCGGATCGACAGGTTCGAGTCAACGAGTGGTAAGAAGATGACCCGGTCTTCATGGTCATGATGCCGTTGCCGGGACTTGCTCCCACTATGATTGCCCGATAGACGCGGCTTCGCGTCCGCCAGGCCGCCGTTTGTTGTGCGGTTCATTCATAGCCATCGGGGATCGCCATGTCAGTCAGCACCTTCGGGGCGTCGCCGTCTTGTCCTGGCGGCCGCATGGGCCCGGGCATGAGAATGTCCACGAAGCCCCAGACCCTGCTGCGCGGCAACGCCGCCAACCGCACGTCACGGCGAGGCGCGCCATGAGCCTGCCTGGCTGGGCCGCCGGCAAGACGGGGGAGTTCATCCCGGCTTCGCCGCGCGCGGCAACTGCTCCTGCTCCTGCTCGCGACGCGGCCAGCGCTCCGCGCGACATCGCGCACGACCGCTGGCAGACCACCACGTTCCGCTGGTTCGCGGCCTACGCGGCAATCTTCTCGATATCGTTCATGGCACTGCTCGGCGTGATCGAGTTTTCGGTCACGCATGCCATGGAGCGCGAAACGGATAGCGGCCTGCGCTGGCAACTGCGCTATTTCGATTCGCGCTCCGACAATGCCGTTGCGGGCGCAATCGCCGTGCGCCTCAAACGCGACGATCGCGGGCAGAACTCCTATGGCCTCTTCGACGGGGCCGGCCACTGGCTCGCCGGCGATATTCAGGCGCTTCCCGAAGGCCTCGCGCTGGACAGCTACGGCCGCACGTACGAGCACAAGAGCGGCCAGTCCCTCGTCGTCGCTATCGGCGATATGCAGCCCACGCTGCGCGTGATGGGCGAGGTTCGTGCGAACGGCTCGGTGCTCGTGGTGGCGCGCCGGCTTTCGGACGTGCGCCGCGTGCACGACGAACTCATGAAGGCGATCTTCGGCGGCGGCCTGCTGTGCCTCGCCGCGAGCCTGTGCGCGGGGCTCGTGCTGAGCATGCGGCAGATCCGCCGGGTGGCCGAGATCCGCCGCGTGACCGCGCGCATCGCGAGCGGCGATCTCGACCAGCGTCTGCCCGTGGCCGGGCGCGACGAACTCGACATGCTGTCGCACCTCGTGAACCGCATGCTCGACGAAGTCGAGCGCCTGATGGGCGAAGTGAAGAGCGCCTGCGACGGCATCGCGCACGACCTGCGCACGCCGCTCACGCGGCTGCGCCTGCGTCTTTCGACCGCCGCCGACGCCATGGAGCGCCGCGGCGAGCCCGGCGTCGCGCAGGTGCTGGTCGGCGCGCGCGACGAGGCCGACTCGGTGCTCGGCCGCTTCGCGGCGCTCCTGCGCATCTCGGAGATCGGCGCGATGCAGCGGCGCAGCGGCTTCGCTTCGTTATCCTTACCGGACCTCGTGCACGAACTCTGCGACCTCTATGCGCCGCTCGCCGAGGAAAAGTCCCTCACGCTGATCACCTCGATTGCGGCGCCCCCGCCGATTCACGCCGACCGCGCGCTGCTCTTCGAAGCGTTCAGCAACCTGCTCGACAACGCGATCAAGTTCGCGCCCGAAGGCGGCCGCGTGGAGGTGGCGCTGCGCGGGAGCACCGTGGCGGCCCAGGCTGGCGCGCCCGCCGGGCCACAGTTCGTGGTCGCCGACAACGGTCCCGGCATCGCCCCCGACGAACGCAGCGCGGTGCTCGGCCGCTACTACCGCAGCGAGCGCACGCGCCACCTGCCGGGCACGGGCCTCGGCCTCGGCATCGTCTCGGCGATCGTGCGGCTGCACGACTTCAATCTGTCCATCGGCGCCGCACACGAGGGCACGCATACGGGCACGGCCGTGACGATCGACTGCTGGCCGCATCACACCTAGCCCCACGCCTATCCGATGAGAGTCTTGCTGTGCTCTTCCTCCGACACGGAGCGGGCCTATCTGTACAAGGCGTTGAGCGAGAGCCTGAATAGCGTCGAGGTTGCCGACAATCTCTACTATGCGGTCTATCTCGCCTCGCACGAGCCGTTCGATACGGTCATTCTCTGCGCGCCGGGTGCGGACGTGAACGACGGCCTGGGCGACGCGCTGGCCTCGTGCGCGCGGCTGACCGATGCTCCGGCCATCATCCTCGCCCTCACGCGGGCGACGCCTGCCGATTGCGCGCGGCTCCTGCGCGCGGGCGCCGACGCGTGCTTCGTGCAGCCCTGGTCCATTCTCGAGATCCAGGAGCGCATGCTGGCCCTGCAACGCGGCACGCAGGCCACCGCGGCCACGCCGCCCGTGCGCCTCGATCCGCTCACGCGCGACCTTGTCGAAGGCACGCGGCGCGTCTCGCTCACCACGCGCGAGTACCTGCTCGTCGAATGCCTGCTGCGCCAGGCGAGTGCGCCGGTCGCACGCGAGCAGTTGATCCGTTATGCGTGGCCCGAGAAGGGCGATGTCGAGCCGTCCAGCGTGAATCTCGTCGTCTCGCGGCTGCGCCGCAAATTCGAGGCGCACGGCGCCCGAACGTCCATCGAAACCGTGAACCGCTATGGCTATCAGCTCGACATCGAACCTGAAGCGGGGCAATCGGGTGCACAATCTCCGCAATCGTGACGTGGCCGCTCAGATAAGCGGGCACGAGAGCGGCCGCGAGAAAAAGCTTGCATAGTCTGTAAAGTTAAATTTAATTTCATGAAAGGAATCCACGGAAACCCGAGGCCGCGACGGTAAACTTGAGCCTCCTGAAAGGTCGCGCGGGCAGTGCGACGGAGTGTGAGACAGATGAGCCAGGTGCGCGTATTGACGGTGGAAGACGATGCCGTCACAGCCAGTGAAATTGTCAGCGAACTGAAGCAGCGCGGCTTCGAGGTCGACTGGGTCGACAACGGCCGCGACGGCATGGCTCGCGCGATGAGCGACGAGTACGATGCGATCACGCTCGATCGCATGCTGCCCGGCGTCGATGGCCTCTCCATTCTCACGGCCATGCGCACGGTGGGCATCCAGACGCCGGTGCTGATGCTGAGCGCGCTCGGCGACGTGGACGAGCGCGTGCGCGGCCTGCGCGCGGGCGGCGACGACTATCTCACCAAACCCTTCGACCCCGAAGAACTCACGGCACGCCTCGAAGTGCTGCTGCGCCGCCGCCAGGCCGCGACCGTGTCACGCGAAACCGCGCTGCGCGTGGGGCCGCTCGAACTCGACCTGATCTCCCGCAAGGTGCGCCGCGACGGCGAGGAAGTGAACCTGCTGCCCACCGAATACCGCGTGCTCGAATTCATGATGCGCCATGCGGGCAAGACCATCACGCGCACGATGCTGTTCGAAGCCGTATGGGGTTATCACTTCGACCCGGGCACCAATCTGATCGATGTGCACATGGGGCGCCTGCGCAAGAAAATCGATCCGCCGGGCGTGCCGCCGCTCATCCAGACGGTGCGCGGCTCCGGCTACATTCTCGGGTAACTTCGCGTGCAAAGCCGTTCTTTCCCAGCCGCGCCTGTCCGTTCCGGCCGGCGCTGGTACACCACGACGTTTCGCTGGCTGGTGGGCTATACGGCGCTCTTTGGCGTGCTGCTCACCACGCTCGTGGGCTTCATCGCCTGGACGGCGAATGCCTCGATCGAATACGACACCGATTCGATCCTCAAGTGGCAGCTCATCTACTTCGACTCGATTTCCGACGAGAACCTGCCCGGCGCGATCTATCAGCGTCTCGAACACGAACGCATGCATACGAACTACTACGGCCTCTTCACGGCCAGCGGCCAGTACCTGGCCGGCGACATGTTCGAGCAGCCGCCCAGTCTCCAGTTCAGGCGCCAGGGCCGCACGATCGACCACAATCTGCGCCTGCTGGACGGCGGCCCTTCGCCGATCGTGCGTGCGATGGGCGAGGTGCGGCCCAACGGCATGCATCTCGTGGTGGCGCGCGACATGACCACCGTCCTGCGCATTCGCGAAGTCGTGATCCGCACGCTCGTGATGGGCGGCGTGGTGGCGATGCTGGCCGCGGTGGCGGGCGGGTTCGTGCTCGGCATGCGGCAGATCCGGCGCGTGCGCGAGATTCGCCGCGTCACGCAGTGCATTGCGCACGGCGACCTGGACCGGCGCCTGCCGGTGGCCGGGCACGATGAAATCGACATGCTCGCGCATCTCGTCAATCACATGCTCGACGAAGTCGAGCGCCTGATGGCCGAAGTGAAGGGCGCCTGCGACGGCATCGCGCACGACCTGCGCACGCCGCTCGTGCATTTGCACACCATGCTCGCGCGCATTGCGGAGCGCGAGAGCGTGAGCACGGACGTGGAAGGTGCCGCGATGCTCGAACGCGCCCGCACCGAAACCGACCAGTTGCTCGAACGCTTTCGCGCCATGCTGCGCATTTCCGAAATCGGCACGCTGCAGCGGCGCGGCGGCTTTGCGGCCGTCGAGCTTCAACCGCTGATCCAGGATCTCGCGGAGCTCTACGAGCCGCTCGCGGAAAGCCGCGACGTGCGCTTCGCCGTGAGCATCGATCCGGCGCCCGAGATCCACGGCGACCGCGCGCTGCTCTTCGAGGCATTCAGCAACCTCATCGACAATGCGATCAAGTTCGCGCCCCCCGGCGGTGCCGTGAGCGTGAGCTTGCGCGACACCGGGGCGGGGCCGGTCGTCGAGGTGGCCGACAACGGCCCGGGCATCGCCCCGAGTGAGCGCGCCGCAGTGCTGCAACGCTTCTATCGCGGCGACGCCGTGCGCCATCTCCCGGGCTCGGGCCTCGGGCTTTCGGTCGTCGCGGCGGTGCTGCGCGTGCATGACTTCGCACTCACCATCGAGGACGCTCCCGACATGGGCGGCGCAGACGGCACAGGCGGCCCCGGTGCGCGCATGCGCGTGGAATGCTGGCCGCGCGCGCTCGCCTGATCATCCAACGGACGCGAGGCCATGCGCATACTTCTCATCTCACCCAGCCACGCGGAAGGCGCGTGGCTGCAGAAGGCACTGCAGGAAAGCGCCCATAGCCTGCAACGCGCGGACGACCTGCGCGATGGCGTTTTTCTTGCGGGTGAAGAGCCGTTCGATGCGGTGATCGTCGTCGCGCTGGAGAGCGCGTGGCTCACGCCGCTCCTCGACCTGCTTCCCGACCTCGTGGCGGCCACGGGCGGCGCGACCATTCTCACCGTGCTCGGCATCGAAGCCGGGGCGCATGCGCGCTCGCAGGTGCTGCGCGCGGGCGCCGACGCATGCTTTCGCTATCCGTTCTCGTTCATCGAAATGCACGAGCGCATGCTCGCGCTGCTGCGCACGGTGGCGGTTGCCCCCGCTCCCGCGCAAACCGGCAAGGGGGGCTCGGCGACCCCGCAGCTCGACGCCGGCACGCGCGAGATCGTGGAAGGCGAGCGGCGCGCCGAACTCACGCGCCGCGAGTACCTGCTCGTGGAATGCCTGCTGCGCCAACCCAACATGCCGGTGCCGCGCGACCAGATGATTCGCTATGCGTGGCCCGACAAGGACGAAATCGATCCGTCCACCGTCAACCTCGTGGTCTCGCGGCTGCGCCGCAAACTCGAACGCGAGGCCATCGAGGCCCGCATCGAAACCATCAGCCGCTACGGCTATCAGCTCACGCTTTCCGGCGCTGCTGGATGACTCGCGCTCTGCGGGCCGGCACGCGCGCCGATGGTAACCGTTTGTGGGAACCGGTTACCTTTCGCGCCGTGTCCCGTCTATCGTGTGTACGCCAATAGCGATCGCCAAAAGAAAACGGCACGCTTCGCGCGTGCCGTTGCGTTGCATGCGGCAGGTTCCGCTGCTGGCTGCTTAGTGCGAGTACAGCGTGGAATTCAGGTACGCGAGCTGACCGCTTTGCTCCGACTGAATGAGTTCCTGATACACCTGTGCACGGGTCTTCTGCGCGACCGGCTGACCATACGGCGGCACCCAGCCGCCAGGCGCGGCCGTGTCGTTCGACGCGACCTGCGTGGCGGCCGCCGGCTGCGCCGCTTGCGACGCGCTACCCGTGCCGGCGCTTTGCGCGAATGCGGACGGGGTCGCGACGGCACCGGCGAGTGCTGCGATGATCACGAGAGCCTTCATGTGACTTTCCTCCAGTAACGATATGAGTGGGCCGGTAAGCGAATGCGGTGTGGCGCATCCCGGTATGAAAAGAATAATCAGGTGGCCCTATCGAACCTGAAGCAGGCACGTGAAAAAGTGTTTATGTGACAGCGGGCAGTCGGTTAAAAAAGAAAGCCCCGCGTGCGGTGCGCAGGCGGGACTCGTGTGTGCCGGGGGCGGCGCTGGATGGCCCCAGGCGGGCCTACGATGCCGCCTTGGGCGCCGCCAGTGCCTGGGCGCTCCAGCCGCCGCCAATGGCCTGTATGAGGCCCACGGTGGCATCGAGCCGGCGCGTGTCGAGTTCGAGCGAGTCGATCTGCGTGGTCAGCTCCGTGGTCTGCGCGGTCACGACGTCGAGATAGCTCACCACGCCGTCACGGTAGCGCGACATCGAAAGCGTGAGCGTGCGTTGCGCCGCCGTGAGCGCTTCGTCTTCGCGCTGGGCCTCGTCGCCCAGATGATGCAGCAGCGCGAGGTTGTCCTCCACCTGCTGGAACGCGTTGAGCACGGTCGCCTTGTACTCCGCGCCGTTCTCGTCGAGCCTGGCGCGCGCGCCGCGCACGAGCGCCGCGCGCTTGCCGCCGTCGAAGATCGTTGCCATCAGGCTCGGGCCGATCGACCACATCTCGTTGGGCGCGGCGATCCAGGGCGAGAACGTGTCGCTCTGGAAGCCCGCGTCGAGGCCCAGCGAGAGATCGGGAAAGTATGCGGCCTTCGCCACGCCGATCTCGGCGTTGGCGGCGGCCACGCGGCGCTCCGCGGCCGCGATGTCGGGGCGGCGCTCCAGCAGCGCGGAGGGCAGGCCGGCGGGCAGGTTCGGCAGATGCGGGCTGGCCGTGTCCGGCGGTACGCCGAACTCCGAGGCCGGCACGCCGATAAGCGTGGCGATCGCGTGCTCGTAGAGCGCGCGGCGCGCCTTCACGTCGTCGGCCTTCGCCTGGGCGGAGGCGAGCTGCGTCTGCGCGCGCGAGACGTCGAGCGGCGAAGCGATGCCGCCGTGATAGCGGCTCTCGGTCAATTGCAGCGCGCGCTGATAGGCGGCAATGGTGTCGTCGAGCAGCTTCGACTGCTGGTCGAGTCCGATCAGATCGAACCACGTGATGGCGAGCTTTGCCTGCAGGCTCAGTTGCAGCGAGGCGAGGTCCGCCTCGCTCGCCTCGCTCGACGCCTGGCCCGCGCGCACTTCGTTGCGCACCTTGCCCCACAGGTCGAGGTCGTAGCCGATGCCCACGTCGAGCGTATTCGAGCCGTACACGTTCGGCTGATCCGAACCGCGCAGCGGACGCAGCGCGGACTGCCGGTCGCGCTCCACGTCTACGCCCGCGCCCACCGTGGGCAGCAGAGCCGAGCGCGCCTGCGCCACGAGCGCATCGGCTTCGTCGTGACGCGCGAGCGCGGCGGCGATGTTGGGATTGGCCTTCGCCACCTGCGGTTCGAGCCGGTCGAGCCGGGTGTCGCCGAACACGCGCCACCAGCCGTTGCGCGGCAGGTGGTCGGCGGGCTCGGCGGTCTGCCAGTTGCCGGCTTCCTTGAACTGCGTAGGGATGGCGGTAGCGGGCACGCGATAGACCGGTGCGAACGAACATGCCGAAAGCAGCGTGGCCATCGCGAGCGCGATGGCGCGCAGCCCGCCGGGAATGCGCACTGCCTTAACCATGAGCGGGCTCCGCGTTGCGTGCGAGCGGCGTGCCGTCCACCGAGACTTCTGCGAGCCGCACGACGTCGCCGTTGGAAAGCGAGTCGGGCGGATTGTCGATCACGCGCTCGCCTGCGTGCAGCCCCGAGGCGATCTCCACGCGCGTGCCGTAGTCGGTGCCGATGGTCACGTCGCGCAACTGCACATGATCGTTCTTGTCCACCACGGCCACCTGCGTGCCGTGCGCGCGGAAGATCAGCGTGCTTGCCGGCACGGACAGCGCGCCCGGGTTGCCTGGCATCGAAAGGTGCACCTCGGTGTATTCGCCGGGGAAGAGCAGGCCCTGCTTGTTGTCCACGGCGAGCTGCACGAGCAGCGTGCCCGAGGCCGGCGTGATCGAATGATCGGTGTCCACGAGCGTGGCGTCGAACTGCTCGCCGGGCCGCTCCGGCACCGAGAGCGTGGCCTTCATGCCGGGCTGGATGGCTGCCGCGTCGCTTTGCGGCACGCTCACATAGACGCGTAGCTGTTTCGCATCCGAAACCGTGAAGAGCTCCGGCCCGCTGCCGCTGCCCGCGTCGATCAACTGGCCGACGTCGGTCTTGCGCGCGGTGACGACGCCGTCGAACGGCGCCGTAATGCGCTTGAACGATTCGAGCGCTTCGAGCCGGCGCACGTTGGCCTCGTTCGCATCGACCGTGGCCTGCTTCGCGAGCAGGTCGGAGTTTTTTTCGTCGGCGTCCTGCTGCGAGACCGATTCCTGCCTGAGCATCTCGGTCCAGCGCTTCGCCGTGACGGCGGCGAGCTTTTCGGTGGCGATCGAGTTCTGAAGATCGGCCTTCGCCTGCTGCAATTGCTGGTCGAGGTCCGGCGTGTCGATCACGGCGAGCAGTTGCCCGGCCTTTACCTGCGTGCCGATATCGGCATACCACGCATGCAGGTAGCCCGAGACGCGCGCGTAGATCGGCGCGTTGATATAGGCGGCGAGGCGCCCCGGCAGCACGAGCGGCTGTGACGCGGGGCCCGGTTGCGGCTCTACGGTGGCGACGGTCGGAATGGCGGCGGCCTCGGTCCAGGCGGTCAGTTCCTGGTGCGCGTGCACGCGGCTGAAGATGCCGCCGGACACGACGCCCGCGGCGATCAGGAGCGCCGCGGCGGCGACGGATTTCAGGTGGCGTAGCGGCTGCGGCGAGGAGATCTCGACTTCGTTAGACATGGGATTCTCCCGTTTCGAGGACAAGTTGTTCGAGTTGGGCGGTAGCGGTGGCCGGATCGTCGTGCGGGTCGCGATGCGGGCGGTTGCCGTGCGGGTCGCCGCGGTGCTCGCGGTGCTCGCCGCGTTCGCCGCGGTCGCGTCGATGGACGAGGCTGAACACCACGGGCACGAACAGCAGCGTGGCGCAGGTCGCGCAGATGAGGCCGCCGATCACGGCGCGGCCGAGCGGCGCGTTCTGCTCGCCGCCGTCACCCATGCCGAGCGCCATCGGCGCCATGCCGATAATCATGGCGAGCGCCGTCATCAGCACCGGGCGAAAGCGCGTGAAGCCCGCCTCGAGCGCGGCGCGCATGGCGTCGCCGGTGGCGGCGAGCCGTTCGCGCGCAAACGACACCACCAGAATGGCGTTCGCCGTCGCCACGCCCATGCAGAGAATCGCCCCCGTGAGCGCGGGCACCGAGAGCGGCGTGTGCGTGGTGAACAGCATCCACACGATGCCCGCGAGCGCGGCCGGCAGCGCGGTGACGATCACGAACGCATCGCTCCACGAGTGGAAGTTCACGACGATGAGCAGATAGATCAGCAGCACCGCGCCGGCGAGGCCGAGAAGCAGGCCGCTGAACGCGCTGTTCATGGTTTGCACCTGGCCGCGCATCGTGACGACCGAACCCTTGGGCACGTCTTTCGCCGTGGCCTTGATGACCTTGCCGATCTGCGAGGACACCGAACCGAGATCGGCGCCCTGCGTGGTGGCGTAGATGTCGAAGAGCGGTTCGATGTTGTAGTGCGACACCACGGCCGCGCTCACGCCGCGCTGGATCGTTGCGACGCCGCCCAGGATCTGCGAGCCGCCGTCCTTGCCGGTGACCGGCAGGTTCTCCAGATCGGAGAGCGAGGTCATGCGGTATTGCGGCGTTTGCGCGACGATCGGATAGGACACGCCGTTCTTCGGATTCAGCCAGAACGTGGGCGAGACCTGGCTCGTGCCCGAGAGGCTCGCCACCACCGAATTGGTCACGTCCTGCTCGGTGATGCCGAGTTCGTCGGCGCGCGAGCGGTCCACGGACACCGTGAACTGCGGATACGTCGAGGCCTGCTGGATGCGCGTATCGGCAATGCCGGGAATCGTGCGCATGCGGCGCAGCAGTTCGTTCGCGTACTTCTGGTTGGCGTGCTGGTTCGGGCCGCTCACCTGCACGTCGATCGGGGCCGGCGCGCCGAAGTTCAGGATCTGGCTCACGATATCCGCGGGCAGGAACGAGAACGTCGTGCCCGGAAAGAGGCGCGGCAGTTGCGTGCGCAACTCTCGCACGTACCGGGCCGTGGGCGCATGCGATTTCGCGAGCGAGATCAGGATGTCGCCGTCTTGCGGGCCGATCGTGCCGCTGTTGTTGTACGTGAGGTTGATGCCGCTATTGGGCAGGCCGATGTTGTCGATCACGTTGGCAAGCTGATCGGGCGGAATCGCCTGGCGCACCGTGGCCTCGATGTGATCGAAGAGGTCGGCCGTATCTTCCACGCGCGTGCCGAGCGGTCCGCGTACGTGAATTTCGATCTCGCCCGAATCCACGCCCGGAAAGAAGTTGCGGCCGAGGAACGGCGTGAGGCCGAACGAGAGCACGACGATCAGAAGAAAGCCCGTAATGAAGCGCTTGCGGTTCGTGAGCGCGGCGCCGAGGATCACGCGGTAGCCCGCGCGGATGCGCTCGAAGCGATGCTCGAACGCGCGCTGGAAGCGCACGAGCGGATTGCGCGAGACGGGCGCACGCGCATGCGCGCCGTGCGGCGCCATGACGGCAGCGAGTTCGCCCGACGCATGGCCTTGCGAAGCGTGCGGCTTGAGCAGGTAGCTCGCCATCATCGGCACGAACGTACGCGAGAGCACGAAAGACGCGACCATCGCGAAGATCACCGCCTCGGCCATCGGCACGAACAGGAAGCGGGCAATGCCGTTGAGCAGCAGCATCGGCACGAACACAATGCAGATGCAGAGCAGCGAGACGAGCGCGGGCATGACGATCTGCGCCGCGCCGTCCATGATCGCGCTGCGTACGTCCTTGCCCTGTTCCAGGTGCCAGTTGATGTTCTCGATGGTGACCGTTGCGTCGTCCACGAGTATGCCAACCGCGAGCGCGAGGCCGCCCAGCGTCATCACGTTGAGCGTTTCGCCGCAGGCGGCGAGTCCCGCAATCGCAGCGAGCACGGCAAGCGGAATGGAGGCGGCGATGATGAGCGTGGAGCGCCAGCTGCCGAGAAAGAGCAGGATCATGGCCGAGGTGAGCGCCGCGGCGATCACGCCTTCGCGCGCCACGCCGCTCACGGCGCCCTTCACGAACACCGACTGGTCGGAGAGTGCGACGAGCTTGAGGCTCGGCGGCAGCGACGCTTCGATGCGCGGCAGCTTGCTCTTCACGCCCGCGATGATGTCGAGCGTGGACGCCGAACCGTTTTTCATGATGCTCATGAGCACCGCGCGGTGGCCGTCCACGCGCACGATATTCGTTTGCGGTGGATAGCCGTCGCGCACGTGAGCAACGTCGCGCATGTAGATCACGGCGCCGTCCACGGTCTTGATCGGCAGGGCGTTGAGCTGTGCGATCGTGAGCGGGCTGTTGTTCAGGCGGATGTTGTACTCGATGCGGCCGATCTTCTGCGTGCCGGCCGGGATGATCTGGTTCTGCTGCGCAAGCGCATTCGCCACGTCCTGCGCGGAAAGCTTCTTCGCCTGCAGTGCCTGCGGATCCAGATCGATCTGCACCTCGCGCACCTTGCCGCCATACGGCGTGGGGATGGCGACGCCGGGCACCGAAAGCAGCTGCGGCCGGATGAAGTTGGTGGCGTAGTCGGCCAGCTTCTGCTCGTCGAGCGTGTTGCTCGTGAGCGCGAGTTGCAGCACGGGCACCGTGGAGGCGTTGTAGTTCAGGATCTGCGGTGGCGTCGTGCCGGGCGGCATCTGCTTGAGCACGGTTTGCGAAACCGAGGTCACCTGGGCCGTGGCGGTGCGGATATCGACATTGGGCTGGAAGAAGATCTTCACCACGCCATAACCGCGGAACGACTGCGACTCGATGTGCGCCACGTCGTTGACGGTGGTGCCGAGCGTGCGTTCGTAGTAGCTGACGATCCGTCCCGCCATGTCGTCGGGCTGCAGGCCCGCGTAGTTCCAGACCACGCTGATGACCGGAATGCGGATATCGGGAAAGATGTCGGTGGGTGTGCGTAACGCGGCGAGCGGGCCGGCTAGCAGGATCAGCAAGGCCAGTACGATGAACGTGTACGGACGGTTCAACGCAAGCCGGACGAGTTTCAACATCAGGGGGCTCCGTTCAGAACATCGGCGCCGGTCTTCCCGTCAAGCGGTTGGGAGGACCGACGCTGATATTTTGTGCGGCGCGGTGTAACGTCCGGCAGCCAATTTAATGAAACAACTTTTAGTTGGCGTATCGCCTTGTTTAAAAAGGACTACTGATCGCTGTGGGGAAAATCGATGCGCGTCGTTGGCAGCGTAGTCAGCCGAGCAGGTAGCCGGAGCCGCGTATGGTGCGGATCAGCGAGGGCTCGCCCGGCGTATCCACGCGGTTGCGCAGGCGCCCGACATGCACGTCCACGAGATTGGTGCCGGGATCGAAGCGGCCGCCCCATACGCCTTCGAAGATCATCGTGCGGGTGAGGACCTGGCCCGCGTGGCGCATCATGAATTCGAGCACGCGCAATTCGGTGGGGCGCAGGCGCAAGACCCGGTCGCGGCAGGTGAGCTTGCGCTTGACGAGGTCGAGTTCGAGCGGCCCCACGCGCAGCACGGTTTCCGTCGAAGCGGGCCGCGTGCGCCGGCGCACGAGCGCTTCGAGGCGCGCGGACATTTCGTCGACGGAGAAGGGCCGCGTGAGGTAATCGTCGCACCCGGCGCGCAGGCCCTGAATGCGTTCTTCCACGCCGGTCGTGGAACTCATCACGAGCACGGGGGTTTCGATGCCCACGCCGCGCATGGTGGTGACGATGGTGAGACCGTCGAGATCGGGCAGGCGCCGCTCGAGCGCGACCACGTCGTAGTCGCCGGCCATCACCATGGCGATGCCTTCGCGCCCGGAGCGGGCGACATCGACGGTGAAACCGGTGGAGGCGAGCGTGGGAACGACGCTTTGCTCGGTCGTGGCGTCGTCTTCAATGGTCAGTATTCTGGGCATGGCCATCCAGGTTTCGTGACGGGAGAACGGGGTCGAGCGGGAGCATCAGGCAACGGCGCGCAGCGTTACCGGGGCGCTCTGCGTGATGCTCGCGCGGAACTGCTCCACGGCGAAGTCGATAAAGCTGCGCACCTTCATGGTCAGATAGTTGCGGCCCGAGTAGACGATGGAGATGTGCTGCATGCCGCCGTTCACGTCGAACTGGTTCAGCACGGGCAGGAGCGTGCCGCGGGCGATGTCGTCGGCGACGATGGGCAGCGGCAGCAGCGCGATGCCCATGTCGGCGAGTGCCGCCGTGCGCACCATGGCATAGCCGTTCGCCGTGAGCGGGCCGTTCACGTTCACGCGCTGTATGCCCTCGGCGTTCGAGAACTCCCACGTGCGCGGCGAATCGGAAACGGCGAGCAGATCGTGCTGCGCGAGGTCGGCGGGCGTGCGCGGGGCGCCGCGGCGCGACAGATAGGAGGGCGAAGCGACCGTGATTTCCTTCACCGAGGTGAGCTTGCGGCTCACGAGCGACGCGTTGACCGTGTGGCGGTCGGTGGCGAAGCACACGTCGTAGCCGCCTTCGATCATGTCGATATGCGTGTCGTAGGCAGTGATGTCGAAATCCACGCGCGGATTCGACGCGCGATACGCGCCGAGCAGCCCGGCAAGCCCCGAATTCGCGAACACGGCGGGGGCCGCCACGCGCAGCACGCCGCTCGGGTCGCGCGTGGCGCGCACGAGCTCGGACTCCACCTGGTCGAGCTTTTCGATCACGGCGCGGCAGCCGTCCAGGTAGAGCCGCCCCGCTTCGGTCAGCGAAAGACTGCGTGTGGAGCGATTCAGAAGGCGCATGTTCAGATGCGCTTCGAGCATGCCGACGCTGCGCGTGACTGCGGCCGCGGACATGCCGAGCTGCTTGCCGGCAAGGCTAAAGCTGCTCAGATCGACGACGCGCGTAAAGACGCGCATGGCTTGGAGCTGGTTCATGGGCGAGTCCGTCGTGGTGGTTGATGCCTGGGGGCTTCGATGGCCGGGTTGGGCCAGGGCGAGCGCGGCCCGCAACGTCTGTGCGTCGCTTCGGTCACGCTCGCGGCGTGATGCCTCGGTTTGGGTTGCGGGTTAGTTCGGCAAGGCGTGTGCTTCGTGCTCGGCGGCCACTTCGTGCGCCGCGATCGCGGCCTTGAGCCGCAGCATGCTTTCGGTGGGAATCGCGAATCCGGCCCAGCCGAGCCCCGTATGGCGCAGAAACACCACGGCGCCATCGAACATGGGATTGCGTTCGGTGTACCAGCTCGGATCGACCTCGATCACATACTGGTGCGAACGCGAGAGCTGGTCCGGCACGGCCGGGCGCATTTGCGCGCGCAGCTTCGAGAGTTCTTCGATCAGCCCGTCCAGGTCCGCCGCATCGAGCAGCGCGGCGTTGCCATCCACATTCACGCAGACCGCGTGCTCACCGTATTGGTTGATCAGTTCGACCGACATCGGCTTGTGCATCTGTTATTCCTCGCAGTCCTGAAACTGGAAAGAATTATCGGTGCCGGGTCGATGTCAGTGTTTTAAGTTCCCGCTGACTCAAGATGAAAACTAATTTAGTAACCGACGATCTGCCTGCCGCGACTTGCAGATGGATTTCGGTGCAATGGCTTGCGGGACGGGGCGCGGGCGGCCGGGAGACGAAAAAGGCGGGGTGTTGCTGCGTGGAGAGTCTAGCCTGGATGAACCGCGTTTCATAAATCGCGCGAGGCGGCTCTCCAGGATGAAAAAACGGCGAATGTCCGCGCCGTGAAGCAGAACATTCGCCGTGTGCGGCGCTCAGTCGATCAAAGGATCAGAAGCGGTGACGCATACCGAGCATGACCATGGTCTGGCGGTCGCTGGTCGAATCGTTGCCGAAGTCGGCCATCGAAGCGTTGGCCTGCACGAGGTCGCCGTTCACGCCGATCGTGTTGCCCGAAGCCTTCTGGTAGCCCGCGATCGCGTAGATGTCGGTGCGCTTGGACAGGAAGTAGTCGCCGCCCAGGCTGACCTGGTTATAGCTCGCGTCCACGTTGTTGCCGTGGCCCTTCGTGTAGTTGTAGCCCACACCCACGATCGCAGCCGGCGTGATCTGGTAGTTCAGGTACGCCTGGCCGTTGTTGAACTTCGTGTCGCTGTTGCTACCCGAGAAGCTCTGGTAGTTCGCGTACTCGACATTGCTGTACGAGAGGCCGACCGTGACCGGGCCGAACACGTAGTTGCCCGCCGCGCGGATGATCTGCAGCGAGTTGGCGTTCACGAAACCGCCCGTGATCGCAGCCGAGTCGACGTTGACGTTGTTCGGGTCGAGGCCGTCGAACGAAGCCACCGTGCCGTTGTCGCTGTTGGCGCGGAAGTAGCCTGCGCCGAGGCCGAGCGGGCCGTGGTTGTACGCGGCGGCGACGGCGATCGTCTGGCCGGCGCCCGTGCTGCCTGCCTGGCCGCCGAAGGCGTACATCGCACCGATCTGCAGGCCCGCGTAGTTCGGGCTCATGTACTTGATCGAGTTGCTGGTGCGGTAGCTGTTGTCGTAGTTGTCCATGTCGCCCGGCGTGGCGAACACGGAGCCGAACGTGTCGTCGTTCGTGAGCGGCTGGATCAGGTCGATCAGCGGATCGTACTGGCGGCCCAGCGTGACCGTGCCGGCCGTGTTCGAGTTCAGGCCCACATACGCCTGACGACCGAAGATGCGGCCGCCCTGGCCCATCGTGCCGTTATCGATGTTAAAGCCGCTTTCGATCTTGAAGATCGCCGAAAGGCCGTTGCCCAGATCTTCGGTGCCCTTCAGGCCCCAGAGGTTCGGCGAAACGTTGCCCGACGAGAGGCCCCAGGTGTGGCCCGAGCCGTTCTTGCCCGCGACGTTGCTGAAGTAGGCGACAGCCGTATCGAGCGAGCCGTAGAGCGTGACGCTGCTTTGTGCATGGGCTGCGGATGCTGCGAGAGACGCCAGCGCAGCGGCGGCGAGAGCAATTTTTTTCATTGACGGATCTTTATAGTGAGGTTGCAGTTGTCAGTGAGAGCTTTCATGAAATTGCGGCCCGCCACGTGGGCGAGCCGAATTCAGGGGCGATTATGCTTACGGCTGTCCCCGGACGATTTCGAAAAACGGAAAGATAGACTTTCAGAAAACGATGCACCGTCCAGGTCCCGGCTGGAGGGGCCTGCAAGCGATCCGTCGTGCAGGCCGTTGTTTTTTTGCCGCCCCTGTCACGTTGCGGCGACGCCTTTTTAGAACAGCGTGCGCATGCCGGCCGCCGCGATGTAGTTCGTCGACTGGTAGCCATTGAACGCCGCGCCGTTGAACTTCGAGAACATATAACCGGCATAAACGTCGGTGCGCTTGCTCAGGTGGTAGTCGGCAAGAACCGAGTACTGCAGCTGGTTGCCGCCCGCGACACCCGTCGATTGCATCGTCTGCGTATCGTAGAAGCCGAGCGCCACGTCGAATACCGGCGTGATCTTGTAGTCGCCGCCGAAGAAGTACAGGTTGTTCTTCGAGGTGTAGACCGCGTTGGCCAGGCTGCCGGTGTAGCCGTAGTAGTTCACCGTCGTGCCCGCGCCCACCGGGTCGGTCGGGGCCTTCAGTTCGTAATGCTCATAGCCGCCCTTCACCGTGAACGGGCCGTACGCGTACTTCGCGGCGATCATGAAGTCTTCGTCGTCGTCGAGCGTGAGCGTGCCCGCGTTCGTGCCGATACCCGCGCCGCCCACCGCGTTCGCCCCCGTGAGCGCGCCCGAGTGAACGGCGTCGCGCGCTTCGTACCAGGTGGCCTGGAGGCCGAAGCCGTTGGCCTCGTAGCCGAGGTTCGCGCCGAAGGTCGAGCCGTCGCCGAACTTGCCGGCCACGCCGCCGAAGCTGTACGAAATGCCGAAGTTCACGGGGCCGACGTGGTTCGTGTACTTGACGTTGTTGTCCGTGCGCGAGCCTTCGGTGATGCCGCCCGCCGAATACGAGCCCGAAAAGCCGAGCGGCGAGAACAGCTGGGCCGCGAGCATGGGATCGTAGTTGACGATGGTGTCGAAGCCGAGCGTGGTGCTGCGGCCAAACGAGAGCGCGCCGTACGCATCCTGCTTGAGGCCGACATACGCGCCGCGGTTGAACAACTGCCCGTTGAGCGCCGAGGCGGCGCCCACCGTATTGTTCGAGCCCGCAATCGAGCCCGCTGCGTTGTTGAGGTTGCCCGAGGGCACGTTGATGCCGGATTCGAGATCGAAGAACGCGCTCATGCCGCCGCCCAGATTCTCGTTGCCGCGAATGCCCCAGCGCGAATCCGAAATGCCGCCGTTGAACATGCCCCACACAGGACGCTGGAATTTCGTGCTGACCTTGCTGACCGGGTTGACCGTGGCCGGGAAATAGGGGCTTCCGTTGGCGCTGTGTTCGACCACGCCGACCGCCACGTCCAGAATGCCGTACAGCGTGACGCTGTTGCCGTCGTCGGCATGGGCGATACCCGCGATCGGACCGAGAGCCAGAGCGGCGATTAAATATTTTTTCATGAGACTGGTGCTCCTCCTTCAGAGTGTGGTGTAGTGGTAATTAATAAGGATTATTGATTAATTGGACCGGTGCACGAATTGCCCGAATGGTGTGCTTCGTTCATCCGTGCCGTAGGCAAACCGTCGGCGACGTGAAATATAGCCGCGGGTTCGAGCGGTGCGCTGCACAAATTGACTGGAATTCTGTTTTTCAGAATTTGCGTTGTGTGTCATCGACAACGACATCAAGCCGATACGGGCTTCTGCAATTGCTGATAGCGGCGGCGCATGAAACCGGGCCGGCCAGTCGATGAACGGATCAATGAGCGCGGCGAGAAGGGCTTTGGATCGGCGTGCGGGGGATCGGGAGCGGCTGGAGGGTAGAGGCGGGTGGTGGGACAAACCCCAGTAACGATACGATTGTAACGACAGTTGTCACAATCGTTTCATCGGTATAGGATGGTTGCGAATAAACCAGCACGGTTTGATGTGCATTGCACAAATTCGCCTTCCCGCCTATGTCAGAAGCTTCAACCAACCCGCTCGTCGTGCTGCGCAGTCCGGCGCACGCTGCTCACCCGGCGCGCAACGCCGGCGTGCCGTTCGACGCCGCATGGATCGACGCCTTGCGCGTCAACCATTCCGCCGTGGAGCGGCGCACCGCCACGCTCGGCACGCGCCGTGCGGTCAAGAAGGACGCGCAGGCCGCGTGGCTCCTGAAGGCCATCACCTGTATCGACCTCACCACGCTCAACGGCGACGACACCGAAGGCCGTGTGCGGCGCTTGTGCATGAAGGCCCGCCACCCCGTGCGCGCCGACCTGCTCGCAGCCCTCGGCATGGCGCCCGGTGCCCACGCCCCGGCGATCACCACGGGCGCCGTCTGCGTCTACCACCGTTTCGTGGCGGCTGCCGTGGATGCGCTCGCGGGCAGCGGCATTCCCGTCGCCGCGGTTTCCACGGGCTTTCCGGCCGGCCTCAACCCGCATGAGCTGAAGCTGCGCGAGATCGAGGCATCGGTGGCGGACGGCGCGAAGGAGATCGACATCGTGGTCACGCGCGAGTACGTGCTCACCGGCAACTGGCGCGCGCTCTACGACGAAGTGCGCGACTTCCGCGCGGCCTGCGGCGAAGCCCACCTGAAGGCGATTCTTGCCACGGGCGACATTCGCGTGCTGTCGAACGTCGCGAAGGCTTCGATGGTCTGCATGATGGCCGGCGCCGATTTCATCAAGACCTCCACCGGCAAGGAGGGCACCAACGCCACGCTCGACGTTTCGCTGGTGATGGTGCGCATGATCCGCGACTACCGCGAACGCACGGGCGCGCTGGTGGGCTTCAAGCCTGCCGGCGGCGTGTCGAACGCGAAGACGGCGCTTGCCTACCAGATCCTCATGAAGGAAGAGCTCGGGCGCCCGTGGCTCGAACCGGATCTGTTCCGCTTCGGCGCGTCGAGCCTGCTTGCCGATATCGAGCGCCAGCTCGAACACCACGTGAGCGGACGCTACTCCGCCTTCAATCGCCACCCCGTAGCCTGAGCAGACAACACCGATGAGCGTAGCCGAGTATTTTCGATCGATGGATTACGGTCCCGCCCCCGAGGACGATCAGCCCGTGCGCGCCTGGCTGGCGCAGCACGACGGCGCGTTCGGGCACTTCATGGACGGCGCGTGGCGCGAGCCCGCAGCCGGCGAGCGCTTCGAGGTGCGCGCGCCCGCAACCGGCGAGCCGCTTGCCTTCGTGGCGCAGGGCGATGCCGCCGACGTGGCGGCGGCCGTGGCCGCGGCACGTGCGGCGCAGCCCGAATGGCAGGCGCTGGGCGGCGCGGGCCGGGCGCGCCATCTCTATGCGCTCTCGCGCATGGTTCAGCGCCATAGCCGGCTCTTTGCGGTGCTCGAAGCGCTCGACAACGGCAAGCCGATCCGCGAGACGCGCGACATCGACGTGCCGCTCGTCGCGCGCCACTTCCTGCATCACGCCGGCTGGGCGCAACTGCAGGACACCGAATTGAGCGGCTGGTCGCCGCTGGGCGTGATCGGCCAGATCGTGCCGTGGAATTTCCCGCTGCTGATGCTCGCGTGGAAGGTGGCGCCGGCTATCGCGCTCGGTAATTGCGTGGTGCTCAAGCCCGCCGAATACACGCCGCTCACGGCGCTGCTCTTTGCCGAACTCGCACACCGCGCCGGGCTGCCCAAGGGCGTGCTCAACGTGGTGACGGGGGACGGCCGCACGGGCGCCGCGCTCGTCGAGCAGCCCGACGTGGACAAGATCGCCTTCACCGGCTCGACCGAAGTGGGCCGCCTGATTCGCACGGTCACAGCGGGATCGGGCAAGTCGCTCACGCTCGAACTGGGCGGCAAGTCGCCCTTCATCGTGTTCGACGACGCGGACCTGGACGGCGCCGTGGAAGGCGTGGTGGACGCGATCTGGTTCAACCAGGGGCAGGTATGCTGCGCCGGCTCGCGCCTGCTCGTGCAGGAGGGCGTGGAAGCGCGCTTTCTCGCCAAACTCAAGCGCAGAATGGCAACGCTGCGCGTGGGCCCGTCGCTCGACAAGGGCATCGACATGGGCGCCATTGTCGATCCGGTGCAGCTCGAGCGTATCGAATCGCTCGTCGAAGCGGGGCGGCGCGAAGGCTGCGACGTCTGGCAGCCCGAAGGCGTCGCGCTGCCCTCGGCGGGCTGCTTCTATCCGCCCACGCTCGTGACCGGAGTCGGGCCGGCCTCCACGCTCGCGCAGGAGGAAATTTTCGGGCCGGTGCTCACCGCCATGAGTTTTCGCACGCCCGAGGAGGCCGTGGCGCTCGCCAACAATTCGCGCTACGGGCTCGCGGCAAGCGTGTGGAGCGAAACCATCGGCCGCGCGCTGGATATCGCACCGCGCCTTGCTTGCGGCGTGGTCTGGATCAACGCGACGAACCTCTTCGACGCGAGCGTCGGCTTCGGCGGCTATCGCGAATCGGGCTTCGGCCGCGAGGGCGGGCGCGAAGGCGCATTCGAATATCTGAAGCCCGCGGGCTGGAGCAAGCTGCCGCAGCGCGCAACGCGGGCCGTGCCGCAAGGCGGCCGCGAGAGCCTCGCCGCAGCCGAGCGCCTCGATCGCACGGCCAAGCTCTTTATCGGCGGCAAGCAGGTTCGGCCCGATAGCGGCTACTCGGTGGCCGTCCATGCGCCGAACGGCGAGTCGGTGGGCGAGGTGGGCGCCGGCAGCCGCAAGGACGTGCGCGACGCCGTGGCCGCCGCACGCGGCGCCGGCAAGTGGACGCAGATGAGCACGCACGCCCGTGCCCAGGTGCTCTACTACCTCGCGGAAAACCTCAGCGCGCGCAGCGAGGAGTTTGCGCACCAGCTTACGCGCCGCTCAGGTTACGACGTGCGCTCGGCCGCGCGCGAAGTGGAAGCCTCCATCGAGCGGCTTTTCTACTACGCGGCCTGGGCCGACAAGTTCGACGGCGCCGTGCACACGCCCCCGCTGCGCGGCGTGGCGCTGGCGATGCACGAAGCGCTCGGCGTGGTGGGCATCGCCTGCCCCGACGAGGCGCCGCTGCTCGCATTCGTTTCGCTGATCGCACCGGCGCTTGCGATGGGCAATCGCGTGGTCGTGCTCGCAAGCGAAGCCTCGCCGCTCACGGCGACCGACTTTTATCAGGTAGTCGAAACATCGGATGTGCCGGCGGGCACGCTCAACATCCTCACGGGCGAACGCGCGGCACTGCTGCCGGCGCTCGCGAAGCACGACGACGTGGATGCTCTCTGGTGCTTCGGGCCCGCGGCCGATTCGACGCTCGTGGAGCGCGAGTCGGTGGGCAACCTGAAGCGGACCTTCGTGGATTACGGCCGGCAGATTGACTGGCACGACCGCACGAGCGCAGGATTGCCATTTCTGCGGCAGGCCGTGCAGGTGAAAAACATCTGGATACCGTACGGCGACTGAGCGGCTTCGAGAAGAAGAGCCGCCGCGCCAAGAGCGCATTTGCATGGGATCGCACCGGGGCGGAAGGCCCCGGCGCGGTCAACTGGAGACAACATGCTGAAAAATCTGGACCCGCTTCTGAACGCCGACGTGCTCCACGCCCTGCGGGCGATGGGCCACGGCGACGAACTCGTCGTTTGCGACGCGAATTTCCCCGCCGACTCCGTCGCGCGTGCCACGGTGCTCGGCAAGCTGCTGCGCATCGACGGCGCCGATGCGCCGCGCGCCGTGCGCGCCATCCTCTCGGTGCTGCCGCTCGACACCTTCGTCGAAGCGCCCGCCATGCGCATGGAGGTGGTCGGCGAGCCCGCCACGATACCGGCCGTGCAGCGCGAGGCCCAGGCCGAAGTGAATGCCGCCGAAGGCCGCGCCGTGCCGTTCGCCCCCATCGAGCGCCACGCGTTCTATGCCCGCGCGCGCAAGGCCTATTGCGTGATCGCTTCCGGCGAGGCGCGCGGCTACGGCTGCTTCATCTTCACCAAAGGCGTGCTGCTCGCGCCCGACGCGCCGGCCGCGAAGGAGCCGGGCCAATGAGCGGGCGCGTCGTCATCCTCGGCATTTATGTGACCGACCTCGCCTTTCGCGCGAGCCGCATGCCGCTGATCGGCGAAACGATCGCCGGCTCGGCGTTTGCGATGGGACCGGGCGGCAAGGGCTCCAATCAGGCGGTCGCGGCGGCGCGCGCAGGGGCGCAGGTGGTGTTCTGCACCCGCGTGGGCAACGACGCCTTCGGCGAGATCGCGCGCGCCACCTGGGCGGCGGAAGGCATCACGGCACGCACGCAGGCCGTGGATGGCCTCGCCACCGGCGCGGCGCACATCTTCGTTGACGATACCACCGGCATGAACGCGATCATCGTTGCCTCGGGCGCGGCCGGCACGATGGCGAGCGCCGACGCGGATGCCATCGAAGCCGATATTGCCGCCTCGCAGGTGTTCGTCACCCAGCTCGAGCAGCCGCTCGAAGCGGCGCGGCGCGGTCTGGAACTCGCGCGCCGCCACGGCGTGAAGACGGTGTTCAATCCCGCGCCTGCGATGCCGCTGCCCGACGACATCTATCCGCTTTGCGACTATGTGACGCCGAACGAAACCGAAGCCACTGCGCTGACCGGCGTGGAAATCCGCAACGCCGACGACGCGCGCCGTGCCGCCGACGTACTGCTCGCCAGGGGCGCGGGCGCCGTGATCGTGACGCTCGGCGAAGCCGGCGCGCTCCTGCATACGCGCGAGACTTCGGTTCTGCTGCCGGCATTCCAGTGCGGCGCCGTGGTGGAAACGGCCGGGGCCGGCGACGGCTTCACGGGCGGCTTCGCGGCGGCGCTCGCGCGCGGCGACGACGCACTCACGGCCATGCGCTTCGGCTGCGCGCTGGCCGGCATTTCCGTCACGCGGGCGGGCACGGCGCCTTCCATGCCCACGCGCGAGGAAGTCGAAGCGGTGCTCGCGCGCACACCGGCGCCGGCACACTGACGCGAGCCATGGTCACAGCAAAGGACGACGCATCATGAAGGGTTCTGTACTCGCACGATGGTTTGGCGACCGGCAACTGAACTTCCTGCTGGCCGTGAACCTGCTTGTCGTGCTGGTGGCGATCTGGCTTTCGCATGGCCTCTTCGTCGGCATCGACAATCTGCAGTCGATGGGCTCGCAACTGCCCGAAGTCGCGCTGCTCGCGCTCGGCATCATGCTCTCGATGCTCTCCGGCAACGGCGGCATCGACCTCTCGGGCGTGGGGCTCGCGAATCTCTCGGGCATGATCGCGGCGCTCGTGGTGCCGAAGTTCGTGAACGGCGACGATTCGCCGGTGCTTTACACCACGCTGTTCTGCGCGATCGTGATGGGCATGGGGTTGCTCGGCGGCCTCTTCAACGGCATCGTGATTGCGCGGCTGCGGCTCACGCCCATTCTCTGCACGCTCGGCACGCAGTTGCTGTTCACGGGCTTTGCCGTGGCGCTTTCGAATGGCGCTTCGGTGCACGTGGATTACGTCGAGCCGCTGGCCGATATCAGCAACGGCACGTTCTTCCAGGTGCCCATTTCGTTCATCCTCTTCGTCGCTGTGGTGCTGCTGCTGGGCTGGCTGCTGCGGCGCACGCCGTTCGGCCTGCGCCTCTATCTGATGGGCACCAATCAGCGCGCCGCGTTCTATGCGGGCATTCCGCGCGCGCGCATGCTGATCGCCACCTATGCGATGTGCGGCGTGCTCGCATCGCTCGCGGGGCTCGTGAGCGTGTCGCACACGCTGTCGGCCAAGTGGGATTACGGCAACTCGTACCTGCTGATCGCCATTCTCATTGCGGTGATGGGCGGCGTGAATCCGGCGGGCGGCTACGGACGCATCATCTGCGTGTTTTTCGCGGCCACGGTGCTGCAATTCTTGTCGAGCCTCTTCAACCTGATGGGCGTGTCGCAGTTCTTCGGCGACTGCGCCTGGGGCTTCCTGCTTCTGCTCTCGCTCGCCTTCGCGGGCGGCGAGCGGGTGCGTTCGATCTTCGGTCTTGCGGCGGCGCAGCCCGCCGGCAGTCCGCGCCCGCCCGGCTGAGCGGGGCGGCGACAGTCAGCCGGTGGGCCTCGAGCCTCGGAGGTCCGCCGCCTTTATTTTCGGGGCGACAGCGAACAACAAAGGAGACATGCGAAATGAAGTTCAAACGACTCAGCGTAGCGCTCACTGCCTGCGCACTCGCAGCCGGCCTCGCCGTGGCGGCGCACGCGGCGGACAACGTCACCATCGTCACCGTGGTGAAGGTGACCGGCATCAGCTGGTTCAACCGCATGGAGGAAGGCGTCAAGGAATTCGGCAAGGACAACCCCGGCGTGACCGTCTATCAGACCGGCCCGGGCCGCGCAGACGCCGCGCAGCAACTGAAGATCATCGACGACCTGATCGCGAAGAAGGTGAATGCGATTGCCGTCGTGCCTTATGACCCGCCCACGCTGGAGCCGGCGCTGAAGAAGGCGATGGACCGCGGCATCAAGGTGGTCACGCACGAGGCCGACAACGAGAAGAACACGATGGTCGACGTCGAGGCGTTCGACAACAGCGCCTATGGCGCGGCGCTCAACGACCGTCTGGCCGGTTGCATGCACAACGAAGGCAAGTGGGCGACGCTGGTGGGTTCGCTCGGCAGCCGCTCGCAGGTGCAGTGGGCCGACGGCGGCATCGACAACGCGAAGGCGAAGTATCCGAAGATGCAGCTGGTCGAGACCAACCTCGAAACCAACAACGACGCCGAGCACGCCTATGAAGTCGCCAAGGAAGTGCTGCGCAAGCATCCGGACCTCAAGGGCTTCCAGGGCTCTTCGTCGCTCGACGTGATCGGCATTGGCCGCGCCATCGAGGAAGCGGGCCTGCAGGGCAAGATCTGCGTCTATGGCACGGGCCTGCCGACGGAAGCGGGCAAGTACCTCGAAGGCGGCGCGATCAACGGTATCGCGTTCTGGGATCCGAAGCTCGCGGGCATTGCGATGAACAAGATCGCGCTCATGCTGATCCAGGGCAAGACCGTGGAGAACGGCGCGAATCTCGGCTTGCCGGGCTACGAAAAGGTCACGGTCACGAAGGGCCCGGGCAAGGGCATTATCGTGCGCGGCCAGGGTTGGGTGAGCGTCGACAAGTCGAACTACAAGCAGTACAACTTCTGATCGGAGAGGGCGGGGCGCGCGCGGCAGGCGTCGCGCGCGCCCCGCAGTCACCTCACAGTAGCAAGTCAGGATAGTGAGTCGGGATATGGCTTCGGAACCGCTATTGCAGGTGCTTGGCGTGCACAAGCGCTTTACCGGCGTGCACGCGCTGCGCGGCGTCACGCTTACGTTCGAGCGCGGGCAGATTTATCACCTGCTCGGCGAAAACGGCTGCGGCAAGAGCACGCTCATCAAGATCATCTCCGGTGCGCAGCCGCCGGACGAAGGCGAACTCGTGATCGACGGCGTGCGTCACATGCGGCTCTCGCCGCTCGAATCGCTCGCCGCCGGCATCGAGACCGTGTATCAGGATCTTTCGCTGCTGCCGAACATGAGCGTGGCCGAAAACGTGGGTCTCACCACGGAGCTGGCGGAGCACGGCGGGCGCCTCGCGCGCACGTTCGACCGCCAGGAACTCGCGCGCACCGCGGCACGCGCGCTGGGCGCCGTGGGCTTGCCGGGCGACGCGGATTTTCAGGCCACGCTGATCGAGCAGCTGCCGCTCGCCACGCGCCAGCTCGTGGCCATTGCGCGCGCGATTGCGAGCGAGGCGAAGTTCGTCATCATGGACGAGCCCACCACGTCGCTCACGCAAAAGGAAGTCACGAACCTGATCGCGGTGCTCGGGCAACTGCGCGCGCACGGCGTGACGGTGCTGTTCGTGAGCCACAAGCTCGACGAGTGCTACGCGATTGGCGGCGAGTGATCGTGCTGCGCGATGGCCAGAAGGTCACGCAAGGACCGATTACCGATTACACCAAGGCGCAGTTGAGCGAACTGATGACGGGGCGCCAGTTGTCGGTGGAGCGTTATCGCGTGGACGCCCCTTCGGGCGAAGTGCTGCTCGACGTTCGCGGCCTCGGGCGGTCGGGGCAGTTCCGCGATGTGTCGTTCTCGCTGCGCCGCGGCGAGATACTCGGCATCACGGGCCTGCTCGACTCGGGCCGCAACGAACTCGCGCGGGCGCTGGCCGGCGTGGCGCCGGCGGATACCGGCAGCGTCGTGCTCGAAGGGCGGCCGGTCACGCTTGCCACGCCCGGCGACGCGAAGCGCGAGCGCATCGGCTACGTGCCCGAAGACCGCCTGAACGAAGGGCTCTTTCTCGACAAGTCGATACGCGACAACGTGATTACGGCGATGATCGCGAGCCTGCGCGACCGCTTCGGCCAGATCGACCGCTCGCGCGCCCGCGCGATGGCCGAAGACACGGTGAAGGAACTGCAGATCGCCACGCCGAACGTGGACAAGGCCGTGCAGTCGCTTTCGGGCGGCAACCAGCAGCGCGTGCTGATCGGCCGCTGGCTCGCCATCGACCCGCACGTGCTGATTCTCCACGGGCCGACGGTGGGCGTGGACGTGGGGTCGAAGGACATCATCTATCGCATCATGCAGAGTCTCTCGCAGCGCGGCATCGGCATTCTGCTCGTGAGCGACGACCTGCCCGAACTGCTGCAGAACTGCGACCGCGTACTGATGATGCGCAAGGGGCGCGTGGCGGAAGAACACCGTGCCGAAGGCTTGACCGAAGCCGAGCTCTACCGCGCGCTTCTTGCCGAAGCCGCCTGAAACCCGCGTTACCCTGCAGGAACCAGCATGAGCATGAATCAGACCATGAGTTCTTCCAATACCGCCGAAGTGGCACGCGAGGCCCCGCCGCTCAACTGGCGCGCGAAGCTCGCGCGCAATCCCGAGTGGTTCACTGCTGCGCTGATCGTCGTCACCTGCGTGATCGTCGCGTCGATCAACCCGCGCTTCCTGCAGTGGGCCACCTTGTTCGACCTGCTGCACTCGGCCACCACCACCTCGCTTTTCGCGCTCGGCACGCTTGTCGTGCTGGCCTCGGGCGGCATCGACGTGTCGTTCACGGCCATCGGCGCGCTCACCATGTACGCGATCACGAAAGCCGTGTTCGCGTGGTGGCCCGATGCGCCGTTCGCGCTGATCCTGCTTACGGGCGCGGTGGGCGGCATCCTGCTCGGCATGATCAACGGCTTTCTCGTGCACCGGCTGCAGGCGCCTTCGCTCATCGTGACGATCGGCACGCAGTACCTGTTTCGCGGCATCCTGCTGACCTTCGTGGGCACCACGTTCTTCATGAACATCCCGCACAGCATGGATCATTTCGGCCGCATTTCGCTCATGGCCTATCGCACCGCGGACGGCCTGGACGCCGTGCTGCCGATGTCCGTGCTCGCGCTCGTGGCGGGTGCCGTGCTGACCTGGTGGCTGCTGAATCGCACGATGATGGGGCGCGGCGTGTATGCCATGGGCGGCAGCGCCGCAATTGCGGAGCGGCTGGGCTTCAACCTGCGCGCCATCCGGCTTTTCGTGTTCGGCTATACCGGGTTTCTTGCGGGCGTGGCGGGCATCCTGCACGTGTCGATCAACCGGCTCGCCAATCCGTTCGACCTGGTGGGCTCCGAACTCGACGTGATCGCGGCCGTCATTCTGGGCGGCGCGCGCATCACGGGCGGCAGCGGTACCGTGGTCGGTACGCTGCTGGGCGTTGCGCTCGTCACGCTCATCAACAACGTGCTCATTCTCGTGGGCGTGCCGAGCACCTGGCAGAAGGTGATTATCGGTGCGTTCATTCTCGTGGCCGGTACGTTGTTCGCGCTGCGCCGCCGCGGCGGTTGAACATTCGGGTGTTTGCGCGGCCGGCGGGAAGTGCGCCGGCCGTTGGGCGCGAGCAAGGGCGTTGGAGAGGTCGCCTGGCGGCCGCCGGGTTCGGTTGGGGGTACTACTTGAGGCCGCTCGGGGCGACTGGTAGGCCGCTTACGCGCTGCGCTTGCGCGATTCGTCGCCCTTCTCGGTGATGATCGAATCGAACTCGTTCGTTTGCGAGAAGCGCCACGCCTTCACCACGCCGAACTTGCTCGCATCTACAACCAGGTGGCGCGCCACGGCGCTTGCCATGGCCGCCTGCTTGATCGCCACCTCGTGAAAATTCCAGCACGTCACGCCACGCGTGGCGTCGATGCCGCCCGCCGAAATGAAAGCCTTGTTGATGCCCATGCGCCGCAGCATCTCCAGACTTTCCTCGCCCGAGAACGAATCCGACGAAGGCACATAGACCCCGCCCAGCAGGATCATGCGCACGTTGGACATACGCCGCAGCACTTCCGCCACGTTCAGCGAATAGCACACGGCCGTGATCTGCAGATGCGAGGGGATGAGGCGCGCGAGCGCGGCCAGCGTCGTGCCGCAGTCGATAAAGATCGTGTCGTTTTCCGCAATGAGCCGTGCCGCATGGGCCGAAGCCTGCGCCTTCGCCTGGGCGAAGTGGTCCTTTTCGGACTCCAGCGAGTAGCCCACGGCGTTGGGCACATCCGACGCGCTGACGATATAGCCGCCGAGATAGGTGAAGCGCTCGGGATTGGCGCCGATATCGCGCCGCACGGTCATTTCGGAAACGCCCAGCAGCGTGGCCGCGTCCCGCAGGTGCATGACGTTGTGTTTGGCGAGCGCGTCGGCGAGCGCCTGCAGCCGGTCGGATTTGGCCATGTCGATGTGGAGCGCGGTGCCTCGCGGATGCGGCTTGCATGGCACGGCGGAAGTTAGATTTGTTTCGTACGCTTGAACGAATTATAACAAGCGTGCGAGCTTGCCGATAGTCGCGTGCCCCGGCGATTACGCGTGAATCGCGGCAAAACGTGGGGCAGGATCGCGCGGGGAGGGAACGGCGAGGGGCCAGGCGGGGATGGTGCGGCCCCTTGAAAAAGGGGCCACGGAGCTTATCGGGCGGTGGGTTCGAGCTTCGAGAGCAGCGCGGCGAACACCTCGCGCAACGCTGTCTTGCCGAAGCGCTGCTCGCTGCGGCCGCTTTCCACATCGATTTTGCCGGTGTTGTAGACGTCGTAAAGATCGGTGATGAGATGCGCGTGATTTTCGCCGAGCCCCGCGCGCATGAGCGTGGCCGTCCACGACTCGCGCGGCAACGCACGCGCGGCGATTGCCACGCCGCTGACTTCGCCAAGCGTGGCGGCGATGTCGCTCACGCTGATGCGCCGCGGACCTTCGATGCTGACTATTCGTATCGCTTCGGCGCTTGGGGTTTCGAGCAGCAGTGCCGCCGCCGCTTCGCCCACGTCCTGGGCCGCCACGGTGGGAATGCGGCGGCTGAGGGGGGCGTGGAAGCTCGGCAGCACACCGCTTGCCACGGCGACCGGCAGGATGCGCGCCCAGTTGTGCATGTGCTCGGCCGAACGAAGGAATATCACGTGTCGCGCGACTTCGGCGAGCCTTCGTTCGAGGTGGTGAAAGAGGCTGGTGATGCCGGTGTTCGTCGGCAGTTCGGCACCGTAGTCCGAGATGGCGAGCAGGATGGCAGGGGGATTGGCGCGCAGTGCGGCGGCGGCGACGTCGATCATCCGGCGCATCGTGACGCCGGGGTGCGCGTCGCCCACGGGCACGGGGCACAACATCTGCACGGCGTGGGCGCCCTCGATGGCCGCGGCGACCGAAGCGGGGTCGGTCAGGTCCGCGAGGGCGATTTCGCAGCCCAGTGCCGCGAGGTCGGCGCCCTGCTCGGCGCGGCGCACGACGGCGCGCACCGGCTGTCCGGCCTGGCGTAGTGCAGTGGCGCTCGCGTGCCCGGCGTTGCCTGCTGCTCCGAATATGACAAACATGAGTCGATCCTCGTGAGTGGAGTGGGCTTCATCATAGAAACGCGGAATCGGCAGGGCGCGCAGAAAAGGATGAAAATGCGCGGGAAAGGATGGGGCGTCTGGAGGGCTTTACCTGGACCGCTGGACCGTGGGCTCATTAGACTGGGCACCGGCAGCGCACGATCTGGCAAAGGAGCGGCAATGAACGCAGCGAGTGGGGATTCGAACCGGCAAGCCGGAGCGCGCACGAGCCTCCGGTCGAGCACACCGCTGGGCTGGCAAGGATTCGGCGCGGAACTGCTGGCGATTTCGGCGGGGCGGCATCGTATTCCCGCCGCGGATCATCACCGGATCGGCGTGCATATCGGCGCGCCGGTGCGTGCCAACTGCACGTGCGATGGCCGGCGCGTGGCACGCCTGCAGGCGCCGGGCGATGCCGACGTCGTGCCGGCGGGACTGGACGGCGAGTGGACCGACGACGCCGATTGCACGATCCTGCGCGTGTGGTTCGAAGACCCCTTCGTTCGCGCGGTTTCCGCGCGGCTGGAGAACCGGCAGGCGCGCGCGGGCATTACGCCGCGCTTGCAGGTGCGCGATCCCCGCCTGCAATATCTTGCCGCCACGCTCCAGGCCGAACTCGAAGCGGGCGAGGCGTCGGACCCGCTCTTCGCCGAAAGTATTGCCACGGCCATCGTGGTGCGATTGCTCGACGGCACGCCGCCTGCCGGCCGCCGGCGTGTGACGCTCGCGCCGCGGGCAGCCGCACGGGTGACCGATTACATCGAAGCCCGTCTCGACGAACGCCTCACGCTGGGCGAACTGGCCGCGCTCGTCGATTTGAGCGTGCCGCATTTCAAGGTGCTTTTTCGCGAAACGCTGGGCTTGCCCGTGCATCAGTACGTCGTGCGCCGCCGGGTGGAGCGTGCCCGGGATCTGCTGATCGAAGGGCGCCTGAGCATGAGCCAGATTGCGCTCGAAGCAGGGTTCGCGCATCAAAGCCATATGGCGCACTGGATGAACCGTGTGCTCGGCGTGGCGCCTCGCGATATCGTGAGGGATGCGAAATAGTTGGCATTCGCGGATTGCCGTTACGCTTCCATCCGCAGCAGGCTGTGTTGACTCCCGCCGGCGGCGCGATTCCCGCGCCCCACCCCGCCTGACTTCTCCCCTGCGGCTACGCCGCGATCCGTTCTCCCCGATCGAACGCGCCCACCTTAAACGTTTCTTCATTTTCCTGCGGATTTAACGCGAAACACGCCCCTCTATCCTTGCCTCACGAGTTGCAACGCGATTCGAACCGGCGCCGCGAGGCGGCCGGATGAACCCAGGCTCGGCCGGCTGGCCGCAAAGGAGAGGCACATGAAATCACTCTGGAATGGCGCGGGTATCGCGCTCTTGTTGTCGGTATCGGCGCTCGCTCATGCACAGGGCGTCGCCAATGCACCCATCAACGCGCAGACGAATGCGCAGGCCTACGCGGCGCAGCAGGC
Source organism: Paraburkholderia ferrariae NBRC 106233 (assembly GCF_000685035.1). Classification (GTDB taxonomy): domain Bacteria; phylum Pseudomonadota; class Gammaproteobacteria; order Burkholderiales; family Burkholderiaceae; genus Paraburkholderia; species Paraburkholderia ferrariae. The sequence continues at coordinate 38,414 of NZ_BAYB01000031.1, forward strand.
GCAGGTGAGCTCCACCGCGCAGGCAGACCCCGCCAATGGCTCGCTCACCCGTGCGCAGGTGTACCAGCAGCTCGTGCAGGCCGAGCGCGACGGTCAATTGCAGACCCTCAACCAGACCGTGTACGCCCATCACTGAGCGGCCACGTTTCGCATCCGTTGCGGAAAAAAGACGGCCGCGAGCCGCGACGGAATCCGCCTGGCGGCCGATTACCCGAGTTTCAATCTCATGAAATCACGTATCGTTTCTTATATTTTGCGTGCGGCTGTTTGTGCCGTCGCGGTGGCCGCGGTGTCCGGCTGCGCGAGCCTGCATCCGCAGCCCAACGGCCCCGGCGACTGTGTCGGTCCGCCCGACTTCTGCGTACCGTTCTTCGGCTCCTGAGCGTTACCTCGGGGTTGCCGCTGAACCTGGCCTGGACAGCGCGGCGCCGCTCGTGACGGCGCGCGCTCGTTGTGCGCGCACCGCGCGAGCAACGCCGCGCATGACGATGCCGGCCTAGCCGACTTCCACTTCGTCCAGTTTCTTGACGCGGTAGACGATGAACGAGACGACCCAGGCCGCGGCAAAAATCCCGATGATGCCGTAGCCAAGCAGACCGAAATTGTTGTTGAGGTCGTTCATGCGGTCCCAGAACCAGCCCTGCAGGTTCAACTCCCCGGCGATCAATCCCAGCGTTTCAATGCCGCCGATCAGGATTGCCACGGCGGCGGAGACGATCGTGATGGTGAGGTTGTAGTAGAGCTTGCGGATCGGCTTCACGAAGGCCCAGCCGTAGGCGCCGAGCATGAGGATGCCGTCGGTCGTGTCGATCAGCGACATGCCGGCCGAGAACAGCGCGGGAAACGCGAGGATCGACCAGAGCGGCAATCCCTTGCTGGCTTCGGTTGCGGCGACGGTGAGCAGGCTCACCTCGGTCACCGTGTCGAAGCCCAGTCCGAACAGGAACCCCACCGGCAGCATGTGCCAGCTCTGGCTGACGAGCCGGAAGAGCGGCCTCAACAGACGGGCAATCAGGCCGCGGTTGTTGAGCAGGATGTTGAGGCTGTCGTCGTTGTAGTCGCCGCCGCGGCGCACATGGCGATAGGTTCGATACACGTCGCGGGCCACCACGAGGTTCAGAATTGCCATCGCCAGCAGGAAAGCGCCCGACACGAGCGTGCCGACAATGCCCGCGACATTGTTGAACGAATCGAAGCCGCTCTGCAGGCTCATCACCGTGGCGGCGATGACCACCGTGGCGATGAGCAGCACCAGCGAATGGCCGATGGAAAAGAAAAAGCCAACCCCCACGGGGTGCTTGCCCTCCTGCATCAGCTTGCGCGTGACGTTGTCGATCGCGGCGATATGGTCGGCGTCCACCGCATGGCGCAGACCGAAGCCATAAGCGAGCAACGCGGTGCCGAGCAGGACCGGGCGATAATGGAATGCGACGAGCGCCCAGGCCCAGGCGCCCAGGTTGATGGCGATGAGAAAAACGTAAATGCCGATGACCTTGCCGCGGACATCGGTGGAACTGTCGTTGAAAACGTGTTTTAAAGCGCTGAGCATGGTTCTGCCTCCAGTGGCGTTCGTCTCAGCAAACCGGCTCAGGCAGCAGAACCTGAACCTTCACCGGGGCACCCCGCCCGATGCGTATGCGTCGACGCCGTTCGATGGCAGGTCTCCTGGCTCGCGGGTCGACGCCCATTGCCGGCCTTCCCGGTTTCCCAGTGGCCCTTCTGGCATGGACTCGCCGCTCACAGTTGCGGGGGCAGCCGCAGACTCGAGGCGCTGGCGCCTCTACTGCGTTCCCTTTTGATCCCGTCGCCGGGAACCATCAGCGCGAAAGCGTAAGGGGCTGTGCTTTGCGGCGTCAACTGTTTCGTCCATCGGCGCGACACGCTATCGACAGAACCGCCTCCGAGGGGGGCTATTCGAGGGTAAATGAAAGCACATGGAAGGTAATCGAAGGCATGGTGATTGCGAGCGCATCGACTTGCGCTGCGAGGCGGACATGAAGCACGGTCACTTGACACGCCCGTTAAACATGTGCAATCTGCATATGTGCATTATGCACATATAGGATCGAACATGACGGAGCGTCCGGAAAACCTCCTTGGCGTGCTCGCGCTGCTGATCGTGGACGATCTGCAGGCCGCCGGCGAGGAAGAAACCAATGCCGCCGGCCTCACGGCCCGCTCGATTCTCAATGCCGTTCACATGTACCCGGGCTGCACGATCGAGGAACTGCGTACGGCTGTCGGTCTCTCGCATCCGGCGACAGTGCGGGCTGTGGCGGGCCTCGTCGAGGCGGAACTCGTGAAGAAAGGCCCCGGTGCGGACCGGCGCGCCGTGTCGCTCACACTCACCGCGGCCGGGCAGCGCGCCGTGGATCGCACACTGGCGAGCCGCAAGGCCATCCTCGAACGGCTCACGCGTCATCTGAACGCGCGCGAGCGCCAGCAGCTGGACGCCCTGCTGCTCAAGATGCTCTGGAGCGAAACGCGTGATCCTGCGCACGCCATGCAGTTGTGCCGGCTCTGCGACGAAGCTCCGTGCCTGGCCGCGGGCTGTCCCGTCGAATGCCGCTCGGAAGGGCTGCCCATGCCTGTGGGGCGCGCGAAATGAACGCGCCCGCGCGCCTGCCCTGGCGTTCCATTGTCGCGCTCAATACCGTTTCGCTTCTCGCGCAGCTCGGTCAGTTCGGCGTGGGGTTTGCGGTGGTGCCGCAATGGCTTGCGCAGCGCGGCTTCGGTATCACGCAGCTCGGCAGCTTCGCTTCGGTGCAGTGGGCCGGCATGCTCGCGGGCATTCTGGCTGCGCCTATGCTCGCGAGGGGGCTTGGCGCGCGCTGCGCGGTGTTCGGCGGGCTCGCCGCAAGCGTGGCCGCCTTCGCCGCGCTCGCCACATGGCGCTGGCCGCTCGCGCTTGTGCCGGGTTTTTTGCTGGGCTTCGGCGTGGGCGTGCGATGGATCGCCAACGAGACCTGGCTCTTTCGCCTCATACCCGAAGAGATGAGTGGCCGCTTCGTGGGCGCGCACGAGACGCTCATCGCGATCGCGGGGCTGCTCGGGCCGGCCGTGGCCCTGCTCGACGGCGCACGCGGCGCAACCGCGCTCTGGATCGGTGCGCTTGTGACCGCGATGGCCGGGCTGCCGCTGTTCGTGGCCTCGCTGCGCGCGCCGGCGGCAGTCGCACCGGCGCCGCCGGCGGGCATAGAAGCGGTTTTATCTTCGTTGCCTCGCACGGCCGATATTGCACTGCGGCTCGGGCTCCTCGCCGCGGCGGTGGCGGGCCTCGGCGACGGCGCGTTATACGGGCTCATGGCCAAGTTCTGCGAAGGCAACGGCCTTGGCGCCACCCCCTGCGCGCTGCTGCTGGTGTGCCTCGGGCTGGGCGGCGCGATCGGGCAGTACCCGGTAGGCTGGGCCGCCGATCGCTGCGGCGTGCTGGCGACCACGACCGCGTGCGGCGTGGCGGGTGCGGCGGCGGCCGTGGCGCTTGCCCTTGCGGGCGGCCGCTTCGCGTTGGCCGTGCCGGCCATGCTCGTGCTCGGCGTCGCCAGCAATGCGTTTCTCACGCTCGCCTGCATCACCGTTGCCGCGGCGCCGCGCGCCCAGATCGATCGGCGCATGCGGGCGGTCTCCGTCGTCTTCACGCTCGGCTCCATCTCCGGGCCGCTCCTCGCCGCGCAGACCATGGCGCGCCTGGGCGCGAACCTGCTCATGTGGCAAATCGCGTTTGTCTGCGTCACCCTGTGCGCCTATGCTCTGGGCGTGCGGCATGGTCTCTCGGCACCGGCCGCGCAGAAGCACCGCAACGGTGCGGCGCCGGACCCGCGCCGGGGCGCGACGGCAAGCTGAGCGTTTCTACCAGCCTGCCGCCGCCATCCGGTCATCTGGCTGCCCTATGCCCGTGCTACCCTTGCAGCGCCTCAGGCGAGGCGATGCGCCGCGCCGCGCCGCAGCGCTGGCGAACGCCTTACCGGCAGCTTTGTGTTCGGGTTTTCCCTACCCAAATCAACAACAGGAATAAACACAGATGAACAGGCACGACAATGGGCGCAAGACTCCGCGCGGGGCATGGCGGGTTCTGGCGACCGGCATGCTGCTTGCCGGCAGCATTCAGGCCGCACATGCCGCTACCGAAATTCAGTTCTGGCATGCTATGGAGTCCGAACTGGGCGAGCGCGTGAATGCCATCGCCGATCAGTTCAACGCTTCGCAAAGCGAGTACAAGATCGTTCCGGTGTTCAAGGGCACCTACGACCAGACGCTGGCGGCCGGCATTGCCGCCTATCGCAGCGGCGACGCGCCGGCGATCCTGCAGGTCTACGAAGTCGGCACCGCGACGATGATGCAGGCGAAGAAGGCCGTGATCCCGGTCTACGACGTGATGAAGAACGCGGGCGTGCCGCTCGACGAAAAGGACTTCGTGCCGACCATCGCCAGCTACTACAGCGACGCGAAGACGGGCCACCTCGTTTCGATGCCGTTCAACAGCTCGACGCCGGTGCTCTACTACAACCGCGACGCGTTCAAGAAAGCCGGCCTCAACCCCGACGAGCCGCCGAAAACCTGGCCCGAAGTCGCCGCCGATGCGGCGAAGCTGAAGGCCTCCGGCATGACCTGCGGCTTCACGACGGGCTGGCAGGGCTGGATCCAGATCGAGAACTACAGCGCGTGGCATGCGGCGCCGATCGCGACGCTCAACAACGGTTTCGATGGCACCGGTGCGCAACTGGAAATCAACAAGCCGCTGCAGGTCGCGCATATCGCCTTCCTGCAGAACATGGTGAAGCAGGGCACGTTCACTTACGTGGGCCGCAAGGACGAGGCGACGGCCAAGTTCTATAGCGGCGACTGCGGCATCATGATGGGTTCTTCGGGCGCGCTTGCGAACGTGCAGAAGTATGCGAAGTTCCAGTACGGCACGGGCATGATGCCCTACGACCCGAGCGTGAAGGGGGCGCCGCAGAATGCGATCATCGGCGGTGCGAGCCTGTGGGTGCTGGCGGGCAAGAACCCCGAGGTCTACAAGGGCGTGGCGAAGTTCCTGGCTTACCTGAGCTCGCCGGCCGTGGCCGCGAAGTGGCACCAGGACACCGGCTATCTGCCGGTCACGAAGGCCGCTTACGACCTCACGCGCCAGCAGGGCTTCTACGAGAAGCATCCGGGCGCCGACACCGCCACGCGCCAGATGCTCAACAAACCGCCGCTGCCGTACACGAAGGGCCTGCGTCTTGGCAACATGCCGCAGATCCGTACGGTGATGGACGAGGAGCTGGAGCAGGTGTGGATCGGGACGAAGACGCCGCAACAGGCGCTGGATTCGGCCAACGCGCGCGGCAACGAACTGCTGCGCCGCTTCGAGCAGCAGGGCGGTTGAGTCGCTGGATCCTCGCATAGGCTTCACGCAAGCCTCACAACCTCCGGGCAACGCTTCGAAGCCTGGAAGCAAAACGGCGCGAGACCTTCTCGCGCCGTTTTTTTTCTCTGCACGATCGCGTTAGAACCACGCGTCCTGCGCATCGAGCGTCGTGCGGTCGAGCGCCGCGAGCAGATCGAATTGCGCGGCCGTTTTAGGCAGCTCCCACACGAAGAAGTACTGCGCGGCGGCCAGCTTGCCGCGATAGAAGTCCTCGTCCTGCACGCGCTCCTGCGCGAGCGCGGCGCGCGCCGCGAGCCCCTGTTCGAGCCAGATCCACGCGAGCACCACGTGGCCGAACGCTTCCAGGTACACCGAAGCATTGGCGAGCGTGACGGCGGGGTCGCCCGCGGACCACAGCGTTTGCGTGACCTCCACGAGGCGCTGCAGCGCCGCATCGAGCGCGCGGGCGTGGGCCGCGTCGGTCGCGTCGCCATTCGAGCGCGCGCGTTCGAGCGTGGCCTGTACGCGTTGCGAGAACAGCTTCAGCGCCGCGCCGTTGTCGATCACCACCTTGCGGCCCAGCAGGTCGAGCCCCTGAATGCCGTGCGTACCTTCGTGTATGGGATTGAGGCGATTGTCGCGGTAGAACTGTTCGACGTTGTATTCGCGCGTGTAGCCGTAGCCGCCATGAACCTGGATGGCGAGGTCGTTCGCCGCCAGACACCACTGCGAAGGCCAGCTTTTCGCAATCGGCGTGAGCAGGTCGAGCAGCAGCGTGTACGGCGCGCGTTCGGCGTCGTTGCCGATCGCAGTGGATTCGTCGATGAGCTTCGCGCAGTAAAGGTTGAGCGCGAGCGCCCCTTCCACATAGCTCTTTTGCGCGAGCAGCATGCGGCGCACGTCCGCGTGTTCGACGAGCTTCACCTGGGGCGAGGCCGCATCCTTGCCGCCCGCACCCACGGGGCGGCCCTGCGGGCGGTTGCGCGCATAGTCGAGCGCGTGCAGGTAGCCGGTGTAGCCGAGCATGGTTGCGCCGAGCCCCACGCCCACGCGCGCCTCGTTCATCATGTGGAACATGCAGGCCAGCCCCTGATGCGGCTTGCCCACCAGGTAGCCGATCGCGCCCGCGCGGCCGCCCGGCGTATGCTTCGTGCCCTCGCCGAAATTCAGCAGGCAGTTCGTCGTGCCGCGGTAGCCCATCTTGTGATTGAGGCCGGCGAGCACGACGTCGTTGTGCTCGCCGCAGGTGCCGTCTTCGTTCACCAGGTACTTCGGCACGACGAAGAGCGAGATGCCCTTCACGCCCGGAATCAGCTTGCCGTCGGGGCTGGGGATTTTCGCCAGCACGAGGTGCACGATGTTTTCGGAAAGCTCGTGCTCGCCGCCCGAAATCCACATCTTGTTGCCGCGCAGGCGGTACTGCGCGCCGAACGGCGATTCGCCCTCGTAGTCGGCGCGCGTGGCGACATCCGAGAGCGACGACCCCGCCTGCGGTTCGGAAAGACACATGGTGCCGAAGTAGCGCCCCTCGAATTCGGGACGCACGAAGGCGTCGATCTGCCTGGGGCTGCCGTGCGCGAGCAGCAGGTTCGCGTTGCCGATCGTGAGGAACGGATACGCGCTGGTGCCCACGTTCGCGCCGAGGAACCACGCGAAGCCGGCCTTTTCGACGACGAGCGGCAACTGCATGCCGCCGTACGCGTAGTCCTGGCCGGCGGCGGTGAGGCCCGCTTCGCTGAAGGCGCTGAGCGCGGTCTTCACTTCCGGAATGATCGTGACGGTTTCCCCGTCGAAGTGCGGTTCGTTCTGGTCGTTCTTCTTGTTGTGCGGGGCGAACAGGTCGGTCGCGATCTTTTCGCAGGTGTCGAGCGCCGCGTCGAAGGTTTCGCGCGAGTGGTCTGCGTAGCGCGGAATGCGCGTGAGGCTCTCCACGTCGAGCCACTCGTAGAGCAGGAAGTTCAGGTCACGGCGGGAAAGAATCAGCGACATGGCGCACGCTCGCAAAAAAGAAGTTCGATTCCCGCGAGCGTACACAAAATAGAACGATCGTGCTATTGGAAAATGCGCGAGGTGGGGCGACCGGCGCGTTGAGATCCATGGATGGAGAGAATCCTTCATGATCGGGATTCATCTTTCCGGAAAGCGAGAGTGCGATGGACCGTCTGGATGCCATGTCCGTGCTGGTCGCCGTGGTGGACGCGGGCAGCCTTTCCGCCGCCGCGCGGCGCCTCGGCATGCCGCTCGCCACCGTGAGCCGCAAGGTGGGCGAACTGGAGGCGCATCTCAAGACGCGCCTGCTCACCCGCACCACGCGCCAGCTTGCACTGACCGAGGCGGGCGCGTCGTACCTGGCCGCGTGCCGGCGCATTCTCGAAGAGGTGGGCGAGGCCGAGCGCGCCGCAACGGGCGAATACACCTCGCCCAGAGGCGACCTCACGATCACGGCGCCCGTGGTGTTCGGGCGCCTGCACGTGGTTCCGGTGGTGGCGGAATTCCTCTCGCTCTATCCCGAGATCGACGTGCGGCTCGTGCTGGCGGACCGCGTGGTCAATTTACTGGAGGACCACCTGGATGTGGCCGTGCGCATCGGCGAACTGCCGGATAGCGCGCTCGTGGCGCGCGGCCTGGGCGCGATCCGGCGCGTGGTTTGCGCGAGTCCGGGCTACCTGGCCGAGCATGGCGTGCCGCTGCAGCCGCGCGATCTCGCGCACCATCGCTGCATCACTTTCGAAGGCATTGCCTCTGCGCACAACTGGGTGTTCCGGAATGGCAAGACGCCGGTCACGCTGCCGGTGCGCTCGCGGCTTGTCGTCAATACGGCGGAGGCGTCCATCGAGGCGGCGATACTGGGCGTGGGGCTCGCGCGCGTGCTGTCCTACCAGATCGCCGACGCGGTGGAGCAGGGCAAGCTCGATATCGTGCTGGACGCTTTCGAGCCCGAGCCCTGGCCCGTGAGTCTCGTGCATGGCGGGCAGACGCCGCTGCCGCTCAAACTGCGCGCGTTTCTCGACTTCGCCGCGCCGCGCTTGCGCACGCGGATCGCGCAGACGCTGGGCGGAAGGAAGACCTGAACGAAGGGCGATGACAAAAGGGGCGATGACAAAGGGGGATGACAAAAGGGCGATTACTTTGCCGCATAACCGCCGGGCTTCGGTGCGAGCGCGGCGTCGAAGAAGGTCAGCACGCGCGCGGCCGTTGCGTCGTGGACCGCCTCGCGATCGACGCCCGGGCCGTCTTTGCAGATCGCCGGCCGGCGTGCCGCCGCGTTCGGCAGGCACACGTCGATGAACGTGTAGTGCGAGGCGCCCGGCACCATCATGAGACTCGACTGCGGCAGGAAGCCCGCAATCCGCTCGACATTGGTGGCGGGCGGCGCGGTCACGTCGGCCGTGCCGGCGGCGAAGGCCACGGGGATATCGACGCCGGCGAACGAGGCCGCGTCGAAGGCTTCGCCGAGCGCGGGGGCAATTGCGAAGACGGCCTTGACGCGCGGGTCGCGGTACGAGGCCCCGGAGCGCGCCATCGACTCGGCCATGGCCGGCGTGGGCGGCGCCATCAGGCTCGTGCCGTCCGTGCGCCGTTTCGCTTCGGGCGGCGTGCAGATCGCGTCGGCCTGGGGCGAGCGGCAGAACGCCTCGAACGCCGCGAGGCGGGTGCGCGCGCCGGCCAGTTCCAGCACGGTGTAGCCGCCCAGCGAAAAACCCATCGCGCCGATTCTCGATGCGTCGATACGCGGGCCGAACACCGGGTCGGAGAGCAGGGCGTCGAGCATTTCGCTAACGTCCGTGGCACGTTCCCACCAGAGCAGGAAGCCCTCGCGCGTGAGCGGTTCGAGCGCGTTGTTGCCCGGGTGATTGACGCCCGCCACAAGGTAGCCGTGCGCCGCGAGGTCGGCGGCGAGCCAGTCTTCGTCGCTCGCGCTGCCGCCGGTGCCGTGCGAGAGCAGGATCAATGGGTAACGTGCCTGCGCCGCGGAGGGTTCGCCGGCCCGGGCGACCGGATGGCCGCGAAAGAGCGGGTCGTCGGGCGCGCCCAGGTGGTTGGGCACTTCGGGCACGCCGGCATCGACGGGATACCAGATCGTCGTGAGGAGACGCTCCGTTCTGGCGCCGCGCCAGTTGCGCTCGACGGGCGGGACGACCGAACGCTGCGCCTCGCCGACGTGGTAACTCGCACCGTGAGCGGGTTCTTCGGCGCGGGCGGGAGACGAAATGAGCAGCGGCGTGGCGAGCAGGAGCGCCATGACCGCGGCCCGTGCCCGGCGCCCGGTTGTGTGGTGCGCGGGTGTTGCCTTGCCTGAGCCGTCCATCGTATCTCCTGATTGCGTGCGATGCGTGTCCGCCGTCTGCCACGAGCGTGCGCGAAGCGTGCCCCGGGTCGTGATGGAAACGCTGCGGAGTTCGATTCTATTGATTCCGCCGTTTGCGGTTGCGCAGGATGAGCAAGCGCTGCCGCGCGCCTGCGGGCAGGGGCTACCGATGCGCCGGCGCAACGGCGCGCGCCGCCATGCGAATGCGCTACCGGCGCCCGCGCGGGTCGTGCTATCGTGCTGCCGCCGCGGGGGTAATTTCATGGCCAATAAGAAGGAGATCAAACTGTGATGACCGTGCTGGGTTGCATCGTCTTCAAGCACAATCCCTGGCTCGTCGTGATCGCCGTGCTGATCTGCGGTGCGGGCTCGTGGGTGACGGCAAGGCTCGTGCTGCGCGCGTTCGGGGCCACCGGCTTGCAGCGCGCCGGCTGGATCTTCCTCACAGGCATTTCCGCGGCCGTGGCGATCTGGTGCACGCACTTCGTCGCGATACTCGGTTTCGATCCGGGCGTGCCGGTGGCGTTCGATCCCGTGCAGACCATCGTCTCGCTCTTCATCGCACTGGTGGGCAGCCTCGGCGGGGTGGCCATCGCCACGAGCCGCGTGACGCGTTTCGCGCCCGCCGCGGGGGGCGCCGTGCTCGGCCTGGCCGTCGCGCTCATGCACTACGCCGGGATGCTCGCTTACCGCGTGGAAGGCATCGTTAGCTGGGATCGCACCTACCTCGTTGCGTCGATCGTGCTCGCGGTTGCGTTCGGTGCCGCTGCGCTGCAGCGTGCAGCGTCGCGCGGGCCCGGTTCCGAGCTTTCGGTGGCGGCGCTGCTCGCCACGGGCATCGCCGCGCTGCACTTTACCGGCATGACCGCCTTCCAGGTGGTGCCCATGCCGATTGCCGGCTCGTTCTCCAATCCTTCCGCGCTCCACGCGCTGGCACTCGCGGTGGCCGGCATGGCGTTCATCATCGCGGGCGCGGGGTTCGTGAGCTATCTGCTCGACGACAGCGTGCGCGCGGAATCCGTCGAGCACCTGCGCGCCATGGCGCTGAGCGACGTCCTCACCGGCCTGCCCAATCGCGCGGGCTTCAACGAACGGCTCGACCGGGAGATCGCGCGTACGGAGGCGCGGCAAGGCAAGCTCGCGCTGGTCGGCATCGACCTGAACCGCTTCAAGGACATCAACGATCTGCGCGGCCATCATGCCGGCGACGAAGTTCTGCGCATCCTCGCGCGGCGCCTCGCGAGCCTGCTTGGGCACGAGGAATTCGTCGCGCGCGTGGGCGGCGACGAATTCGTGGCGATCAAGTGCTTTGGCGCGCGCGAGGAGCTGATGGATTTCCTCGAGCGTCTCGAGATCGCGCTGTTCCGGCCGATCCGCTACGACGACTGGGAAGTCGTGTCGGGCGCGAGCCTGGGTGTGGCGATCTATCCCGACGATGCCACTACGAAAGCCGTGCTCATCAACAACGCCGATCTCGCGATGTACCGCGCGAAGGCCGATATTGCCCACGCGGTGTGCTTCTACGAGCCCGCCATGGACGAGATCTCCCGGGCGCGCCGCACGCTCGCCGCCGACCTGCGCGATGCGCTGGCGCGCAATCAGTTGAGCGTGTATTACCAGGTGCAGACTTCGGTGGCGAGCCGCGAGATTTGCGGCTACGAGGCGCTGCTGCGCTGGGAGCATCCGCGCCGCGGTTTCGTGCCGCCTTCCGAATTCATTCCGCTGGCGGAGGAGAACGGCCTCATCCTGACCATTGGCGCCTGGGTGCTGCGCGAAGCGTGCTCGCGCGCCGTGTCGTGGGTGCCGCCCTACAAGGTCGCGGTGAACCTCTCGCCCGTGCAGTTCGCGCATGCGGACCTGCCCAGGCTGGTGGAAGACGTGCTGAGGGAAACGGGGCTCGCCCCCTCGCGGCTCGAACTCGAACTCACCGAATCGACGATCTTCGCCGACCGCGAGCGTTCGTTGACCGTGCTCCAGCAGATCAAGGCGCTGGGCGTGAGCCTCGCGCTCGACGATTTCGGCACGGGGTATTCGTCGCTCGATACGCTGCGCTCGTTCCCGTTCGACAAGATCAAGCTCGACCAGTCGTTCGTGCGGGAAACCGAATCGAGCCGCCAGGCCACGGCGATCGTGCGGGCCGTGCTCGCGCTCGGCAAGAGCCTCGGGATTCCGGTGCTGGCCGAAGGCATCGAAACCCAGGATCAGCTCGCGCTGCTGGCGGGCGAGGGCTGCGACGAAGTGCAGGGCTTCCTGCTGGGCCGGCCCGCGCCGCTCAGCCAGATCATTGCGAGCGGACAGCTTTCGCTGGGCGTGGCGGGCGCGCAGGCGATCGCGGCGGGTTGAGCGGGCGCGCTGGTCGCGCCTCGCTGATTTCTTGTTGCGGTTCGGGTCAGGATGGGCCCGGACGTTCGGATTCCCGGATCGCGCGCGCCAGGGCATTCTGCACCGCGCGCCGATCGACCCTTGCGTGAACATCTACGGCGCCGCGTGGCTCCTCAAGCAGAAGATGGTGTGCTGCGGCAACACGTGGCGCGCCATCGGCGCCTGTCACCCGGAATCGCCGCGCGAGCGCGATGCCTATGCGCGCAGTATTCAGGCAATTCTCGTGAGCTGGGGGCAGTGGCTGCCCGCGCATTGATCCGGCGCGGCCGGCTTATTTCTCACTTATTTCTCACTTACTTCTCGTCGGCTGCGTTCCTGAATCCGCCGATCAGCCGGGCGAGCGCTGCGGCCACTTCGTCCCGGTCCAGTGCGAGTTCCGGCGCGGCCACCATGCCGCGCAGCACGCCGGCCACGGCCTGCGTAACGACGAAGGCTTCCGCTTGAGCGAGCGGGCGCGCGCCGGCCGGCCGACCCTCGCCTTCGGAGTCGAGCAGCCGCGCCGTCACGGACGCAAGGAGCGGCTTGAGCCGCGTGCCGCGCGTGAGCGCATGTTCGAGCAACTGGCGGTGCACGCCGCGGCGTCCGCCGTAGCTGTCGAGCACCGCGTTCACGATCAGCCGCATGCGCGCTTCCATTGAACGTTCGGGCGACGTCTCCGTAAACACCGCCATCACGCGTTCGGCCATGGTGCCGAGTTCGCGTTCCGCAAGCGCGTTGACGATGGCCGGCTTGCCATCGAAGTACTGGTAAAGGGTGCCGATGCTTACCCCCGCTTTCTCCGCGACGGCGTTCGTGGTGAGCGTGTCGATATCGCCGGATTCGAGCAGTTGCTGCGTGGCCTCCAATATGAGAGTGACCTTGTGCAGCGAGCGCTCCTGGCGCGGCTTTCTGCGTGCAAGTTGCTGATTTTTAACGGTTTTGTCTGGCATGGAACACCCTCGCAGAACGCGAGTGCAAAAACGCGAGCAAAGCTCATATTATGGCTCCCGTCGCCGCACCGCAAGCGGCCTGAATTGCCAGGAGTTAGCCCCATGCACCCCGTTCCCTTCCTGAAAATGAATGCCGCCACCGCCGTTGCCGCGCCCGGGGGGAACGCCCCGGCGCAGGAGGCCGACGGCGTGCGTCCCGACCAGCGCCTCGCGACGCGCTACTGTTTCGGCGATCCCGATATGGATCTCTTTTTCATGGCCGCACTCGGCTGGGGGCCGACCGGCGGGCTCGATATCGGCGAGGCCTGTTACGTGGCCAGGCAGATCGTGGATGGCGACCCAGAAAGCTGGGTGAACGCCTTCTCGACCTATGGCGCGCAACTCGACCGCGAAGCAGACGCCTGGCGCCGGCGCGGCCATTTGCGCACGGCGGGCGAATTCCGTCTCAAGGCGTTTGCGAGCTACCGCTCGTCGTGGCAATTCGCGGAGCCGGACGGCTGCTTCGACGCGCTCTATGCGCGCCACAAGCAGGCCTTCGCTCTGGCGATGCAGGAGCTCGATTTGCCCGCCGCGTTCTTCGAGGTGCCGTGGGGCGCAGCGACGCTGCCCGGCGTGTTTCTGCAGCATGCCAACGCTGCGGCGCCGGTCGTGCTCGTGATCGGCGGCGCCGATACCTGCTTCGAAGATCTCTTCCTTACCGCAGGCCGCAATTTGTTCGAGCGCGGCTACTCCGTGGCGCTGGTCGATCTGCCGGGACAGGGCAACACGGCGGCGCGCGGCCTGTACTGGACAGCCGACGCCGAAGCGCCCATTGCCGCGGTGGTCGATACGCTGGTCGAGCGTTTTCATGCCGTGCCTAGGCGCATCGCGCTGCTGGGCCTGAGTCTGGGCGGTTATTTCGTTGCACGGGCTGCGGGCCATGAAACGCGCTTTGCCACCGTGATGGCCAGCACGCCGTTTCCGGACCCCGCGGAGTTGTTTGCGCTTTCCGTACGCGCAGCCGGGCAGCGCGTGGAGGGCACGGAGTCTGCCGCCGCGATGCGCAGCCGCCGCATGGCGCTCTGGAAAGCGGGCGCGCGCAGCCCGCAGGCGTTCCTCGCGCGCACGGCCGCCATGACGGCGGACCCGGCGCGCGTGAGCGTGCCGTTTCTCTCGATTATCGGTGCCGGGGATTCGCCCGTTTTCACGCTGCAGGCGAAGTCGTGGCACCGGGACATCCGCTCCGCGCGCAAGTCGCTCGTGGTGCTCGATGCGGCAACCGGTGCGGACGGTCATGTGCAGGTCAATAATCGTCTGCGACTTGCTCAGGAGTGCTGTGCATGGATGGACGAGATTTTCGCCGTGTGAAGCCCGATCGACAGGACGGAGCCGATGCGATTCGATTCCCGGTACTTCAACGTCTGGCTCGAACGGGTTGACCCGGGCGCGCATCGACGCGTGAAGGGGCTGCGGCTCGTCACGGCGTATGGCATCGCCATGGGGCTGGGCACGCTGCAAGGCGTGAGCGCCGGTTTGCCTGCGAACGTTTCGGCCGGCACGCTGGCGGGCGGGTTCGCGCTGTGGGCGAGCGTGTCCGAAGCGCAGACCACCCGCTACGCGTCCACGCGCGACCTCGCCATGCTGTGCGTTGCAGCGGCTCTGGGTGCGGTGCTTTTCGCGCTCCTCGCGCCGCTTGGCGGCACCGCCTTCCTGATGTCGCATGCACTGGGCGGCGGCGAATGGATTCTCGTGACCGGGGCTTTTTTCGCGGGCCTGCTCAAGCGCTACGGGACCATCGGCGCGGGCGTGGGCTCGCAGATCTATATCGGGCAGTTGCTCGCGTACGGTGCGCATCTCGGCCCCGGCGATCTTGGGGCGATCGCCATTTCCTGCCTCATCGCGATACTGGCTGCCGCCGTGCCGCGCCTCTTGAGCGGTCCTGCCGAACTGGCCGCCGTTCCGGCCGTTACCGCGGGCGAGTCAGTATTTCGGACTCCTTTGTTGCTGCGTTCAGCCGAACTGGCGATGGGCGTTCAGGCCGCGCTCGCGGCGGCGATTGTCGTGGTCCTGCACAGCGTGTGGGGGCTGGTGGAATCGGCGTGGGCGATCACCGCCTGCGTGTATGTCGTCACGGCGACGGCCGCTGGCACGCTGGAGCGCGTGCGGTGGCGCATCGTCGGCACGCTGGTGGGGGTGCCGCTCGGGCTCGCCTGCCTGCCCGCGGCGGAGCATGCGCCGCTGCTCGTGTGGGTGGCGGCGTCGCTCGCGATGATCGTTTATGCCATGGCGCTTCCCGAGCGCTACGACGTAGCCTGCGGCGCGTTTGCCTTTGCGCTGGTGGTCACGCTCGCGGCGACGGGCGAGCATTCCATCGCGGTGCTTGTGGCGCGCGCATGGGAGACCATGCTGGGCGGCGCGCTGGGGATCGCGATGGCGGTGTTCGTGTTCCCGGTGCGGGCGCAACGACCCGCGGCGGCCGACGCTTCCGGCGATAACCGCGGGCCGCCCGGCCCCGGCTAAATCCACGTAAACCTGGGCAGGCGAATCAGGCACACGAATCAGGCAGGCGAGCGCGCCTCAGAGGGACGCGACGATCAACTCGCGCAGCCAGCGATGCGCGGGATCGCGATGCGAGCGTTCGTGCCAGAGCATCGACATTTCATAGCCCGGCACCTCCACGGGCGCCTCGACCACACGCAGCGCTGCGTTCTGGCGTGCGAGCCGCTCGGGCACCATCGCCACGAGATCGGTGCTCGCCGCTACCGACAACACGAACAGAAAATGCGGCACGGAGAGCACGACGCGCCGCGAGAGCCCTGCCGCGGCGAGCACGGTGTCGGTTACGCCGTGAAAACCGCCGCCGTCCGGCGAGACGATCACGTGTTCGAGCGCGCAGAACTGCGCGGCGGTCGGCCGCCGCTTCAGGCGGGGATGCCCGGCGCGGCCCGCGAGCACGTAACGCTCCGTGAACAGTGTGCGCCGCCGCAGATTGGGCGGCGAGCCCTCGGTGGTGTGAAACGCGAGATCGATCTGGCCGTGCTCGGCCTGCTTCTCGATGCGCGGCGGCACGAGGCCGACCACGGCAAGCCGCGTGTGCGGCGCGCGTGCGCGCAACGTGGGCAGCATGGGTTGCACGAGCGTGGATTCGCCGTAGTCGGTTGCCGCGAGGGTCCACGTATGCCGCGCGCTGGCCGGATCGAACGGGCTTTCGGGCGCCACGGCGCCCGCGAGCGCTTCCAGCGCCTGGCGCAGCGGCTCGCGCAGCGATTCGGCGCGTGCCGTGGGCCGCATGCCGCGCGGACCCGGCAGCAGCAGCGGATCGCCGAAGATCTCGCGCAGCTTGGCCAGTTGCACGCTCACGGTGGGCTGGGAGAAGTGCAGGCGTTCGGCGGCGCGCGTGACGTTGTGCTCGGCGAGCAGGGCATCCAGCGTCACCAGCAGGTTCAGATCCAGTTTCCTGAGATTGCCGATCATAATAGCTCGTATTTCGGACATTCATTTTAAATATACCAGAGTGCGGCTTATGCTGATTCCACACGGATACAGGAGCCGCGAAATGAATGTTCTGCTTGTCTATGCCCATCCCGAACCCCGCTCGCTGAACGGCGCGCTCCGGGACTTCACGATCGAGCGGCTTGCCGCAGCCGGTCACACGGTAGAGGTATCGGATCTCTATGCGATGAACTGGAAAGCGGTGCTCGACGCCGAGGACACCACCGCGCGCCTCGACGCGGGCCGTTTCGACGCCTCGCTCGACTCGAAGCACGCCTACAAGAACGGCTTGCAAAGCGCCGACATCGCGCGCGAGCAGCAGAAGCTGATGCGCGCCGATATGGTCATCCTGCAGTTCCCGCTGTGGTGGTTTTCGATGCCCGCCATCCTGAAGGGCTGGGTGGAGCGGGTCTACGCATATGGCTTTGCCTACGGCGTGGGCGAGCACTCCGACGTGCGCTGGGGCAGCCGCTACGGCGAAGGCAACCTGGCCGGCAAGCGCGCGATGCTCGTGGTCACGGCGGGCGGGTGGGCCTCGCACTACGGACCGCGCGGCATCAACGGGCCGATGGAGGACATCCTTTTTCCCATCCATCACGGCATTCTTTATTACCCGGGTTTCGAAGTCCTGCCGCCCTATGTCGTGCACCGCACGAGCCGCATGGACGAAACGCGCTTCGAAACGATTCGCCGCGAACTGGGCGAGCGGCTCGATAGTTTGCAGGAGACGAAGCCCATCGCGTTTCGACCGCAAAACGCGGGCGACTACGAGATCCCGGCGCTCACGTTACGCGAAGAAGTTGCGCCGGGTCGTGTGGGTTTTGCCGCTCACGTGGCGTGACGCATGTCGTTTAGCTCTCCCAATAACCTTCGCGGCGATACAGCGCGGCATAGAAGTCGATGAACGCGCGCACCTTCGAAGAAACGGTTTTCTTCGGCGGATACACGGCCCAGATGGCCGGCTCGGCGCGCGTGGGCTGCGCTTCCCAGTCGGGCAGCACGCGGATGAGCCGGCCCTCGCGGATTGCTGTGCCCGTGGCCCATGCGGGCAGCAGGGCAACGCCGCGCCCGGCGATGGCGAGTTCGAGCAGTGCTTCGGTGTCGTCCACGCGCAGGCGCCCTTGTAGCTGCACGGCGGCTTCCTCGGCCGCGCCTGCGCGCATGCGGTTGACGAGGAACCAGCGGTCGTCGGGGGCCAGCGCAAAACGCAGCGCCGTATGCTGCGCGAGATCGGCTGGAGTAAGCGGCGTGCCGTGCTGTGTCACGTAGCCCGGACTCGCGCACACGATGCGACGATGCGGCGCAAGCTGGCGCGCCATCAACTGGGAGTCGGGCAGGGCGCCGATGCGGATCGCGAGGTCGATGCCCGCGTCGATCACGTTGAGCACGCTTTCCGTGATGACGCAGTCCACGTCGATCTTCGGATAGCGGTCCATGAACTCGGGCAGATGGCGCACGATATGGCGGCGCCCGAACGCGCCCGGCATCGTCACGCGCAGCAGGCCGCGCGGCGAGCGGTTGAGCGAAGCGGCGGCTTCGCGCGCCTCGTCGAGGCTCTTTTCCACGAGCCGCGCATGCTCGCGAAACACCCGGCCGCCCTCGGTGAGCACGAGGCCGCGCGTGGATCGGTTGAAGAGCGCAATGCCCAGATCGCGTTCGAGCTCGCTGATGTGGCGCGAGACGGTGGAGGTCTTGACGCCCGTGCGTTCCGCGGCCTGGCTGAAACTGCCGAGTTCGGCGGCGTGCAGAAAGGCGCGAATGGCCGAGAAGTAATCCATGCGTGGCGTTCCGGGGGGACTTTGCCCGATTGTACGGGAGGCCGCGCTGCGCCCTCCAGTTATCCCTTTTTTGCAAAGCTGATTTCGGCGGCGGGTGGTTCCGGCCCGTGCGACGCATACCTATAGTGGCTACCAGCCGCCGCGCATTGCCTGCGCGGCTCCCCACACACCGCAAGGAATGCCGCCATGCTGAACCCGACTTCTCCCGCCGCGCTCGCGCTCGACGACGAAACCGTGACCCGCGATGCGCAGTACTTCGAATACACGTCCTCGGCCAATCCGATCGGCGCGAAGTTGATCTCCCGCGTGCCCTACCGTACGTTTGCGAGTTCGCTCTACGACAGCGGTCCTACGCGCATCGTGCCGCTCGATCTTTCCGCCGAACTGGGCTGCGACTACCCGGCTACGGGGCCGGGTCTGCTTGCGCACTTCGTGCGCATTCTCGCCGGGGAATCCGTGGACCTCGATGTGAATGCAACTTCGCAGGTGTGCTACGTGCTCGAAGGCTCGGGCGTGGTCAAGCAGAAGGACGCGGCGTTCCGCTTCGGCGCCGGCGACTTCTTCGCGCTGCCCGGCGGCGCCCCCGCACACATCGCCGCCGATTCCACCGCGCGCCTCTACTACGTCAACGACGGCCCGCTGCTCGCGTACCTGGGCGTGGACTTCGGCCATGCGCGCTTCACGCCCACGCTGTACCCCGCGGCCCGCGCGCAGGCCGAGCTCGACCAGGTGGCCCGTGCGCCCGGTGCGGCCCAGCGCAACCGCGTGAGCATCCTGCTCGGCAATACGCACTTTCCGCAGACGCGCACCGTCACGCATTCGATGTGGGCCATGTTCGGCGTGATCGCGCCGGGGACCGTGCAAAAGCCGCATCGCCATCAGTCAATTGCGCTCGACTTCGTTCCCAACTGCAAGCCGGGTGTTTATACGCTCGTGGGCCCGGAACTGGACGCCGCGGGCAATATCGCGAATCCGCAGCGCGTGGACTGGACGCCGGGCATGGCGTTCGTCACGCCGCCCGGCTACTGGCACGCGCATTTCAACGAATCGGACGACGTGGCGCACGTGATCCCGCTTCAGGATGCGGGACTGCAGACTTACCTGCGCGCTCTGGATATCCGCTTCGCGCATTGAGCGCCGAACTGGAGGCATGCACCGCATTCGGCGCGCTGCGTGCCTCGCGTCCGCCGGCATCTGCGCCGCGCGGGCGCGCTTCGGCGAATTGCCAGGCAATGAGGCCGGGCACGTAGAACAACAGGTCGCGCACCCGGCGGGCGCCCGCGAGCGCGAGGCAGGTGGGCGCGTCGAAGCCCAGCAGCCCGCCGATCAGCACGAAGCCGCCTTCCTGGACGCCCAGCCCAGCGGGCACGAGAAACGCAGCACTGCTAACGAGCTGAATGAGCGCTTCGATCACGAAGGCCTGGATAAAGGTGGGCGAGGCGCCGAGCACGTGCAGCGCGAGCCAGATTTCGAGCGCGTAGCCTGCACATTGCAGCGTCTGCCAGATGAGGAGATAGCGCAGAACCACAGCCGTTTTCCGCCAGATCAGCTTGACCGACTGGTCGATGCGCGCCGATTTGCCGACAAGGTCGTACACCTTGCCGCTCGTGACGTGGTTGAGCACCTGCGCGGCGCGCTCGAACGGGCGCGCGTGCTGCACGAGCGCGAAGAGCAGCAGGACGGGCGCAAGCGCCGCGATGCCCCAGGCAAGCTGGCCGGCAACGCGCGCCGTGTCGGACGAGGCCCGTTCGAGCAGGTAGCCGGCCGCGGCGAGCGCGTAGATCAACTGGCTCACGAGCGTGAGCTGCATATCGACGACGAGACTCGCCGCCGCGGTGGCCGGGCGCACGCCATGGCGGCCGAGCAGCCGGAACGACACGATCTCGCCGCCCACGCGCGCGACCGGCAAGAGACCGTTGATCGATTCGCGCAGCCACACGAGCCGCAACATCGTCGAGAACCGCGGGCGCTCGCGCGCACGGATCAGCGTGCGCCAGTCCCACGCGTTGGCGAGCATCGACAGGATATGGGCCGCGGCCGCGAGCAGAAGGCCCGCGCCTGCGCCCTGCAACAGGCGGAAGATCGCAGCGGGATGGTCGCGCCAAACCAGCCAGATCGCGATGGCGAGGCCGCAAAGGGCGGCCGCGCGTCCGAGATGCTTCATCGATGAACCACTGCCCTGTGTGTGTCGTTCTGGTGCCGCGCTGTCTGCATTCAATCGTCGTGCAGGGGGGCGAGGCGGCCGTTGCCGTCGACGCTGAAATGAAAGCCGCGCCAGACGACGCGCGACGAGCCGAAGCTGGCAACGAAGATCATGCACTGCACGATATCCCACATTGGCAGCAGCCACAATCCGCGGCAGGGCTCGCCGATGGCCCGGTCGGTTTGCCATTTGAGCGCCGCGCGCGCGGCGAGGGCGGCGAGGGCCAGCGCCCATGCGGCGGGGGCGCCGCCCGAGGCGAGCACGGCCACGAGGGCGAGCGCGAACGGATGCATCAGCGTGGAACCCAGATGCCCGCTGCGGTCGGCGGCGCGGATCGTGCGGCTCCAGCGCAGTTCATGGGTGAAGAGGGCCGTGAAGGTGGTTTCCACGCACGCGTGCCGCACGGTGAACGCGGGCACGGCCACCCGTGCGCCGGTGGCGCGCACCGCAACGCCTAGCGCGTGATCTTCGGCGAGATGGTGGGCGAACTGCGCGAGTCCGCCGATGCGTTCGAGCATCGTGCGCGTGAGGGCGATGGTCTGCCCGAAGCAGGGGCGCGCGCGGCCGATGGCGAGACCCGTCACGACGCCGGGCAGAAAGTGGTAGTTCGTCGAAGCTGCGGCGGCGCGCGGCCAGAACCCCGGCGCACAGAGGCCGCGATAGACACAGGTGACGAGGCCCACGTCGGGTTGCTGCAGCGCGCCGACGATACGGCGCAAATAGTCGCGCTCTACGCTCACGTCGCTATCGGCGAAGCACAGCACGTCGTGTTCCGCATGGCCGAGCATGTTGACCAGATTGGCAATCTTGCGGTTGGGGCCATAGAGCCGCGAATCGGCAATCACGCTGATGTGTGCGTGCGCATAGCGCGCGCGCAGCGTCTCCACGGTTTGCAGGGCGTCGTCGTTGGCGTCGTGCACGCCGAACAGGTAATGCACGGGCCCCGCGTAGTCCTGCTCGAAGAAGCTCGCGAGATTGTGTTCGAGATGCCATTCGTCGCCGTGCAGCGGCTTGACGACGGTGACGCCGGGATAGCTGGCGGGCGCTTCGCAGGGCTGTGCGAAGAAGCGGCGCACGAGCACGCTGGCCACGCAGCAATAGACGATGCCCAATGCCGCGGCCAGCGCGCAGAGCGCGGCGACCAACATGAGCAGCGCATGCGCGAGTTGCCACAGTGTGAACGGCGAAAGCGCGCTCAACGCGAAGAGCGCGCTGGAGAGCGTGAGCGCGGCGAAGAGCAGGGCAAGCGTAGCGCCGGTGTGCCCACGGGTGCGCTGGGCGCGCGAGAGGCCCATTACGCGGTGTACGCGCGCAAGGTGCGGCGCGAGAATGCGTCGCGATTGCGACGGCGGACCTGCGGGTGCGGCCATTTCATGAGAGGAATACCCCCGTGACGCTTGTCGCAATGCTCCGAGCAGTATAGGAGCCGGTATTGACGCTGGTATGACGTCATTGCGAACGATCGGGTTACCGCGTATTTCGGCCGTGCATTCCGGTCGCCCGTTTTGCCCACTCGTTTCGTTCACTCAAGAAGGCAGTGCCGGATCGAACGTGTGCCGGTTCAGCCGCACGTGCAGCAGGACCAGCAGGCGCCGCGGGCACTCGGGACCCAGGGCCACCGTGCGGCGTTGCCAGCCGACGAGCCGCGCATGGCGGCTCGCAAGCGCGTCGCGAAACGCATCGCGGGCGAGGCCGCGCATCGCATACATGCCGACCGCAATGGTCAGTACCGCGCCCACGCGGAACAGAGCCGACGTGAAGACTGCCTGCGGCACCTGCAGCACGACGATTGCAATGAAAACGACAGCCTGAAGCAGGATGGCTGAAAGCGCGGCGAGTTGCAGATACGCGCGCAACTGCTCGACAAGCGGCGGCTTCATGATGAGATCGACTCCAACGCGCTGCGGGGATATGACGTTTGAGCGACGCGGACGGAATTTGCATCCTGAGTGGCGTCTCAACGTTCCCGCGATCATAGCGGTCGAAGATGAAGAAAAGCTGAAGCTCCGGCTCATGAGGCGCGAGGCCGCACTTCGCGCCTCGCACCCCACGCAGCGCTCAGGCGAGCGACGCCTCGAACACGCGCCGGTAGTTGCCGCCCAGCAGCAGATCGACCTCGGCGGCCGAGAACCCCACGGCCAGCAGCGCGCTGCCGAGTTCCGGCAACTGCTCGTAGCTGCGAAAGACGGGCGGCGAGATGAAGCCCAGCATATCGGTGCCGAGGCCCACATGCTCCACGCCCACGATATCGGCCATATGCCGGAAGCCTTCGGCCATGCCGGCGATGCTGTGGAACGAGCCCGAACTGGGCCACACGCCGATCACGCCGCCGGTCTGCGCAATGGCGCGTGCGTGATCGGGGCTGACGAGGCGGCTGCGCTCGCGCGGATGCAGCGAGAGCGCGGTATGCGAAAGCACGAGCGGCTTCGTCGTGACTGCGGCGGCGCGCTTCACGAGATCGTAGGTGCCGTGCGCGACATCCACCACGATGCCGAGCCGGTTGCAGCGCCGCACCACGTCCGCGCCGAAATCGGTCAGGCCGCCGTGCACGGGTGCTTCGGTCTGGATATCGCCAAGCTCGTTCACGCGATAGTGCGTGAGTTGCAGATGGCGGAGCTGGTGCAGCGTATAAGCCTCATCGACGCGGTCGATCTGGCCTTCGAGAAAATCGGCGCCCTCGGCCGCAATGATGGCGCGCGGGGCGCCCGACGACGAAGCGTCCAGCATGGCGGCGCTCGTGATGATTTCCAGCTGCTCGCGTGCCGCGAGTGCCTTCGCGCGCGCGAATTCCTGCTGGCCGAGATAGTACAGTTCGCCCGGATCGGGCTGCCGCCAGGCTTCGAAACGCTTGCGGTCGGCCGAGACGCGCGTGACCACCGTATCGGTCACGATGGCGAGGCACAGCACGTTCATGCCGCCCGCGCGCATGGAGGCGCTAACGGGGGTGAACGGCCGGTTCGCGCCGATCTCCGGGTTGCGCGAGACGATGACGTGGCCCGCGTGGCTGTGCATGTCGATCGTCAGCGTATTGGCCGACGGCTGCCACGCAGGTGCGGGTGCGCTTGCCGGTGCGCTTGCCGGCGCGGGGGCCGATGCAGACGCCGCCGACTCCGACGCCGCGGCATCAGCGGGCTCCGTGTAATGCGCGAAGCGCCCCGGCGCGCAGGCAGCGAGGCCCAGCGCCGCGCCCGCGGCCAGGAAGGCGCGGCGGCTCATCGGCGCCTGCGTGGCGGCGGCCAGCGCGGCGTCTTCGAGCCGGTAGCGCCAGCCTGCGGGATCGTCGTGGAGGCGCATCAGGCGGCCGCGCACGCGTACCGGCCCGGCCGTGACAGGCACCGCATGCCGCGTTTCGACCTCCACGCACGAAAGCGGGTCGCGCGGCACGCAGCCACCGCAGCACGGCTCTTCGGCGGCGAGCAGGAAGTAGTCCGCGTGCGCGGCCTGCGGGTCGAGCGGAATCATCCAGCCCGTCATTTCCACGGCGGTGGCGTGGGTCGCGGCGGCGCTGTCGTCGCGGATGGCGGGCCAGTCGGTTTGCGGCGGCGTGCGTGATGGATGAGCGGTCAGGATCGGCATGGTCTGCGTCGGCTACTGGGTGCGGTAAAGATCGTCGATTAAGGCGCGTGGGAGCGTCAACGGATACTTCAACGCGCGACGGCCAGAAATCCGTCGCTGACCGGTGCCGACGACGGGATTGCCTTTCAGTTTGTCAGGTGTCCTTCGGGCTATTGCCGGGTGGCGCGGCCCGGTGATCTGGCCTACATTTCCCGTTGCAAGCGCCGCTCGGGCTTCTCGCGCCGCGGCGTGCACCTTCGGGCGCAAGCGCGCACGGACGCGTCCCGACACTGAGCGGTGGTGCGACCTCGCGGAGGAGACCATGTCCACCCTGAACAAAATGTGGCGGTTGATTGCCGGTGCGCCGCTCGATCCCCTCGACCCGCGCACGCGCCATGTCATCGCCGTCACGCCCTTGCTGGCCTGGGTCGGACTGGGTGCCGACGGGCTCTCTTCGTCGTGCTACGGTCCGGAAGAAGCGTTCCTCGCGCTCGGGCAGCATACGCCGCTCGCGCTCTTTCTCGCGCTGGCAACCGCGCTCACCGTCTTCATCATCGCGCTCGGCTACAACCAGGTGATCGAGCTGTTCCCCACGGGCGGCGGCGGCTACCGCGTGGCGACCGCGCTGCTCGGGCCCAAGCCGGGGCTCGTCTCGGGCGCCGCGCTGCTGGTCGATTACGTGCTGACCGTGGCGACCTCGCTGGCGAGCGGCGTCGATGCGTTCTTCAGCCTCCTGCCGGTCGGCGCGCAGTCCGTCAAGCTCGCCACCGAGCTGATCCTCATCGTGCTGATGACGGGCCTCAACTTTCGCGGCATGCGCGAATCGATCATGGTGCTGCTGCCGATCTTCATCGGCTTCGTCGTGCTGCACGCGGCGCTCATCGTCTATGGCGTGGCGGTGCACGGCAACCATCTCGTGAACATCGTGCCGGACGCCGTGGGCGAAGCGCACGGCATGGCGCATGCGTTCGGTCCCGTGGTGGTGGCGGCGCTCCTCATGCGCGCGTTCTCGCTGGGCGGCGGGACCTATACGGGCCTCGAAGCCGTATCGAACAACGTGAACATGCTGGCCGAACCGCGCGTGCCCGGCGGCAAGCTCACGATGACCTATATGGCCTCGTCGCTCGCCTTCACCGCGGGCGGCATCATCCTGCTCTACATGCTGTGGCATGCGAAGCCGGTGGAGGGCGAGACGCTCAATGCCGTGGTGTTCGGCAGCGTGATCGATCACCTCGGGCTCGGCTCGGCCTTTGCACGCCACGCGCTGCTCGCGATCGTGCTCGCACTCGAGGCGGGGCTCCTGCTGGTGGGCGCGCAAACCGGCTTTCTCGACGGTCCCGCGGTGCTCTCCAACATGGCCGTCGATTCGTGGGTGCCGCGTCATTTCCGCGATCTCTCCGCGCGCCTCGTGCGCCAGAACGGCATTGTGGTGATGGGCGTGGCGAGCCTCGTGATCCTTCTGTGGACGCGCGGCGACGTGTCGGTGCTCGTGGTGCTGTACAGCATCAACGTGTTCCTCACCTTCAGCCTTTCGCTGCTCGGCATGTCCGCGTACTGGTGGCAGCACCGCAAGGAAGGCGCGCACTGGTTCAAGCATTTCGTGCTTTCGGCGCTGGGTCTTGCGGTGACGAGCACGGTGCTCGTCATCACGCTTGTCGAGAAGTTCACCGAAGGTGGCTGGCTCACGGTGCTCGTCACGAGCGCGGTGATCGCGCTGTGCCTCTACATCAAGCATCATTACTCGGATACGCGCGCGCAACTCGCACGCGAAGACGCGCTCTTTGCAGGCAATCCGCCCGAGGTCGATCCGGCCGTCGCGGCGATCAAGCCCGACCCCGCGCAGCCCACGGCGATCCTGCTGGTGGGCAAGCATCGCGGCGCGAGCATGCATGCGCTCCTGTGGGTGAACCGGCTCTTTCCCGACCACTTCAAGAACGTGATCTTCATTGCCGTGGGCGAAGTCGATGCGCAGAGCTACGAAGGCGCGGAGCATCTGGAGCGGCTCAGGCAGACCATGATGAAATCGCTCGAGTTCTACATGGCGCATTGCCGCCGCCACGGCATGGCCGCCGACTACCGCATTGCGTTCGGCACGCATCCCGTGATGGAATTCATGACGCTTGCCGAAAAGACCATGGACGAGTTTCCGAACAGCGTGTGCTTCGCGAGCAAGCTGATTTTCCGGCGCGTGAACTTCCTCACCGCGTGGCTACACAATCAAACACCCGTGGAAATCCAGACACGGCTGCATTTGCAGGGCAAACAGATGGTGTTGCTGCCGATGAACGTGAGCTGAAGCCTTGATCTGAGGCGGCCGCCCCCCATGATTTCCGCGCGGCGCCTCGCTGGCATTCCCGTCGTATCGCGGTTATAAGCGTTGCCGTAAGAAGCGCATGCGAAATCGGCTATTGGGTTTTACCCGGTAGGGATGGCACAATGCGCGCCGCTCCGGGCGATACGACACCATCGCCTTCGTGAGTCGCGCACGCACCTGGAGGTCCCCTCATGAAGAACCACGGCCTGTCGCGGCGGGGTTTTCTCAAAGCCAGCATGCTGGCGGGCGTGGCGGTATATGTGGCGCCGATCGGCAGCCGCGCATTCGCTGCTCTCTTCGAAGAAAAACTCCTCACGCCAGTCAAATGGGATACCGCCACGGGCGCTCCCAAATTCCGTATCGACGGCATTGCCAAGGTCACGGGCTCAAAAATCTTCGCGCGCGACATCCGCGCGAGCGATATGCCCCACTGGCCGCAACAGCAGGCCCACGCGCTGATCCTGCGCGCCACCCGGGCCGACCGCCTCTACGAAGGCTTCGACCTCGCCGTGCTGGGCGACGACCTGAAGCCCGACCGCATCGTCACGGCCGACGACCTCGCCCGCGACGGTCTCGCGTTTCCGTCGTTCTACGGCGACGACATGCTGCTGCCCGCCGGCAAGACGCCCGCGTATCTGGGCCATGCCGTGGCGATTCTCATCTATCACGACTTCGCCCGCTTTCGCTTTGCAAAGAGCGCGCTCAAGTTCCGCGACGACGTGATCCGTTACGGCGCCGTGACGGGGCCGCTCGAACGCGATCCGTGGGGCACGTTCCGCTTCGTGCGCGTGGGCGGCAAGACGCCGTACGACGACGACGTCTATTCGAGCCTCAAGGACGCGCCCATCTTCCCGAGCATGATGCGCAAGCACGAGCCGGTGTGGCCCGACGGCAACGAGCACGGCAAGCTGGACGAGCAGGGCATGTACTACGCCGGCCAGATTGCCGACGAACTCGATCATGCCGGCGCGGACTGGCTGGTATTCGACCGCGAATACAACACCCAGTCCATCGACACGTCCGCGCTCGAACCGGACAACGCGAATGGCTGGTACGACGCCGCCACGCAGTCGCTGCACATGGTGGTGCCCACGCAATCGCCGCTGGAAGTGGCGGATGCGGCCGCGGGCATGGTCGCGAAGTGCCGCTTCCCGGTGAAGCAGATCTTCCTGCACCCGTGCTACACGGTGGGCTACGGTTCGAAAGACCACTACAACGTGCCGTTCTACGGTCTCGTGGCCACGCTCTACGGCGACGGCCGGCCGGTGCGCTTCGCGAACGACCGCTACGAGCAGTTCCAGACCGCACTCAAGCGTCATGCGTTCAAGATGCACTACCGCATCGCCGTGGATCGCAAGACAGGACTCCTGCAATCGTTCAAGGGCGACTTCGAGGCCAACGGCGGCGGCCGCTGCAACTTCTCGCCTTCGGTGGCGATGGTGGGCGCCACGGCTGCACAGTCGATCTACTATTTCCCGAAGAACGACTTCGCCACGGTAGCGATTGCCTCGCGCGCGATCGACGCGGGCTCGGCGCGCGGCTACGGCACCTTGCAGAGCATGGCCGCGACCGAGATGGCCGTCGATGAAATTGCGGCGCAACTGGGCGTCGATCCGATCGACTTCCGCCTGAAGAACGCGCTGCGCTCGGGCATGAAGAACACCCAGGGGGCGATTCCGGCCGGGGCGATCCGCGTGGACGACGTGCTCGAACGCGCGAAGGTGCATCCGTTGTGGACGCAACGGACGCAGCGCAAGGCCGAATACGAAGCCGCCAATCCGGGCAAGCGCTACGGCGTGGGCTTTGCGTGCGTGCAGAAGGATTTCGGCACGGGCGCCGAGGGCTCGCTCGCCAAGGTGGAGTTCGACGAGAACGGCACGATCACGCTGCATCACACGGGCGCCGAGATCGGCACGGGCATGTCCACCTCGCAGGCCGTGGCCGTGGCGAAGTGGCTGGGCAAGCCGGCCGCGGAGATCCGCGTGGCCGTGACCGACTGGCCGGATCTGCCCGTGGTGACGAGCGGCGATCCGTACATCATGAGCCAGGCCGACCAGGACCACCTGAGCGCGAATCCGCGCTGGACGCCCAACATCGCTTCGCCCTCCAGCGCGACGAACTCGGCCTACTACTTCACGCACAGTACGCGCGAGGCCGCGCGTGCCGTATTCCGCTACGGCCTGTGGCCCGCCGCGCTTTCGATCTGGGGGCAGGGCATCGGCGGCGGCCAGGCCGCGCCGTACGTCGTGCGCATCGAAGACGCGCGCTGGGTGGACGGCAAGCTCACCGCGACCGGCCTCGAGCCGCTGCCGCTCGAACAGCTCGCCAGGCAGGCCCACGCGATGGGGCTGCCCACCGGTGCGGTCGTGCACGTGTTCAACCGCTGGCAATGGGCCGAAGCGGAGTTCGACGTGGGCGGCGGCACGGTGGAGCGGTTGCCGATCGATGGCCTGTCGCTGCGTTATGGCGGCGGCCAGGCGGCCGATGCGGGCACGCCGGCGTCCGGCGCGAAGCCGGACACGGCCGCGCCCGTGGCGCTGGCGCCTGCCACGCTGCCGCCCACGGCCAACGGCTACCGCGTGCTGGACCGCAAGCGCGTGTTCATCCCGCCGGTGAGCCGCAACAACGCTGCCGTGACCTACTACAGCGCGGTGGGTACGCTCGTCGAGCTCGCCGTTCACGAAGCGACCGGCAAGGTGGAAGTGCTCACGCATCACTCGATCATGGAGTGCGGCAACCAGATTTCGCCGCAACTGGTCTCGGGCCAGTTGCAGGGCGGCGTTGCCATGGGCATCGGCCACGCACTGCACGAATATCTGCCGCTGTACGAAGACGGACCCGGCAACGGCACCTGGAACTTCAACCGCTATCAGTTGCCGCGCGCCTCGGACGTGGCCGTGTGGACGCAGACCGGCGAAGTGCTGCCACCGCTCTCCGAAACCGATCCGCCCAAAGGCATTGCCGAAGTGGTGATGATTCCCGTGGTGGGCGCGGTGGTGAACGGCGTGGCGCACGCCATCGGCCATCGCTTCACCGACCTGCCGGTGACCCCGCAAAAAATCCTGGAGGTGCTCGCATGACGCTCGCCCAATCCGCTGCTTCCGCGGCCAGCGCCGGCGCTGCCCCGACCCCGGCCTCGCCTGCCGCTGCGGCCTCTTCTGCCACGGCGCAGCTGGCCGCAGCGCCCGTTGAACGCCCGCTCGTGCAATATCGGCCGAAGGCGCTTGCGCTCACCGTCAACGGCAAGGCCGTCGGTCCCATGCAGGTGCCCGAGGGCATCATGATGATCGAGTTCCTGCACGAGTATGTGGGCTTGACGGGCTCGCGCCTCGGTTGCGGGCAGGGCATCTGCCACGCGTGCGTGGTCATTCTCGACAAGCCCGATGGCACGAGCGAAGAGATGCGCTCCTGCATCACGGGCGCGCACTTCTTCAATGGCCGTTCGATCCGCACGATCGAAGGTCACGCGAAGCGCAACGAAGCGGGCGAAGTGGTCGAACTCTCGCCTGTCCAGCAGAAGTTCCTCGACCATTTCAGCTTCCAGTGCGGCTACTGCACGCCGGGCTTCGTGAATGCCGCCACGGTGCTGATCGAGCGGCTCAAGCGCCAGCCCGTTGCGAAGGCCGATGTGGAAAGCACGATCATGGATGCACTCGACAGCCACATCTGCCGCTGCACGGGCTATGTGCGCTACTACGAGGCGGTGAAGGACGTGGTGATGAGCACGCCCGGTCTCGTGAAGGACGCGGCATGAACTACGTCCTCGCCAAACGCTTGGCTCAGGGCGTGCTGCTCGCCGCTTGCGCGCTGACACTGGCCGCCTGCGGGCGCGACGAATCGGCGTCGGACGCATCGGCAGCGTTCACGCCGACGCCGGAGCAGGTCGCGCACGGCCGCTACCTCGCCAGGGCCGCCGATTGCGCCGCGTGCCACACGGCAAAGGACGGTGCGCCGTTCGCGGGCGGCGTGAAGCTCGACTCGCCGTATGGCACGTTCTACGGCTCGAACATCACGCCGGACAAGGACCACGGCATCGGCAACTGGAGCGCGGAGGACTTCTACAAGGCGCTGCACGACGGCAACGCGCGCGGCAAGCACCTGTACCCCTCGATGCCGTACACGTCGTACCGGCAGCTTACGCGTGCGGATACCGATGCGATCTACGCCTACCTGATGACCGTGCAGCCGGTTGCGGTGGCGAACCATCCTCACGACCTCAAGTTTCCGTACAACCTGCGCTTCGGCATGGCGTTGTGGGACATGGTGTTCCTGAAGGACGCGCTGCCCGATGCATCGACAGGGAAGTCCGCCGACTGGCAGCGCGGGCGCTACCTCGCCAATGCGCTCGGCCACTGCGCCGAATGCCACACGCCGCGTAACGTGTTCGGTCAACTCGAAGATGCGAAGCCGCTTTCGGGCGCCGCGCTCGGGCGTACCGTCGCGCCGGACATCACGCCTGCGGGCCTTGCTTCGCGCGGCTGGACGGGCGGCGATCTGCAGACGTTCTTTAGCGTGGGGATTGCGCCGCAGGGTTCCGCGTTCGGCGAGATGTATCCGGTGGTGCATCTGAGCACGCAGTACCTCACGAAGGACGACGTGCGCGCGCTATCCGTGTATCTGCTGGGCGACACGCCGCCGACGCCTCAGCCGGTGACGCCGGTTGCCGCCGATGCGGCGATGCTCGCGGCCGGGCGCTCGGTGTACCTCGCCGTTTGCGCGGGCTGCCATGGGCTCTCGGGTGAGGGCAAACCGCATGTTGCCGTGGCGATGAACGGCAATTCCACGCTGCGGCAGGCCGATCCGCATAACCTGCTGGTGGCGATGCTGGACGGTATCGATACGCAGAAGTTCGCGGGCCTGGAGGACATGCAGGCGATGCCGGCGTTCTCGTCCACGCTCAGCGACGATGAGCTCGCGCAGCTTGCGAATTACCTGCGCGCGACGTGGGGTGGGCAAGCGGCGAATGTGACTGCGCAGGATGTGAAGGCGTTGCGCTGAGCAGGCGAGCGCAGGAGAGACTCGCAGCAGTAACGGGACGGCTCCGGACCTTGGGTTCGGAGCCGTTTTTTGTTGCGTGTGCAGAGTGGGGCGCACGAACGCGCATTGACGGGCTCGGCTATATATTTCGTTATCCGAATCGTGAAACGGGTATGCGATTGCCTCGGGCGCCGTGCCTGGCATAAAAAAGGTAACCCTTCCCCAAACCCGAATATTGGCGCCGCCTGAAACGCTGCGATACTTACAGCTTCCCATCACTTCAAACAAGACAACGAGGAGAGCAGGACATGGCAGGCATTTCGGATATCGTCGATATCGGCACGAATCAGGGCGAGCGCTTCGAATACCGCGTCGCGCCCGAAAAGCTGATTGCCGGCGACCCGCTCCAGACGCTCACGCAGTGTTACACGAGCCCGTGCGGGCAGTTCAGCAGCGGCATTTGGGCCAGCACGCCGGGGCACTGGCGCGTGAACTATACCGAAATGGAATACTGCGAGATTCTCGAGGGCGTCTCCGTGATCCGCGACGAAGCGGGCGCCGCGAGGGAACTGCGCACGGGCGACCGCTTCGTGATTCCGTCGGGTTTCAAGGGCACCTGGGAAGTCGTGGAGTCCTGCCGCAAGATCTATGTCGCTTACGAGAAGGCGGCTTGACGAACGTGGCCTGAAGCAGGGGCCGACCGCGGCGCCCAATCCCGCCAGATCAGCGGAATCCGTGTACAGCGCCGCGCCATGCTGCGGTGCAGCGCCGGATGGGCGCCGGTTCGCGCTTTGCACGGAAAGCGCCTAATCTTTGAATATCGGGGCTGTGCCCTTTTGCGCGCTGTCTGGACGTTTCGATGCGCGTTCATCGTCCTTCGCACGAGCCGGCGCTTGCGCCCGCTCATCCGCATCACCCGCTGCCGGCACGGGTTGCCCGCGCTGCGCTGTTCGCGGTGTTGCTGGTCGTCTGCGTGGCTGCCGCCGCGCCACGGCTCGCCGTGGGCATGCCGGCTGGCGGCATGCCGTCCCCCGTGATCGTCATGACCGTCAACGGTGCGATTGGCCCGGCCAGCGCCGATTTCATCGTCCGCACGCTCGCGCGCGCAGCGAACCAGCGCGCGCCGCTCGCGATCATCCAGCTCGATACGCCGGGCGGCCTCGATACGTCGATGCGGCAGATCATCAAGGCCATCCTCGCCTCGCCGGTGCCGGTGGCCGCCTTCGTGGCGCCGGGCGGTGCGCGCGCGGCGAGCGCGGGCACCTATATCGTCTATGCGAGCCATATCGCGGCGATGGCGCCCGGCACCAACCTGGGCGCCGCTTCGCCAGTGCAACTCGGGGTAGGCGGGGGCGCGGTTCCGGGCGGTGCCGGGCCCACAGGACCCGCAGGCACTGCCGGGCCAGCATCCGGCACGCAGCCGGGCGCGCAAGCCACCGATTCCGCCTCCACCGAGGCCCGCAAGGTCATGCACGATTCCGCGGCGTATATCCGCGGCCTCGCACAACTGCGCGGCCGCAATGCCGACTGGGCGGAACGCGCGGTGCGCGAAGCGGTGAGTCTTTCGGCCAGCGAGGCGCGCGACCAGCACGTGATCGACCTGATCGCGGCGAGCCCGGCCGATCTCGCGCGCCAGGTCGATGGGCGCGTCGTGACGACCGCGGCAGGCCCGGTCACGCTCGCAACCGCACATGCGCCGCTCGCGTACGTGGAGCCCGACTGGCGCAATCACCTGCTCTCGATCATCGCCGACCCGAACGTCGCGCTGATCCTGCTTACCGTGGGCATGTATGCGCTCTTCTTCGAGTTCGCGAATCCGGGATTCGTGCTGCCCGGCGTGGCCGGCGCGATCTGCCTGCTCGTCGGGCTCTTCGCCATGCAGCTTCTGCCGGTCAATTATGCGGGGCTCGGCCTCGTGATGTTCGGGCTCGCCTGCCTGATCGCCGAGGCGTTTCTGCCCACCTTCGGCGTGCTCGGCTTTGGCGGCATCGTGGCGTTCGCCATCGGCGCGCTCATGCTGATCGATACCGACGTGCCGGGCTATGGCATTCCGTTGCCGCTCGTCGCGGGGCTTGCGCTGGGCGGCGCGCTGTTTGTCGCGATGGTGTCGAGCGTGGCGCTGCGCGCGCGGCGGCGTCCGGTTGTGAGCGGTGGCGAGGCCATGCTGGGCAGCGTGGGCGAAGTGATCGACGCGGGCCTGGAGGCCGACGTGCCGCCAGGCGGCACGGACCGTGCGCGCCCGGCTACAGGGTGGGCGCGCGTGCACGGGGAGCGCTGGCGCGTGACCTGCGACGCGCCGCTCGCGGCCGGGCGGCAGGTCCGCGTGACCGGGCGCAGCGGACTCACGCTCACGGTCACGCCGCTCGACGAAGCACAGCCACAAGGAGAACCCTCATGATCGGCTTCACGTTTGGCTTTACAGGCCTGCTAGTTGTGCTCGCGGCGTTCCTCGTCGTTTCGGCGATCCGCATTTTCCGCGAGTACGAGCGCGGCGTCGTATTCATGCTCGGCCGCTTCTGGAAGGTCAAGGGGCCGGGGCTCGTGCTGATTATTCCCGTTGTCCAGCAGGTCGTGCGGATCGATCTGCGCACGGTCGTATTCGACGTGCCGTCGCAGGATGTGATTACGCGCGACAACGTTTCGGTGAAGGTCAACGCCGTGGTCTATTTCCGGGTGGTCGATCCGGAGCGGGCCGTGATCCAGGTTGCGCGCTATTTCGACGCGACCAGCCAGCTTGCGCAGACGACGCTGCGCGCGGTGCTGGGCAAGCACGATCTGGATGCGCTTCTGGCGGAGCGCGAGCAGCTCAATGCCGATATCCAGAAGACGCTCGATGCGCAGACCGACGCGTGGGGCATCAAGGTATCGACGGTGGAGATCAAGCACGTCGATCTGAACGAGACGATGATCCGCGCGATTGCGCGCCAGGCCGAGGCCGAGCGCGAACGGCGCGCGAAGGTGATACACGCGGAAGGCGAACTGCAGGCCTCGGAAAAACTGCTGCAGGCCGCGCAGCGGCTCGCCCAGCAGCCGCAGGCGATGCAGTTGCGCTACCTGCAGACGCTCACCACGATCGCCGCGGACAAGAACTCGACAATCGTCTTCCCGCTGCCGGTCGATCTGCTGACCTCGCTGCTCGACCGCATGGGGCCGCCGCGCGAGCGTTGAGCACGGGCCTTTGGTGCGAGCGGTGTTCGTTGCGCCATCAACGTTATGCGCGCACCGGGGAGCGTGATCGACGTTCCGATGAAAAAAGCCCTTGCGGCCGGAGACCGCAAGGGCTTTCGTACTTCGATCCTTCGACACCGCACGCCCCCGTGCCCGCGGGGCGTTACGGTGCGAACGCGCTTACTTCGCGGCGGCTTCGATCGCAGCGTTGAACGTTTTGCTCGGGCGCATGATTTCGGCGAGCTTCGCGAAATCCGGCTTGTAGTAGCCGCCGATATCGACCGGCTTGCCCTGCACCGCGCTCAGTTCCGCAATGATAGCCGGCTCGTTTTCGGCCAGCGTCTTCGCGAGCGGCGCGAAGTGAGCGGCCAGTTCCGCGTCTTCCTTCTGCGCGGCCAGTTCCTGCGCCCAGTACATCGCGAGGTAGAACTGGCTGCCGCGGTTGTCCAGCTCGCCGGTCTTCGGCGACGGGCCCTTGTTGTTGTCGAGCAGCTTGCCGGTGGCGGCGTCGAGCGTCTTCGCGAGCAGCTTGGCCTTCGCGTTGTTCGTCTTGATGCCGAGGTCTTCCAGCGAGACGGCCAGCGCAAGGAATTCGCCGAGCGAGTCCCAGCGCAGGTGGTCTTCCTGAACCAGTTGCTGCACGTGCTTCGGCGCCGAACCGCCCGCGCCCGTTTCGTACATGCCGCCGCCCGCCATCAGCGGAACGATCGAGAGCATCTTCGCGCTCGTGCCCAGCTCCATGATCGGGAACAGGTCGGTCAGGTAGTCGCGCAGGATGTTGCCGGTGGCCGAGATCGTGTCCAGACCGCGGATCACGCGCTCGAGCGAGTAACGCATCGCGCGAACCTGCGACATGATCTGGATGTCGAGGCCGGTCGTGTCGTAATCCTTGAGGTACGTTTCGACCTTCTTGATCAGCTCGTTTTCGTGCGGACGATACGGGTCGAGCCAGAACACCACCGGCATGCCCGAGTTCTTCGCGCGCGCGACGGCGAGCTTGACCCAGTCGCGGATCGGCGCGTCCTTCACGAGACACATGCGCCAGATGTCGCCCTGCTCGACTTCCTGCGTGAGCGCAGCGATCGCTTCGCCCGTGGCGTTGTCGACGATGCGTGCCGTGCCGTCCTGCGGGATTTCGAAGGTCTTGTCGTGCGAGCCGTACTCTTCGGCCTTCTGCGCCATCAGGCCGACATTGGGCACCGTGCCCATCGTCTTCGGGTCGAACGCGCCGTTGGTCTTGCAGAAGTTGATGATTTCCTGGTAGATGCGCGCGAACGTGCTTTCCGGAATCAGGCACTTCGTGTCGGCCGGGCGGCCGTCGGCGCCCCACATCTTGCCGCCGGCGCGGATCATCGCGGGCATCGAGGCGTCCACGATCACGTCGTTGGGCGCGTGCAGGTTCGAGATGCCCTTGGCCGAATCGACCATGGCGAGCGCCGGACGGTGCTCGTGGCACGCGTGCAGGTCGCGGATCACCTCTTCGCGCTTCGACTCCGGCAGCGCTTCGATCTTGGTGTACAGATCGACCATGCCGTTGTTGACGTTCACGCCCAGCTCTTCGAAGAGCTTCGCGTGCTTTTCGAACGCGTCCTTGTAGAACACCTTGACCGCGTGGCCGAACACGATGGGGTGCGAAACCTTCATCATGGTCGCCTTCACGTGCAGCGAGAGCATGACGCCGGTCTTGCGCGCGTCTTCCATCTGCTCTTCGTAGAACGCGATCAGGTGCTTCTTGCTCATGAACATGCTGTCCACGATCTCGCCGGCCAGCAGCTTGACCTTGGGCTTGAGCACGATGGTCTCGCCACTCTTCGTGACGAGTTCCATGCGGACTTCACGCTCCTTGTCGTTCGTGATCGACTTTTCGCCGTGATAGAAGTCGCCGTGCTTCATGTGCGCGACGTGGGTGCGCGAAGCCATGCTCCACTCGCCCATGCTGTGCGGGTGCTTCTTCGCGTAGTTCTTCACGGCGAGCGGCGCGCGGCGGTCCGAGTTGCCTTCGCGCAGCACCGGGTTCACC
This sequence comes from Paraburkholderia ferrariae NBRC 106233, assembly GCF_000685035.1. Classification (GTDB taxonomy): domain Bacteria; phylum Pseudomonadota; class Gammaproteobacteria; order Burkholderiales; family Burkholderiaceae; genus Paraburkholderia; species Paraburkholderia ferrariae. The sequence goes on from NZ_BAYB01000031.1 coordinate 74,870, forward strand.
GCGCTGCCGAGGCACCTGGAGTAGCGCTTCTGGATAGCCTGCTCTTCCTCGTTCTTCGGATCTTCCGGATAGTCGGGGATCTTGTAGCCCTTGCCCTGCAGCTCCTTGATCGCGGCGACGAGCTGCGGCACCGATGCGCTGATGTTCGGCAGCTTGATGATGTTCGTGTCCGGCAACTGCGTGAGACGGCCGAGCTCGGCCAGGTTGTCCGGCACGCGTTGTTCCTCGGTCAGGAACTCGGGGAATTCACCGAGGATGCGGCTCGCCACGGAAATATCGCTGGTCTCGACGTTCACGCCGGCCGGCGCAGCGAAGGTGCGGATGACGGGCAGAAACGCGCTGGTGGCAAGCAGCGGCGCTTCATCGGTCAGGGTATAGATGATGGTGGGTTGCTGAGTACTCATCGATCGGCTTCTTGGCGGGGTTCAAAAACGGGGTGGCGACACCACCGGCTGCGCGCAGTCGGCGAAACACCTGGATTTTGCCTGAATTTCAGACGACCAGGGGCCGAACTGTACCGGAATTTCATATTGTGGAAAGCGGTTGCGCGATATTGACAGATGCAAAAATTGGCCTGTTTCGGGCCGATCGCGCGGCCGCGCGCTGAAAACGCTGCTGCCTCAGAACCCCGCTGGGCAAGGGTTGGCGGCGTGTTGCGGAGACGCTGGCCGTATCAATGATGTCTTGGAGATTGAACCCTGTATTCTCTGTCAAGCCAGGAAAGACCCTCGTAAAAGACCGGAGGAATGAGGCAGTCTTATATAAGAATTCTTTGTGTCGGAGGTCATTAGGTCGCACCAGTTCGCGATATTGATTGCCTTGCTAATCAATTCGTGGTTTGATGACGCCATGTTCGATCATTGCCTTTACTTCAACTCGTCGGCGCTTGCCCGGCTCGTGGAGCGCGAGTGGAGCGCCGCGTATGCGCCGTTCGGCCTGACGCCTGCGCAGGGCTTCGTGCTGCGCGTCGTGCTGGCGAAGCCGGGGTGCCTTGCGAGCGACATCGCGCAGACGCTCGGCATCGCGCGCCCGACGGCGACGCGCCTCGTGGACAACCTGTGCGAGAAGCAACTGCTCGAGCGCCGCCAGGGCGAGGCGGACGGCCGCGAGTGGGGCCTGTTCCCGACCGCGGAAGGCCAGGCGATCGACGGTCCGATCAACGGCGCGAGCGCCGATGTCGCGCGCAGGCTGCGCACGAAAGTGGGCGCGGATCTGTTCGAATCGACGGTAACGGGCATGCGCAACATCCGCAAAGAACTCGCATGACGCATGGCCGCATTTTTTTGTGTCAAACGGTTGTCTTGCTAATCATTCGAGGGGGAACGATGAACGATTCGGCGTTGGCCTGTACGGAGGCAAAGGGCGCAGCGGGCGAAGGATGGCGCTGGGCGATTGGCTGCACGATCTGCGCGCTGGCGGTGGGCGGCTTGACGGTAGCGCTCGTATTGTTGCCACAGGCCGCCGAGGCGAACCGGCGTAACTGCATGGCAGCGCATGCGGGCGATCTGCACGCCGATCTTGCCGCTTTTTCGCAAGATCCGGCGTGGCAGGTGGAATTCATCGAGGCTTTGCAGGCGTGCTCGCGTTGAGCCAGTAGCCCGTGACTATCCGTACGCGGCCGTCCCGGAAAATTCTTAAGGAGTACTTTTCAATGGCCGCATCACCGCGAGGGAACACCGTTACGCCAGTCGCTCCAGTGCGCAACGATGGTCTGCACGAGCGGGTTGCCGGTGCGATAAAGGTTTTCCAGCGCGGGCGCGAAGCCGCCTTGAGCCGCATAGTCGAGCAGGTTGTGCGCCGCGGTTTCGCCTGGGTAGGGGCGGTCGAAGTCGGAGCCGGCGCGCAGCACCGCTATGCGGTCGAGATCCACGCGGTGCGCAGCGGCCGCGCGCTTGAGCGCTTCGAATGTCGCGTTGTCTTCCTGCTGCGTCATGCAATAAACGCCGCGATTGGCCGTGAGTTGGCGGGTCCACGTGCTGGCCCGCGCGCCGAGCGCGGCGCCGGACCACCAGGTGTCGTCGGCCAAGGAATCGCAGCGAATGACCGTGGGCGGCCGGTTCGCCGGCGCATAGCCGTACTTCGCGCGCGCCGCCTGCATCTCGGGGCTGTCGGCCAGGGCGACGTTGCGGGTGAGCGCGTAGGCCGCATCGGTGAGGCGCGCATTCAGCCGGAAGACCTCGGTGCGATAGTCGAGCGCGGGTGTTTCGGCAGGGCTCTTCGTGTTGATGCCCAGGTAGCCGGTGGGCCAGCCGGCGGGCCGGCCGTCGCCGTCGATCTCCCATTGCAACCCGAAGTCCACCAGGTAGTCCGACCAGGCCGCCGAGCCCAGCGTTCCCTGTTCGGGATTCACCCCGGCAATGCCGGCGACGATGAACCAGGTCTGGCGCAGGTCGAACTGCGGAGCGAAGGTGAGCGCCATCGTGGACGCGGCCGCGTTCGCGTGGCCCATGCCCGTCGTCATGACACAGACGTCGTCGCGATTGCAATGGACTACTGGGTAATCGGGCGAGAGGCCCGCCACCGTAACGGTATCCCACGGGCCGAGCCGGTCGAGCCAGGTCTTCGCCTCGGGGCCGAACATCGTGACGATCATGACCTTCACCGGCCGGGCGCCGGGCGTTTGCCCGAAAGCGGTGGCGTCGTGGGTTGCGGGGAGCTGGCTGGCCGAGCATCCGGCCAGCATCAGCGCCGCGCACAAGCTGACGAGGCGGCGAGGCATGCACGTTCTCCTTGTGGGTACGCGTCGGTCGGGACGTGGGCGGATGTTACCCGACAATCGAAGCGGGCATGCGCGGCATGCTGCCGTCGTGTGACGGCGGCGGGGGAAGGAGGTGAGGTCGCGGAATCAGTCCGCGCGCCTGGCGAGATCGAAGTCGGTATCGGCGAAGGTCAATTCGATCGAGCATTCGCCCTGTACCGAAGGCGGCGCCTGCAAGGCATTGAACCGGTCCTGCACCCGGGCGCAGATGCGTTGCAGGACTTCATGCCGGGCGCGCGTGTCGAGGCGGGCATAGCGGTCGATCTGCGCGCGGGCGAAGCGCAGCGTGATGGAGCAGCGCGCGTCGAGTGTCGTATCGCGATGCGATTCGATGACCCACGACAACTGCATATAGAACGTATCCCCTTCGTCAAGACTGCTTACCGAAGGCGCCTTCGGCGAGCTGAACAACCCGGCGAGAGCAAGCTGGATTTCCTCGACGCGCTGATCGAAGTCGAACGTGTTCATGGGTGTGTCTCGCATGATCCGTGGCGTGCGTTACTTGCGATGCTTTTTTGGAATCTTCGCGCCCGCCTTGCGCGCTTCGTTCAATGCAATCGCAACAGCCTGCTTTTGCGACTTCCCTTCCTTCATCCCGGTCTTGATGTTCTTCGAGATTGCTTCGCGTGATTTACCTTTGCTGAGTGGCATGTCTGTCTCCCTGGGTGAAGGGCGGGTGGTGTCGGGCATGCACCCGCCGTGTCGGGCGATTACATCCGGGAATGGCCTAGCCTTGCGAGTGGTCCGGGTCGGGGCGCGTGTCGCGCGGGCTCAGGGTAGCGGGGTCGTCCCAGTAGGGATCGGCGCCGTAGTACTCGTGCAGCGTGGCGGCCCAGTCCGGGTCGGCCATGGTCGGCCACTGGTCCTTGTCGAAGCCCGGCGCGGCCTTCACGCGCTCGGCCGACACGTCGAGCAGAAAGCACTTGCGCGATGTGTCGAGCGTGAGCGCGCTCCAGGGAATGGCCAGCAACTTGTTGCCAATGCCGAGAAAGCCGCCGCTCGCGAGCACGGCGTAGGCCACGCGGCCGCTCTGGACATCGAGCATGATGTCCTTGATCTTGCCGACTTCTTCGCCGTCCGAACTCAGGACGCGGTCGCTGTCCAGCGTGCTGGCGGCCATGACGTCGGGGCCGGGGCCCGCGGCGGTCGAATGTCCCTTGCCGAGGATACGGGCGCCGGTGCCGCCGGACGAGGGGGAGGGAGGAATCGATGGCATGAGAATCTCCTTGCGTGTTCGTGCGGTCCTGGACTATTACCCATTTGCTGCTTTCGCTATCGAGACCGTCCGGCAACGGCGCAACGCTGCACGTAAGCGTGCGCCAGCCGAAGCGGCCTGCAATGCCTCTTATTGGTGTTGTTCCTGCAGCCCGATCATTCTCACGAATCCGCTGTGCAGCGTGACGGCTGTCGCGCCGCTGCGTTCGAGCGCCTGCACGCAGAGGGATTCGATGCGTCGGCGATGGGCGCGAAAGGCGTTCAGCAACGCGTCTTCCTGCGACGCGTGCGCGCCGAAGTGATCCTCGAGCGCCTCCGCTGTAATGGCGCATTCGGCTGGCTTGCCATCGACGCGGGCACCGAACCGGACCAGGAGATTGGCGCCGTCGTAAATGGGTTCGTCATCGATGAATTCGACATGCATGCCGGACGCTCCAGTTGAGCCCATGAATCAAGGGCGGTGATGGCTGTGCTTCGCGATCTGCTCGATCAGCTTCTTGTTGAATGCGGGCAGATCGTTCGGCTTGCGGCTCGTGATGAAGTTGCCGTCTTCCACCACCTGCGCATCGACCCAGGTGCCGCCCGCGTTCCGGATATCGTCCTGAAGGCTCGGCCAGCTTGTCATCTTGTGTCCCTTCACGAGACCCGCCGAAATGGGCAGCCAGCCGCCGTGGCAGATCACGCCGATGGGCTTGCCCGCCTTGTCCACCGCGCGCACGAATGCCTGGGCCTCGGGCAGCAGCCGGATGGCGTCGCCGTTCACCACGCCGCCCGGCAGCACGACCGCGTCGTACTCCTCGGGCCGTGCCTTGTCGAAGGTGACGTCGACCTCGACCGTGTGACCTTTTTCTGTGTGCCGGAAACCCTGGATTCTGCCAGGCCTCGAGGAAACCACGTGCGCTTCGGCGCCGGCCTCCTGCAACGCGCGCCTTGGCTCGAACAGCTCGGCCTGCTCGAAACCGTCTACGGCGAGTACCGCTACCTTGCAGCCTGCGAGTTTGCTGGACATTTCGTACTCCGTTGTAAACAGGTTGGGGATTGCAGGCATCACTCTCAGTGATCCTTGTCGCCCGGGAGGCCCGCGAGCAGGTCCGACAATTCATCGGCGTGCTCTTCCTCCACCGCCAGGATGCTTTCCACCACGCGGCGCGACGTGGGGTCCTTGTCGCCCAGGTACTGGATGATCTCGCGGTAGCTGTCGATGGCAATGCGTTCCGCAATCAGGTCCTCGCGGATCATGCCCACCAGCGAGTCGGCTTCCACGTATTCGGCGTGGGCGCGCTGGCTCAGGCTATCCGGCGCGAAGTTGGGCGCACCGCCCAGTTGCACGATGCGCTCGGCAAGCTGGTCCGCGTGCTGCTGCTCCTCGTTCGAGTGCTGCAGGAACTCGTCGGCAATGCTCTTTGACGGGATGCCGCGCGCCATGAAATGGTGACGGCGATAGCGCAGCACGCAGACCAGCTCGGTCGCGAGTGCATCGTTGAGCAGCTTCAGAACGGTCTCGCGATCGGCGTGATATCCCGCGGTGACGGCCCCTTCGGTAACGTGTTCGCGGGCGCGCTTGCGGATGGTCGCGACGTCGGTCATGGATGGTTTTGCGGACATGGGTTCCTCCCTCGGTCAGGTTGATGTCGGTTGTGCAGAGTGGGTGTGCAGGTGAATGCGGTTGCGCATTGCCTGTACCTGGGGCGCTGCGCAGCGGATAACCGTCCGTTAGGCCGGGATGCTTTTGCACGCTTTGCACACGGGCTTTGCACACGCCTGGTGGCGCGCATCGGGCATGCCCGCGGAAATGGGGCGCGCCTGACGAGTGGTGGCGGAGCGAAAGGATCGGTAGAAAGGCAACTAACGGTCAAGCAAGCTCGTTCACGCCGAACGGTCCGGGCAATCGCGTGCTCCCTGCTCGAGGACCTCGCCAAGATGCTTGCACGAGGGGCGCGGCCAGCAGTGGCTTGAGAGCCTGGCGACCTTCTCGCGATGCGCATGCCGTCCGTCGTGGGCCATGCGGATTTCGGCGTGCTGCGTAACCCATTGCGTCCTGGGATAACCAGAGTGCGCGTGATCCGCAAGAAGCCATTCAAGCTCGACCTGCGCCTCTTTCCCTAAAACGGCGCCATTACTCCGCCCGAAGACCATTCGGTTGCAGGAAGCCCCATTAGAAATTCTGGAACATTGATTTGGATACCTATCTTATCGATGATGAGGTTCTTTCCAGCCGAAGTCCGCCTGTCCAACCGGATGTCATTTGCGTGCAGCTTTCTGCCGAGCAGGTTTGGGGCAGGCGTGACAGATGTCGCGGCCATGCCAGCCTGACATGAGAATAAAGAAAGGAATGCGAATCAACACTCGACTATGGATTCGATCAACTCATCTCGCCGACGGCTCGGCCAGAAATTGCCTTGCGTTCAGACGGCGGCCTGTCCCACGGCGGTTCATCGCCGAACTCGGTCACCAGATAGTCCAGGAAGCGGCGCACCTTGAGCGGCTGGTGCCGGGTGCTGGGATATACGGCCTGGATCGCGAGTTCCGAAGCATGGTATTCCGGCAGCAATTCGACCAGCTTTCCTGAAGCGATATGCTCTCCAAAGACGAAAGTCGGTCCATAGGCGACGCCAGTTCCGGCGAGTGCCGCTGCCAGCAGCATCTGGGTATTGTTCGCGGCCATGCGGCACGGGCCATCGATCACGTACTCGCGATTCTCCGCATCGACGAGCGTCCAGTCTTCCCCAGAAACAGCTTCGCTGAACGTGAGTCGTGGTGCCGCGCGCAAATCCTCCGGTGTGTGCGGTGTGCCGTGGCGCTTCAGGTAGTCAGGCGAGGCGCAGATCACCATCCGGCATGGCGCAAGCGGTCGGGCAATCAGGCTGGAATCGGGCAGGCGCCCAATTCGCACGGCCAGATCGACACCGGCTTCGAGCAGATCGACGTAGCGGTCGCCCAGCGACATTTCGACGTTCACGTGCGGATGCGCTTCGAGATACTTCGCGATGATGCCGCCAAGATGCATCGACCCGAACGTCACAGGGGCCGCGATGCGCAACACGCCATGTGCTGTCCGGTTGGCATCCGTGGCCTCCCGATTGGCCTCGTCATAGGCTTCGAGAATCCGTTTGCACCGCTCGTAATAGGTCGAGCCAATATCGGTGAGGGTAAGGCGCCGGGTGGTGCGCTGAAGCAGTCTCGTGTTCAGTTCGGCTTCGATCGCGCTCACGTATTTACCGGCCATCGCCGCGGACAGGCCAAAACGCCGCGCAGCCGCGGCGAAGCTGCCTTCGTCCACGGCTGCGATAAATATACTAATACTGGTTAGCCGGTCCATTTAATCCTTGATTCGATAGTTTGATTATCGGATGGGTCGGTGTACCCGTAATTATCAACCGGATGAGGCGATAGTTCTGACGACCTTAATCTCTGTTACAAATTACTCCGTTGACTGCTCAATGATCTCGAAGATATTCTTACGCCGTGTTACACGTTTTGTACAGAGGATAAGTAAAAACTGCGTGCAACCGGAGAAAAATAGCGGGCGAGGTAATTTTTTCGTGCCGAAGTTCAGTGAGTAAATAGCTGAACCGGCCGTAGGCGTTATTGGTGGCTGCTTTGCAGCTCCATTGAAAATCCAGTTCCCATTTCACCTTGTACATCCAGGTGCGGGATTCTTTTGCTCTTTTGCTTTTAATTCGTTGCCTGGCGGAGATCGGGTGGTTTGCGTCCGCATACCACTTTCACGGCGGTGTCATTATTTACCGGTTTTTAACAATTCACAGGAGCCTATTATGTTTAAACCCAGATCCGCGGTTAAATCTATTTCCCGCCGCCGTCGCCAGCTTGGTCAAGGCATGACCGAATACATCATCATCGTCGCGCTCATCGCAGTTGCCGCGATCGGCGTGTATGCCGCGTTTGGCCAGACCATCCGCAACCAGACGGCCGGTCTCGCACTGGAAATGGCCGGCGATTCGAACTCGGCAAACGCCATCAAGAATGCGGACACGTCGGCCGGCAATGCGAGCTCGAAGGCCAATCAGAACAAGACCTTGAGCACGTACAACAACGGCAACCACTAACCCGGTGCAGTCTTGCGATGAAAGTCCATCCCGAACGGCTTCGCGGCCGCGGCAGGCAGCGTGGTCAGGCGTTGCCGTTCGCCCTGGTCTTTCTCGTGATCGGCGCGGCCGCCCTGTATCTGGCATTCAACGCGGCTCAGCTCGCTCATGCCAAGACCAAGGCACAGGACACGGCCGACTCCGCCGCGTACAGCGTAGGCGTGCTGCAGGCCCGCGATCTGAATTTCGCCGCCTATACCAACCGCGCGATGATCGCCAACCAGGTCGCCGTGGCGCAAATGGTCAGCATCAAGTCGTACGTGGACGAGCTGGCCGGCACTTATGCGAACACGCACTGGTTCGACGAATTCATTGAATCGTCGGCGGCGATTTCCGAGCCCTGGGTCATGCCGAAAGAAAGCGGCGGAGCCGTGCTCAATGCGGCGAAGAGTGCGCTCGATATCGCCACGCGCCTCGTTACGGTCGCCCTTGATGGGTTCGATAGCGTCCTGAGCAGCGAGCAGGCGGCCTTCCACGACTCGATCGTCTTGCAGATTCCCATTGTGGCGGAAGAGGTTGCGCAGGCAAACGAACCGGATTCGCATGTCACCAAGACCTACTTCGCCACGCGTGGGGCACTTGCATTGAATTCGACGTTCAACTTCGTGAAACGCAACAAGCCGGCCGGAACGACGGGTGAAGACCGATTCGCCGATGTCGTAACGGATAAAACGACACTCGACCAGTTTGTGCAGCAGCGTGGCGCGAACATCCGGGACCCGTTCGTGGCCAGCATCATCGAATGGTGCCCGGGTGCCAGCTTCATTGGCGCGGACAACAATCACCTCGGCGGCACCCAGCTTCGTCAGGACAAGCGCGGCTGGGAGGGCATCGACGCGACCGATGTGAACGGCGGCTGGATTTGCTACTTCGAGGTAGGGGCGGTAGGCGGCCCGATCATCGATGCGGCCGGCTCGGGTGGGGCGGCGGACGGCCCGGGAGGATCTTATTCCGGTGCGAACGGGTATGGCGGCTTCAACAATTTCGGCGGGTCTCTCACGAGCATGCTGACGCGGATCGCCGCGCGCGAACAGTATTACCAGGGACCGGGAAGCTCGCTCTCGTCGGACAACGCCGGGCTGCAGCCGTATCTCGAACTCGCGACGCTCACGACGCCCGCCAACGGCGCGAACTTCAATCGTGCGCCAGCGATCACGGTGGAAGTGCAGCGCCTCTCGTCCTCGGTATCGACTACGGATCAGATCAAGATCGCGAGCGGGCAGCTGCAGGTAACGGACGGCACGGCGAACAACCAGTTGCGTGCGGTTTCGAGTGCAAGCGCGTACTTCATCCGTCCTGCCGACTCGTCGTCGGGAGCAGCCGGAGGACTGATCAATCTCGCCAACTGGCGGCGCAGCGACAACAAGTGGGAGTACCCGAGCCTCTTCAATCCCTATTGGCAGTCCTCACTGGTGGACACCAATCTGGCGGCAGTCGAGGCGGCAGATCTCGCTCAATCGGCGGGGGCGCCATGAGCCGGCAACGCAGGACGTCGATTCGGCGATCGCGCCCGTATCGCGCGCAACGCGGACAGGCGCTCGTGGAGGCGCTGGTGGTCGCCGGCAGCGCGCTCATCTTCGCGTTTCTCGCGCTGAACATGATCGGCCATCTGAGCGACGCGCGCGACCGCACGCTTTCGGCTTCGCGCTACGCGGCATGGGAGCGGACCGTGTATTTCGACGACACCAACTGGTCGCCCAAGTATGGCAACGCGATCACCAAGAGCGATGCCCAGATCCGCAGCGAGGTTGCGCAGCGCGTGCTGGGCCATGACACGAAGCTCACCGCGAACGATGGATCGGCCAGCGCGCTCGCCGCGACACCCGAACCGGAATGGCGCGATGTGGCGGGCAAGGACATGCTGCAGCAGTACAACGATCTTCAGGTCAGTTCGTCGAGCGGCGGGACCGGCACGATCGCCGACAAGGTGCTCGGCATGCTCGGCTCGGTCAGCGGAATTGGCCTCGGTTTCGATCTGCCGGTGAATAACCAGCAGACAGCCAGCGTTTCGCTGCACATGGGCTATGACAATCCGACGCTCACGCAACTGTGGCCTTCCTGGCAAGGCGTGACTTTTGCTGACCACAACGCGCTGCTGACCAACACGTGGACACCGGACGGCAGCGACAAGGCGAAGGCGATGATTGCCGACGCCGTGCCGACGGCCAAGGGTTCGGTGATCGAGTATGGACTCGACGCGCTGGGGACATTCGGCATCGATATCACGCATCTGGATCTCGGCCGCATCGAGCCTGACGTGGTGCCGCAAGACCGCCTGGGGAGCCGATGATGGGCACGTTGCGGGTTTTCGCCGCACGGACCGCTCGCAGCGGGCCATCCGCAACAGTATTGCCGGCGCGCGTGGTGCGTTGTGCGGCCGTTGTGTGTGTACTCGCTTCCGCTGCTGCACACGCCCTAGGCGATGAGACTTGCGGCGATATTCCGGTGGCCGGCGAGAAGGTGGCCTGGATCGGACAGGACATGGTGATCAACGGAACGCCTACGCAGGCGGCGCTGATTACGTTCAATCTCTCGTCGAGCCAGGTCGCCGATGCGTTCATCCAGTATTGGACGCAGCACGGTGTGGCCGCACACAGGATGCAGGACAAGTCGACCTTGATGATCAGTGGCATTTCCTCGCAATGCAGCTATACGTTGCAGTTGCCGCCTGGGCAGTCCGCGCCGGTGCGTGGCCTCTATAGCGCCATGCGTCTTGGCGAGGCGAAGGCGCTGCCGCGTATGTTGCGGTCTGCGAACTATCCGTTGCCGCTGGGAAAGATTTTGCTGGACATGACGAGCAACGATGGCGCAACGGTGGCACGTACCGTGCAGATGTCGTTGCCCCAAGCCTCTTCGCAGGAGGCGAGCGCTGCCTATGCGGAGCAGTTGAAGCGAGACGGATGGCGCACGATTGCCGGTGGTCCGGCGATCGGCCGCTCCAATAGGGCGCCGTTCGGCTACGCGATTGCCGTGCAGAAAGACGCCTACCGCCTCGATGCCGCGTTCACGCAGGCACGAGGCTCGACTTCGGTGGTGATCAATGTCTCCTATGAATAACGCGGCGAGGGCACGCCACAGGCGCGTGCGCCGGCCGCCGCGTGCGCGTACTGCCGGACAGGCCTACGTTGAATACGTATTGATCGTGCTGCTCATCGTCGTTGCGCTGATTGGCGGTGACCACTCGGTCATGGCGCAACTGCTGGCCGCTTTCAAGTCTTTTTATTCCGCGTACTCGTACGCGCTGTCCATGCCCTGAACCAGTCAAACGTGGCTCATCATGATGTTGAAAAGAATTAAAACGCACACGCTCATCAATAACCCCTGGGTCCTGCTCGGCGTTGCCGTTATTGCCGCGGCGCTGCTCACCTGGTGGATGTTCCGCTACATGTCCGGACGCGAAGCCGCAATGCGCGAATCGCTGATGGAATCCATGCAGACGCAGAATCAGGTTTCGGTGGTCGTTCCGGTCGCCGACCTCAAGCCGGGCACGCCGCTGAACTCGGAAAACTTCGCTGCACGCGATGTTCCCGCCGATTTCGTCTACGACGACACGGTGCTGGCGAAGGACTTCGGTTCGATGAACGGCCTCACTCTCGTACGTCCCGTGAAGCACGGTACGCCGGTACGCCGCGCCGACGTTTCCGCCTATAACGTTCGCGACTTTAGCGACATGCTCAAGCCCGGCATGCGCGCGCTCACGATCGACATCGACGCCACCAATTCGGCGGACAACATGCTGCAGCCGGGCAATCGCATCGACCTCTTCCTGATAGCGCCGTCGAGCGGCGACAAAGGCTCGGGCGATCCGGGGCAATCGGCGAATCTTCTGCTATCGGATCTCGTTGTGATCGCAACCGGCCGGGACACGCGTCCGCGCGACTACGGCGAGGAGATCTCGCGGCAGGACGAGGCACAGCAGCGCACGGGCTATGACAGCGTGACCCTGCAGGTGAATCCGGAACAGGCGGCGAAGATCGCGCTCGCGCAGAAAGTGGGCACGCTGCGCGCGGTTTTGCGCAACCGTGCAGACAAGGCGGCGACGCCACCCGTTTCGGTGCAGCAAGCCGCGCTCTTTGGCGACGACAGCAGCGGGGGCATCCAGTACATCGTGGGCGGAAAGGGCGAAAGCAGTGTCTCGACGCGGCCGCCGCTCGACGGGAAGGAACGGCCTGGCGCGCCGGCCAGTGCGCATGCACGCAATGTCACCGACGTCGAGCAGCGCATGGCGGCGTTGAGCGATGCGCAGCAGCGCGCCATGCAGCAGATTCAGAGCGCCATCAACGGGTCCGCAAGCGCAAAGTGATCGCCGCGCCGGTCCAGTCCGGTGCAGGAATCTTCAATTCCAATCAAAAGCTATTCAACCATGACGATCAACCGACAACGCAGAACGAGGCACATCGTTCGGGGAGTGCACCTGTTTTGCGCAATGAGCCTCGTTGTGCCGTCCATTCACGGGCACGCCGAATCGGAAGCTGTGGCGAGCGGAACCGTGGTGGCGTCCGCGCCGGCAGCGCAGCCCGCGCCGAGCGCCGCAACCGCCTCGACGGTCGCCGCGGGCACGGGCTCGGCGCCGGCCGCGATTCCCGCTGCGCCGGCCGAAGGCACCCCGCCGATTCCGGCGCAAGGCGTGCAGCCGGCGTCGGCCGTGCAGGCAACCAGAGCAGCCGCGGTTCCTCCGGCGGCGATGCGTCGTGTGAAGTATCGTGCCGCAGCCGATAACGCCGACGACGGCGACCCGGTTGTCGAATATGCGCAGGGTGTGCCTTCCACACTCTATCTCTACAAGGGCGAGGTCAAGGTCATTCCGGTGCCGGGCAAGGTCAAGCGCGTGGCGGTGGGCAACGGCGACGTGATCAATGCATCCGTGGTCGATCACCAACTCCTGCTGCTGGCGCAGCAATCGGGCGACACGTCGCTCGTCGTCTGGAACGAGTCGGGCATCGTATTGCGTACCAAGATTTCTGTCTCGGAGCAGGATCGCGCGACCACGCTTTCGCGGCTTCAGCATTCGCTGGGCTTCGTCGAGGACCTGCACATCGATGCCGACGGCAACCGCTTCGTGGTGCGCGGGAAGGTCCATCCCGAGCAGCAGGATCTCGTGAAGGCCGCGCTCGGCAACATGCCCGATGTCGTCAACCTGATCGAGCCCGACGACGGCGCTTCGCTCAAGAAGACCGTCCACTTCAAGATGGACATCCTCGAAATCTCGAAGACTGCCGAACGCAATCTCGGTATCGCATGGGACCAGCAGATCAACGGTCCGCAAGCGTCGTTCGCGGGAAATGCGGTGCGCACGGGCCGCTACAAGCCGTTCCCGGATACGGGCACGGCTTCGTTCGACAATGCGCCTGGCTCGGCAGGCGGTGCGGCGAGCGGCGCATTTCTCGGTATCGCGACGTCGATCTTCTCGAGGATCAATCTGCTGGTGAACGATGGCGACGCCTATATCCTCGCATCGCCGGAACTCAACTCGCGTAGCGGCGGCAAGGCTACGTTCCTCTCCGGCGGCGAAGTGCCCATTCCGGTGTCCGCCGGTTTCGGCGCGCAGGACGTGATCTACAAGGAGTACGGCATTCGCCTCGAGATCGCACCCACGGTGGACGCGCACGACGTCATTTCCACCGATCTGCTCACGGAAATCAGCCAGATCGACCCCACCGTGCAGGTGCAAGGCTATCCCGCCTTCATCACCCGGCGCACCACCTCGCAGCTTTCGATCCGCCCGGGCGAAACCCTCGCGCTTGCGGGGCTGATCAATGCCGACGCCTCGACGGCGATCGACAAGATGCCGCTGCTGGGCGACCTGCCGGTGCTCGGGCATCTGTTCAAGTCCAGCGATTTCCGTAACAACAAGAGCGATCTCGTCGTGCTGGTCACGCCTTACATTGTCGATGCCGAGAGCGACAAGATTACCCAGATGACGACGAGCGGCTCCGATATCCAGGCGGACTATCGCAGCGAGTACGGCGACCCGAATCCGCTGCCCGAAGCCAACCAGCGACGTACCGATGCGCTGCGCGAAGAAGACGAGAAACAGGCCCGTCGCAATGCGCTCTCGCAGCCGTCCGACGAATCCGGCCGTGCGACGTACGGGCACTGAGGCTGTCGATGAACGAGGGAGGGTGTGCGATGGAAGACATCCAGCAATTGCAGGTTTCTGTCACGGGACGTGACGGGAAGGCCCAGACCCGCACGTTGAAGGCGAGCGCGACGCTCGGCAAGGACCCGGGGTGCGAGATCGTGCTCAAGGGCCTCTTGATCGGCAAGATACAGGCGGTGATCGAGCCGCGCAACGGACATTGGTACATCGAGGACAAGGGCGGTATTGCCTCTACGCTCGTGAACGGTCAGCCGATTACCTCCTATGGCCCGTTGACGGACACGGACGAGATCGAGATCGGGTCGTTCCGGATCGTCGTGGCGCAGGCGGGACGTGCGGCGGCTCAACCACTGCATCTGGTGGAGTCCGGCTCCGGGCACGAGCGCAAGGTGGAGGACGCGGTTGTCGCTGCGCGCGCGGAGACTGTCGTGATGCGTCCGGAGCCGCTGCTGGCCGCCGGCCGGGAATCCATCGATACACAGTTTGCCAGGCAGGACGAAGCATCCCGGATGGAAGCGGCCCGGCTCTTGCGTACGGGAACCGATGGACTCGCCATGGCGGGCGCGCTGCCGGACAGCATCGTGGCCGTGCCGCTCGATCGTCCTGCTGCGGCGCCTGTTACGCGAGCGCAGCCTGCTGCGCCCGTCGCCCCGGTTTCTGCGAGCGATGCCCTGTCCAGCCCCAGGACCGAGCCTGACGAACTGCAGTGGCTCAATACGCCCGAAGGCATCGACCTGCGCAAGACCGGGCACGCGCGCCTGATTGCGGCGATCGACCTGCGCCGCCTGAACGTGGCCCGCATGAGCGAGGAAGAACTGTCCACCACGGTAGGCGGGTTGTTGCGCACGGTACTTTCATCGGATCTGCTTTTCGAGCGCCCGGGCATTCCCACCGAGGCGCTCTTCAAGAGCATCTTCGACGAAGTGATCGGTCTGGGGCCACTCGAATCGCTGCTCGCCGACGAGACGATCACGGAAATCATGGTGAACCGCTACAACGAGATTTTTATCGAGCGGGGCGGCCAGTTGACGAAATCGTCCACGATCTTCACGGACGATCAGGCCGTGCTTGGCGCTATCGAGCGCATTGTCGCGCCGTTGGGCCGGCGCATCGACGAAAGCTCGCCCATGGTCGACGCGCGCCTGAAAGACGGATCGCGCGTGAACGCCGTGATTCCGCCGCTCGCGCTCAAAGGACCCAACATCACGATCCGGAAGTTCTCCAGACGCAAGCTGCAGGGCGAGGACCTCGTGCGCTTCGGCTCGCTGTCCCACCCCATGCTGGAATTCCTGCGCGTGGCTGTCGAGCGGCGCGCCAACATCGTGATTTCGGGCGGCACCGGCTCGGGCAAGACGACGTTGCTCAACGTACTCTCGAACTTCATTCCGGATAACGAACGAATTGTGACCGTGGAGGATGCGGCGGAACTGCAGCTTTCGCAAAGCAATCTCGTTTCGCTGGAGGCGCGGCCGGCCAACATGGAAGGCAAGGGCGCCGTGCCGATCCGCGACCTGGTGAAGAACACGCTGCGGATGCGGCCGGATCGTATCGTCGTCGGCGAGTGCCGGGGCGGCGAAGCGCTCGACATGCTGCAGGCCATGAACACCGGCCACGATGGGTCGCTTACCACGGCCCACGCCAACTCACCGCGCGATTGCCTGTCCCGTCTCGAAGTGATGACGCTGATGGCCGGCCTCGATCTGCCGGTCCAGGCGATTCGCGAACAAGTGGTCTCCGCAGTCGATCTGATCGTGCAGCAGACGCGTTTTTCATGCGGCACGCGGCGAGTCACGCACGTTACCGAGGTGAGCGGCATCGAATCCGGCACCGTGCAGATGCAGGACGTGTTCGTGTTCCGGCAAATCGGCTATAACGGCGAAGGCAAGGTGCAGGGTACGTTCCATTCCACCGGCTACATCCCCGACTTCTATCAGGACCTGATCCGCCGCGGCATTGCGGTGGACACGTCCATCTTCCAGGAGTGAGCGGAGTGTCCCGATGAATACGGCGTTGATGCTGGGCACGATATTCGTGCTGCTGACGGTGGTGCTGTGGGGCGTCGTCTCGCAGGGCAAGACGTGGTTCCTGCGCCGCACGGTGCGGGTGGGCGACGAGGTGGGCTCGAATCTCGCCGACCTGTTTATCTTCATCAGCACGCAGCAGGTGGCGGCGCTGAGCGCACTCGCCGTGCTCGCGCTTCCGGTTGCCGTGTACGTGGTAACAGAGAACGTGGTGCTCACGGCCATTGCGATTCCGGCGAGCCTCGTTGCGCCGCGCGTTATCGTGCGCCGTATCCAGAGCCGCCGGCTGCATCAGATCGAGAAGCAGTTGCCCGATGCGCTGCTGATGGTCTCGAGCGCGCTGCGGGCCGGCGCGAGCTTTCCGGTCGCGCTCGAAAGCGCGGCGCAGGAGTCGCGGCCGCCCATTTCCCAGGAACTGGCGCTGCTGATTCGCGAGATTCGTCTTGGCGTGGATATGGGCGACGCGCTCACGCACATGGAGAAGCGGATTCCGATGCAGGATTTCCTGATGGCGACGGCGGCGATTTCGATCTCGCGGGAAGTCGGCGGCAATCTTGCGGAAACGCTTGAAACGGTGGCGCGGACGCTGCGCGACAAGCAGCAGATGGAAGGGAAGATTCGCTCGCTCACGGCCCAGGGCAAGGCGCAGGGATGGGTGATGACGCTTCTGCCGGTCTTCCTGATGGTAGTGCTCTCGCACATGGAGCCCACTGCGATGGCACCGCTTTTCAACAAGCCCATAGGCTGGGCCACGCTCGCGGTGATCGCGGTGATGGAGTTCCTTGGCTACAAGGCGATCAACAAGATCACGAACATCGACGTGTGATCACTATGTCTATATCCACCGTTCTCGCTTTCGGTCTGTTTTTGGGGCTCATCCTGTTTCTGGGCGTCATAGTTCGGTCGCTCTCGGTGCTCGGCAGGCGGGTGCCGGGCGAAGACCGGGAGTTTCTCGATCCGCTTTCGACGCCGCTACGCGTGCTCTGGCCGCTGGTGCGCTTTCTCGACTTCCATTTCGGGAGGTTGTATCCGGCCGGCGTGGTGAAGCATGTCGAACTTCAACTGCAGTTGACCGGGCGCAGTTATCTGCTTTCGGCGCGCCAGTTCATTTCGCTGTCGCTGGTCGCAGCAGTGATTGCGTTCGCCCTGGCGCTCCTCGTGGAGCACTGGCTCGGCAGCGACAGCCTGGTGCTGCCGCTCGCTGCCGGCTTGCTGGGCTCGCTGCTGCCCCGCCTGTGGCTGCGCGATATCCGCACCCGTACCGTCAAGCAGGTGGAGAAGCAGTTACCGGTGTATCTCGACTTTCTGACACTCAGTATGGAAGCAGGGCTGAACCTGAACGGCGCGCTCACGCAGGCGGTGAGCAAGGGCCCGGCCGGGCCGCTCAAACGCGAGTTCGAACATGTGCTACGCGACCTGAAGTCGGGTCTGCCGCGCGCGGATGCTCTGCGCCGCATGGACGACCGCCTCCAGATTCGCGAAGTGACCAACTTCGTGAGCTCGGTGGTCCAGTCGGAGCGCATGGGCGGCAGCATTGCGACGACGCTGCGATTCCAGTCGGAGCAGCGCCGTACCGAGCGCTTCCAGCGTGCCGAGAAACAGGCCATGGAAGCGCCGGTCAAGCTGATCTTTCCGCTCGTGGTATTCATCTTCCCGATCACCTTCATCGTGCTCGGCTTTCCTATCGTGATGAAGTTCATGCAGGAGGGGCTGCTTTGAAGGCCGCGCGTATTTCGGCGCAAGGCAGGCCGCTCGCGCTCGACCTTCGCCTCGCCACCGGCATGTTCGATCGCATGAAAGGATGGATGGGGCGCCGGTCGATCGCGGAGCACGATGCGCTACTCATTCGCCCCTGCAATTCGGTTCATACCTGGTTCATGCACGTTCCCATCGACGTGGTGTTCGTCGACCGGGAATACCGGATTCTGGGCATACGCGATCATGTGCGCCCGCGGCGGTTGTGTGCGCATTGGCGCGCAGCCGCCGTGCTCGAACTGCAGGCGGGGCGCGGCGCGGCGTTGGGTCTCGTGCCTGGCCTGCAACTGCAGATCGACGCGCAGGAGGCGAGATGAGGCAAGCGTATCGTCAGTCATGCTTACGGAAAGTTCGTGCGGGGAACAGGCGGAGGCAGCGCGGCCAGTCGGCCACCGAGTTCATCATCGCGCTGCCGGTACTGCTTTTGCTGTGCCTCGGGCTGATCCAGTTCGCGCTACTGTACCAGGCAAAAAGTACGGTGAACTATGCGACGTTGATGGCGGCACGCGCCGGTGCGGTGGAGAATGGCGGGAAAACCGCGATGCTCAACGGCTTCGGGCGCGGCATCGCACCGCTCTTCGCTCATTCGACGGGCCTCGCGACGCAGCAGATGGCTGTCGCGACCGCCACGATCGAGGCGCGCAACCCCGGCATTACCACATTGACGGTCATCAGTCCCACCGGGGCGGCGCTATCGGACTTCGGGCGCAGCAACTACTACGCCGGCAAGACGGTAACCGAAATCCCGAACGACACGCTCATGTACCGAAACACGCAAACCGGATCGAGTTCGGGCCTCTCGATCCAGGATGCCAACTTGTTGAAGATCAGCGTCACGTATTGCTACGACCTGTATGTGCCATTCATCAACCGCGTCATCTTCTATCTGGTGAACGGCATCAGCAACATCTACTCGACCGGCAACTCAGGCGGACTCGGCTTGCCGACGAAAATGAACAGCTGCTACGGTTATTCAGCCGTATCGGGCGACTTCCGCATTCCGATCGAGTCCGAGGCGATCGTGCGGATGCAATCGCCCTATCGCGGAGGCTGATCGATGCGCGAGCGGAACAACGCGCGCGTGATCCGCCACGGGCGTACCGGCGGCTGGGTGGCGCTTGCCCTCTCGCTCTGCGCGTCTGCGCATGCGCAGGTGATTGCGCCTGTTGCCGCTGCGGCCATTCCGGTCGCGGCAATGCAGACGGTGACCGTGCAACACGAAGACGGCGTGGAGATCATCACGTCGCGCACGCTCAAACCGGGTACGCCGGTGCCGGCAACCGCGCCCGCACCGGATGCCGCTGCCGGGCCCGCATCCGCAGGCTCGCCCGGCAATGCGTCCAGCATACAATCGCGCCTCTCGCACCAGCATGCCCCGATGAATGCGACACTGTCCGCCGGCGATCCGGGTATGCTCGCAGACGATGTGCGCGGCGACCACCGGTTGCGCGCAAACCTGTTAAACGCGGACGGCACGGCGAACGAACAGGCGGACAACAGCGCGCATCAACTGGTCAACGCGCAGCGCGCGCAAGCCCAGGCCGACCTCAAGGACGCACTCGCCGGATTCGATGCCGCCAGGCGCAGTGGCGCGAGCCGGATTCAACTGGACCAACTGCAGGCGCGTATCCGGACCGATCTCGACGAGATACACATCCTTACGCATGCCCAGCAATCAGGAGCACAATAAATTGACCCTACCGTCAGGTACCGTTCTTACCTCTCGCCGATCGAGCGTCTTTACCCTTGTCGCCGCTGCGACGCTGCTGATGGCGGGCTGTCATCGCAAGCACGACGAAGCGAATAGCGTACCCGTTGCGCCCGCAACGGCAGCGTCGGTGGACGCGGCGCCCGCCGACGCCGCATCGGCCGCGCCTGCCAGCGACACCGCTGCCAACGACGCCCCGCAGACCGACGTGGCGAGCCTGAGCGCCGGCGCGTTTGCCGTCGGCCAGAACGATACCGACTGGTTCCGGCTCGTGGATGGTGTGCCGGATTCGCCGGGCATCCAGGCCAACGGCAATCACTACGAACTCGTGCTCGCGCTGCCTGGCGATGCCCAGATCAACTCGCTTGCTTTCGTCAGCAGTCCGCAGCTCAAGGTGACGCCGCATCACGTGAAGGTCGAGACCGCGGCAAGCGCGAACGGTCCGTGGAGCACCGCCTATGACGCCGATTTTCCCGGCGCCGATACCGTGGGGCCTGGCGTCGTGCTGCGTGCGCCGCTGCAGCAGCCAGTGACGGCACGCTTTCTGCGGCTGACGCTTTCGTCCACGCCGGACGAGGCACCCTATGGAATAGGCCTCTCGCGCTTCTCTGCCTATGGCACGCCGGGTGCGGCGGCGTCGGTGCGGCAGGTGGCCGGTCTCTATCATTTCCCGCTGAACTTCGGCTCGAGCGGTTACGTTCTGCTTGAGCAGAACGGCGCGGGTGTCGAGGGTTGCTACTTCGAATCGCAGGGCAGCGATCCCATTCGCGTTGCCCAGGTGCTGGGGACTATCGTCGGCGGGGTCGATCAAGGCGGCTACCTCAGGCTCACACGCAACGAGCAGCAGTCGAACACGAGCATGCCGGGCATCATGGTATTCAGCCCGGACGGCAAGCAGGTGTTCTCGGCGCTCTTCAAGGCCGACGCGCATACGTTCTCGAGTGTCGCGGAGAGTGCGGGCGAACGGGTCGGCCCGTCACGGCTCACGTGCGATTCCACTGGGCAGGCCGGCGGCGCCGTGGCCTCGCAACTGGAGCAGACGGGTCATGTCCAGCTCTATGGCGTGAACTTCGACCTCGACAAGAGTACCCTGCGCGCCGATGCGAAGCCGGTGCTCGATCGCGTGGCAGCGTTGCTGAAGCAGCATGCGGACTGGAAGATCGAGGTGGGCGGACACACCGACTCGACGGGCGGCGATGCGCACAACATGGCGCTGTCGCAGGCGCGCGCCGAGGCAGTCGCCGAGTATCTGAAGGGCGCTGGCGTGACCAACTCGCTGACGGCAAAGGGCTATGGCTCAACGCAGCCGCTTGTTCCCAATACGAGCGATGTGTTACGTGCGCAGAACCGGCGCGTCGAACTCGTCAAGCAATGAGGTACGCTCGCACTGTCGTTGCCGCTGCGGGAATGGGACTCGGCCTGGCTTTATCCGGCACGAGCATTTCCGCGTGCGCAGGCGGTGTGATTTATATCGTTGGCGGGCGCGGGCAGGCAGAGAGCGGCGTGCCCGCGGCCATGCGCTCCGTCGTACCGGCTTCCTTCCAGCAAGCCACGACGGAAGACAAGCCGAAGGCACGCGGTGTCGTGCTGAGCGGTGCGCGGCTCACCACGGCATCCCCGCCGTTTGCGTTGCCGGGGGCGCTTGCGCATACGCCCGCCTGCACGGACTGCAACTACGCGACGGTGGAGCCGATCATTCGCGCGGTTTCGCATGTCACGAATGTGGATCCGGCGCTTGTGGCCGCGGTGATCGACGTGGAATCCGGTTTCAACCGCAATGCCCTTTCGTCCGCGGGCGCACGGGGATTGATGCAGTTGATGCCGGCCACCGCCATGCGATTCGGCGTATCGGATGCGAACGATCCGGTGCAGAACGTGGCGGCCGGCACGTTGTATCTCGGCCAGTTGCTCCAGCAATTCTCCGGCAATCTGCCCTACGCGCTGGCCGCTTACAACGCGGGAGAATCCAGTGTGCGCAGCTATGGCGGCATCCCGCCCTACGCCGAAACCGAGGCCTACGTGCCGCGCGTTCTCTCGCGTTATGCAGCTTTCCGGACGCTCTTCGGCCCGCAGTATGACGTGGCGCCGGCGGGGCGCACGACGTTACATATGACGCTGACCGAGTATCGCCAGGCTATTGACGCACCCTGAGGTGGCCGCCAGGATGCGTGTTTCACTATTCAAGCGGAGAACGAATCATGCACGACAGCAACCGTCCTACCCTTTCGAGCGCAGCGCGCAAGGGGCGCCTGCTGCGCTGCGCGTTGACGGCGGCGCTGGCTGCCGTGGGGGCGGCAACCGGGACGCACGTGTATGCCGCGGCCGCCTGCGATGCACCCTGGATGCATGAGGGTGGCGGATACACCAGCACGCTCGCACCCGGCCAGCGCTCGATGACCTACACGGTCACGCAGTTTTCGAAACGCGACGGTAACAACTGTAACGGTCAGGTGCATGCGGTGATGAAGATGTCGATGGGCGGCCAGCCCATGCAAAGCGAATCGGACTTCGGCTTCGAGATTGCCGATGGCAAAGCCACTGCTGCCGCACAGAAGAATACCGGCGCCCTGCACGGCACGAGCGGCATGGCCAGCTTCGGCGCCGCACTCTCGTCGCAGACCACGGGTGTCCTGAGCTATGTGGGCGAGATCACGAGCGAAGGTCAGCGTATCGCGGGCACACGCACGGAAGGGGCGATGTCGGGCACGCCCGCGAATGGCGGGCAGGCCGTAGGCAGCATGAGCGTGCCGAAGTTCGTCACGGTGACGAGCGACAAGGTGGTTGGCAAGCAGGAGCAATTGCCGACCGCGGTGGGGACGATCGTGTGCTGGCCCGTGACCTACGACCGCAGCACCCAGGCCGACAATGCGCAGTTGATGGGGCACATGGCCAACCTTTCGATGAAGTCACACGTGGTCGATCATTTCTGCCCGGCCACGGGTCTCGTGATGCGCCAGGATACGACCGTGAACGGCAGAACGATTACGCTTACCGTTAGCGGAGTGCACTGAGACGCGCCCCTGTTTCCACTCCAACAAAAGAATCGAGGATACGCCGATGAAAACTTTCACTGACACGCTGTTCAGCGCTCCCGTTGCCCTGGTTGCGGCAGCGGCTTTCGCACTTGGCTCGGGCGTCGCGCACGCGCAGAGCCAGGATCCACAGAAGCTCGCGAAGATGGGCGTGCAATTCTCCGCCACCAATGCGCGCGTAGCCCAGGAGGTATGCAATATCGATGTCTCGACCGTGTCGAACTACAAGACCTCGGCGAGCAAAAAGTTTGCTCAGGATCCTGACTTCGAGAAGGACTGGAAATCGGGCTGGCAACAGGCCGCGCAGTCCGTCAACGGCATGCAGCAGATGAAGGCGAGCAATCCTAAGGAATACGAACAGCAGAAAGCCGCCATTTGTAGCGACATGCAGCAGCAGATGAAGTCGTGAGCGCGTAGCGCGCGATAGCGGCCTCAACACTGCTCAACGCACGTTGCGTACGATCGCTGCGCAACCGGCGTCCATGAGCGGCTCAACCACTTCGCGCCGTGCATCCGGCAGGAAATCGCTGATCCAGACGAGCCGGCATCGCCCGGCCGCTTCCTGGAAGACCTGAATCGATGCGTGATGGTGCTCGAAGCGATCGCCGCAGACGGTGTAGGCAATCCGCATGCGCGCGTCGTCGATCGCGACCACGCGCTCCTGCACCACCGTCCCGCCGGCAAACGTCACGGTGCGCAGGTCGCCGTCGAGAACGGCATCGACCAGCACGCCCGCAAACACCTTGCCGACATTGCCGGG
The DNA here is from genome assembly GCF_000685035.1 of Paraburkholderia ferrariae NBRC 106233. Lineage (GTDB taxonomy): Bacteria > Pseudomonadota > Gammaproteobacteria > Burkholderiales > Burkholderiaceae > Paraburkholderia > Paraburkholderia ferrariae. The sequence continues at coordinate 98,325 of NZ_BAYB01000031.1, forward strand.
ATCGCGCAGCGCGTCCCACGCGCGCGCGGCATCGATATCGAGTGTGACTTCACGGACGACGGTCGTCATGGCGGTCTCTCCCCGCATGCCCGTCCGTGCATGGCCGCTCGCGCTCAGTGCGAGTGGCGGTGATGCACGTCCGGGTAATGCGCGTGACGGTGGGTGATGGGTGCGTGGCGGTGAGCGTGGCTATGGGGTTCGGTGCCGTCCCAGTCGAAGTCGTGTTCGTGCTGGTGATGGGCGTCGTGACGGTGCCGGTGCGCGTGATCGAGCGCTTCGTGCGTGTGGTCGTGCTCGTGCCGTTCGCGGACATGCAGCCAAACGCCGAGCGCCATGAGCGCGCCCGCGAGCCAGAACGTGTCGGCGGGGTGCTCGGGCCACAGGAGCAACGAAATCGCCACGCCGAAGAGCGGCGCAACGGAGAAGTAGGCGCCGGTGCGCGCCGTGCCGAGGTCGCGCAGAGCCACCACGAAAAGCACGAGGCTTACGCCATAGCCCGCGAAGCCCACGATCATTGCGCTCGCCAAGGTGCCCGCGGCGGGCCAGTGCGCGCCGGAAATCAGCGCGATGCCCAGATTGACCGGTCCCGCGACAATGCCCTTCAGGCAGGCGATCACCATGGCGTCGTTGGTGGACACCTTGCGCGTGAGGTTGTTGTCGATCGCCCAGCACAGGCACGCGGCGGCGACGAGCAGCGCACCGGGCGCAAAGCCCGCATGCGAAGCGGGCCACGACAGCAGGACACCGCCCGCAACGATGGCGAGCATGCCGAGAAAGATTTGCGTATCCACGTTTTCGCGGAAGCAGAGCCACGCGATCAGCGCCGTGAACACGCCCTCCAGGTTGAGCAGCAGGGAACTCGTGGCAGCGGGGGTGCTGCTCAGGCCCAGCATCAGCAAGGCAGGCCCCGCTACGCCGCCCGCGGCGATCGCGCCGGCGAGCCAGGGGAGTTCGCTAACCTTCAGTGCACTTTCGGCTGCCGGCGCGCCCGCCTTGCGGCGGCTGCGGCGCAGGGCGATCAGGAGCGCGAGCCCAACGCCGCTGCCCAGATAGAACAGCCCTGCGACCATGAACGGCGGCAGCGTGCCGAGCAGCGCTTTGGCGAACGGCGTGGTCGCACCGAAGAGCGCGGCGGCGGCGAGTGCCTGAAAAATGGCGTTCTGGTGGTGCTTCATGGCGGGAAGGCAAAGGAGGATCTGCGCATTTTACGCGCTCGCACGCCGGGGCCGGGCGCTGGATTCGGCCGTATGCCGGTGCTTGTTCATGTTTGCGCGCGGCGCATCAATCGGCTAGCCTGTGGCAGTTTCGGCTCCTGGAAAGAGCGTCGCCGTGAAGGATATTCTTTCGCTTCGCCTGTACACCCGCGTGGCGCGCCTAGGCAGCTTTTCGGCCGCCGCGCGCGAATGGGGCATGTCGCAATCGCAGGTGTCGCGCATTGTCGCCGACCTCGAGAGCGAGCTGGGCGTGCGGCTGCTTTCGCGCACGACGCGCGCGGTCGTGCCTACCGAGGCGGGTGCCGAGTTCCTCGCCCGGCTCGACGGCATTCTCGCCGCCCTCGACGACGCGCAGCAGAGCCTGCGCGAAGGCGCCGACCTGCGTGGCACGCTGCGCATGAGCATGCCGGCGAGCATCGCCGTGCGCGAGGTGATTCCGCGCCTCGCGCCGTTCGCCGTGCAGCACCCGGATCTGCGCATCCAGATGCTGGTGGGCGACCGCCCGCGCGACTTCGTGAAGGAAGCCGTGGATGTGGCGTTCCGGCTTGGGCGGCTGGGCGATTCGTCGGCCACCGCCCGGCTCGTTACCACCATTGCGCGCTTCGTGGTCGCCTCGCCCGGCTATCTCGCGCAGAACGGCACGCCGGCCACGCCCGACGCCCTGAACGCGCATCGCATCGTGGGCGGCCCGGCTGCCGACGTTTCCAGCGCGTGGATCTTCAGCCGCGGCGAGGAGGAGGTCGCGCTCGATCTCGAACCGCACTTCTGGGTCAACGAGAACGAGGGGGCCGTGGCGGCCGCGGTGGCGGGGCTGGGCATCACCTCGACACGACGACCTGACAGCTGCTGGCTGGAATGCTCAGGCTCGCTGCTGTAACCGGCGTGCATGCGCCCACCACGCTTTTGTGACCCAGACAGCAACATCCATGGTTTGGTCGGCTGCTTAATGCGGGGTCTTGGGCTACAAACCAACCCTCAATACACTGCCAACCGTTGGTGCGAAGTTGTTTTCCCCGAGCCTCGATACGGTAGGCGTGCTTGCCAGAAGCGTGGATAACGCTTCCCTCGTTACGGGCACTCGTGAATTTGAAACCTTGCTTGCGCTTGCTCCTGAGGCGATGAAGCATAGCGACGAGCTTATGCTAGCCTCTTTTGTCCGTGCTTGAGGTTGGTGCGGCTCTCGGTGGAAATGGTTATGTTGCGTTTCTTGAAGAAGCAGGGGAGGCGCGGCAAGCGATAAGGTCCTCTTTCGATTCATTCGATGTTCAGATCGTGCCGAGTGCTGGGCAACGCGCCCGTTAGCATAGGTTATACCGGCGACCCGATATTCGGTCGTTTCTGGACACTCCTCGGAAATCCCTGCGTCCATGTTCCAACAGGTTTTGGTCCGAGCGGATTGACTGCCACTATGGCATGTAAAACTGGACGGGACGGTCTCGGGTGCTGGGCTTGTCCGGGAGTGCGTTCCAGAGCAACTTGCGTTAAAACGGGAATTGTTCGCGCGAGCTGCCACCGTTGCGCGGTCAGACGCGGTTTTGGCTAGTTCAACCTCCGCAATTTACCCTAGCAAGATTACCGAAGGGAGCGAATGCTTGTCGGGCATCCCGCGAACCCGCCGTTTTTGTTGCCCGTAATCAAGGTCGTGCCGTCGAGCTTTACGTCGGAGCAATATGTAGATCGAGCCACCGAGCTCTACGCGCGCGTCTCAGACCCATTCTGGTGCGACGCGAGGTCGAAGATTTTGTCTTTAACCGGCTGCAAGGCGCACTGTTACGCGAAGTATCCTGTCTGGTGCATAACGGAGTAGCCTCAGTTGCCGACATTGACGATATCGTTCTGCTGGGCTCGTGCGCCGCTGGAGTGTGGAGTGTGATTGGACCGTTCGAAACGGTTGGCCTGAAGACTCGGGCGGCATCGAGTCGCATGCTCAGAAAATGGGACGAGCGTATGGGCGCGGAGCGAGGGCAGTACGACCCTTGGACACCTGATTTGGTTGCCGAGGTCAGTCGGCAACGTCGAGCGTTGCTTGAGCTCGCCGACTGGGAAAACCGCGTTCGCTGGCGCGACGAACGGCTGTTAACGTTCCTATCGGAGGGCTCGTAGGAGTGGGTCGCGTTGGAAAAGGCACGAATTGCAATGAGCATATACAGCGCCACGCGGTTCTTTTCGAGAGCAATCGCGTGATATCCCGGTTTTGGCCCTGACGCGCTCCTTGGCGTGCCGAGATCACGACGGATAGTCTCGCGCCATGATCTCGGTAAGGAACGAGGCAACCGCGCGGATGCGAGGTACCCGTTGCAGATACTGATGCGCACTTATCCACACGTCGCGGAGGACGGGAATTTCGTCTGTCATGATTGGTACGAGACCGAAGCGCTCTGCCTTGGAGAAGGTTGGCAGCATGACGATCCCACCGCCTGCAGCGGCAGAAAACATTTGTGAGAGCATGCTCGTCGAACGGAAGCCGATAGTCGGATTCGAGATTGCGTCATCCAGCCAGCGAACTGCATCAAGCTGAATTAGCTCATCGATGTAACCAACGAACGTATGGTCGGGGAGGTCGGATGCGACCTCGGGAATACCCTTAATCGCAAGGTAGTCGGGATGGGCGTACAGATGCAGCTGAAACTGGCCGATTTTCTCTATCTTCAGGTTGCTACCTCGTGGCTCGAAAAAGCCGATGAAGAGATCTGCCTCCCGATGGGAGATTCGGACGTCGTTTGACGAGGTTACGAGCTCGATGGTAATACCTGGCTGACGCCGCCGAAACTCAACGAATTGCTCGCTCAGATAGAGAGAGGCGATACCTTCCATTGTGGCAATACGCACGTGGCCGGAGAGCCCCGGCTGGGCGCCCCCCATCGTATCACTGAGCGTCAGGATATTCGCTTCGATGACCTCCACGTATTCCAGCATCTCGCGTCCTTGAGCGTTCAGGCGATAGCCTTGGCGGTCTCGCTCGAAGACCGGCGTCTCAAGCGCGAATTCGAGCGCTGAAATGCGCCTTCCAACCGTTGCGTGGTCCATCCCGAGGATGCGCCCCGCTTTCGACAGGTTCCCCGCTCGAGCGACCGTCAGGAAAACCCGAAGGTCGTTCCAGTCGAGATGATTGATATTCACGGGAATCCTCCGTTAGTGGGCGTCCCATTGTCGCTGTGCAAAATTGCACAGGCCAGAGATTCTTTTCCAGTTCGCCGATGAACGTGGCATCCGTAAACTTGGTTTTAGTTGCCGGGGGGTGCCCGGCTCCTCATCTCGACGGGAGAAACAGATGCCTGGAACCGACGTTGACTGGGAAGGGGTACTTGCGAGCGAACGCTTCAGGTTCCTTGCGCGCAAACGCAGGAACACCGTTCTTGGGCTTGGCCTGCTAGCGGCCGTTTACTATTTTTCCATCCCGGCATTGATCGCTTGGGCGCCGGAGTTCTTCAAGATTCGACTGATGCCGGGCATCAACATTGGGACAATCTTTGTGGTTTCGCAATATCCGTTTGGAGGCGTAATCGCATACGTGTTTCTGCGGCGCACCGCGCAAATCGATAAGGCGTCTGCGGATGTCAAGCAACAGACGGCGCCAGTTGCTACTGTAGGGGAGCAGAGCCATGCGTACTAAGCATCTGCTCGGTCCTGTTTTGACCGTAGCAGCGACGCCCGGTCTGGTGTTCGCGGCGGAAGTGGGGAACTCGACGATCACCCACCATTTCCTGACATTCATCGTATTTGGTCTTGTTATCGCGTCGACACTGCTGATTACATGGTTTGCGTCGCGAAGCAACCGGACGGCGGGGGATTTCTATACGGCAGGCGGCGGGATCGGACCAGCAAAAAACGGACTCGCAATCGCAGGAGACTACCTCTCTGCTGCTGCGTTTCTCGGTGCATCGGGTCTCATTTCGCTATACGGATTCGACGGAATGATCTATCTAGTGGGCTTCTTCGCGGCCTTCATTCCAGTCCTGCTATTTATTGCGGAGCCCTGCCGGAATCTCGGGAAATATACGATTGGCGATGTGCTTACGATGCGAAACAGCTTCCGTTCGACGAAAGCCGTGTCGGCAGTGTCCAGCGTCGTTGTTGCACTCGCGTACATGATTCCGCAGATCGTCGGCGGCGCGGTCATTGTTCGTGCACTCGTGGGTATCGACTACAACGTTTCAGTTGTAGGTGTCGGCGCGCTGATGCTGATCTACGTCGGCTGCGGAGGCATGAAGGCGACGACGTGGGTACAGGTGATCAAGGCCGTGCTGCTCATTGGAGCATCCTTCGTTCTCGTGGTGCTCGCTTGGCTACCATTCGGATTCCAGGTGCCGAGCTTCATGGATGCAATCGTCCACAGCCAGTTCGTCCAATCGCATGTCGCGCAAATGGCCACAGTAAAAGGGCTGACAGGTGACGAACTGGGGTGGCGCTTTCTGGAACCGGGCCTCTTTTTGAACAAGCCACTCGAGCTGTTTTCGCTTGGTCTGGCTCTTGTACTCGGCACCGCAGCGATGCCGCATATTTTGATGCGCTTCTTCACCGTGAAGGATGCGAAGGCGGCGCGGCACTCGGTAATGTGGGCGATGCTTGGTATCGGTGCGTGTCATCTCTTCATCGTGGTGATTGGATTCGCCGCTGCCTACTTCGTGGGCGCACCATTGATATCCGCCATGGACAAAGGCGGTAACCTGGCAGCGCCGCTCCTTGCGCAGGCGTTGACGGGCGGTCCCGGTAGTATAGGTGGAGATCTGATGCTCGCGTTCATCGCAGCTGTGGCATTTGCGACCATCGTCGCGGTGGTGGCGGGCCTGACGTTGGCAGCGGCCTCGTCGATCGCGCATGACGTGTATGTCGGCGCTGTGAGAAATGGACACGCTACCGAACGCGAGCAGGTGACAGCTGCCCGGATTGCGACGCTTGTTGTGGGCGCGATTGCGATTGCTGTGAGCATCCTCGAACGCGGGCAGAACGTAGCGCAGCTAGTTGGGTTGGGATATGCCGTCGCGGCCTCGGCCAACCTCCCGGCGCTTGTACTGACGCTGTATTGGCGTCGAACTACGACCCAAGGCGTCATTGTCGGGATTGTCGGAGGAACGCTTGTGGCCATCGCACTCGTGCTCGTCTCGCCAAACATGACGTATCCGGCGCTAGCTCGGCAGCAAGCGATGACCACCGCACAGCACATTGAAGCGAAATTGCCGGCAGCAACGGGAGAGGAGGCGCGCCAGAAGCTTCTGCTGGAGCGTAACCAAGCTCTGTCGATTGCACAGGCCATCCCGGTGGACGCGACGAGTATCGTGGGTCTGCGTGAACCGCTTATCACGTTGCGCAACCCGGGCATCCTCTCCATCCCTGTCGGATTTCTGCTCGTCATTCTTGTTTCGCTCATGACTCGTGATGCGGGTGCCCGCTCGCGATGGGCCGAACTTGTCGTGAGACGCGAAACGGGAATCGGCGCGGCTACAGCGATTGATCACTAACCAGTCAACGTCAGCACGAGAGAGTAAAAATATGCCTTACCTTCCTTTTGTGAAAGTTGCTGCGATCCACGCAGCTCCTGTGTTCCTCAACAAAACCGAGACGGTTGCGAAGGCGGTGTCGTTTATCCGTGAAGCCAGTCGTAACGGAGCGCAACTTATTGCGTTTCCAGAGTCTTACATTCCAGCGTTTCCTGTCTGGGCATCGCTTTGGGCACCGATCGACAATCACGACCTCTTCGAGCGTTTCGCCGGGGAGAGCCTTTACATGGACAGCGCCGAGATTGCGGAGATTGCGGCGGAGGCGCAACGCTGTGGTGTGTTTGTGTCGCTGGGCTTCAGTGAACGGTCCCGAGCGAGTGTCGGCTGTCTCTGGAACTCAAATGTTCTCATCGATGACCGTGGCGTCATCATCAATCACCATCGTAAGCTCGTGCCGACGTTCTACGAGAAGCTGGTGTGGGCGGCGGGCGATGGCGCTGGATTGCAGGTCGCCGATACTCGAATCGGCCGAATTGGAGGGCTAATCTGTGGAGAGAACACGAACCCGCTCGCGCGATACTCGCTAATCGCACAAGGTGAACAGATTCATATTTCCAGCTGGCCGGCGCTGTGGCCGACGCGCCGCCCATCGACAGGTGCCAACTTCGACAACGTTGCAGCGAACCGATTGCGTGCGGGAGCACACTCGTTCGAGGCCAAGGCATTTGGAATCATTTGTGCCGGCTTCATGGACAGCGAGATGCGCGATTTCCTCGTCGCGAGAGACCCTGCTGCTGCGGAGGTGCTCGATGGCTCGCCACGCGCTGCAACAATGTTCGTGGATCCGACGGGCAGCCAGATTGGCGACATGCTCAAGGACGAAGAGGGCATCGCATACGCGGAGTTCGACTTGAATCGCTGCGTAGAGCCCAAGCAATTTCACGATGTCGTTGGCTATTACAATCGATTTGACGTGTTCTCGCTTGCGGTGAATCGGGAGCGTCTTGAACCGGTTTCGTGGCGTGAGGTCTCCCAAAGGGGGGCCTCACGAAGCGAGGATGCTTCTGTTCTACCTATCGAAGACTAACGCGAAGATGGCGTTTACGGGCCGTTGTTTCCCTATCAGCGGCCTATACATCAGAGCGTCATTCAGTTCTGTGTCCTCGAGTGCCATCTCATTCATCGACCGAGACCTGCGAGAAATTGGGATAGTCCCGACCGGGCACGCCAGCATGAAACCTGACCGATGAGCAGGCAGGCAAACGTGGATCTCGGGACAGCGTGATGACGTATTTTGTGGGGGAGCAGGACGATCGTGAGGGAGGGGCGACGTCTCCGCTACCCGATCCGGTTGCCGAGTAGCTGGATACATGCGGATCGTCAAGTTCGAAAGCTGAAGAGCCTGCGGTACTGTTTAAGCCCCCGCTATGTTCCCGTGTACATCATATTGCAACCATTTGAGTAGGGAGCTCGTCAACGGCAGGAAAGGAGGGGCGAATCGGGAGAGTCGCGGTCTGTCGTCCCAAGTCCGGCGAACCGCAAGATTTTCGGTTGCACGCGTATTCATTTTTGAGTATATTGAATACGATAACTGTATCAGGAGTGGACCATGCCCCGTACCCCTACGACCATGACGGTTCGCCTCAGCGGTCCGCTTAGCGATTTCGTTGCCGCGAATGTCGGCGAAAATGGTGCCTATGAGAACGTCAGTGAGTATGTCCGCGATCTGATTCGTCGCGACAAGGAGCGCAAGGAAGCGGAGGCATTCGATCGACTCAAGGCTGAACTGGCCCACGCGTATGCAGCACCCGAATCGTCGTACAAGCCATTGACGGCTGCCGATGTGATTGCGCGCAACCAGGCGTCATAGGGTATGTCCAGCGTTCAGGTCCGCATCCAGGATGCGGCGTCTTTCCGGCTGGACGAGATCTACCGCTACACGCGTGATCGCTGGGGCGCGCAGCAGGCCGAGCGGTACATTTCCGGACTGTTCCATGCCTTTGGGGGGATCGCCAGTCATCACACAACGTCGCGTCCGATTCCCGCAGCATTCGGTGTTCAAGGTTACTTTTTTCGCTACGAACGCCATGTCGTCTACTGGCGCCACCTTTCCAACGGCGACATTGGCATCGTTACGATTCTGCACGAGCGCATGCACCAGATCGAGCGTTTCCATGAAGACTTCGGCCTCTAACGGCGGCGTTGGGAACACCGACGACGCGGAGATCGGGTAGAACCGCGCCTGGCACCGAACAGTCTGTGGCCCAGGTGCCGCGCGACCGCCTGCAGTGACTGTGACTGTCTTCCGGGACCGTGTACCGGGAAAGTCGCGGGGCGTTTCGGATATGGTTATGAGTATGGGTTGGCGACGCGCAGTTTGCGTGGCAGCCCATGGTACAGGGCCTTGCGGAGAGATTCAGGATCCCTCCGTCGCCCTGTTGTAGCGAGAACGCTTTTTCATTTCGGCCGTTGCGTGTGGCGGGCAGATAACGAATCCCGAAAAATCAGGCAACACTGCGTTGCCGGAACGGGATCACCTTAGACGCGCTTGTAAGGCTGCCCTCATCTGGCGCAGGGTTGTTACAGCAATGCTCAATGAACTTGGCCCATGCTTCCATCGCGGCTCGCCGCTCCGGTATTTCGTCACGAACATCGTAAATGTCTTCGATACCGGGCAGTTTGTGATTGAGGGCGATCTCACTGATCTCGCGTGAGAACCCTAGAGAATGAAAGGGACTTCCCCGTCCCGAGGCTGCGGCGGAAGCCGCGAGTCGGCATCAATGTGCCAGGATGAAGGTGCGAACGTTCATCGACACCAGCGAGAGGGGAAGTCCATGCCTATTGTCACTATTGGAATCGATCTTGCCAAGAATGTATTTGCCGTTCACGGTGTGGACGAAACCGGTAAAGCGACGCTGATCAAGCCGCGTGTGCCGCGCGATCAACTGGTGACCTTGATCGCGCAGTTGCCAGCGTGCCTTATCGGGATGGAAGCGTGCTCCGGCGCACATCACTGGGCGCGCCTGTTCCAGCAGCACGGCCATACAGTCAAGCTCATGGCGCCCAACCTTGTGGCGCCATATCGCATGTCGGGCAAGCGCGGCAAGAATGACGCGGCGGATGCTGCTGCGATCTGCGAAGCGGTGACGCGTCCGACCATGCGTTTCGTGCCGCTGAAGGACGAACATCAGCAGGCGACACTTTGCCTGCATCGGACACGACAAGGTTTCGTCGAAGAGAGGACCGCGACCTACAACCGGTTGCGAGGCCTGCTCTCGGAATTCGGCGTAGTGCTGCCACAGAGCCCGGAGAAGTTGCGCAGGTATATCACCGAACATCTGGACACGTTGCCAGGCTGGGCGAAGCGTAGCATCAGCGATCTGCTTGAGCATGCCGGCCATATCGAGGATCGCCTGCTCGAATACGATCGTGCGATCGCCGGGATAGCGCGTGAGGATGCGCGCAGCAAGAGGCTGATGCAGTTGCGCGGCGTGTTAGGCACTCTGGATAATCGGTGCGGCATGAACAAGCATAAGCATGGCGAAGACGACGAAATGCAGGCCTGCGAGGGTTTCGGGCAGACGTTCATAGTCGCGCGCCAGTCGCCGGAACCGATTGAGCCAGCCGAAGCTGCGCTCGACGACCCAGCGACGCGGCAGCAGCACGAAGCCCTTTTTCGCTTCGGGCAGCTTGATGACCTGCAGATCAATGCCTTCGTCACGCGCGGCCTGTGCCGCATCCTCGCCTGTATAGCCCTGGTCAGCAAACGCCAGCGTCACTGTCTGGCCCGTTACCAACTGAACCTGACGGGCAAGCTCGGCCACCTGCGCGCGCTCCTGCTCGTTGGCGGGCGTAATGTGAACAGCCAGCAAATTGCCCAGCGTATCAACGGCCATGTGAACCTTGCTGCCACGCTTGCGCTTGTAGCCGTCGTAACCAGCGCGTGGGCCGCTTTCGCACGTCGATTGCAGCGTGCGCCCATCCAGGATGACCGCACTGGGCTGGCCTTGCCGCTCCTGCGCCACGCGCAGCACCGAACGCAGGTCGCTCACCATCGCCTCGAAGCATCCGGCGCTCAGCCAGCGTTGCGTTTGCTGATAGACCAATTCCCACGGCGGAAAATTGGTTGGCAACATGCGCCACGATGCACCGGCTCGCGCCATCCAGCGCAGCGCGTTAAACATTTCGCGCAGTTCGTATCGACGCTGCGGCGCGTCTTCATGCATCAACGTCAGATACGGAGCGGCGAAGCTCCACTCCTCGTCCGATACATCCGTCGGGTAGGGTTTGCGCTCGGTCATTCCGCCAGGTTACCAGGTTTGAACGCAAGTGCCTAACACCTCTAGGTTGCGCAGATGTCCCTTGGCGGTGCTGCGCGTGTCGTGCGGTGTGAAGCGGCGAACGTCGAAATCCCCCCGTTCGAACGCACGCCGGACAGCATGTTGCAGCTGGCTGCGGCCGACGTGACCGTTACGGTTGCGCGGGCTTCGCGCGGGACATAACCATTCGGATTCGCCTGCCATATCTATCAACTCGCTCATCCAGCGTGTAACCAGAGGCACGAGTGGGACGAGAAATTCCTGCCGGGTCTTGGTCGTTCCAGCGTAGACACGCCATGCGCCGCGTTCGAGATCGATGGACGATTTTTTCGACCGGATGAGTTCCGACTGGCGCACACACGTTGCGAGTACGATCCGGAACATCAGGCCGTCCTGACGGCCGAGCCGGTCATCAATACCCGGCAGCAACTTGCGCAGTTCATCCTCCATGAGCATTACACGTCGGCATTTCGGTGGCTGCTCCCCTTTGACAGCCTTGAGGTCGATACCTGTGGCTGGATTGGCGTCGATGAGCCGCTTTCCAACTGCATGTGCGAAGATTTCGCGGCTCAGGCCGAGGAGGAGCCTGCAGATTGACCATGGGCGTCCGCTGTGCTCGATCATGTATACGATGTCGGAAGGCCTGACGATGTGAACGTCGAGTGAGCCAATTGCAGGTTTGATGACCTTGGCAATTAGCCATCGGTACTGCTTCACTGAGGACTCTGAGAGATGTGGGAAGCGATTTTCGGCAAAGTCGTCGCAGAGCTTGCTGATGGTCATGGCGGCGTGCACGCGCGCCTTTGCAATTTTCCGGTCGGTTGCTGGATCTTTGCCGGCATCGATTCGGGCACGGAGAGCACGGGTTTTCTTCCGGGCTTCGGCAAGTGTGAGCGCGGGGTAGTTGCCTAGGGTAACTTCGCGCCGACGGCTGCCGCGGCTATAGCGAAGTACCCAGGTTGCGGTGCGGGTATCCGAAAGCGTAAAGGTGAGGCCGTCACCGTCGGCGCGGGCGATGGGCTTACCGGCCGCGAGCCAGCGGCGCAACTGCAGCTCGTCAAGGGCGTAGTGTAGGCGTGGCATGATGCGAGACAAGGGTGGATTGTTACGCGGAGTATGCGTGGCGCTCCAGCTACCAGTCTAGCTACCAACCTGGGGCCCGACGGAGTGATCCATTGCGACCCGGGGTGACTCATAAAACCATTTGTAAATCATGGGCTTAGTTATTTCGTTAATACGTCAAGACTCCTGCTGAACCGCAATAGAACTGGTTGTAGATCAAGTTGTTGGCCAGTACTGGCAGGCAGCATTCGTCGTCGAACAACCTTACCATTCGTGAATTGTGAAAAATCACCCTCCGCGCTCGTATCTTGAAATGGAGCGTGACCTGTCGCATATCAAGGCGGCGGTCACCTTGCTGGAGCTGACGAGGGCTTATCTCTCGATGCGAGGGCCGGTCAGTGACCCGGCCTATTGGAAGGCGAGGATCCGGAAACTCACGTCCGAATGGCCGCGCGAGCGAATTCTGGAACGCTAGGCAGACGATCTGGTTGCCCGGCTCGAAAATCTCGCAACGACTCTTCCGTCAGGCAAGTTATGACGGTAAAAGAGCGTCGAGTCTGCGTTAGCAGTGTGGCTCACTGGCAGATTGGTCGCCACACAGACGTCATTTGCGCGAAGCTGTCCGGAAGCTGTAGGTAGGGTCTGCCAAACTTCCCCGTCGTACCGCGAATCACACTTCTGACGACGCCTCCTGTAACTAGCAGGCGTTACCGGCATTTCTATCGGCCCCCAGTCGGGGTTATTGCCCCTGCGAGTACCACGCCGCGGCAGCATCGATTTCCTCGGCGGTCATGTTGCGCGCGATGTTGCGCATCTGTCCGGAGATATCGTTGTGGCGGGTGCCGTTTGCAAACGCCATGAGTTGCGCCTTCGTGTAGGCGGCGGACAGACCGTCGAGCCACGGGCTTCCCACCTTGCTGTCCACGCCGCCGTGACAGGCGGCGCAGGCGGGAATGTTGCGCATGGGAGCACCGAGCACGACAATCGCGGGCGCATCGCCACGCAGGTGCGTGACGGGTTCGAGCGAGGCGTAATAAGCCGCCAGATCGCGCATGTCCTGATCGGAAAGATGCTGCGCCATTGGCGACATCACCGCGCTCTGGCGCGCGCCGCTCTGGAAATCGAGCAGTTCCTTGTAGACCACGCTGGCATATTGCCCGGCGAGATTTGGCGAATTCGCCTCGCTCCTGCCTTGCGGGCCGTGGCACATCGTGCAGCGCAACGAGAGTGTGGCGCCGCGTCCGATCGACAGCGCGGACGCGCCGTCGAGCATATGCGGCGCGAGCTCGACTGTGCTGACCTTGTAGCCGGGCGAGACCGTCGCGCTTGCCTGATACCACTGGCGCGGCACGCCCGCGGCGCTGCAGATGGCGTTCCAGACACCCTGAAATTGCGGGTCGGTTTGCGCGGAAGGCAGCCACACGAAGCCGATCAGCGCGGCGACCACCAGCACGAATAACGTCGCGCCGACGCTCGCGCGGAACCAGACGTTGCGTAACGAGAACAGGCGTTCGTCGCTCATCGCGGCGCTCCGATCGGGATGGCGGGCACGGCCGTATCCGGCGTCGCGAGCAGTTGCGCAATCGGGTAGCCGTAGTTCGCCACCGTGAGCGCGACCATCAGCACGATCCACAACGCGAAGCTGTTGAGCGCCACGGGCAGCCTGGGTGACTCATGCACCGGCGTGCTGAAGCGGTAGTTTTCGGCAGGTTGCGCGGCGCTGCGATGGCCTTGCAGTAGCACCACGAAAAATAGCACGGCGGAAATCACGAGAATCAGCCCGCCGATTGCCGAGATCGTCACGAGATTCGCCTGCGCCGCGAGCGCGGGATCGCTGTAATCGAAATAAGCCATGCGGCGCGGCATGCCCATCAGGCCGACCAGATGCCACGGGAACGTCGTCACGATCATGCCGATGAACCACAGCCACAACTGCCAGCGCATCAGCCGCCAGTTGGTGAGCGCACGGCCCGTGAGTTGCGGCCACAGGTCGTAGGCAATGGCGAAATACATGATGACGATTGCGCCGCCATAGATCAGATGGAAATGGCCTGTGATCCACTGGGTATTGTGGATTGGTTGATCGAGCTGGTAGCTCATGTTGATGAGGCCGCCCGCGCCGCCAAAGCCCAGCATCACGAATGAAAACGCCAGCGCGAGCATCTGCGGGTTGTGCCAGGGCAGCTTCGCGATCCAGCCGAAGGTGCCCTTGCCGCCGCGCAGCCGTCCGGCGATTTCCACCGACGCGCAGATCGTGAACACAGTCAGGAGCGTGGGCACGGCCACGAGCGCCGTGAATACCGATTGCAGGAACTTGAAGCCCGAGCCCACCTGCGGATCGGTGAAGAGGTGATGCAGACCAATCGGCATCGCCACGACCAGGAACAGGATAAACGAGATGCGCGCCATCGAATCGCTATAGAGCCGTCCGCCGATCGCGCGCGGAATGATGGTGTAGTAGGCGATGTACGCGGGCATCAGCCAGAAGTAGACGATGGCGTGCAGCGTCCACGAAAAGAACACGCGCGCGAGGCCCGCGTCGATGGTGTTGCGCCAGCCGAAGGCCACGGGCAGGATCTGGAACAGCACTTCGATAGCTGCGCCCACAGCGGTCCAGCCCCACAGGTACGCGCCCGCCGTGGTGGCGAACATCGCCAGCGGAATGGGCTTGCCGCGATTCTCGCGCTTCCAGGCGGCGAGATTCACGCTCATCAGCGCGACCCATACCCACGATCCCACCACCACCAGCACCACGCCGAGGTAATAGAACACGTTGCCGATCATCGGCGGATAGAAGGTGTAGAGCACCGATGCACGTCCGAGTGCGACGGGCACCGAAGCGGTCACTGCGCCCAGCGTGAGCAGGATGAAGCCGAGCCATGCGAAGCGCACGCCCACCAAGGGGCGCTTGAGCGCGAGTTCGCTCACCGCATAACCGAAGCCCATGGCGATCAGCGTGGGAAACGCGTAGCCCATCACGGTGCCGTGTTCGGTGACGGACCGATAATAAAGTTCGGGATCCTTAAGCCACGGATGCAGCGGGCTGCGCACCAGCATCTGCCACGCGCCCAGCAGCAGCGCCACGCCGAACAGAATGAAAGCGAGCCAGAAGTGGGCGAGCACGAGTCGCTTGTTATTTAACACAGCTCAGTCTCCCCGAATGGTTCTCCGGCAGTGCCGCCATCTGCATGAAGGCATCGCGCTCGACCACCTTCACGTGTGCCCACATGCCCTGATGGCCCACGCCGCAATACTCGTGGCAAGGCATCAAATGATCGCCGGGCTGGGCGAAGGTGGTGCGGAAGGTGGAGACGTAGCCCGGTTCGACCATCGAATTGAGGTTGGTGTCAGTGACGAGAAAGCCGTGCACGACGTCGGCACTGGTGGCGCGGAAGGTAATGGGCACGCCCGCGGGCACCACAATGCATTGCGGCGTGAACGAATACTGCTGCGCCAGCACGCGCACCGTGACGGAGCCGTCGGGTTCGAGCGCGCTGCCGAGATTGGTTTCGACGAATTCGCCCGAGACGTGCAGCGTTTCCGGATTGATGGTTTCGACGCGCGACGGCGGCATCATGGCCCAGTGCAGGCCGGTGAAAATCACCATCGCCACCAGCACGAGAACGAGCGCCACCATGAGCATGGCCCAGCGGCGCTCCACGCGCGCGGCCACTTCGGCGCTGGCATGACTGCCGTGAGGATCGGTTGGATGCGTGGACATGGGTCGATGTGCGAAAGGGCTTTACTGGATCACGCCGCGAGGCAGGAACACGAGAAAGTAGAACGCAAACCAGATCGCCGCCACGATGGCGGTCGCGGTTCCGGCGAGCGCGAGCGCGCCGCTTGGGCCCTGTCGCACGATCTCGTCGACCTGCTCGTGTTGCGGGCGCTCGCCAGGCTGCTCGGGAACGGGTGTTTCGATCATCGCGGCCTCGCTTCAATACAGGTCAGAACAGCGGCGCGGAGCGCAGCGCATTGACTTCCTTCACCGACACCGGCGCACCGTGATTGCCCCACGCCGTGCGGATATAGGTGACCACGGCGGCCACTTCCTCGTCCGAGAGCGACTGTGCGAATGGCGGCATGCCATAGGGCATCGGATTTTTTTTCGTGCCCGGCGCATAGCCGCCATTGAGCACCATGCGGATGGGATTCACCGCCGAATTCATCTGGATCGACTGGTTGTTCGCCAGCGGCGGGAAATGTGGCAGCTTGCCCTGGCCTTCGGTCGCGTGGCAGACGGCGCACTGCGCCTCGTAAATCTTCTTGCCGAGCGGCGCGAGGCGGTTTGCTTCTTCGTTGACGAACTGGCTCTTGGGCGATTTATCGACTTCGTTCGAATGTCCCGGCAGCGACTTCAGATAGACGGCCACCGCGCGCACGTCGTCTTCGGTGAGGTACTGGAAGCTGTCGTAGACGACTTCGGCCATCGGCCCGTAGACCGCGCCGCGATTCGACACGCCCGCGTGCAGCAGATCGACGATATCGTCGATGCTCCAGTCGCCCAGTCCCGCTTCCTTGTTCGAGGTGAGCGATGGCGCGTACCAGTTCTGCAGCGGAATCAGACCACCCTGGAATTCCTTCGAGGCTGAATTGCCGCCCAGCGCGTTGATTTCCGTGTGGCACATGGTGCAGTGCCCGAGCCCGTCGACCAGATACGCGCCGCGATTCCATTCGACCGATTGTTTCGGATCGGGCTTGAATTCGCCGGCGCGGAAGAACAGCGCGCGCCAGCCGATCAGCAGCGAGCGCTGGTTGTACGGAAAGCGCAGCGCGTGCGCGCGATTGGGCTGATGCACGGGCTGCGTGGACATCAGATAGGCGTAGATCGCATCGGAATCGGCGCGCGTGACCTTGGTGTACGAGGCGAACGGCATCGCCGGATAGAGCAGGGTGCCGTCGCGCGACTTGCCTTCGTGCAGCATGCGGTAAAACTCATCGGCATTCCAGGCGCCGATGCCATCGGTCTTGTCCGAAGAGATATTCGGCGTATAGAGCGTGCCGAACGGCGTTTCCATCGGCCGCCCGCCACCGAATATCTGCTGCGACGGCACCGTGTGGCAGGCAATGCAGTCGCCCGCACGGGCGAGGTATTCGCCGCGCGCGATCTGCATGGCGGCCGCCGCGCTGGCGGCGTCGGCGGCGTTGGCCAAGGGCGCTCCGGTCTGGGCCTGCGCATCGAGCGCGATGGCCAGGCACACGGCCAGCGGCGTGAAGAAGCCAGCGATGGCAGCGATGAGGGATCGAAGTTTTCGCACGTCGAGGCCCCGGCTAGTGAGGGACGCTGCCGCACGCCAGCGGCAGCGGTGCGGGCGCAGCGGGCGTCGGATCGGCGGGCGCGGGCTGCGCGGCGAGCCAGGCGGCAATGGCCGTGATGTCGTGTTCGGCCAGATGCGAGGCGATGTCGTGCATGCAGTCCGGGCTGGCGGCGCGACGCGTGCCGTAACGGAATGCGCCCAGTTGTGCGCTGATGTATTCCGCGTGCAGGCCCAGCAGGCCTGGAATCGCGGGCTGCATGCCGGTCAGCGCAGCGCCGTGGCAGGCCGCGCAGGCGGGCACGTTGCGCTCGGGCGCGCCGTTGGTCACGAGCGATTTGCCGAGTGCGAGCGTGGCGGCGTCGGCCTTGGGCGTGGCGGGCGGCGGATAGGGCGGATGCTGCTGGGCGAAGAAATCGGCGATCTGCTTGAGGTAGGCGTCGGGCAGATAGGCGAGCAGATAGTTCATCGGCGGATAGCTGCGGCCGCCGTCACGGAACGCGATGAGCTGGTTGTAGAGATAACCCGCGGGCTTGCCTGAGAGACGCGGGAAGTAATCGTTGTCGGTGCCTTCGCCATGCGCGCCGTGGCACGCCGCGCAGCCCATCACGCGGGCCTGCATCGTGTCGGGCGCGCGCTCGGCGAGTGGCGCTGCAACGAGCGGCGTCCACGGCAGCGCAAGCGCGAGAAGGAAGAGAACGATGCGATGACTCAATGATTCCCTCGTTGCGGTGTATTACGACACAAGCGCGATGAGATTCATTCGATAGTATGTGAAGCTCCATCCGATCTGGAAAGTGGATGCACAATGTTTTTAGCACATTATCGGAAAAAAGCCTAACGTGTAATGTAAGCAGACAGGATTGCTCCTTGGCACGGTTGATGGATCCCGAAAAGATGCGTCCTGGCTACGCGGACGTGGCGGGAATCGAGGCCGTAGAGCGGCAGCGGCCGACTGCGGCCATGGGAAACGCGATCAAGTGCGCTTGATCTGCAGTTCAAGGAGTCATGGCCTTGAACGGGTCCATGTTCCACCACAGCGCGATGCGTCGTTCCCTTTGCCTGTGCCGGTCAATTGATCGTCGTGCCGTCGCAGAACAGAATCGCGAACTGAGCGGTGCGGGTTTTTCGGACGCTTTCGGAGACGGCAAGCCGAACGCGAGCTGATGCAGCGGGCCGGCGGCGGAACCATGCCATCGTCAGCGCGTCGGTCACGAGTTCCGTCGTCATGCTTGTGGCGGCCTCAAGGCGCTCATCAACCGCTCTACCCGTGCTTTGCTGGCTGGGTAGCCGCGAGAGCGAACCTCTTCGGTCATTCGCGGCGAGCCGTAGGCGCCCTTGACCTCGGCGTGAATCGTCTGGATCAACGTGAGCAGCTACGCATCGGTCAGCCGCTGACGCTCGGGCGTGCCGCCGCGCTTCCACGCACGATAGCCGTTGACGCTTGTCGGGTAAGGACG
Source organism: Paraburkholderia ferrariae NBRC 106233 (assembly GCF_000685035.1). GTDB lineage: Bacteria > Pseudomonadota > Gammaproteobacteria > Burkholderiales > Burkholderiaceae > Paraburkholderia > Paraburkholderia ferrariae. The sequence goes on from NZ_BAYB01000031.1 coordinate 117,073, forward strand.
CGACGTTACCATCGCGTCCTTACCCGAC
>NZ_BAYB01000030.1 GCF_000685035.1 Paraburkholderia ferrariae NBRC 106233
GTTTTCGATACGCACGAAGGCGTCGTTGACGGAGGCCTTGGTGCCCGATGCACGCACGGCCGGATTGGCGTTGACTTGTGACGTCGAATTCATGATGTAACCTTGGTTCCTTTCTGATCGCAGGCGCGAGCGGTCCCGCACGGGGCGCATGACGCGACTCGCGAAATCAGTACTGCGAACGGAGCTCGTTGGGGGTTGCGCGCGTCGTCGGGGGAAAAGGGCGCGGCGCGCGCAACCGGACTTCGGACTACGGCTTATGGCGCGGAGGGGTCGAGCGATCCCTCCGGCGCACTGTCTCCTTCAATCTCCTTCAGGGGTGGTGCTGGATCAGTGACCCGTCTTGAGCTGTGCCCACAGACGGTTTTCCAGACGCAGGATGTCGGCCGGCATCGGCTTCATCAGCGTCATCTTCTTCAGAACGTCTTCCGGCGGGTACACGGTCGGGTCCTGCACCACGGCCGGCGTCACGAACTGGTGGGCCGCCTTGTTCGCGGTCGGGTAGAACACTTCGTTCGTGATCTGTGCGTTGACCTTCGGATCTTCGATGTAGTTGATCCACTTCAGTGCGGCTTCGGGGTGCGGCGCATCCTTCGGAATGACCATCACGTCGAACCACAGCAGGCCGCCTTCCTTCGGGTTCGTGAACTTCAGTTCATACGAACGGTGCGCTTCCTCGGCACGGCGGTGAGCGATGCCGACGTCGCCCGACCACGCCACGGCCACGCAGACGTCGTTGTTCACGAGGTCGTTGATGTAGCCCGACGAGTTGAATTGCGTGATGTACGGGCGGACTTTCTTCAGCACTTCGAAGGCGGCCTGGTAGTCGGCCGGGTTCGTGCTGTTCGGGTCCTTGTGCATGTACTGCAGCACGGCGGCGAAGACGTCCACGGCCTGGTCGAGGAACGACACGCCGCAGCCCTTGAGCTTCGAGAGGTATTGCGGGTCGAACACGAGGGCCCAGCTATCCACGGGGGCGTCCGCGCCGAGCGCCTTCTGCACGGCCTGCACGTTGTAGCCGATACCGTCGGTGCCGAAGGCCCAGGGCACGCCGTACTGGTTGCCCGGATCCGCGTCCGCGATCATGTGCATGAGCACGGGGTCGAGGTTCGCGAGGTTCGGGAGCTTCGATTTGTCGAGCTTCTGGTACACGCCGGCCTGAATCTGCTTGGCCATGTAGTTCGAGGTCGGCACGACGATGTCGTAGCCCGAGCTGCCCGCGAGCAGCTTCGCTTGCAGCGTGTCGTCGCTGTCGTAGTTGTCGTACTTCACCTGAATGCCGGTCTGCTTTTCGAAGCCCGGAATCGTGTCCTTCGCAATGTAGTCGGACCAGTTGTAGACGTTCAGAACGTCGTCTGCTGCCTGGGCCGGCTGGCTCGACGTGGCGGTGAGGCCCGCGCACAAAGCCAGGGCGGCTGCCGCGACCGCATGACGAAGATGACAAACACTCATGTTGGTTTCCCCTGATGATGAAGATGAACCGGCAGCGCTTAACCCCGTGACGCGCCGCCGGCCCGGACAAGTGGTGTTACAAAAGACCCAGTTGTTGCGCGGTTGCGTCGATGGCCTTCTTCGCCTTCGACACGATTTCGTCGATCTCGGCACGCGTGATCACGAGCGGCGGCGAGAGCAGCATACGGTCGCCCGTCGCGCGCATGATGAGGTTGCCGTTGAAGCAGAAGTCGCGGCAGAGCGTGCCCACGTCGCCGCCGTTCGCGAAGCGCTTGCGCGCCTTCGGGTCCTCGGCGAGCTGCAGGCCGGCCACGAGGCCCGTGCCCGAGATGTCGCCGACGATCGGATGGTTCGCGAAGGTTTCGCGCAGGCGCTGCTGGAAGTACGGACCCGTGTCGGCCTTCACGCGCTCGACAATGCCTTCGTCGCGCAGGAGCTTCAGGTTCGCCACGGCCACGGCCGCCGCCACCGGATGGCCCGAGTACGTGAGGCCGTGATTGAAGTCGCCGTTCTCGATGATCGCCTTTGCGATGCGGTCGTGCAGACCCACGGCGCCCATCGGCACATAGCCGCTCGTGAGGCCCTTGGCCATCGTGATGAGGTCGGGCTCGAAGCCGAAGTGCTGGTGCGCGAACCACTCGCCCGTGCGGCCGAAGCCGCCGATCACTTCGTCCGCGCACAGCAGGATGTCGTACTTGCGGCAGATGCGCTGGATTTCCGGCCAGTAGGTCGAGGGCGGGAAGATCACGCCGCCGGCGCCCTGGAACGGCTCGCCGATGAACGCGGCCACGTTCTCCGCGCCCACTTCGAGAATCTTCGCTTCGAGCTGCTGGGCCCGCGCGAGGCCGAACTCTTCCGGCGTCATGTTGCCTTCGGCTTCGCCGAAGAAGTACGGCTGGTCGATGTGGACGATGTTCTCCACCTTCGAGGGCATCTGCTCGTGCATGTAGCCCATGCCGCCCAGCGTGCCGCCCGCGATGGTCGAACCGTGATAGCCGTTCTTGCGCGAGATGACGATCTTCTTCCCGGGCTTGCCCTGCGTGAACCAGTACTGGTGCACGATCCGCAGCACCGTGTCGTTGCCTTCGGAGCCGCTGTTGCAATAGAAGAAGTGGTTGAACGGGCCCGGCGAAACTTCGGCGAGGAGCGCCGAAAGCTCGATCACCGGCGGGTGCGTGGTCTTGAAGAACGTGTTGTAGTAGGGCAGTTCCTGCATCTGCCGGTAGGCCGCGTCCGCGAGTTCCTTGCGGCCGTAGCCCACGTTCACGCACCAGAGGCCGGCCATGCCGTCGATGATCTGGTTGCCCTCCGAGTCCCACAGGTACACGCCCTTGGCCTTCACGATCACGCGGCTGCCCGTCTTGTTGAGCGAGCCCATGTCCGAGAACGGGTGAATGTGGTGCGCGGCGTCCAGCGCGCGGTATTCGGCCGTCGAGCGCGCAGCCTGGGGGCGCAGCGTCGTTGGTGCGGGCTGCACCAGGCCGGCGGGGGCGTCGATCCGGTAGCTCATTTGATGTCTCCTTTCTCGTTCAGTTACACGTGCAGCAGCAGATGTTTGCGTTCCCACGAGCTGATCACGCGGAAATACGCTTCGTACTCGGTTTCCTTCAACGCGAGGTAGGCGCGCACGAACTTCTCGCCGAGGATGTCTTTCAGCGGCTCGCTCGCGCTCATCAGCGTGAGGCCCTCTTCGAGGTTGCGCGGCAACTGGTACGGCAGCGAATACCCATCGGAGAGAAGCGGCTCGGTCGGCTTGAGGTGCTGCGTCATGCCGAGGTAGCCGGCGGCGAGCGTGGCCGCGATCGCGAGGTACGGGTTCGTGTCCACGCCCGGAATGCGGTTCTCCACGCGGCGCGCGGCCGGCGACGAGTGCGGCACGCGGAAGCCCACCGTGCGGTTGTCGTAACCCCAGGCCACGTTGATCGGCGCGGCCATGAAGCGCGAGAGGCGGCGGTACGAGTTGATGTACGGCGCGAAAATCGGCATCAGCGCGGGCGTGTACTTCTGCAGGCCGGCGATGTACGCGTAGAACATCTCGGTCGCCTTGCCGTCCGGACCCGTGAAGAGGTTCTGGCCGCTTTCGGCGCAAACGAGGCTCTGGTGCACGTGCATGGCCGAGCCCGGCTCGTTCTCCATGGGCTTGGCCATGAAGGTCGCGTACATATGGTGGCGCAGCGCCGCTTCGCGCACGGTGCGCTTGAAGAGGAACACGCGGTCGGCGAGGCCGAGCGGTTCGCCGTGCATGAAGTTGATTTCCATCTGCGCGGCGCCGACTTCGTGAATCAGCGTATCGACTTCGAGGTCCTGAACGTCGCAGTACTCGTAGATGTCTTCGAAGAGCGGGTCGAATTCGTTGACGGCTTCGATCGAGTACGCCTGGCGGCCCGTTTCCGGACGGCCCGTGCGGCCGATGGGCGGCGCGAGGGGCAGGTCGGGGTCCTTGTTCATGTCGACGAGATAGAACTCCAGTTCCGGCGCGATGATGGGCTTCCAGCCCTTCGCGTCATAGAGTTCCAGCACGCGGCGCAGCACGCGGCGCGGCGAGATTTCGACCGGCGTGCCGTCGAAGTGGACGCAGTCGTGAATCACCTGGGCCGTGGGATCGACGGCCCACGGAATGATGCGGATGGTGGCGGGGTCCGGCACGCAGACCATGTCGGGGTCGGTAACGCCGGTGAGGCTGCCGTCTTCCGGGTAGTCGCCGGTCACGGTCTGGATCATCACGGCTTGCGGCAGCCGCATGGATTCGCCCGATTCGAACTTGCTGCGCGGAATGATCTTGCCGCGCGCGATGCCTGCCATGTCGGGGATGATGGCTTCGATTTCGGTGATGTGGTGCTTCTTCAGGAATTCGTCGATTTCATGCATTTTCGTTCTCTCTGTCTTGTGCGGGCCGGGTCAGGCGTGGGCGGTGCGAGGCGCCTCGGCATTCAGCCTGTCGGCCCCGCCCGGTATTCGGGCCAGCATGCGTGCACGGCAGGCGTCGCCGAAGGCACGGAAGATTGCGGTGGAAAGGGCGTCTTCGGCATGCTTCCATTCAGGATGCCACTGCACGCCCAGTGCGAAGGTGCGCGCATTCGCCACGCGTACGGCTTCGATCAGGCCATCGGGCGCATACGCTTCGGCCACGAGTCCTGCGCCGGGCGTTGCGATTCCTTGACCGTGCAACGAGTTCACGCGTGCCTCGTGCGCGCCTTGCAGGAAGCGTTGCAGCATGCCGCCTTCAGTAAGCTTGATGGCATGCGCGGGACCGTATTGCTGGTCGAGCGGATCGCCCTTGTTTTCGCGGTGGTCGTGAAGACCTTCCACGTCGTGGACCTTCTGGTGCAGCGTGCCGCCGTACACCACGTTCAGCTCCTGGAAACCGCGGCAGATCGCGAGCACCGGCACGCCGGCCTCGATGGCGGCACGCATGAGCGGCAGCGTGGTCGCGTCGCGGTGGGCATCGTGCAGCGTGCCCGGCTCGCTCGGCGCGCCGCCGTAGCGGCGCGGCTCGACGTTCGAGTAGCTGCCCGTGAAGAGCAGGCCGTCCACGGCGTCGAGCACGTCGGCCGTGGCCTGGCGCTCTCCGAGTGCGGGCAGCACGAACGCGAGTGCGCCGGCGCCATCCACGGCTGCGGCGATGTACTTCTCGCCCGCCGTGTGCGACGCGTGCGGTCCCATCATGGTTCTGTCGGCAGTGACGCCGACGAGGGGTTTCGTTCGCATAGCTAAAGTTTGACTTCCTTGACCCGGGCAGCGCGCAAATATCCGGTATTGCAGAATGCCGCGGGCGTGACATGACCTTGCAACCCTGCTTCAAGGCAAGGCCGCAAACGGGTTCGCAGAACGAAGAGCGTAGCTAACGCATCGCACTGCGCGTGGAGATCATGTAGGCGGTTCGTTTTGTGCCGGGCTGGGGCGGCGCGAGCGTGTTCAGACGTGCGCAACCCCATCGTTCGCATGCGGCGGCTTTGGGCCACGCTTGCGATCGACGGCAACGACAACGAACGGCGCAGGAAGGAGAGGCGCTACGGCAGCAGTGACGCGACTTCGTCCGTATGGACGGCGATGAAAGCGCGAGCGGACACGACGTTGTGGCGTCGGACCGAACGGCGGGAAAGAATCGTGAAGATGGACAGAAGCAGGCGAGGGGCAAGCCTGCCGCCACTGCCATCGGCGATGGCGGCCGAGTCACTGCGAAGACACCTCGCATGACTTCGATCCCATCTGACCAGAGGGCCACGGACTCTCACAATTGCACTCGACTGGGTGACGTTGAACATGGGCATTTCGATCAATGACGCATAAACGGCGAGCGTTGCATCGACCGGAACGCAGGCGGCGCCGAAGGTTCTTCGCTCTGCTACATGCCTTGCTGCACTGCGTTGTAGCGGCGGGAACTTTCTGACTTCCGACCTGTGAACCAGCATATACGAGCCAAAAAGGGCGTCAATTATTTTTTACGCTTTTTATGTCAGCACTTTCCCGAGTTCCCCCCAAAACGGGGACCTGCACCGAAGATGTGCCACACTGTCGACGCATTTCGAATGACTTACAGGGGTTTGTACCGACAGAAAAAAAACCAAACTGATTAGAATATTCAACACGTCCGCGCCGGGTCGTGCGTGCGCGCTCTTTTGTTAACGGTTCCTTAAAACGTGTCCGAGTCTGCATCGATGTCTTCCGAAGTTGCTACGCGGTTGCGGTACGTCCGCAAGCGCTACGGCCTCTCCCAGCGCGAGCTGGCCAAGCGGGCGGGCGTCACGAACGGCGCGATCTCGCTGATCGAACAAAGCCGGGTCAGCCCCTCGGTCGGGTCGTTGAAGAAACTGCTCGAATGCATACCCATGAGCCTCGCGGAATTCTTCACGTTCGACCTGAGCGACGAAGGCAGCGTGGTTTCGCGGCGCGGCGAGATGCCGAATCTCGGCAACGCGTCCATCGAGTTCTATCTCGCGGGCGCGAACATGAAAGACCGCAACATGTGCATCATGCGCGAGGTCTATCAGCCGCTGGCCGACACGGGCCCCGAAATGCTCGTGCATGCAGGGCATGAGGGCGGCATCGTGGTCAGCGGGCAGCTCGAACTCACGGTGGACAGCACGACCTGGCTGCTCGACCCCGGCGACAGCTACTACTTCGAAAGCCGCTTCCCGCACCGTTTCCGCAATCCCAGCGCGAACGACGTTTGCGAAGTGGTGTCGGCAAACTCGCCGCCCACTTTCTGATCGCGCGAACCCTGGCTGTGAGCCGCCGCGAGACGCGGCGCGCCCGGCAAACCGCATAACATTGAGGCATCCTGATGGAAAAGAAAACTCTCGCTTACTGGCAGGACAAGGCCGCGACGCTTTCGATCGAAGGCCGCGCGTTCATCGACGGCGCATACCGCGACGCTTACTCGGGCCGCACCTTCGACTGCGTGAGCCCGATTGACGGCCGCGTGCTCGCAAGCGTGGCCGATTGCGGCGCCGCCGACGTGGACGCCGCCGTGGCCGCCGCGCGCCGCGCCTTCGACGCGCAGGTGTGGGCCGGTCTCAACCCGCGTGCGCGCAAGGCCATCCTGCTGCGCTGGGCCGCGCTGATGCGCGAGCATCTGGACGAACTCTCGCTGCTGGAAACGCTCGATGCGGGCAAGCCGATCGGCGATACGACCACGGTCGATGTGCCCGGTGCGGCGTACTGCGTGGAATGGTTCGCGGAAGCGATCGACAAGGTTGGCGGCGAAGTGGTGCCGGCCGATCACCATCTCGTGGGCCTCGTCACGCGCGAGCCGATCGGGGTGGTCGCGGCCGTGGTGCCGTGGAATTTCCCGATCCTGATGGCTTCGTGGAAATTCGGCCCCGCGCTCGCGGCCGGCAACAGCGTGGTGCTCAAGCCTTCGGAAAAGTCGCCGCTCACGGCCGTTCGCGTGGCGCAGCTCGCGCACGAAGCGGGCATTCCGGCGGGCGTGTTCAACGTGCTGCCGGGCGGCGGCGAGCCGGGCAAGCTGCTCGCGCTCCATCGCGACGTGGACTGCATCGCGTTCACGGGTTCGACGGGTGTGGGCAAGCAGATCATGCAGTATGCGGGCCAGTCGAACCTCAAGCGCACGTGGCTGGAACTGGGCGGCAAGTCGCCCAACATCGTGCTGGCCGATTGCCCGGACCTCGACCGCGCCGCGAACGCCGCGGCCGGCGCGATCTTTTACAACATGGGCGAAATGTGCACGGCCGGCTCGCGCCTGCTCGTGCATCGCGACATCAAGGACGCGTTCCTCGCAAAGCTCGTGGAAGCCGCGCGCAACTACGTGCCGGGCAATCCGCTCGACCCGAAGGTGTCGATGGGCGCGATCGTCGACAAGATCCAGCTCGAACGCGTGCTTTCGTACATCGAGGCGGGCCGCAAGGAAGCGAAGCTGCTGCTGGGCGGCGAGCGCGTGAAGGAAGAAACGGGCGGCTACTATATCGAGCCGACCGTGTTCGACACGCATCACGACGCCAGGATCGCGCGCGAAGAGATTTTCGGGCCGGTGCTTTCGGTCATCACGTTCAGCACGATCGACGAAGCGGTTCGCATTGCCAACGATAGCGACTACGGCCTCGCTGCCGCGGTCTGGACCGCGAACCTCACGAACGCGCACGAAATCTCGCGCCGCCTGCGTGCGGGCACCGTGTGGGTGAACTGCTACGACGAAGGGGGAGACATGAACTTCCCGTTCGGCGGTTTCAAGGAATCGGGCAACGGCCGTGACAAGTCGTTGCACGCACTGGAGAAGTACACCGAGCTGAAGTCCACGCTCGTGCGGCTGCGCTAAAGGATTCGCAAGCCAGCGCGGCGGCAGGCACGGAAAGTCTGCCGCCGCGTTCCCAATGAATCCGACCGCCGCGGCGCGCTTTTTTGATTCATTGCGCTGCGGTCCATTCAATCAGGTCATTGCATGACTGCCATCATTCATGGCGACGGCGCGATTCGCCGTCAATCGCTTTACGGCTCCTCTATCGAAAACACTTACGGCGGCGTGCTGTCGTTCATGCGACGCAACTACACGCGCGAACTCGAAGGCGTGGATGTCGCCGTTTCGGGCGTGCCGCTCGATCTTGCCGTCACATACCGCTCGGGCGCGCGCCTCGGCCCCGCTGCCGTGCGTGCCGCGAGCGTGCAGCTTGCCGAGCTGTACCCCTACCCTTGGGGCTTCAATCCGTTCGACACGCTTGCCGTGACCGACTACGGCGACTGCTGGTTCGACGCGCACAATCCGCTCTCGATCAAGCCCGCCATCGTCGAACACGCGCGCACGATCCTGCGCTCGAACGCGAAGATGCTCACGTTCGGCGGCGATCACTTCGTCACGTATCCGCTGCTGATCGCGCATGCGGAGAAGTACGGCAAGCCGCTTTCGCTGATCCACTTCGACGCGCACTGCGACACGTGGGCCGACGACTCGCCCGATAGCCTCAATCACGGCACGATGTTCTACAAGGCGGTGAAGGAAGGGCTGATCGACCCGAAGACTTCGGTGCAGGTGGGCATCCGCACGTGGAACGAGGACTTCCTCGGCATCAATATTCTCGACGCGGCCTGGGTGCACGAGCACGGCCCGGCGGCGGCGCGCCAGCGCATTCTGGACATCGTGGGCGAGCGGCCGACTTATCTGACCTTCGACATCGACTGCCTCGACCCGGCCTTCGCGCCGGGGACGGGTACGCCGGTGGCGGGCGGGCTTTCGTCGGCGCAGGCGCTTTCGATCGTGCGCGGCTTCGAAGCCGTGAACCTGATCGGCGCGGACGTGGTGGAAGTGGCGCCCGCCTACGACCAGAGCGAGATCACCGCGATCGCGGCGGCGCACATTGCGTGCGACCTGCTGTGCCTGTGGCGCCAGCGCAAGATGGCCGGCAAGTAAGCCGGTTCCGGCGAACGGACCCTAGCGTTCCACGAGCGGTCCCAGATTGGCGCGCACGCGCTGCAGCATCTGGCTGAACTGCTCGGCTTCTTCAGGCGTGAAGCCCGCGAGGGCTTCCGCCTGCACCTCGTCTCCCACGCGGCGGGCCGCCGTGAGCACGGCTTCGGCCTTCGGCGTGAGGCTCACCTGCAGCTCGCGCCGGTCGTTCGGGTTCGCCGCGCGCGCAACCCAGCCTTTCTCCTCGAGTCTTTCCAGCAGCCGCCCGGCCGAGATCGGCGCCACTTCCAGGCGCTGGGCGAGGCTCACCTGGTTCATGTCGCCGTAGTGCGCGAGGTACGCGATGATGCGGGCCTGCGCGCGCGTCAGATCGACCGACGCCTTCGCCAGGTCGTCGTAGCGCTTGCCGCATAGCCGGCCCACGTCGGCGATCAAGAAGCCGAAGCGTTGTTCGAGATCGGTAGTCATGGCGCGATTATATCGATGGACGGGTTCCGACCCGGGCTGCAGCCGTGCACGCGGCGCAGGGGCGCCCCACATCGGATTTCCCGATTGCGCGAGCCGCGGCGAGCCGTATAATAAGCATGCTTATTATCTCCCACGCTCCGCTCCTCACACAATGACAGCAGCCGCGCAGGGCGGCCAGGCCGCGCCGCTCAACCGGGGCATGATCACGCTCTCGATCATGCTCGCCACGCTGATGCAGACGCTCGACAGCACCATCGCCAACGTCGCGCTGCCGCACATGCAAGGCTCGATGGCGGCGTCGCAGGACGAGATCACGTGGGTGCTCACCTCGTACATCGTGGCGGCCGCCATTGCCACGCCGCTCACGGGGTGGCTTGCCGACCGGCTGGGCATGAAGCGGCTGCTCGGCTTCGCGATTGCGGGCTTCACGGTGGCCTCCGCGCTCTGCGGCCTTTCGGAAACGCTCGGCGAGATCGTGGCCTCGCGCCTCTTGCAGGGCGTGTTCGGCGCCGCGCTCGTGCCGCTCTCGCAGTCGATCCTGCTCGACATCAATCCGCGCGACCGGCAGGGCCAGGCCATGGCCGTGTGGGGCATGGGCGTGATGGTGGGGCCCGTGCTCGGGCCCACGCTGGGCGGCTGGCTCACGGACAGCTACAACTGGCGCTGGGTGTTCTTCATCAACGTGCCCATTGGCGCGTTCGCGCTCTTCGGCGTGTCCACCTTCATGCCTTCGCGCGATCCGGCGCGGCAGGTGCGCTTCGACCTGTTCGGCTTCGCCACGCTCGCGCTGGCCATCGGCGCGTTGCAGGCGCTGCTCGATCGCGGCGAGCAGCTCGACTGGTTCGGGTCGCTGGAAATCCGCATCGAAGCGCTCCTATCCGCTTTGAGCTTCGCGTTCTTCATCGTGCATACGGCGAGTTCCGGGCCCGGTACGTTCTTTCGCTACCAGTTGCTCAAGGACCGCAACTTCGCCACGGGCACCTTCTTCATCTTCGTGATCGGCGCCGTGCTCTACGCCACGCGCGCGCTGCTGCCCCCCATGCTGCAGAACCTCATGGGCTATCCGGTGGCCACCACGGGCCTCGTCACCGCACCCAGCGGCGCCGGCACCATGATCGCCATGCTGATTGCCGGGCGCATGCTCCGGCACGTGGATGCGCGCGCGCTGCTGCTGTTCGGGTTCGTGGTGTCCGCGTATGCGTTGTGGCAGATGATGCAGTACACGATCGTGCTCAAGGTCTCGGACATCGTCTGGCCCGGCGTGGTGCAGGGCTTCGGGCTCGGCTTCGTGTTCGTGCCGCTTTCGGCGCTCACGTTCTCCACGCTCACGCCCGAACTGCGCGCGGACGGCACGGCGATCTACAGCCTCATGCGCAATATCGGCAGCAGTATCGGCATTTCGATCGTGCAGACCTTCATCACGCGCGGCACGCAGGTCGCGCACTCGGATCTCGCCGCGAACGTCACGCCGTTCAATCCCGCGTTCCAGGCGATGCTTTCTTCCGGTTCGCGTTACGATCTCGCTGTGCTCAACCAGGCCATCACGCAGCAGGCGCAGATGATCGCGTATCTGAACGACTTCAAGATGATGTTCGTCGCGACGCTGCTGGTGATTCCGCTCCTCGTGCTGGTGCGGCCTTCGGGCAGCAGCAGCACGGCCGCGGAGGCGAGCCACGCCGCGATGGATTAGGCGTGCCCGGCGCTTGACCCCGCTTGTCCTGCGCTGCGTGTGCTCTCGCCGCGGCGCGCTATCCACAGGTCCCATGCTTTCCGCCGTTTCCATTCTGCTGCCCGTGTTCGGGCTGATCTTCGCGGGCTTTGCGTGCCGCCGCTTCGGCGTGCTCGGCCCGGCTGCCGCTTCCGAACTGAACCGCTTCGTGGTGTGGCTCGCGCTGCCCGCGCTGCTTTTCGACATCCTCGCGCATGCCACCTGGCACGAGCTCTATCAGCCTGCGTTCGTCGCGGCATTCGGCGGCGCGGGGCTGATCGTGTTCCTCGCCGTGGTGGGCGTGCGGCTCTTCCTGCGCAGGCCGCTTGCGGACGCAGGCATCGACGGTCTCGCAGCCGCCTACCCGAACACGGGCTACGTGGGCTTTCCGTTGTGCATGATCGCGTTTGGCCCGTCCAGCCTCACGCCCACCACCATCGCGACGATCCTCGTGGTCTGCGTGCTGTTCGCCATTGCCATCGTGCTGATCGAGATCGGGCTGCAAAGCGAGCGGCGTCCGCACCGGCTTGCGATCAAGGTCGTGCGCTCGCTGCTGCGCAATCCGCTGCTGGTGGCACCCGCGCTGGGCGCCGTGGTGTCGGCCGCGCACGTCGCGCTGCCCGCGAGCGCGGAGACGTTCCTCAAGCTGCTGGGCGGGGCGGCAAGCCCGTGCGCGCTCGTGAGCCTCGGGCTCTTCCTCGCGGAGCGCAGGAGCGTCGCCGAGGCGCCGCGCGAATCGTCGTGGTGGCTCACGCTCGCGAAGCTCGTGGCGCAGCCGGCGCTCACCTGGTGGCTGGCCGAGCGGGTGTTCGCGCTGCCCGCGCCGCTCGTGCAGATGGCCGTGCTGCTCGCGGCGCTGCCCACGGGCACGGGGCCGTTCATGCTGGCCGAGTACTACCGGCGCGAGGCGCACGTGACCTCGCGTACGATCCTGCACTCGACGGTGGGCTCGCTCGTGACGCTCACCGTGCTGTTGCTGCACCTGCAGCACTGAAACAGCGGGCGCGGCCGGCCGCGCGGCACGCCGTTTGCTAAAGACGAAGTGTTCGAACCATTCGAATCAACCAGGAGGGCTCGATGATGAAGACGTTTCGACGCAGCGGTGCGGCGCTCGCGCTGGCGCTACTCACGGCATTCGGCACCGGTGCCTGCACCCTGGGCGGCGCGGCCGCCGGCGGTTATGCCGGCAACAAGCTGACCAACGGCAGCGCGGTGGGCACGGTGGGCGGTGCGGTGGCGGGCGGCGTGGCCGGTTACGAACTCAGCAAATAATCGCGGTTTCGGGAAACGCGCTGCGCTTGTACAGAAGCGCGGCGCGTTTTTGATTATTTCGTGATTATCGGTTAATCGATGCGGCCGGCATGGTTCTGAATCATGCCTGTATACAGCAACGCAATATTCCAGAATATCGAACGATTGCCGGTTTGATATGCGATCGATGCAATAATGCGATCCCGATATCTTCGGTAAGCCTTAGCTGCATTGCCTGGAAGGCGATGAGTCTTATCTCAAAGCAATCGCCGCAACGCAATGAGAAATTGCGCCATAGATGATCTGGAGCAAATCGAAAATCACGATATTCAAGTCTGCGCATTTTCAAAGCTTCGTTATTTCCCCTCCAGTATTCTTCCCCCTGATTGCACCGGTAGCCGAATCCGCTGTTAATGCGCGAATGAAGCGCGCATCGACGCCCGGCATCCCATTCGTCATCGCCGCCACGAGGCGGCATCGCATCCTCAGGGAGGGGGCATGTCAGAAGCAAAATCCACCGCCGCCGCGCCGGTAGCCGTGGGCGCCGCGCCGAAGATCGGCGTCGTGCCGGCCACGCTCATGGTGGCCGGCAACATGATGGGATCGGGCGTGTTCATGTTGCCGGCCAACCTCGCCGCCACGGGCGGCATCGCGCTCTTCGGCTGGCTCATCACCGTGGTGGGCGCCGTGTCGCTCGCGCTCGTGTTCGCGAAGCTCGCCGCCATCGAGCCGCTCGCGGGCGGCCCTTATGCCTACGCGCGCAAGTCGTTCGGCAACTACATGGGCTACCAGACGAACCTCATCTACTGGCTCGCCAACGTGCTCGGCAATACCGGCCTCGCGGTGGCGGGCCTCGGCTACCTCACGCACTTCTTCCCTTCGCTCAAAGATCCGCTGGTGTTTGCCGCCGCGCAGATCTTCGTGATCTGGCTCTTCACCTACGCCAACATCCTCGGGCCGAACGTGGTGGGCCGCGTGCAGTCGGTCACCACCCTCATCGCGTTGATCCCGATTCTCGGCATGGCCGTGTTCGGCTGGTTCTGGTTCAGCGGCTCCGTCTACATGTCGGGCTGGAACGTGAGCGGGGGCAGCGCGTTTTCCGCCGTCGGCTCGACGCTCAACTTCACGCTGTGGGCATTCATCGGCGTGGAGAGCGCCTCGGTGTCGGCGGGCGTGGTGGAGAACCCGCAGCGCAACGTGCCCATCGCCACGGTGGGCGGCGTGGTGCTCGCGGCCGTCTGCTACGTGCTGAGTTCCACCGTCATCATGGGCATGATTCCGAACAAGGCGCTCATCGCTTCGAGCGCGCCGTTCGCCGATGCCGCGCGCGTGGCGCTGGGCGCCACCGCCGCCAATGCGGTGGCGATCTGCGCGGCGCTCGGCTGCCTCGGCTCGCTCGCGGGCTGGACGCTGCTGGTGGGCCAGACCGCGAAGGCCGCGGCCGACGACGGCCTCTTCGGCGCCGTATTCGCGCGCGTGAATGCGAAGAACGTGCCTTCGGCGGGCCTCGCCATCGTGGCGACCATCATGACGGTGCAGGTGCTCGCCACCATGTCGCCCAGCGCGAGCGAGCAGTTCGGCAAGATCGCCTCGATCGCCGTGATCATGACGCTCCTGCCGTACATCTACTCGTGCATCGCCATCAAGGTGCTGGGCTACGGCAAGATGCCCTCGGGCCAGTTCTCGTTCTATACGATCGTCGGGCTGATCGGCGCCGTGTATTCGCTCTGGGCCATGGTCGGCTCGGACGGGCAGCAAACGCGCTGGTCGCTCATCTTCGTGGTCGCAACTATTGTGTTCTACGAACTTTCCATCAACCGCCAGCGCGAAATCGAAGAAACGCACATCCACCCCGGCGGCGTGTCGCCCGCCTGGGTGCGCTACGTGTCGTTCGCGATCGCCGTGGTGGCGCTCGTGGCCACCTTCTGGATTTCGGTGGGACGCCATGAAGGCCTGAACCTGCATCCGCGCGTGCCGCTGCCCGGCACGGCGGCTCTCGCCCCCGCTACCGCCACGGAGAACAACGCATGATGACTGCGACCCCCCATCCGGCTTCGCGCCGCCTCGGCATGAAGGCGCTCGTGGTGCATGAGGAAATCGATTCGAACACCGCGGGCGGGCGCGCGGCACAGGCGCTCGTCGCCGAACTGCGCGACCGGTTCGTCGATGTCGTGCTGGCGACGAGCGCCGACGACGCCATCGCCGTCATCAACGCCGACCCCGCCATTCAGTGTTTGCTGCTTGGCTGGGAGTTGGGAGAGCCGCGGCGCGAATCGCGAGATGAAAAGCGCGGCGACGGCCATCGCGACGCGCAGGCCGTGCTCGACGCCATGCGCGCGCGCAGCGAAAACGTGCCGATCTTCCTGATGGCGGATCGCACGAGCGCCTCGACGGTGCCCGTGGGCGCGATGCAGAAGGCCGACGACTTCATCTGGATGCTGGAGGACACCACGCCGTTCATCAGCGGCCGCATCGTGGCCTCCATCGAGCGCTACCGCGAAACGGTGCTGCCGCCCATGTTCCGCGCGCTCGCGAAGTTTTCGCGCGTCTACGAGTATTCCTGGCATACGCCGGGCCATACGGGCGGCACCGCGTTCCTCAAATCGACCGTGGGCCGGGCGTTCTTCGAATTCTTCGGCGAACCGCTGTTCCGCTCGGACCTCTCGATTTCCGTGGGCGAACTGGGCTCGCTGCTCGATCACAGCGGCCCGATCGGCGAGAGCGAGAAGTACGCCGCGCGCGTGTTCGGCGCGCACCGCACCTATCACGTCACGAACGGCTCTTCCACCTCGAACCGCGTGATCCTCATGGCGAGCGTCACGCGCAACCAGGTGGCGCTGTGCGACCGCAACTGCCACAAGTCGGTCGAGCATGCGATGACGATGTCGGGCGCGATCCCCACGTATCTCGTGCCTTCGCGCAACCGCTACGGCATCATCGGGCCGATCATGCCCGAGCGGCTCACGGCGGCGGCCGTGCGGCTCGCGGTGGAGCAGAACCCGCTCGTGAAGGGGCGCGACGGCGTGAAGCCGGTGCCCGTGCACGCGCTCGTGACCAACTCCACCTACGACGGCCTTTGCTACAACGTCACGCGCGTGGAGGCGCTGCTGGGCCAGAGCGTGGACCGCCTGCATTTCGACGAAGCGTGGTACGGCTACGCGCGCTTCAACCCGCTCTATCGCGAGCGCCATGCCATGCACGGCGACCCGGGCGCGCACGACGCGAGCCGGCCCACGGTGTTCGCCACGCAATCGACGCACAAGCTGCTCGCGGCGCTTTCGCAAGCCTCGTACATCCATATCCGCGACGGCCGCAATCCGATCGATCATCCGCGCTTTAACGAGGCGTTCATGATGCATGCCTCCACCTCGCCGCAGTACGCGATCATCGCTTCGAACGACGTGAGCGCCGCGATGATGGACGGCGCGGGCGGCGTGGCGCTCACCACCGACGCGATCCGCGAAGCCGTGGCGTTCCGCCAGATGCTGAGCCGCCTGCACGCGGAATTCGACCAGAACGACGACTGGTTCTTCAACGGCTGGCAGCCGGACACGGTCACCGACCGCAGCACGGGGCGCCGCTACGCATTCCACGAGGCGAGCGAGGACCTGCTCGCGAGCGATCCGTCGTGCTGGGTGCTGCACCCGGACGATGCGTGGCACGGCTTCGGCAATGTCGAGGACGACTACTGCATGCTCGATCCGATCAAGGTATCGATCGTGACGCCGGGCGTCGCGCCGCAGGGCGGGCTGCTTTCGGTGGGGATTCCCGCGAGCGTGGTGACGGCGTACCTGGACCGCCAGGGCATCGTGGTGGAGAAGACCACGGACTTCACCATCCTGTTCCTGTTCTCCATCGGCATCACGAAGGGCAAGTGGGGCACGCTCGTGAACACGCTGCTCGACTTCAAGCGCGACTACGACGCGAACGCGCCGCTCGAACGCGTGCTGCCCGATCTGGTGGCCGCGTATCCGCAGCGCTACAGCGGCCTCGGCCTGCGCGATCTGTGCGACCGCATGTTCGGCGCGATGAGCGATCTCAAGACGACCGAACTGATGGCGCGCGGCTTCTCCACGCTGCCGCATCCGGACATGAGTCCGACCGAAGCCTACGAAAAGCTCGTGCACAACGAGATCGAACTGCTGGAGCTCGCGCAGATGGAAGGGCGCACGGTCGCGACGGGCGTCGTGCCGTATCCGCCGGGCATTCCGCTTCTCATGCCCGGCGAGAACGCGGGCGCCGCGGACGGTCCGTTCCTCGCCTACCTGAAGGCGCTGGAGCAGTTCGATCTGCGCTTCCCGGGCTTCACGCACGATACGCACGGCGTGGACGTGGAAGACCACGTGTATCGCATCGCCTGTATCAAGCAGGGCGTGTAAGGAAGAAGGGCGGGCCCGGTACGGCCCGCCCTTCCTGCCCTTCGATCAGACGCCCGCGCGGCTTACTTCACTGCACCGAGCGCGAGCCCCTTCACCATATACCGCTGCAGCCAGGCAAACACCACCGAAACCGGCAGCGTGGCGGCGAGCGTGGCGGCCATCACGAGTTGCCACTCCACGGTGTACTTGCCGGCCACCATGTCCGTGACCTGCACCGTGAGCGTCTTGTTCTCGGGCGAGCGAATCAGCGTGTACACCACCGCAAACTCGTTCCAGGCGCTGATGAACGTGAAGATCGACGTCACGACCACGGCGGGCACCGCGAGCGGCAGGAACACCCGGAACACGGCCCCGGTGCGGCTGCAACCTTCCAGCCATGCCGATTCTTCGAGATCGCGCGGCACGGTCTGGAAGTACGACGAGAGCATCCATACCGCGAAGGCGATGTTGAACGCCGCATACGAAACGATCACGCCGATTTTCGAATCGACGAGATTGCCGTCGCCCCAGGGGATCATCGCGGCGAGGCGGAACAGACCCACCACCAGCAGGATGGGCGAGAGCATCTGCGTGACGAGCAGGAACTGGCGATAGAGCCCGCGGCCGCGAAACGGAAAGCGCGCGAGCGCGTAGGCGGCGGGCAGGCTCACGGCAAGCGCGAGCGCGGTGGACAGCACGCTCACCACGATGCTGTTGCGCAGCGCCACGCCGAAGTTGGCGGCCTCCCACATGTCCGCGTAGTTTTGCCAGCGCCAGTGCACGGGCAGCCAGCGCGCCGGGTAGACGAACACTTCGGACGCGGGCTTGAACGACGTGAAGAACATCACGGCGAACGGAAACAGCACGGCCACCACGAGCGGCGAGAGCGCAAGCCAGCAGAGGAGCGAACGTTTGAGCTTGCTGTTCATGCGAGGTCTCCTTCCGCGCTGCCGCCGCGCTTTGCCTGCAACTTCAGGTAGACCACGGAGAACGCGAACAGGATCACGAGCATCACGAGCGAGACCGCCGCCGCCTGGCCGGGGCGGCCCAGCCTGAAGCCCAGTTCGTAGAGATAGGTCACGAGAATGTGGGTGCTGTCGTCGGGGCCGCCCTGCGTCATGACCCAGATGATCGGAAACGAATTGAACACGTAGATCACGTTCAGCAGGATCGCCATGTTGATGAACGGCTTGAGGAGCGGCAGCGTGAGCCGGCGGAACTGCTGCCAGGCGCTTGCGCCGTCGATGCGCGCGGCCTCGTAGATGTCGCCCGGCACCGACGAAAGCCCGCCCAGCAGGATCGTGGTGGTGAACGGGATCGAGACGAGAATGCCCACCGCGATCTCGACAGGGAAGGCGTATTCGGGCGTCGCGAGCCAGTGGATCGGCCCCGAGGTGAGGCCGAGGCGCTGCAGCGTGACGTTGACCATGCCGTAGTCGTCGTTGAACGCCCAGCGCCACACCACGGCGGTCATCGTGAGCGAGACGGACCAGGGCAGCATGATGATCGTGCGCGCCACGCCGCGGCCGTAGAAGTCCTGGTTGAGCACGAGCGACACCGGCACCGAGATCAGCACCGTGCCCGTCACCACGAAGAAGGTCCAGATAATGGTGTTCTTGAGCGCCGAGAGGAACACCGGGTCGCTCAGCACGCTATAGAAGTTCGCAAGCCCGCTGAAGTCGCGGATCTGCCCGAAGCGCGAGACATCGTGCAGCGCGTAGTACACGATGTTAAAGATAGGATAGCTGATGATGAACAGCGCGAGCACCAGACTCGGCACGATCAGGAGCCAGGGCGCGCGGGGCACGGCGACGGCACGGTTGGAGCGGCTCATGCGGTTGGATTCTGGAGTTCGGTCGGGAGCGCCGCCCGCAGCCTGACCGGCTGGCTGCGCTTGGCCCGAGTGTTTCAGGGGACCGGAAGTCATGTCGGTGGGTCGTCGTGGCGCGTCGGAACATCGGCACAGTGAAACGACTTCGGCGGCCCGGCGCGCGCTTTCTACAGTGTAGAACCTGCGCGCGCGCCGGGCCGCTTTCCGGCCTTCAGGCGACGCTTACTTGCCGAGCGACTTGTTGGCCTCGTCGGCGGCCTGGTTCAACGCGTCCGCCGGCTTCGCCTTGCCGAGGTAGATCGACTGCATGGCGTTCGTCACGGCCTTGGCGGTGTCTTCCCAGCCCGTCACGGTCGGCGCGAACTTCGCGTGCGGCAGCAGCGCGACGAAGGCCTTCGTGTCCGGATCCTGGAAGGCCGGGTCGGTCGCCTCGGCCTTCGTGGTCGGCAGGAAGCCTTCCGTGCTCGTGAATTCCACGCGCGGCTGCTTCGTGAACAGGAAGTCGAGGAACTTCCACGCTTCCTTCTTCACCTTCGAGTTCTTGAACATCATGATCGAGTCGGTCACCGCATAGGTGGCCGGCGTCGTGCCCACCGGGATCGGGTCGATGCCGTACTTGATGTTCGGAGCTTCCTTCTTCAGCTGCTTGGCGAGGAACGGTGCCGAAATCATCATCGCCACGCGGCCCTGCTTGAAGAGGTTCTGCACGTCTTCGCGGCTGTAGCCCGTTACGCCCGGCTCCGTGAGGCCCTCGTCGATCATCGTCTTGTAGAGCGTCGCGGCCTTGATGCCGGCCGGCGAATTGAACGCCGCCTTGCCGTCCTTGCCCACCACGTCGCCGCCATTGGTCCACAGGGCGTAGTAGAAGTACACGTCGGTTTCGATTTCCTTGCCTTGCAGGCCGAAGCCGGCGATGCCCTTGGCCTTGAGCTTCTTCGAAGCGTCGATCACGTCGTTCCAGGTCTTCGGACCGTTCGGATAGCCGACCGATGCGAGCATGTCCTTGTTGTAGTACAAGGCGCGGGCCGAAGCGGCGATCGGCAGGCCGTAGATCTTGCCGTTGATCTCACCCGGGGCGAGGAACGGGCCGATGAAGCGCGCCTTGAAGGCCGGGTCCATGTAGCCGTCGAGCGGCTCGGCAATGTCGTCCTTCACGAAGTCGAGCAGCCAGCGCGTGCCGATGATCGCGAGGTCGGCGTTCGCGCCGCCGGAGATATCCGTTTGCAGCTTCTGTTGCAGCGAGTCCCAGTTCACGTCTTCGATCTTGATCGTGGTGCCGGGATTGGCGGCCTCGAACTCCTTGGCCATTTTTTCGAAGTACGGCGCGGTCGCGTCGCTGTAGTGCGCGACGGTCACGCGGACCGTATCGGCGTGCGCCGCGACCGTAATGCCCGCGAAAGCGAGCGCAACGGCGAGCTTGCCAAGCGTGGTGGTTGCTCGTTGCTGAAACGACATTCTGTCTCTCCTAAGGTGGTTGTTCCTGGCTGTTGCAGGTTATTGCCGCCGCCGTGGCCCGATCGCCGGGTTGCTTTGTTTGAAAAAATCCTACAGGATGAAAAAAAGGTTGTCACCTGGGAAACGCGATATTGTTTTCCGGTCGGTGTTTTGCCTAACATGCTGTAAAACAGGGGAATTCCTGCGTTGCAACAGGCCGCGCAGTGCTCGTTAACCCGAATGTCGCCGTGCATCATGCGGCGGGTCTGTTGGAAATTTACAGGTCTGGCGGCGCGGCTGGCGGACCGTTTCGGAGAGCCGAACATGAGCCGGGTGGTGCTGGTGACGGGCGCGGGCGGCGGCATAGGCCGCGCGCTGTGCAAACGCTTTCTCGACGCGGGCGACACCGTGCTCGCGCTCGACCGCAACGAGGCGGGGGTCGAAGGGCTCGTGGTGGAATTCGGCGGCGCGCACCTCACGCCGCTCGTGGCCGACGTGAGCGATGCCGACGCCCTGGCGGGCGCCGTGGCGGCGGGCGTGGCCGCGCGCGGGCCGGTGGACGTGGTGGTGGCGAACGCGGGCGGCGCGCTCGGCACGACGCTCGCGCATACGGACGCCGCGAAGTGGCGGCGCGACGTCGAACTGAATCTGAACGGCGCCTACTACACGGTCGAAGCGGTGCGCCAGTCGATGATCGGCCGGCGGCACGGGGCGATCGTGCTGATCGGCTCGGTGAACGGGCTCACGGCGCTCGGGCATCCCGCATACAGCGCGGCGAAGGCGGGGCTCGTGAGCTACACGAAGGCGCTGGCCATCGAACTGGGCCAGTACGGCATCCGCGCGAATCTCGTGTGCCCGGGCACGGTGAAGACGCCCGCATGGCAGGCGCGCGTGGACCGGCATCCGCAGATTTTCGAAGAACTGAAGAAGTGGTATCCGCTCGGCGACGTAGCCGAGCCCGGCGACATTGCCGACGCCGTGCAGTTTCTCGCCTCGCCGCAGGCGCGCGTGATTACGGGCGTGGCGCTGCCGGTGGACGCGGGCCTCATGGCCGGCAACCGGATGATGGCTAACGAGCTGACACTCGATCCGCTCTAAGCCGCCTTCAAGGCATCGACGAACCCAGCAACCTGCGAACCGGCAGACGAATCAGCGTAGCACACCGAAACGATTCGGGCGCGATGCGCAACCAGCGAACGAGGACAGCATGGCAGCGGTACAACTGAACGGCATCTACAAGCGCTACGGCGAGACCCAGGTCGTGCACGGCGTCGATCTGGCGATCGAGGACGGCGAGTTCGTCGTGCTCGTCGGCCCTTCGGGTTGCGGCAAGACCACGCTCATGCGCATGATCGCGGGTCTCGAAGACATCAGCGGCGGCGACCTCACCATCGGCGGCACGCGCGCGAACGGCCTGCCGCCGCAGCAGCGCAACGTGTCGATGGTGTTCCAGAGCTACGCGCTCTATCCGCATCTTTCGGTGTACGACAATATTGCGTTCGGCCCGCGCATCCGCAAGGAGCGCGAAGACGCGTTCAGGCCGCGCATCGAAGCCGCCGCGAAGATGCTCAATCTCTCGAACTATCTGGAGCGGCTGCCGCGCGCGCTTTCGGGCGGCCAGCGCCAGCGCGTGGCGATGGGGCGCGCCGTGGTGCGCGAGCCGGACCTTTTCCTCTTCGACGAACCGCTCTCGAATCTCGACGCCAAACTGCGCGTGCAGATGCGCACCGAAATCAAGGCGCTGCACCAGCGCCTGCGCAACACGGTGGTCTATGTCACGCACGACCAGATCGAGGCGATGACGATGGCCGACCGCATCGTGGTGATGAACTCGGGCCGCATCGAGCAGATCGGCCGGCCGCTCGATCTTTATGACAAACCGGCCAACCTGTTCGTGGCCGGCTTTCTCGGCTCGCCTTCGATGAACTTCGCGGCGGGCACGGTGATGAGCGACGCGCGCGGCACCGCGCTCGTGCTCGACGACGGCGTGCGCATTGCGATTCCCGAAGGCCGCGCCGCGGCGGGCGCGCGCGTGACGCTCGGCGTCCGCCCGGAACATATCGAGGCGGCCGGCGACGTGCCGTTCGCCGTCGAGGTGATCGAACCGACTGGCGCCGAGACCCATATGTACGGGAAAATAGGCGGTTCCACCTGGTGCGTCACCACGCGCGCCCGGCCGCAGGTCGAGCCGGGGCAGCGCATGACGCTCGGTCTGCCTTTCGCGCACCTGCATCTGTTCGACACGGAAAGCGGCAAGCGGCTCGATTGAGACTGAATACGACGAACGCGTCGGGCGCCTCGGTCCATTCATGGGAATTCAAGCTTGCCGGTCTCCAACCTCATCCATCACATCCGCAACGTGGCCGAGTCGCTGAGGCCCGCCGAGCGCAAGGTCGCCGGGATGGTGCTCTCGGACATCGACTTTGCGATGCGCGCGAGCATCACGGAACTCGCGCAGCGTGCGGACGTTTCCGAGCCCTCGGTCACGCGCTTTTGCCGCGCGGTGGGCGCGCACGGCCTGCGCGACTTCAAGATGCGCCTCGCGCAGAGCGCGGCGGGCAGCGTACCGTACGCGGCGGCGAGCGCCGGGGTGGAGAGCGGCGATGAGATCGGCACGCTGCTCGACAAGGTGACCGAATCGGTCGTGCAGGGCGTGACGCTTGCGCGCGCCTCGCTCGACCCCGCCGTGTTCGAAGCCGCCGTGGCGGCGCTCGGCAGCGCGCGGCGCGTCTACTTCTTCGGCGTGGGGGCGGGCTCGGGGCTCGTCGCGCAAGATGCGGCGCTGCGCATGCTGCGGCTGGATCTTGCCGCGAGCGCTTTTACCGACGCCCATCTGCAACGGCTCTACGCGGGCCTGCTGGAACCCGGCGACGTGGCGTTCGCGATCTCGCAGTCGGGGCGCAGCGTGGAAGTGAACGAGAGCATCCAGATCGCGAAGGAGCGCGGCGCGACCACCATCGCGCTCACCAATGCGGGCTCGCGGCTCGCGTGGGTGGTGGACATTCCGCTCTTGCTGCGCGTGCCCGTGGCCGACGAGCCGCATGCGCCCGGCGTGTCGCGCATTGCGCATCTGGCCGTGATCGATGCGCTCGCGATAGCCGTCGCGCTGGGTCTTGGGCCGAAGACGCTCGAAAAGATGCGCGACGCCCAGGCGCGCAGCGACGGCGAAAGCGGCGCCATGCCGGAAGCGGCGGGCGACGCGCCCTGAGCCTCGCGCGCGCCGCCGCTGCGCTCAGGCTGCCTGGACGCGCGGCGCGAGCTTCACCGGCATCGTGTCGGGCACCATCGTGAACTGCTGGACCTCGTTGATCTTCGCGGGGTCGATCGTCAGTTCGAGCGTGAATTCCTTCATCAGCATCGAAAGCGCGAGGCGCATCTCCACCGTTGCGAGATGGCGCCCCGGGCACACGCGCGGCCCCGCGCCGAACTGCAGGTAGGCGCGCACGTCGTGGGCGCCTTGCGGCTCGCCCTCCGAGGCATCGCGCTCGTGGCGCCGCAGCCAGCGGTACGGATCGTAGCGCTGCGGGTCGGCGAAGTTCTTCGCGTCGAGCATGGCCGGGCGCGAGATGAAGAACATGCGCGTGCCCTTCTTCAACGCCACGTTGCTTACCGTCACGTCTTCCAGCGGCTCGAACGAATGGATCGATGCCACGGGGCGCAGGCGCGTGGCTTCGATGCAGACGGCTTCGAAGAGGTCGAGGTCCTTGAGGCTCGCGTAGTCGGGGCACACGGGCGCGTCGCCCAGCACGCGCCGCGCTTCGTCGCCCAGCGTGGCCTGCAGGGCCGGGTCGGCGGCGAGGTAAGGCATGGTCCACGCGATCGAATCCGCCGTGGTGTCTTCGCCGGCCAGCAGCAGCGTGAGCACGTTCGCGGCGATGTGCGCATCGGTGATGCCCGAGGCGGGCTCCTGCTGCTGCACGAGCATGGCTTCGAGCAGATTGCGCGGCGTCTCCGAAGGGTCGTCGCGCATGCGCTCGCGCGCGCGTTCCATGGTGGCGCGCACGTAGCGATGGACCTCGGCCAGCGACGCGTCCAGCTTGCAGTCGCGCGGCAGCTTCACATAGCGCCAGTACGGAAAGAGCGCGTTGATGCGCGACATCACGCCCGGGAGGATCTGCTCCAGATGCTCCTGGATCACGCCGTGATCGCGTTCGAGCGTGCGCGGGTCTTCGCCGAAGGCAAGCGCGCTCGTGACGTCGATGGTGTAGCGCTTCAGGTCTTCGGTCATCTCCACCGTTTCGCCGCGCTGCGCCGCGCGCAGCCAGCGCGCGCGCAGGCGCGCGGTGATGTCGGCGAGCGTGGGGTAGAAGGCCTTGATGTTCGGAATCGAGAGCGCCTGCATGACGAGGCGCCGCTGCGGCTCCCATGCCGCCCCTTCGGCGGAGAAGAGGCCGTTGAAGCCCATTTCGCTGAACACCGCTTCGACCGGCTGATAGCGGCGATAGCGGTGCGGGCGCTCGCGCATGATGCCCTGGATCACTTCGGTGTCGGTCCAGACCGTGATGGGCACGCCGGCGATTTCGAAGCGGTACGGCGCGCCCAGTTCCGCGGCCCACTGTTCGAGGATGCGGTGCAGGCGCGGCGGCGAAAGCTGGAGCAGGTTGCCGAGCAGCGGCAGGCCGCGGGGGCAGGGCAGGTCGGCGACGCTGCGCAGCGTCGTGCGGGGTCCGGCGGATACCGTGCTCATGGTCGGGTCCTGGGGCTTGTGCATGAGGTTGCGTGGCGCGTTGCCGAAGAGGCGCGGCGCGCGTCGCGCTAGTGTGCATCAGGCGGGCGTTTCGTGCCGGGTGCGAACCTGCTGCGAGGTGTGTGGCGAGGCTACTGCCGGGGGGGGCTGCGAGGCTGTTGCGAGGCCGCTGCCAAGTCGATGAAAGGCCGATGCAAAGCCACCCGATGCCGCCGCGATGCAAGCGCCGCCGCGGCGGATCGAGCGCGATCATAGCGGCGTCGCGGCCGCGCCTTCCATGTACCCGAAGCGCCGCGAGAGCCGCTGCGCGGCGGCCATCAGGTCCTGTGCGGGGCGGCCTTCGGGCGCGGTGTCGAGGACGCCCGAAGGGCCCATCAGCGCGAGCACGAGGCACACGCTGCCGGTGTGATCGAAGACCGGCGCGGCCAGCGTGGCGATGCCGGGCACCGGCTTGTCGAGCGCCGTGTCGAGGCCCGCTTCGCGGATCGCCGCGAGCCGTTCGCGAAACGCCTTCGTTTCGCCCGCGCCGGGACGCGCGCCCGCGAGCCGCAACGCGTCCTGTTCGAGCAGTTCGGCGCGCACTTCGTCGTCGAGCCACGCCGCGAGCACGCGCCCGATGGCCGTGTTGACGAGCGACATCACCGTGCCGGGCCGCAGGCTCACATGGAGCGGCCAGGCCGATTCTTCGAGCCGCACGACCGTCGGGCCGAGCGGTCCCGGCACGGCCAGCGCCACGCTCATGCTCGTGGCGGCGGCGAGGCCCGCGAGTTCGGCGTCGGCTTCGCGCACCGGGGAAAGCCGTGCGAGGCCGATCAGCCCCAGTTCGAGACCGAGCGGGCCGGCTTCGTAGCGGCCCGCCGTGTCGCGCGCAACGAGGCCGATTTTCTGCAGGCTCACCAGATGGCCGAACGCTTTCGCACTCGCCATGCCGGCCGCCGCCGCGAGGTCGCGCAGCGCGAGCGGTGTGCCGGCCGCCACGAGGGCCGCGAGCAGTTCGCCCGTCACGTCGAGCGACTGGATGCCGCGTTGCGGCTTGCCGGCGGCGCTCTCGTCGGGCTGTGTGCCGGGTGCTGCCCCGGCTTGCGCGTCGGCCTGTATTGCGGTGGCGGGCGGTGGGCTTACTCGGGGCATGTCGGGTTCGGAGTCGGGGCAAAAGGCGTGGCGGGAACGGCGGCGCCGATCGCTCCGGCGGCATCGCGCAGCGCGCGCACCACGGCGCCCGATGCGCGCACGTCGAGCGTGCCGCTCGCACCGATGGCGGTGAGCGTGACGCGCAACTCGCCCGCCGTGTCGAGCACGGGCACGCAAACGCTGCTCACGCCGGGACTGGGCGTGTCGATCGCCAGTTCGAAGCCGCGCTGGCGGATGGCTGAGAGCGTGGCGGCGAATGCCGTATCGGCTTCGGGTTCGGGCGCGGTGTCGTGCGCGGCTCGGGCTTCGCCGGCGTAGGCCGGCTGGGCGGCCTGGCTCGCCCACATCGCATGCAGGGCCGCGGGCGCGAGGAACGCGCAGAACACGCGGCCCGTTGCCGTGCGCCGCAGCGACATCACCGTGCCCACATGCAGGTTCACGTGAAGCGGCAGGCTGGCATGCTCGTAGCGCACGATGGTGGGCCCCTGCGGGCCCGCGATACACAGCGCCACGCTGCAGCCGAGCGCGTGCGCGAGCGCTGCCGCACGCGGCACGGCTTCGCGCAGCGCGGGTTGCTGCGCGAGATGCAGCAGCCCGAGGCGCAGCGCGAGCGGCCCCGGTTCGTAGCGGCCCGAGAGCGCGTCGCGCTTGATGAGCCCGAGACGCGCGAGGCTCACGAGATACGCGTGAGCCTGGCCCGACGGCAACTCGCCGCTGGCGGCGAGGTCGCTGGGTGCGAGCGGCGCGCGCGCGTCGGCCAGCGCGCGCAGCAGGCGGCCGGCCACCTCCACGCTCTGGATGCCGCGCTGCGTGCGTCCGGCGGCGTCGGCGCCGGCATTGCCGATGGCTTCGGCCGCGTCCACGCGTTCGTTGCGACGTCTGTTCACATCGGGTTCCGCATTCGAAAAGGGGTCCATGTTAACCGAACTTGCCCGTGCGGCTCGCCGCCCGGGTGTATGGCTTTCGTTAAACAATAGCGAGTAATCTCGCTATTGACAAATGAAAACATGGCGGCCTACTATGCTCTCACCCCGGCATAACTTTGGCTGGATTCAATTCGAAACGGGGCGAGACACAACGGACTGGCGCCATCGCGCCCGGTCCCGCCGCGCTTCGCCCCGCCCCGTCCCACAAGCACCACGAGCCCCACGGGTCCACGACCCCGGCCCCCTCGATACGGAGACTCACCATGGCAAAGGCGTTCGCATCCCAGGCCGACCTCGAAGAGAAAAAGGTCACGTTCACGCAGCTTTCCGAAAACGCCTACGCGTACACCACGGAGGGCGATCCGAATTCGGGCGTCGTGATCGGCGACGACGGCGTGCTGATCGTCGATACCACGGCCACGCCGGCCATGGCGCAGGACCTCATCGCCAGGATCCGCAGCGTGACCGACAAGCCCATCAAGTACGTCGTGCTCTCGCACTATCACGCGGTGCGCGTGCTGGGGGCCTCCGCGTATTTCAAGGAAGGCGCGCAGCAGATCATTGCAAGCCGCGGCACCTACGAAATGATCGTCGAGCGCGGCGAGGCCGACATGAAGTCGGAGATCGAGCGCTTCCCGCGTCTTTTCGCGGGCGTGGAAACCGTGCCGGGCCTCACGTGGCCCACGCTCGTGTTCGAGAAGGAGATCACGCTCTTCCTCGGCAAGCTGGAAGTGAAGATCGCGCATCTGGGCTCGGGCCACACGAAGGGCGACACGGTGGTATGGCTGCCCTCGCAGAAGGTGCTGTTCTCGGGCGACCTCGTGGAATACGACGCCGCGTGCTACTGCGGCGACGCGCAACTGGCCGAGTGGCCCGCCACGCTCGAAGCGCTGCGCGCGCTGCAGCCGGGCAAGCTCGTACCGGGCCGCGGCCCCGCGCTCCTCACGCCCGAAGAGGTGAACAAGGGTCTCGACTATACGAAGGACTTCGTGACCACGCTGCTCGCGCAGGGCCGCAAGGCGGTGGAGCGCAAGCTCGACCTGAAAGCGGCCATGGCGCTCACGCGCGAGGCGATGGACCCGAAGTTCGGCCACGTGTTCATCTATGAGCACTGCCTGCCGTTCGACGTGTCGCGCGCGTATGACGAGGCGAGCGGGATCACGCATCCGCGTATCTGGACCGCGCAGCGCGACAAGGACATGTGGGGCGCCCTGCAGGACTGAACGAAAGGCGACAGGGCAGGAGACACAACAATGATCGACTATCAAACGCTGACGTTCGCCTACGCGCGCTGCCACGAGCAGGGCGCGCAGGCCGAACCGCGCGTGCACGCCGTTGCCGTGGTGGGCGCGGGGCCGGTGGGCCTTGCCACGGCCATCGACCTTGCGCAGCAGGGCATATCCGTGGTGCTCGTGGACGACGACTGCACCCTTTCCACCGGTTCGCGCGCCATCTGCTTTTCGAAGCGCTCGCTCGATATCTTCGACCGCCTCGGCTGCGGCGAACGCATGGTCGAAAAGGGCGTGAGCTGGAACGTGGGCAAGGTGTTCCGCAAGGACGAGCTGGTTTATACGTTCAACCTGCTGCCCGAGAGCGGGCATCAGCGGCCGGCTTTCGTCAATCTTCAGCAGTACTATGTGGAGGGCTTCCTGCTGGAGCGCGCCCGCGAATTGCCTAACCTGGAGATCCGCTGGAAGAGCAAGGTAACGGGGCTCGCGCAGCGCGGCACGCCGGGCACCGAAGGCGCACACGTGGCGCTGGACGTCGAAACGCCGGACGGTCCCTATGAACTGCTGGCGCGCTACGTGGTGGCCTCGGACGGATCGCGCAGCCCGCTGCGCCAGCTGATGGGTCTCGACAGCCAGGGGCGTACCTTCAAGGACCGCTTCCTGATTGCCGACGTGAAAATGGAAGCCGACTTCCCCACCGAACGCTGGTTCTGGTTCGATCCGCCGTTTCATCCGAACCAGTCGGTGCTGCTGCATCGCCAGCCCGACAACGTCTGGCGCATCGACTTCCAGCTAGGCTGGGACGCCGACCCCGTGCTGGAAAAAACGCCCGACCGCGTGATCCCGCGCGTGCGCGCGCTGCTCGGGCCCGATGTGAAGTTCGAGCTGGAATGGGTGAGCATCTACACCTTCTCGTGCCTGCGCATGGCGCGCTTTCGCCATGGCAACGTGCTGTTCGCGGGCGACTCGGCGCACCTCGTTTCGCCGTTCGGCGCGCGCGGCGCGAACAGCGGCTTTCAGGACGCGGAGAACCTGGCCTGGAAACTCGCCGCCGTGCTGGAGGGCCGCGCGTCCGACGCGCTGCTCGACACCTACGCGAGCGAGCGCGAATACGCAGCCGACGAGAACATCCGCAACTCCACGCGTTCCACCGACTTCATCACGCCCAAGAGTGCGGTGAGCCGCGTGTTCCGCGACGCCGTGCTCACCCTCGCTCGCGAACATGCGTTCGCGCGTCAACTGGTGAACAGCGGGCGGCTTTCGGTGCCGGCCGTGCTGAGCGAGTCGTCGCTCAACACGGCGGACGAAGATGCATTCAGCGGCCCGATGGTGCCGGGCGCGCCCTGCACCGATGCCCCCGTGGCGGATGCGCAGGGCAATGCGGCGTGGCTTCTTCCGCAACTCGGCGACTGCTTCACAGGACTCCTGTTTTGTGCGGCGGGCGCCGTTCTGGATACGCAAACGATTGCGGCACTCGAATCGCTCGCAAAAAGCGCTGTGCCGGCAAAAATCGTTGCGGTGCTCCAAGGCGACGGTGCCGCACCGGCAGGGCTGCCGGCCAACGCGGCTATCGTGCGCGATGGTGCCGGACTCGCTTCGCAACGTTACGACGCGCAGGCAGGGACGTTCTATCTGGTTCGCCCGGACCAGCACGTTTGCGCGCGCTGGCGTCGCGCCGACGCGGGCCGCGTGGCGCAGGCGCTTGCAAGAGCGCTGTGCGTGCAAGGCACGGCATAACGGCAGGCGACCCGACCGATCGAACACAAGCAGGAGACAAGCATGCTCAACACGCAACCCAACCTTGCCCGGCCCGACGACTTCTATGAAGCGCTGATCGACATGCATCGCGATCTGGACGACGTGCAAAGCCAGTCCGTCAACGCGCAATTGATCCTGCTGCTCGCGAATCATGTGGGCGAGCACGAGACCTTGATGGAGGCAATCCGCTACGCGCGCGCCGGCGTGAGCGTACCCTCGTCGAACGGCACCGCAGGCAAGCTCGCGGCATGAATATCAAGCACTTATTCACGCGGCAGCATTGAACGCATGGCCGGCGCAAGCCGGCCATGAAGCGTTTCCTTCAACACATCATTTCCTTTGTCCCCTCCGCCTGCGCTTACGCAGGACTTTCGCCGCGCTTACCTTGCCGTCCCGCATGCGGAATGATTAAAGAGCGCGAGCCCCAGCGCCGCTTACGCGTTCGTAGCAGGCACCGGAACCCGTGCATTAGCCCTTGTCGCCCTCGCGATGCACGGGCTGCGTTTCCTTCAGGCTCTTCGCAAGCCGCGAAGCTTCCACATAGCCCGGATTCGCGGGCCGCTTGAGGTAGCGCCCTGCGCCGCGGCGCGCGCGCAGATCGCCATTGGCCCAGACCAGTTCGCCCTGCGAGAGCGTGTGCGTGGGCACGCCGCGAACCGTCATGCCTTCGAACACGTTGAAGTCCACGTTCTGATGGTGGGTCTTGACCGAGATCGTCCGCGTGGCCTCCGGGTCCCACACGACGACGTCCGCATCGGCGCCGGCTTCGATCACACCCTTGCGCGGGTAGAGGTTGAAGATCTGCGCCGCGTTGGTTGACGTGACGCGCACGAATTCGTTGGGCGTGAGGCGTCCCGTGTTGACGCCCTGATCCCACAGCACGGCCATGCGGTCCTCCACGCCGCCGCATCCATTCGGAATCCTTGTGAAATCGTTGCGGCCCATGGCCTTCTGCGAAGCGCAGAACACGCAATGGTCGGTAGCGGTGGTATGCAGCAGGCCGCCTTGCAGCCCGCGCCAGAGCGCGTCGCGATGCTCCTTCGTGCGAAACGGCGGGCTCATGACATGCGCGGCCGCGCGCGTCCAGTCGGGGTCGCGATACACGGCTTCGTCGATCACGAGATGCCCGGCCAGGACTTCGCCGAACACGCGCTGCCCTTCGCTGCGGGCCCGCGCGATGGCTTCGAGCGCATCCCTGGCCGAAACGTGCACGATATACACGGGCACGCCCAGCACCTGGGCGATGCGGATCGCGCGATTGGCCGCTTCGCCTTCCACTTCGGGCGGCCGCGAGAGCGGATGCGCTTCCGGCCCGGTGAAGCCGCGTGCAAGCAACTGCCGCTGCAACTGGAACACCAGTTCGCCGTTTTCCGCATGCACAGTCGGCAGCGCGCCCAGTTCGAGCGAGCGCGCGAAGCTGTTCACGAGAATTTCGTCGTCGGCCATGATGGCGTTCTTGTACGCCATGAAGTGCTTGAAGCTGGAGACGCCGTGCTCGTGCACGAGCAGCCCCATGTCGCGATGCACGCTCTCGTCCCACCACGTCACGGCCACGTGAAAGCCATAATCCGCCGCGGCTTTTTCGGCCCAGCCGCGCCACTCGCGGAACGCCTCCATCAACGGTTGTTTGGGGTTCGGAATCACGAAGTCGATGATCGACGTGGTGCCGCCCGCAAGGCCCGCGGCGGTGCCCGTATAGAAGTCGTCGCTCGCCGTCGTGCCCATGAAAGGCAGTTCCATGTGCGTGTGCGGGTCGATGCCGCCCGGCATCACGTACTGGCCGCCCGCATCGACCACCGTCGCGCCCGTGGGGGCCTCCAGTCCCTCGCCCACGGCCAGGATCGTGCCGTTCTCGCACAGCACATCCGCGCGCCAGGATTTGTCGGCGTTGATGACGGTGCCGCCTCGAATCAGGATCGCCATGATGCAATGTCTCCTTCGGTTAATGCTTCGAACAGATAGTGAGCACCCCTATGCGCTAGCAATGCTCGGGCGCCGGCTCTTGCCGAGCTTCATCAGCACGCCGTAGACCAGCGCCGCGATCGCAAGCCCCACGAACCACGCATAGGTGTAAAGGCCCTTGAACGCGTCGGGCACGGAAGGGAACGCCGTGGGAAACGCGGTATTCAGAAAGCCGGGCAGATTCGGCAGCACGCCCGCGAGGAGCGCAATCACGGCGGCCGGATTCCAGCCGTTCGTATACGCATATTCGCCGCTCTCTTCGAAGAGTTGCGCCGTATCGAGCCGCGTGCCGCGAATCAGGAAGTAATCCACCATGAGAATGCCGGCCACGGGGCCGAGCAGGGCCGAATAGCCCACGAGCCAGGTGAAGATATAGCCTTGGGTGGTGGCGAGAATCTTCCACGGCATCATCACGATGGCGATGGTGGCGGTAATCATGCCGCCGGCCTTGTACGAAATGCCCTTGGGCCACAGGCTCGAAAAATCGTAGGCCGGCCCGACGAGATTGGCGGCGAGGTTGCAGCACATGGTGTCGAGCGTGAGGATGATGAGCGCGATGCCCACGCCGACGCCTTCCATGCGGCTCGTGAGGTCGATGGGGTCCCAGATGGCCTTGCCGTAGATGACCACGGTGGCCGAAGTCACCACCACCGAAACCACCGAAAGGAGCGCCATCGGCACGGGCAGGCCCAGCGCCTGGCCTGCAAGCTGATCTTTCTGCGTTTTCGCGAAGCGCGTGAAGTCGGGAATGTTGAGCGCCAGCGTAGCCCAGAAACCCACCATGGCCGTGAGGCTCGGCCAGAACGTGGCCCAGAAGAGGCCCGCCTTCTTGCCGCCCGCCACGAATTGCGAAGGTTGTGCGAGCATCGAACCCACGCCGCCCGCCTTCGAACAGGCCCACCAGACCAGCGCGACGCACATCACGACCTTGACGGGCGCGGACCAGCTTTCGAGCCAGCGGATCGAATCCGTGCCGTGCAGGATGAAGTAGAGCTGCAGCACCCAGAACAGCAGGAAGCAGGCGCCCTGGCCGATCGAGATGCCGAGGAAGGGCAGCGCGTCGCCCACGAGCGCGTTGTGCGTGAGGATGTTGGCGAGCGTGTAGATCGCGCTGCCGCCCAGCCACGACTGGATGCCGTACCAGCCGCATGCCACGATGGCGCGCAGCAGGGCGGGCAGCTTCGCGCCCTGGGTGCCGAACGAGGAGCGCACGAGCACCGCATACGGAATGCCGTACTTCGCGCCCGCATGGCCGATCAGCAGCATCGGCACGAGTACGATGCTGTTGCCGAGCAGCACGGTGAGCACGGCCTGCCAGGGCGACATGCCCTGCTCGGTGAGCCCGGCCGCGAGCATGTACGAGGCAATGTTCATCACCATGCCCACCCACAGGGCCGCGAAGTGATACCAGCGCCACGTGCGCTGTG
This sequence comes from Paraburkholderia ferrariae NBRC 106233, assembly GCF_000685035.1. Lineage (GTDB taxonomy): Bacteria > Pseudomonadota > Gammaproteobacteria > Burkholderiales > Burkholderiaceae > Paraburkholderia > Paraburkholderia ferrariae. The sequence goes on from NZ_BAYB01000030.1 coordinate 33,478, forward strand.
CGGCGCCGGTGGGCGCGAGGTCGTCGTTGTATAGCTCGCTTTCGCTGCGGCGCGCGCTCGCGTCGCCGGGTACCGCTGGCTGGCTCATGATGCGGGTTCTCCGTGGCTTGTCGTTGGGTTCGTGGGTATCGGGCGGGGGTCAGGCCGCCTTGGGGTCGGCTACGCGCGCCGGGTTGTTCGGATGCGTGGTCCAGTTCGAATAGCGGCCGGAATCGACGCGCTCCATCGTGATGCACTGATCGACCGGGCACACATGCATGCATAAATTGCACCCGACGCAGTTCGCATCGACAACCTCGAAGTGGCGCTTGCCGTCGCGCGTGGCGGTGATGGCCTGGTGCGAGGTGTCTTCGCAGGCGATGTGGCACAGGCCGCACTGAATGCAGCGGTCCTGGTCGATGCGCGCCTTGATGTCGTAGTCGAGGTTCAGGTATTGCCAGTCGGTCACGTTGGGCACGGCGCGGCCGCGCACCGCGTCGAGGTTCGCGTAGCCCTTGTCGTCCATCCAGTTCGAAAGGCCGTCGATCATGTCGCTGACGATTCGGAATCCGTAATGCATCGCCGCGGTGCAGACCTGCACGCTGCCCGCGCCCAGCACGATGAATTCGGCGGCGTCGCGCCAGTCGGAAATGCCGCCGATGCCGGAGATGGGCAGGCCGTGCGTTTGCGGGTCGCGCGCGATGTCGGCGACCATGTGCAGCGCGATGGGCTTCGCGGCCGGCCCGCAGTAGCCGCCGTGCGTGCCCTTGCCGTCCACGGTGGGCAGCGGCGCCATGACGTCGAGGTCCACGCCCACGATCGAGTTGATGGTGTTGATGAGCGAGACGCCGTCCGCGCCGCCCTTGAGCGCGGCGCGCGCGCCGTGGCGAATGTCGGTGACGTTCGGCGTGAGCTTCACGAGGCAGGGCAGGCGCGTGCCCTCCTTGACCCAGCGCGTGACCATTTCGATGTATTCGGGCACCTGGCCCACGGCCGCGCCCATGCCGCGCTCGCTCATGCCGTGCGGGCAGCCGAAGTTCAGTTCGACCGCGTCGGCGCCCGTGTCCTCCACCTGCGGGAGGATCCATTTCCAGTCCGCCTCCGTGCACGGCACCATCAGCGAGACGATGAGCGCCCGGTCGGGCCACAGGCGCTTCACTTCGCGGATCTCGCGCAGGTTCACGTCGAGCGGGCGGTCGGTGATCAGCTCGATATTGTTCAGGCCCGCGATGCGCTGGCCGCGCCAGGTGGTGGCGCCGTAGCGCGAACTGACGTTGACGACGTGCGGGTCGAGCCCGAGCGTTTTCCAGACCACGCCGCCCCAGCCCGCCTCGAAGGCGCGGTTGACGTTGTACGCCTTGTCGGTGGGCGGCGCGGAGGCGAGCCAGAAGGGGTTCGGCGATTGGATGCCGGCAATCGTGCAGCGCAGATCGGCCATGGTGGGGCTCCGTGTAGATCGGTTGTTCTGGTGTCCGGGTCAGGCCGCTCTGGCAGCCTGGCTCGCGAGGTGGCGGTCGATGGCCTGGGCGGCGAGCTTGCCGTCCTGCACGGCCTGCACCGTGAGGTCGGTGGCGCCGTGGCCCGCGCAGTCGCCGCCTGCCCACACGCCCGCGAGCGAGGTGGCGCCGTTCGCATCGACTGCGATGCGCGTGCCGTTGTCCGTCAACTGCAGGCCGTCGATCCCTTCGGGCCGCAGCTTCTGGCCGATGGCCTTGAGCACCATGTCGGCTTCCACGCGCACGATCTCGCCCGTGCCTTGCAGCGTCCCATCCGCGGCCAGCGCGGTGCGCTCGAACTCAACGGCTTCCACATGCGCGCCGCCTGCGATGCGCAGCGGCTTCGACCACTCCACGAGCAGCACGCCCTGCGTGCGTGCGAATGCCTGCTCGGCCCACGTCGCGCTCATCTGCGCCGCGCCGCGGCGGTAGACGAGCGTCACCTGCTCCGCGCCCAGCTTGCGGCTTTGCACGGCGGCGTCGATGGCCGTGTTGCCGCCGCCGATCACGACCACCTTGCGTCCAACCGGCAGCGTGGCGAGATCGTCCGCGGCGCGCAGGCGTTCGATGAAATCGACGGCGTCCAGCACGCCCGGCAGCGCTTCGCCTTCGATCCTGAGCGCTTGCGTGCCGCCGAGCCCCATGCCCAGAAACACGGCGTCGTAGGACTCCTGCAACTGCGCGAGCGTGATGTCGCGGCCAAGGCGCTGGCCCTGCCGCAGTTCGATCCCGCCAATGGAAAGCAGCCATTGCACTTCGCGCTGCGCGTAGTCGTCCACGGTCTTGTACGCGGCGATGCCGTATTCGTTGAGGCCGCCCGGCTTCTCGCGCGCGTCGAAAACGCTCACGCTGTGACCCGCGAGCGCGAGCGTATGCGCGCAGGCGAGGCCGGCGGGCCCCGCGCCCACCACGGCCACGCGGCGCCCGGTTTCGCTCGTGCGCCTGAAAAGCGGCGCGGCGCCTTCGGCCTCGCGCGCCATCTGGAAGTCGGTGGCGTGGCGCTGCAGCGCGCCGATGCTGACCGGTTCGCCATCCTGATGATTTCGCACGCAGGCGCCTTCGCACAGAATTTCGGTGGGGCAGACGCGCGCGCACATGCCGCCCAGCGGATTCGCGCTGAGTATGTCGCGCGCGGCGCCCTTCAGGTTGCCGTTGCCGATCTTGCGGATAAAGCTGGGAATGTCGATGCCGGTGGGGCAGGCCGCGATGCAGGGCGCGTCGTAGCAGTAGTGGCAGCGGTCGGCGGCCACGATGGCGGCATCGACGGAAAGCGGCGGCGCGACATCGGCGAAATTGCAGCCGAGTTGCTCGGCACTGAGGCGGCCCGCGGCGACATCGGCCGCGGTTTTTTGCGTGGACTGGGACATCCGGGTGCTCCTTTCGAGGCAAAACACGGGTCCGCCGGCTCGCGTTGCGCGTGAGCCGGTAGGTGGGGAAACGGGAGTGCAACGCGGCTCTGCGGCCGCCTGGCTTCAGTCTGGGTTGGGCGCCGGGTTGGTGCGGGGTTGGTATCTAATCAGCCTGGTTCGCTTGCGCGTTCGAGCATGGCGTGCAGCAGCACGTTCGCGCCGGCCTCGATCCATTCGGGCGTCGCGTCTTCGATCTCGTTGTGGCTGATGCCGTCGATGCACGGCACGAACACCATCGAGGTGGGCGCCACCGTTGCCAGATAGCAGGCGTCGTGGCCCGCACCGGAAACGATGTCGCGGTTCGAATAGCCGAAGCGATCCGCGGCGGCGCGCACGGACTTCACGCAGGCCTTGTCGAACGGCACGGGCGCGTAATAGAAAATCTGTTCTAACTGGGCTTCGAGCTTGCCTTGCGCCGCGATCTTCGCAATGCCCTCGCGCAGTTCCGCGTCCATCTGCGCGAGCACGTCGTCCTGCGGGTGGCGGAAATCGACAGTGAAGAACACGCGGCCGGGAATCACGTTGCGCGAATTCGGGTGCACCTGCATCATGCCGACCGTCGCGCACGCGAGCGGCGCGTGGCGCAGGCCGATCTCGTTGACGAGCTGCACCACGCGCGAGGCGCCCAGCAGCGCGTCGCGGCGGCGCGGCATGGGCGTGGGGCCCGCATGCGCTTCCTGACCCGTAAGGACTACTTCATACCAGCGCTGACCCTGAGCGTCGGTGACCACGCCGATGGTCTTCTTCTCCGCTTCGAGTATGGGGCCCTGCTCGATGTGCAGTTCGAACGCCGCGTGAATCTTGCGGCCGCCGCAGGGAATATCGCCCGCATAGCCGATGCGCGCGAGTTCCTCGCCGAGGGTCTTGCCGTCCACGTCCTTGCGCGAAAGCCCGTAGTCGAGCGTGAACACGCCCGCGAATACGCCGGAGGCCACCATGGCGGGCGCGAATCGCGAGCCTTCCTCGTTGGTCCAGATCACGACTTCCACGGGATGCTCGGTTTCGATGCCGTGGTCGTTCAGCGAGCGGATCACTTCGAGCCCGCCCAGCACGCCATAGATGCCGTCGAAGCGGCCGCCCGTGGGCTGCGAATCGGCATGCGAGCCGGTCATGACGGGCGGCAGCGCGTTATTGCGGCCCGCGCGCCGCATGAACACGTTGCCCATCTGATCGACGCTCACCGTGCAGCCCGCCTCCTTCGCCCATTGGACGATGAGATCGCGGCCCGTCTTGTCGAGGTCGGTGAGCGCGAGGCGGCACACGCCGCCCTTTGGCGTGGCGCCGATCTTCGCCATCTCCATGAGGCTGTCCCACAGGCGCTTGCCGTTCACATGGATCGCGGTGGTGAGCCCCGCTTCGCTGACTGCGTTCATGCGTGTCCTCCTTGGCTTGACTTGCGATGCTTCGCTTGCCCGGGTGTTTCCTCGACAAGCGAAGCGCGTTCATGTTCAGAAAGCGTGCATCTCTGTCATCATCTGGGGCGCGCTGCGCGATGGCGGTGCATGCGCGGGGCGTCGTTGAAGTCCGCGAATTTCCGCTTCCGCGAATCCTGTCCGATTGGACAGGTTGTAGCCGATAAACTGCGCGAATTCAATGCGGTAATGCGAGCGAAAAGCGTGCCATCGATGCTGCATTGCGCGATGCGCGGCGTGTTTATTCCAGGCAGCGGCGCGCGCCGAAGCTTGCACAGTGGCTACAATGAAACCGTCGTCGCGAGGCCGCTGGCCCGCGGCGCCTTGTCTATCCTGAGCGGAACGAATGCCATGCGCGACGACGATACGACCCCGCCTGCCGCGAACCTTACGGTGCGTGCTTCGGCAACGGGCCGCGAAACGGATGATGCAGCGCACAAGCCGGTGCGCCGGCGCAAGGCATCGATACGGGCTTCGAACGAATCGCATCTGCTGGCCTGTGCGGAGGCCGTGTTCGCCGAACGCGGCTTCGAGGGCGCGAGCACCGCGCTGATTGCCGAACGCGCGGGCTTGCCGAAGGCGAATCTGCACTACTACTTCCCCACCAAGCTCGCGCTTTATTGGCGCGTGCTCGACGACGTGTTCGAAGAATGGAATGCGGCCGCCGACACGTTCGATGCGAGCGACGACCCGGTCATCGCCATCGGCGGCTACGTGCGCGCGAAGATGGCGCTGTCGCGGCGCAGGCCGCTGGGTTCGAAGGTATGGGCCAACGAGATCATCAGCGGCGCGGTGCACATGCAGGACATCCTGCTCGAACGCGTGAAGCCGTGGATGGAGACGCGCGTGAAGCTGATCGAGCAGTGGATCGCGGAGGGGCTGCTCGCGCCCGTCGAACCGAAGACGCTGCTCTTCATGATCTGGGCGACCACGCAGCACTACGCCGACTTCGAAGCGCAGATCCGCGCGCTTGCGGGCAAGCGCGCGCTTTCGGCGGCGGGATTCGAGGCGAGCACCGAAGAGGTGGTGCGCATGATCCTGCGGGCGAGCGGGGCGCGTTCGCCGCGCGAATGAGCGGCCGGGGCACGCGCACGCCGCACGCGTACGTCGTGCATGGGCGTGCCGCTCACACCTGCATCGACGGCACGTCTTTCATGCAGCGCAGCGCGAACATCGAGCGGCTATGCCGGATGCCGGCGATGCGATAGAGCTTCTCGCGCAGGAAGCGCTCGTAGCCGGCCGTGCCGTCCACGGCAACCTTGATCCAGTAGTCGTACTCCCCCGACACCAGATAGGCCTCCAGCACCTCGGGCAGCGCCGCGAGCGCTTCGCCGAAGCGCGCGAGCGCGTCGTCCTCGTGGCGGTCCAGCGTCACTTCCAGAATCACGATGTCCGCGTAGCCCAGTTTCTTCTGGTTCACGAGCGCGACATACCCGTCGATATAGCCATCCGCTTCGAGCTGACGCGTGCGGTTCCAGCACGCCGTGGTGGACATGCCCACCTGGTCGGCGAGTTCGGCATTGGAAAGGCGCGCGTTCTTCTGCAGCGCGCGCAGGATCTTGTGGTCCTGGCTGTCGAGCGTTCGGGCGGGGCGTTCGCGGGCGGTCATGGTCGAAAAAGAATTGTATTCAGTGAAATACGATTCTAGCGGAATAACGTTCTGTAATTTCGCGTGACTGGCCCCTAAACAGGAAGCCTTTCCCCCGCTTCGGCCGGTATATTTTCCAGTGTGCCTTCATGCCCGGCACGACCCGCACGGCCATCTCGCCGGTGCGGGGCGCGCCGCCGCAGCCACGAGCCGCGGTGGACCGTCAGGCCGGATTGCCCTTGACCCCGCCGGCCGCCGGGCGTTTCACGCGAACCCTGCGTCAGGAGGAGCGTCCGACGGGCCTGAAGGCATGCACACGCCGTTTCAACCGTACTTCCCGTAGAACAAAAACGATGTCGATCCAGTTGTATCTGTCTTTTCTCGTCGCCGCGCTCGTGCTGGTCTATACGCCCGGTCCCGTCAACGTCCTCACCATGAGCCACGCCCTGCAAGCGGGCTGGCGGCGCGCGTTGCCCTGTGTCTGGGGCGGCACGCTGGCCGTGCTGCTGCAACTGGCGCTCACCGCGCTGTGCCTCAATTCGCTGCTGCTCGTCAGTGAGCATTCGCTAACCGTGCTGCGCTGGGTCGGCGCGGCCTACCTCGTGTGGCTGGGTTGCAAGCAGTGGCGCAGCCGCGCGCTCGCGGGCGCCGAGACCGCCGCCGAGGCGCCCGGCGCGAGCCGCGGCGATCTGTTCTGGCGCGGTTTCGCCACTTCGGGGCTCAATCCGAAAACGCTGCTGTTCTTTCCCTCGTTCTTCCCGCAGTTCATGAGCGCCGATGCGCTCTGGAGCGCCAACCGTCAATATCTGCTGCTGGCGGCGACCTTTGCGGTCCTGTTTGCGGGCGGGGTGGCGTCGATGGCGCTGTTCTCGCACCGCCTGCGGCACGTGCTGCAACGGCCGAAGCGCATGCGCGCGGTGAACCGGCTGATGGGCAGCCTGCTCGTGGGGATGGGGGCGATGATGGCGGGGTTGCGCTAACGAGCGCGAGAACGCGGGCGGCGTTGCGCGGCGGAGCGGCGGTTAGTGGGCGCTCGCTTCGTTTGTCTGTTTCCTGGCAGCCTTCATGGCAGCTTCACGGCGGGCAACCCGCTCAAGGCGTTGCCGGGGCCGTGGCGGCGCTTGCGGGCGTCGAGGCTGCCGCTTTTCCCACCGCTGTTGCCGCCGCCGTTGCGCCATTGGCGGCCGGAGCCGCTGCCGAAGCGAGCGTCGTAGTGCCGCTGGCGAGCAGCGGCGGTTCGGCGGCCGCCTGGGCGGGCGCCGGGCTCGTCGTCATGGCCGCCGGGCTTGCCGCTGGCGTGAGGGCCGGCGTGAGCGTCGGCGCCGGCAGCGCACTGTCGCCGCCGGAACCCGGCGCGACCGGCACCGGCAGCGCAACGCCGGTCGCGGCGCCGCTGTGCGCGACCGGGGTTTGCGCCGCCTCGGCACCCGGCGTCACCGGCAGCGCCGCGGGGTGCACGGCCACGACATTTGCGGGCGCACCCGGCAGCACGGTTGCGGGTGCGGGCATCACGGCGGTCGCCGGCATGGTCGCCGGGATTGTCGTCGGCACTGTTGCCGGGGGCGTTGCGGGCGTTGTCACAGGCGGCAGCGGCGTGATCTTGATGCTGCCGTCGCCCGGCACCGGCTCGCTGCGCACGGCAGTGGCGAGATAGCGCCCCACGAGTTCGAAGAAGCGATCGTAGAACCCGCTCGACTGGATCGTCTCGCTCGAAATCTTGACCATCGAGTCGCTGTTCGAGCGGATCGGCAGCGAAACCGAGCCCAGAATGGACAGCCCCACGCTCGCCGAAGTGTCGCTCTTCTTCAGCGCATAGCCGCTTTGCACCGCGTTCACATAAACCATGCTCGTATTCGACGAATCGCCGGGCGTGCAGACCGCGTGCACCTCCACGACGATGTGCGAATCGACGGCGGGCTGGAAGTCCTTGCTCGCGTCCACCGTGTCGCTGTGCGGCATGGTCGTCATGTAGCCCTGGCTCAGCAGGGCGCGGCGCGCGCTTTCGCAGGCGTCGGTGCTCGGGTAGTTGAAGCCGCGCGAAAACTGGTTGGGCGCGGTGCTCAGCAGCTGATCGTCCTGAAACTTCGGCTGCGCGGACGAACACGCGCCGAGCCCCACCACGGCGGCGGCGACGACGGTTGCGGCAAGGGCTGCGAGCGGGCTCGGCAGATACGGGGCGACTCTGGAAAGGCGGGACATGTTTCGGACCGGACTATACGGCGATACATCGGACGGCATGCATTGTAGTTCGGTTCCGCATTGCGTGACGAAAGCGTCTTTTGCGCTCGGACCCCGTGAAAGCCGGCCGAAGGGCGGCTGCGTGGCGCCGCGGCGTGCGCCGTTATCGGTAACGCAACGCAAAAAGGGCGTCCCGACCCGTCGGAACGCCTTTTTTGCGGGGGGGAGGCTTCGACCCGCCACGTCGGTCGAAGCCTGAAGCCAGCCTTACACCGCCATTTCGGGCGGCGCGCGGCGGGAACACGCGCGCGCCGAAGCCGCGCGTCTTTTCGCCGCCCGCGGAGTATTGGCGGATCACGCAGAGGTTCACCGCGGTGAACGCGAGGAACGCGCCGAAGTTGCTGGACGAGGTGGACGTGGCGACGTCGAGCTTCAGTGCGATCAGGCCAATGGCGCGGGCCATCGTCGCCGAAAGCGGCACCTGCGCGCGAAATCGAAGTCGTGCGCCAGAGCCTGAGCGGCTTTTCCACGCGCGCGATTGCCGAGCGGCGGCAGATTTCGTTCGAGACCGTGCGGGCGCACAAGAAGCATATCTGCCCGAAGCTCGGCGTGAATTCGCAGTCCGAACTGTTTGTGCTCTTCTACGAGACGGGCGCGCACGAAGGCGCGTGAGCGCAGCCCCTTGGCGTTGCCGCGCGCTTCAGAACTCGACCAGCGCGAAATCTTCCTTGCCTACGTCGCATAGCGGGCAGCGCCAGTCGGCGGGTACGTCGGCCCAGCGCGTGCCGGGGGCGAGGCCGTCGTCGGGAGCGCCGGCCGCTTCGTCGTACACCCAGCCGCAGATCACGCAGACCCACTGCCTGAAGCTGCCGTCGGCCGTTGCGGCGGTTGCCGCGGCGGTGCTCCGCGGCGCGCAGGCGCTATCGTCCGCGCGTGGCGTATCGAGCGCGACCACGAGCGGCGCCGAGGTGCCGCCTTCGCGCGCGGCCAGTTGCGTCTTGAGCGTGTCGAGGAGTTGCGCGGCTTCGCCGGCGGTGAGGTCGATCCAGTAGGGATCGCCTGCGCCGTCGTTCAGGCGTTCCGGCGAGAACTGGATTTCGAGTGCGACGCCTTTCTTGTACATGGGCAAATAATGCGTAAAGCAGACTGCCCGGCGCGGACCGGCTTCAGAGGAAGTAGCGGGCCGCGAGCGACACGGCCAGCCCGCTCGCCGCGATCAGCGCCAGCATCTGGAGCAGCGAGATCGACTTGTTCGAGGGGGCGGTCGTGTTGGCCGGGACAGGGTTACGGGAAGTCGTGTTCATGTTGCGTGGAGTCGCGCGGTGAGTGGGATCGAATGGGCGCCTGGAACGGCGCGCGGCGCGAGAGTTTCGCACGTTTTTCGCGCTCGCGGGGGCGATTCGGCGGTCACTGCGCGCAGCGGTCGCATGGGCGCTTCCCTGGCGACCGGAGCGTTGGCGCTGCACCACGGCCCCGATTATCGCCGCTAATCGGGCGCCGATTCGTGAGCGAGCGGAGATGCAGTATTTCCCGATGGTCAGGATCGGGCGTTGCCTATGAGACGTGTAGCCACTTGTGTTCGACGTACGAGAAGACCCAGCACACGGGCAGGGCGCACAGCATGCCGAGCGTGACGGCGGCGCAGCGGAACAGCGCGACGTCCCAGATGGGCCCTTGCGTGGGCACGAGCAGCACGATGGTGGTGGTGATGCCGGCAAGGCGCGCGGCGGTGCTGACTTTCAGGCACCAGCACGCGACGATCACGATGGCCACGGCCCCGAGATAGACCCAGAGGTTTTCGGTGCCGAGCATGGCGGCCGCGAAGCCGCATACCCCGCCGGCCAGGGCGCCGATGAACTGGTCGCGCGACTGGCTGAGCGTATCCGAGTAATCGTGCTGCGTGACGGCGATGGCGGTGATGGCGGCCCAGAACGCCTGCTCGGCGTGCACCGCGCGGCCGATGCTGTAGGCAAGGCCCGCGCCGCACACGGCGCGCAACGCCATCAGCACGCCCTGCACCGCGCGGCTCTTGAGCGGCAGGCTCTTGAGCGCGTTGAAGGCGGACTGCTGGAGCGACGTAAGGTAGGCGAAAAGGTTGTCTTGCGGGTCGGACATTGCGGGCGTCGAGCCTTTGGCGGATGAAGGTGCCGCCAAGGATATCAAGTCCGCGCCTTCCCGCGCGAGACCGCGCGCCGGCGTGCCGGCGGCGTCGCAGCGGGGCTCGCGCTTTCCTCTCCGATTACGCTCGCGGCATCGGGCAGGCAATGCTTGCGCAACTGCCGCGCGGCATGGCGCAGGTCGCGCTCGATCGCGCGCCGCACGCCTTCGGCGTCTCTTCGTTTGAGCCGGCGCATCAGGCCGTCGTGCGCGTCGTTGAGCGAGGCGGCGAAGCTTGCGTCGTCGAACAGCAGGTTCGAGATCGGCCCGACCTGCAGCCAGACCGTCTCGATCAACTCCACCAGCAGCGGCGAACCGCACGCGCGATAGAGCGCGAGATGGAAGTCCTCGTTGGCATCCAGATAGCGCGCGGGCTTGTTCTGCGCGAGCGCTTCGGCCATCTGCGCGCACAGCGCGTCGAGCCGTCCGATCCCGGCATCGCCCAGGCGTGACGTGGCGAGGCGCGCGGCCTCGCCTTCCAGCATCACGCGCACGTTCAGCACGTCGTCGAATTGCGCGTGCGTGAGTTGCGGCACCATCACGCCGCGATTGGGCAGGTTCACGAGTGCCGATTCGGCGGCGAGACGCACGAGCGCCGCGCGCACCGGCATCTCTCCCACGCCCAGTTGTTCGGCGAGCGCGTGGATGCGCAGCCGTTCGCCCGGCACGAAGCGGCCGAGGCTCAGCCAGCGGCGCAGCGTGGCGTAAGTCTCGTCCTGCAGCGATTGATGCGCGCGCGTTTTCATTGCGGTGCGCCGCTTACTTCAGTTCTGCCAGGCATGCGTCGAATGCTTCGAGCAGCCGGTCGATATCGGCGGTCGTGGTATCCGGGCAGACGAGCATCATGTTGTGGAACGGCGTAATCAGCACGCCGCGGTTGAGCAGATACAGATGGACGAGGTGCTCCAGTTCGTCGTCCATGGCTGCGCGCGCTTCGGTGCCGTTGCGCGGCGGCGTCGTGCAGAACTGGAACTCGGTTCGCGCGCCCACGCGCGTTACGCACCACGGCAATGCGTGGCGTGCGATGGTGGCGCTCAGGCCATCGGCGAGCCGCGCGGCGAGTGCGAACATGTGTTCGTAGGCAGCGTCGGTCATCACCTCGGTGAGCGTGGCGCGCATCGCGCTCATCGAGAGCATGTTCGCCGTGAGCGTCGTGCCGATGCCCGAGTGGCCCGGCGGCGCGTCGAGCTTGGCCTGCTGTGCGCGCGCGGCGAATTCCGCGGAAAAACCGTACACGGCGCACGGGACGCCGCCGCCCACGGGCTTGCCGAGCACGAAGAGATCCGCCTCGATGCCGTGCGCCTGCGCATAGCCGCGCGGGCCGCTGCTGATCGTATGGGTTTCGTCGATGGCGAGCAGCGTGCCGCAGCGGCGCATCAGCGCCTGCGCTTCGCGCCAGAAGCCGGGTTCGGGCAGCACCATGCCCACGTTGGTCATGGCCGGCTCGGCCAGCACGCAGGCTACTTCGCCGTCGGCCAGCGCACGCTCCAGCGCGCCGAGGTCGTTGAATTCCACCACGCGCGTGTACGGCAGCAGGTTGTGCACCTGGCCCAGCAGGCTCGCGCGCTGCGTGGGCCGGCCGTCCACGAGATCGACGAACACGTCGTCCACGGTGCCGTGGTAGCAGCCGTTGAACACGACAATCTGCTGGCGGCCCGTGGCGGCGCGCGCCCAGCGCAGCGCGAAGCGGTTCGCGTCGCTCGCCGTCATTGCGAACTGCCAGTACGGCAGGCCGAAGCGCTCGGCCAGCGCCTCGCCCACCACGGCGGCGTCCTCGCCCGGCAGCATGGTCGTGAAGCCGCGCGCAGCCTGCGCGGCGAGCGCGCGGCCCACCGGCTCGGGCGCGTGGCCGAACATGGCGCCCGTGTCGCCGAGGCAAAAGTCGGCGTAGCGGTGCCCGTCGGCGTCGGTGAAGGTCGCGCCGCGTGCGGTTTCGACATAGAGCGAGAACGGCGTGGACCAGTCGTTCATCCAGTGCAGCGGCACGCCGAACAGCAGATGCTGCGCGGCGCGGGCCGAAAGCGCCTGCGACTTCGGGCGGGCGGCGATGAACGCTTCGCGTTCGCGTGCGAGGACGCGCTGTGCGCGGTCCCAGTTCACGCCTTGGCGGGTTGGCATGGGCGTCTCCTGTATGGCGCCGCACACACCGGATGGCGCGCGACGCATGATTTGATCAAATCATCGCACGGGAGCGGGGAGAAAGTAAATTTGATCAAATTAACGGAAACGGGGATCGGATGCGGCCGCGCTCATGGCTTTTACCCGCTACGCCAAAGAAAAAGGCGCGATGCAGTCCTGCATCGCGCCTTGAGAGCCAGGCGAGCCGCAAGGCCCGCGCGCGGTATTTACTTCCTGTCGATCGAGAACTTGCCGGGACCAGTTACGGCGAGCGCCAGCAGGCCGCCCGCAATGCTCACGTTCTTGTAGAAGTTGATCATGTTTTCCATCTGCTCCATGCCGGTCTCGTTCCAGAAGTGATGGCCGACGAGCGCGGTGGCGATGGTGTAGAGGGCAAGCAGCACGGCGAGCGGACGCGTGTAAAAGCCCACGACGATCAGGATGCCCACGACCAGTTCCATGACGACGGCGATGATGGCGGAGAGCATGGGTACGGGCGCGCCGACGTGTTCCATATAGCCCACGGTGCCCGAAAAGCCCGTGATCTTGGCCCAGCCGAACAGCACGAACAGGGTGGCGAGCAGGATGCGCGAGATGAGCAGGACGACGTCGTTGCCCTGGCCGAAGAGGTTGTATCGCATGGTGTTCTCCAATGGGTTGTTGCAGTTCGAATTGCTTTTGCCGGTTGTTTCCGTTGTGTTGTGCCTCTTGCTGCGTTTGCCGGGAGAGAGACCCGCCGGGCCTCCCCCACAGCCTACGCAATCTGGCGCGTTACGACCAGAGTTCCGGGACTTCGTTGTTGCGCAGGTCAAAGACCAGCACCTCGGCATCCTGACCCAAACTGAACGAGAGCGTGCGCTCGTCGCGCATGCGCGCGCCATCGCCTTCGGCGAGAGCCACGCCGTTCACGCTCACGCTGCCGCGCGCCACGTGCACATAGGCATAACGCTGGGCGCCGAGCTCGAGCGTCGCGGTTTCGGCACCGTCGAAGCGGCCCGCGTAGACCCGCGCATCCTGACGCAGCAGCAGCGAATCGTCTGCGCCGTCGGGCGAGAGGATGAGGCGCAGCTTGCCGCGCTTTTCGGCGTCGGCGAGATGCTTCTGCTGGTAGCGCGGCTGCGCGCCCATCTCGTTCGGTGCGATCCAGATCTGCAGGAAATGCACCGGTTCCGCCGGCGAGTGGTTGAACTCGCTGTGCGTGACGCCCGTGCCGGCGCTCATCAACTGCACGTCGCCCGGCACGATGACCGAGCCCGTGCCCATCGAGTCCTTGTGTTCGAGCGCGCCTTCCAGCACGTACGAGAAGATTTCCATGTCGCGGTGCGGATGCTTGCCGAAGCCGCGCGCCGGGGCGACGCGGTCGTCGTTGATCACGAGCAGGTCGGAGAAGCCGGTCTGCTTCGGATCGTAGTAGTTGGCGAACGAGAAGGTATGGCGCGAACTGAGCCAGCCGTGTTCGCCGCGCCCGCGTTGATCGGCCTTGCGAAGTTCCATCATTTCGACCTCCGTTGATCGTGTTCGATTGGATGGAGGTCAGTTTAGGTCAATCAACTTGAATATAATCACCTGTAAATCCGACTTACAGTCACATTCAAGTGGACAATGGCGATGCAACTCGACGACATGCGAATCTTCGTGGCGGCCGTGGATGCGGGCAATTTCACGGCCGCCGCCAACCGCCTGCGGCTCTCCAAACAGTTCGTGAGCCGCCGCGTGGCCGCGCTGGAAGCGAGCCTGGGGGCGCGGCTGCTGGTGCGCAACACGCGCCATCTGGCGGTCACGGATCTCGGGCAGGACTTCTACGAGCGGGCGCGGCGCATCCTGGCCGAGGTGGGCGAGGCCGAAGCGGCTATGTCCGCGCGCCGCACCGAACCGCGCGGCTTGCTGCGGGTGAGCGCGCCGATGTCGTTCGGCATGGCGCATCTCTCGCCGCTCGTGGCGGAATTTCTGCGCGCGCATCCGGACGTCCGCTTCGACATGGAGCTCAGCGACCGCACCATCGACGTGATCGGCGAGGGTTTCGACATGGCGCTGCGCATCGGCCGGCTGCAGGATTCGACGCTGGTGGCGCAAAAGCTCATCGACGTGCGCATGATCGCGTGCTGCAGCCCCGGCTACCGGCGGCGCCACGGCGAGCCGGCCACGCCCGCCGAACTCGTGCGTCATGCCTGCCTGGCCTATGGTCAGGCAGGGCGCGCGGCGTGGGACTTCATCGTGGACGGCGTGCGCACGCCATTCGAGGTGCACGGTCCGCTGCGCGCGAACAACGGCGAGGTGATCCGCGATTCGGCGATTGCGGGGCTGGGCATTGCCTATCTGCCCGACTTCATCGTGGGGGGATCGGTCGATGCGGGGCTGCTCGTGGAGGTGCTCGCGCCGTTCATGCCGCCGCCCAACGGCTTGCACGCGGTTTATCCGCAACATCGCGAAGGTTCCGTGACAATCCGCGCTTTTACACAATTTCTGCGAGAGCGGCTCACCGCGCGTGCGGCGACTGCGCGTGGCGGGGCGTTATGACGCGGCGGCCCGGGTCCGGCACTGCCTTGTGGAAAGGCGGTTGCATCCGCATCTAACCCATGGCGGGAGGCGCGTGGCGCGGCACAGGTGCGGAACCTCGCGCGCGTTCGTCCATCCCATCAGAAGGGGCGGGCGCCAGGGGCATGCGTCCCGATGTCGCAGTTTCGTTGTATGCTCGACGCCCCGACGGTTGCGCGGGCCCGCCTCGAAGAGGCGCAAACGGCCGCGGGACGGTCCTTCGGCGGCTTCCATGGGGGCCGATAGGGACAGACAATACCCGCGATCAAAGCAACCAATTTTTCAAACGGACGCGATTCCCGTAAATTTCGTCCATACCTTTTCCACCCAGAGCGAGGAATCAACGCATGTCTCTCATCAACACGCAAGTCAAGCCGTTCAAGGCCACCGCTTACCACAACGGCAAGTTCGTTCCGGTTTCGGAAGAGAACTTCCTCGGCAAGTGGTCGGTCGTGGTGTTCTACCCGGCTGACTTCACGTTCGTGTGCCCGACCGAACTCGGCGACCTGGCTGACCACTACGCCGAATTCCAGAAGCTGGGCGTTGAGATCTACGGCGTGTCGACCGACACGCACTTCACGCACAAGGCATGGCACGACACGTCGGATACGATCGCCAAGATCCAGTACCCGCTCGTCGGCGACCCGACCGCCACGCTGGCTCGCAACTTCGACGTTCTGATCGAAGAAGAAGGCCTGGCACTGCGCGGCACGTTCGTGATCAACCCGCAAGGCGAGATCAAGCTGTGCGAAATCCACGACAACGGCATTGGCCGTGACGCCAAGGAACTGCTCCGCAAGGTGCAGGCTGCGCAATACGTCGCATCGCACCCGGGCGAAGTCTGCCCCGCCAAGTGGACGCCGGGCGCCGAAACGCTCAAGCCGTCGCTCGACCTCGTCGGCAAGATCTAAGCGTCGCAGGACCCATGCGATCGCCCTGATCGCATGACGCTGAAGTTCCACTGAGCTGTCAATCCGGGCCGCGGCTACGCGGCCAGCGGCCCGGGTGTCTCGCTGTTGCCTCGCTGCGGTTTTCGCAAGGTGGCAGAATTGCCAGGCATTACTTAGCATTCCCCCCGCTTCTTCTCTAGCCGGAAAATACACGCCATGCTCGACGCCAATCTCAAGAGTCAACTGAAAAGCTACCTGGAAAAAGTCACGCAGTCGATCGAGATCGTTGCGTATCTGGACGACGGCGAGAAGTCGCAGGAGCTGCAGACCCTGCTGCAGGACATTGCCTCGCTCTCGGATCGCATCCGCTACGAAGAACGCCGTGGCGCCGCTGCCGGCGACGCGCGTACCCCTTCGTTCGACCTGAAGCGCGCCAACTCGGACGTGAAGGTCACGTTCGCGGGCATTCCGATGGGCCATGAATTCACGTCGCTCGTGCTTGCGCTCCTGCAAGTGGGTGGCCACCCCGTCAAGCTGGAAAGCGACACCATCGAACAGGTGCGCTCGCTCGACGGCGTGTTCTCGTTCGAAGTCTATATGTCGCTCACGTGCCAGAACTGCCCGGAAGTCGTGCAGTCGATCAACGCGATGGCGGCGCTCAACCCGAACGTGAAGATCGTCACGATCGACGGCTCGCTGTTCCAGGACGAAGTCGAGAAGCGCCAGATCATGGCGGTGCCGACCATCTATCTGAACGGCGAAGTGTTCGGCCAGGGCCGCATGGGTGTCGAAGAGATTCTCGCCAGGCTCGACACCGGCGCATCGGCGCGTGCCGCCGAAAAGCTGAGCCAGAAGGACGTTTTCGACATGCTGATCGTCGGCGGCGGCCCCGCCGGCGCCGCGGCTGCGATTTACGCGGCGCGCAAGGGCATTCGCACCGGCGTGCTGGCCGAACGCTTCGGCGGCCAGGTGCTCGACACCATGGCCATCGAGAACTTCGTCTCGGTGAAGGAAACGGAAGGGCCGAAGTTCGCGGCGGCGCTGGAGCAGCACGTGCGCGCCTACGAAGTGGACATCATGAACGTGCAGCGCGCCGAAGCGCTGGTGCCCACGGGTAACGGCTTCGAAGTGCGCACCGCAAGCGGCGCCACGCTGCGCGCGAAGAGCGTGGTGCTGGCTACCGGCGCACGCTGGCGCAATGTGGACGTGCCGGGCGAGCAGGAATACCGCAACAAGGGCGTGGCGTACTGCCCGCACTGCGACGGCCCGCTCTTCAAGGGCAAGCGTGTGGCCGTGATCGGCGGCGGCAACTCGGGCGTGGAAGCGGCCATCGACCTCGCGGGTATCGTGAGCCACGTGACGCTGCTCGAATTCGGCGCGCAACTGCGTGCGGACGAAGTGCTCCAGCGCAAGCTGCGCAGCCTGCCCAACGTCACGGTACATGTGAACGCGCAGACCACCGAGATTATCGGCGACGGCCAGAAGCTCACGGGTCTCGCGTATCTCGAGCGCACGTCGGGTGAAACGCGTCACCTCGAACTCGAAGGCGTGTTCGTGCAGATCGGCCTCGTGCCGAACACCGAGTTCCTCAAGGGCACGGTGGCGCTTTCGAAGCACGGCGAGATCGAAGTGGATGCGAAGGGCCAGACGTCGGTGCCGGGCGTGTTTGCCGCGGGCGATGTGACCACCGTGCCGTTCAAGCAGATCGTGATCGCCGTGGGCGAAGGCGCGAAGGCCTCGCTCGGCGCGTTCGAATACCTGATCCGCTCGTCGGCGGATGCGGAGGAAGATGCGAAGGTGGCGGCCGCCGTGGCCTGAGCCTTGCGCTTTGCGCAGTTAGTAGTCTCTCTTTGATACGCCGGCTCACGCCGGCGTTTTTTTATCCTCGCGCCGCGATCTCCTTTCTCCACCCTTCGATGATCTTCGCCGCGAGCGCGCCGTAGTTGCCGTCGAAATGGTGGCTGCCGTTCGTCTTCACGATATCGATGCCGGTGTGGGTCAGCGCCGGGCACAGCGTGTCCTTTTCATCCTCGCCATACACGCATTGCACGATCGCCGGGGGCACCCTGGCGAGTTCGGGCTGCACGGGCAGCGCCTTGTCGCTGGCGGGCATGCCGAGCCATCCCGTCACGCGGATCTGGAAATCGGCGCTCGGCGCGAAGCCCAGCAGCGACATATAGGAGACCTTCTCGCGCAGCGCGTCGGGCAGACGGTTGTACGCGAACGGCATGACATCGGCGCCGAACGAATAGCCCACCAGCGCAATATGCTTCGCGTGCCAGCGCGCGCCGTAGGTCTTGATCACGCGCGCGAGGTCGCGGCTCGTTTGCGCGGGCGATTTCTCGCTCCAGAAGTAGCGCAGCGAGTCCCAGCCGACCACGGCGATGCCGTCCCGCTGCAGCGCCTCGGCGATGGTTTTGTCGAGGTCGCGCCAGCCGCCGTCGCCGGAGATCACGACCGCGAGCATGTCGGTCGGATGCGCGGCGGGCAATTCCACGAGCGGCAGATCGGAGACGTCTTCGTCGCTTTCGGACACCGCGCGCAGATGCGGTGCGGCGAGTGCCACGAGCTTGTCGCTGTCCGCGAGGCTCTGCGCGAATGCGCGCGGTTCCTGCGTGCCGGAGGTGCCGTCGGCGGCTGTCTTCGCATCCGCTGCGCCCTTGGCGCTTTTCGTCGCGCCACGTTCGAAAAAGCCCGGCAGGCCCTTGCCCCGGCTCAGTTTCGGATCGGCGGGGCAGGGCGCGAAGCGTGCATCGAGCTCTTGCGCGGGGTCGAGCGAGACGGCACCGGCCAGCGTGTTCGCGGGCGCCTGTTCGAGCATGCGCTCCGCGATCAATGCGCCCTGGCCACTGCCAATTGCGATCGGTGCGAAATACTGGCTCGACTCCTGTTGCCGCTCCAGTTGATGGCCGATCGCTTCGGCGTCGCTATAGAGCCGGTGGCAGCTTTCCTTCGTGATGGCCGCCAGGTTCTGCGCGTAGCGCGACGTGTCCACGCCTACCACCATCGCGCCGTGTTGTGCGAGTGCGTCGGCGCGCGCCTGGTCGTTATAGGTCCAGTGGTCGGCCGCCGAGAACAGCACGGCGAAGCCGCGCATCGGGCCGACGGGTTGCGTTACGGCCACATCGCCGTAGCGGCCGCCCGATACATGCGCGACGTTCGCCGGCACGGGATTGAGCGTGGCCTGCGCGGTCGCGCAGCCGAGCGCAAGAGACAAAGCGGTGCTCGCCGCGGCGAGGCGCGGCAGCGTGAACAAGCGATTCTTCATGAGCGCCGGCCTCCAGCCAGCAGGGAAAGATCGGCGAGGGTGATGAACACGCTGATCGAGCCCGAAGCGGCCAGATAACGCGGTTCCCAGCGCGGCGCGAATTTGTTCTTGAAGCCGCGTAGCCCCCGGAAGTTGTAGAACTTGCCGCCGAAACGCCAGATCAAGCCGGCGAGGCGGTGCCACGGCGAGGCGAGCGGCGTCGGGCCCATGCCCGAAAGCGGCGCCATGCCGAGCGAGAGCGCCTGATAGCCCGCGCCCTTGAGGTGCAGCGCGAGCTGCGTGAACAGGTACTCCATCGCGTAGGGCGACGCGCCTGGCAGATGGCGCATCACGCCCACGGTCGCCTCGGTGTTGAGGTCCGTGGTCATGAAAGTGACGAACGCGAGGGGCTCGCCGTGCTGGCGCACGAGCAGCACCGACTGGGCGGCGAGGTAGTCGTCGTCGAATGCGGCCACCGAGAAGCTTTTTTCGCGTGCGTCGCGGCTGTCGAGCCACGCGTCCGAGATCTCGCGCAGCACCGGAAGGTGGTCCGCCATCTGCGCGCGGTCGATCTGCTCGACCGCGAAGCCGTCGCGTTCGCCGCGCTTGAGCGCGTAGCGCAGATGCGCACGCTGCGCGCCCTTGAGATCGAACTCCTGCAGCATCACGCGCGCTTCTTCGCCGAGCTTCATCAGCGTGAGGCCGGCGTCGAGATAGAGCGGCAGCGCGTCGGCGCGCACCTGGTAGAACGCGGCGCGTCCGCCGTGGCGGTGCGCGAGCGCGACGAAGGCGCGGATCAGCGCGGGCCATTCCTCGCGCGGTCCCACCGGATCGTGCAGCGCGGCCCACGTGCGGCCGCGCTTGGCGTACATGAGGAACGCGTTGCGCGAGTGCGAGAACAGGAAGCTCTTGTCGCCCATCAGTGCCAGGCCCGCGTCGCTGCGTTCCTGGGCGCGTACGATGCGTGCGGCTTCGGCGAGGTCGATATCCGCGGGCTTCACGAAGCGGCCCGCTGCCGGGCGCATCAGTTGCCACGACGCGAGCGCGGACGCGAACACCACGGCGCCGAGCGTAGCGCGCAGCGCGCGCGGCGCGCGTTCGTCGAAGGCGAATTGCCACCACAAATGTTGGGAGTACTGTACATCGCGGAAGGCGAAGAACAGCACCCACACGGCGAGCGCGATTACGCAGCCCACCGAGGCGAGCCAGCCCGGCGTGAAGCGCTCGGCGAACAGCGAGGAATGGCGGTTGAAGCGGCCGCGCGTGGCGAGGAGCAGGGCGATCAGCACGCACAGCACACCCGCTTCCACGAAGGCGAGGCCCTTGGCCAGCGAGAGCGCGAGGTTGGCACAGGCGATCAGGAGTGCGAGCCACCACGCGGCATCGAGACGCCGGAGCAGGCCGCGCGCCACGAACAGCAGCAGCACACCGAACAGGCTGCCGAGCAGTTGCGAGCTTTCGAGCACCCAGAGCGGCAGGAAGGTTTGCAAGAGCGCGATGCGATGGCCGAACGCGGGCGTCGCGCCCGAGATCACGAGCATGCCGCCGGTCACGAAGGTGACGATCGCGAGGAAGAGCGGGGCGAGCTGGGAGACGCCGCTCGCGCCGCGTCGTGCGAGCTGCGTGCCGAAGGTCGCACCGAGCGGCCCGGCGAGCGTGCGGCCCTCGAACGCGGCGAGCAGCGCGGCGGAGAGGGCGAGCGGCGCGCCGAAGTAGATCGCGCGATAGGCGACCAGGGCGGCGAGCACGTGCGAAGTGGGGACGCTCGGGCCCAGCGCGTACACCATGGCGGCTTCGAACACGCCGATGCCGCCCGGCGTGTGGCCGATCAGGCCGAGCAGCATGGCGGCGCAATAGACGGTGAGGAAGTCGGCGAACGCGAGCTGCGCATGCGGCAGCACCGACCAGAGCGCGAGCCCGGCGCCCACGACATCGAGTGCCGCAAGCAGCAACTGCGCGACGAGGTCGCGTCGTGCGGGCACGGCAAAGCGCAGCCAGGCGCGGCCGAAGGGCGCGATTTCGCGGGTGCTCGCGGGGCAGACCGCCACGAGAACGGCGCCGCACGCGAGAAGCGAGCCGCCGATGCCGCGCAGTGCAACCGGCGAGAGCGGCAGCAGGCCCGCGAGCGTGCCGGCGTCGCACACCATGCCGAGCGCCGTCATCAGCGCGAGGGCGAGCGCGAGCGAAACGCTCGTGAACACGGTCATGCGGCCCACCTGGGCGGGCGTCACGCCTGCGCCGCCGTAGATGCGGCAACGCACGGCGCCGCCCGTGAGCGCGCCGAAGCCGGTGACGTTGCCGAGTGCCGAGCCGGCGATGGCGCCGACCCAGAGCGCGCCGCGCGAGACGCGCATGCCGAGGTAGCGCAGGCCGACGGCATCGCGCCCCACCAGCGCGACGAAGCTGATCACGGTGGCCGCGAGCGCGCCGGACCACTCGGCCGGGGCCATATGGCGAAGCTGGTGGATCACCGAGCGGTAATCGACCGACTGCGAGAGGTGCTGGAGCACGACGAGCAGCAGCGCGCAGATGCCGAGCACGAAGGCGGGCGCGACAAAGCGCTGCGGGCGCAAGGCATCGACGCGGCGCCGTAGCGCCGCGGCGGCCCGCATTGCGCGCGAGGGTGGCGAATGAGGCATGGATCGGTCCGGCGATTCTCAAATGCCGCCGTTGTGCCTGTGTGGCTTCCCCGGTGGCGGCATGATTGTTTTTGTATGGGTCCCGCAGCGGCCGCGCGATGACGGGGGAACGCTACGCCAAACGTAAGATTTTGGTAAAGGACTGGTAAAACTCAGCAAACGCTTCGGAACGCGATGTGGTTGACCCGGCGGGTAAAAAAAGTGACGCGGGAGGCGGCCGGTTTGCCAATGAGCCGGGCGATACCGGTAAGTCTTACGCCCTTCGCATTCACTTTGGCTTTCCGTATTTTTAATTGGGTCGGATGCGATGTTTGCATTCGCTTCCCAATGGGAAAGGATGGCTGGAAGGTCGATTCCACAAGGCTTTCAGCCCGGTGCGCAGACGCATTGTTGCCGATGCGGATGCAATTTTTTGCGAAGCTTGCCGTTAATGGCGAGCGCCCGTGTTAACAATTTGAGACATCCTTTTTAATCTTTTTACTTCGCTTCCCGGGAGAGTTAGTCTCATAGAGCGTAGTGACGTCGTAGTCGTGTTTCACCGGGCCAGGAGAACGACGTGAACAGAATCGCCTTGACTTCTCTCTCGCTGGCGGCGCTCGGGGCTGCGGGCATGGCTCATGCCCAGAGCAGCGTGACGCTGTACGGCACCATCGACACTTCCCTCACCTATATCAATCACGCCCAGGGCAACCAGAACCAGTGGTCGCTCGGCAACAGCAGCAACGGCAATCTTTCGGGGTCGCGCTGGGGCCTGAAGGGCGCCGAGGATCTCGGCGGCGGGCTGAAAGCGATCTTCCAGTTGGAGAACGGCTTCAACCCGTCCACCGGCGGGCTCGGCCAGGGCGGCCGGATCTTCGGCCGCCAGGCGTTCGTCGGGCTGACCGCCGAGCAGTATGGCTCGCTCACGCTGGGTCGCCAGTACGATCCGCTGATCGACCAGGTGCAGGGCATCACCGAAGACAATTACTTCGGCTCGGCCTTCGCCACGGCCGGCGACGTCGATAACTACGACAACAGCTTCCGCGTGAACAGCGCGATCAAGTACACGACGCCGGTCTTCAGCGGACTGCAGGCCGAGGTGATGTACGCATTCGGCGGCGTGCCGGGCGCGACCAGTGCCGAGCAGGCCTGGGCCGGCGCGGTGGCGTACAACAACGGGCCGCTCTCGCTCGCCGGCGGCTACTTCTACGCGGCGAACAGCCAGGCCACGGTCGGGCTGCGCACCGACGGCTGGACCAGCACCTCGGACGGTACCTTCGACGGCCCGATCAACACCGGCTACGCAAGCGCGCACTCGCTCTCGATCGCGCGCGCCGCGGCGCAGTACGCAATCGGCCAGTTCACGCTGGGCCTCGGCTACAGCAACTCGCAGTACGCGCCCGACAGCAGTTCCGTGTTCCGCGACACCGAGAGGTACAACACCGGCCAGGGCTTCGTGAACTACCAGTTGAGCCCGGCACTGCTCCTGGGCCTCGGCTACAGCTACACGCATGCGAACGGCGATACCTCGGCGAGCTACCATCAGGTGTCGATCGGCGCCGACTACAACCTCTCCAAGCGCACCGACATCTATATGACGGCGGCCTGGCAGCACGCGAGCGGCGAGACCGGCGACGGCTCGGGCGGCTCGATGCCGGCGGAGGCGTCGATCGGTTCGTACGGCTATTCGGGCACGAATACGCAGACCATGGTGAATCTGGGGCTGCGCCACAAGTTCTGACCTTCTATATCGCGTTGGCCCGCAGCGAAGCCGGGCACACCGTACAGGCGGTGTGCCCGGCTTCTTTTTCATGAGCGACGGCTGGCGCGTGAGGCGCTATGGCGGTTCGAGGCGGCTTGGGGCTACGCTGCCGTCAGCGCCCGCGCGCAAGCAGGAAGGGCCATGCCGCGAGCCGCAGGAAGGCGCGGCGCAGCAGCGCCGAGCGCGGCCGCCATTCGCTCGTCAGCGTGACGCGCGCCGGCGTGTCGGTTTCCGTGCTGAGCCAGATGCGCTCGCCACGCGTGAGGCGCAGCGTGTCGCCGGGATTGAGCCAATGGTCGTACGGCGAACGCGCGCGGGTCACCCAGATCTGCGCGCCGTAGACGCGCAGGAGACTATCGGCGGCGAGCCGCCACGTGAACGTCTGCCCCTGCGGCACCGCGAAATGAAGCGACTGGGCGGGCAAGGGCGCGTCGTGCAGTTCGTGATCGCGGTTGCCCGGTGTCGTGCCGTTCACGTGCGGGTGCCGGGTGGGCTGGGCGCCGCCGCGCGAGCGCTGCGCGCCGAGGCGCGCAAGGGAGCGGGAGTATCGGGAAGCGGCCTGCTGTGAAGCGTCATCCATCGTGTTCTCCGTCGGTTTCTGGCCGGACGGCGACGGGACAGTGATACCCGGAAAAACGAAAGCCCCGTCGATGCCGGCGGGGCTTGTGATCTGCGTGGACAGACTGCTCGAACTGCTAATACGCGCACACTCCCCTTGGCTGAACCGTTCGGTTCGTCCACGGGTGATTCGTCGTGGTCGGGAGGAGGGACGAGAAAGTGCGCATGAATCGAGTGTGCGGGGAAGGGCCGGCCGTTGTCAACCCGCCTCGGCCGAAAAGGTGCGACGGGCGGATTTCCGCGGTCTTCGGGCGTGGCCGCCATCGTGCCCCTTGCCGCGATGGGCGATTTCCTCCAGGATGGGTTGTTTCCGGAATGAACTCGTGAAGTCACTGCGGGCGGAATCACGGCGCGGATCCATCCCGCCAACCCAGCCAGACGGGCCCGCGAAGGCGGACGTCCAGCGAAGCGAATGTTGCGGGCGCACGACGGTATCTGATATATTACATACAGAATATTGATTTGTGTCGCGTTGCAGCATATGATTCAGTCATGCAATGACTCAATCATGTGGAGCTTCAAATGGATTTCGTTTCTCTCGCGCTCTTCGGCGTGGCTGTCGTGGGGCTGGGTGCCGCCGCTACCGTGCTGATCGCCCGGTGGCTGCCGAAGTCGGCAATCGAACAAGCCTCGGAGCACGGCCGCTTTGCCGGCCTTGGCGAGGAAGCGGTTGCGGCTCAGGCGGTTCCTCGCCCGCGGGTGCGCAAAGAGGCAATGAATGTCGTCAGAACTTCAAACTGAAGCCGTAGCGCCTTCTTCCGCAGCGTCGCTCAAGCTCGCGCTGCAACCGATCAGCGCGACCCTGAGCCTGCGGGATCAGGCCTATGCGATGCTGCGCCAGGCGATCGCGGACGCCGATATCTATCAGTCGCGCGAGGAAATCCGCCTCGACGAGCGCGTGCTCAGCGAAACGCTGGGCGTGAGCCGCACGCCGGTGCGCGAGGCGATGACGCTGCTCGAGCAGGAGGGCTTCCTGCGCATGGTGCCGCGGCGCGGCATCTATATCGTGCGCAAGAGCAAGCGCGAGATCGTGGAAATGATCCAGATGTGGGCCGCGCTGGAGAGCATGGCCGCGCGTCTGGCGACCCTCCACGCGAGCGACGAGGAAATCGCGAACCTGCGCCACATGTTCGACAATTTCCGCGACAGCACGCCCGCGGAGCACATTGCCGAGTATTCGGACGCCAATATCGCCTTTCACCAGGCGATCGTTGAGCTTTCGAAGTCGCAGGTGATCCTCGACACCATCAAGAACATCTTCGTGCACGTGCGCGCGATCCGGCGCATGACGATTTCGCAGAGCGATCGGGCGTCCCGCTCGATCGTCGATCACCTGCGCATCATCGAGGCGCTCGAAAAGCGCGATACCGAACTGGCCGAAAAGCTCGCGCGCCAGCATTCGCTCGATCTGGCCGCGTATGTCGAGAAGCATTGCGATTTTCTCGACTGACCTGAACGATTTGCGCTGAAAACCTTCGCGGGAGACCTTCGGGTCTCCCGTTTTGTTTGGTGCGTCCCGCGCACGCCGCCCCGGTGCCGGCGTCGGCATCGGGGTTTTCCTGTGTCGCTGCCTCTTGCTGTTGATTGATATATCACATACTGTATTGAAAACGCCGCTGCCGCTCCGATCACCGATCCGACGCAGGCACGCGAGCTCAACCCCCACCGATTTTCGAAAACTCGCCCGGCCACGATCAATAAGGAGAGACGACATGGGCAAGGCATTGGACGGCGTGCGCATCCTCGATTTCACGCACGTACAGTCGGGTCCGACCTGCACGCAATTGCTGGCATGGTTCGGCGCCGACGTCATCAAAGTGGAGCGCGTTGGCGCCGGGGATGTCACGCGCGAGCAGTTGCGGGACATTCCGGACGCGGACAGCCTCTACTTCACGATGCTCAACGGCAACAAGCGCTCGGTCACCATCGACACGAAGAATCCGCAGGGCAAGCGCGTGCTCGAGCGGCTGATCCGCGACTGCGACGTGCTGGTGGAGAACTTCGCGCCCGGCGCGCTCGATCGCATGGGTTTTAGCTGGGAGCGCATCCAGGCGTTGAATCCGCGCATGATCGTCGCCTCGGTGAAGGGCTTCGGTCCCGGACCTTATGAGGACTGCAAAGTGTATGAGAACGTGGCGCAGTGCGTGGGCGGCGCGGCCTCGACCACCGGTTTCGACGATGGGCCGCCCGTGGTGACGGGCGCGCAGATTGGCGACAGCGGCACGGGCCTGCATCTCGCGCTCGGCATCGTCACTGCGCTGTTCCAGCGCGTGCACACGGGCCGCGGCCAGAAGGTGCTCGCGGCGATGCAGGACGGCGTGCTCAACCTGTGCCGCGTGAAGCTGCGCGACCAGCAGCGGCTCGAGCGCACCGGCGTGATGAAGGAGTACCCGCAGTATCCGAACGAGACGTTTGGGGACGCCGTGCCGCGTGCGGGCAATGCCTCGGGCGGCGGCCAGCCGGGCTGGATCCTCAAGTGCAAAGGCTGGGAGACCGACCCGAACGCCTATATCTACTTCATCGCGCAGGCGCCGGTGTGGGACCGCATCTGCAAGCTGATCGGCCGCGAAGAGTGGATCGACGATCCGCGCTACGCCACGCCGAACGCGCGCCTGCCGCACCTGAAGGACATTTTCGCCGAGATCGAGCACTGGACCATGAACCGCACCAAGTTCGACGCCATGGCCGTGCTCAATCGCTACGACATTCCGTGCGGCCCGATTCTCTCGATGAGAGAGATCGCCACGGACGAGTCGCTGCGCGCGAGCGGCACGATCGTGGAGGTCGAGCATCCGGTGCGGGGCAAGTACCTCACGGTCGGCAACCCGATCAAGCTCTCGGACAGTCCCACCGAAGTCACGCGCTCGCCGCTGCTCGGCGAGCACACGGACGAGGTGCTCGCCGAATTCGGCTACACGGGCGACGACATCCAGATGCTGCGCGCAGCCGGCGCGATCTGAACAACGAGGGAGCGAAGCATGGATACCTGGATGCGCTTGATGGCCAACGACGGCAGTATCGTGTTCGGTCGCGTCGAGAACGGTTATCTGCACGAATACGAGGGACTCGATCAACCGGTGCCGACCGGCGCGGTCCTTTCGCTGCGCACGCTCACGCCGCTGGCGCCGTGCGCACCGGGCAAGGTGATCGCCCTCTGGAACAACTTTCACGCGCTGGCCGCGAAGCTCGAGAAGCCGGTGCCCTCGCATCCGCTCTTTCTGATCAAACCGGCGGAGTCGGTGATCGGATCGGATGTGCCGATACTTCGGCCTGCCCACTATGCGGGAAAAATCGTGTTCGAGGGGGAGCTGGGCATCGTGATCGGCAAGCGTTGCCGCAACGCGAGCGAGGAAGAAGCGGAAGCTGCGATCTTCGGCTACACGATCGTCAACGACGTGACGGCCGCGGGCCTGATTACGGAAAATCCGCACTTCCCGCAATGGTGCCGCGCCAAAGGTTTCGATACGTTCTGCTGTATCGGACCGGCCGTTGTATCCGGCTTCGACTGGCGGCGCGCCCGCGTGGTGACGCGGCTCGACGGTGTCGAACGCCAGAACTATCCCCTCGACGACATGGTGTTTTCGCCGCGCGAGCAGGTGAGCCTCATTTCGCAGGATCTCACGCTGGAGCCCGGCGACGTGATTGCGTGCGGCACCTCGCTCGGCGTGGGTTCGATCGGTGCGGGCGCAACGGTCGAAGTCGCGATCGAAGGCATAGGCGTGCTGGTCAACACGCTTGCCGGCGCACGAGCCGGCGCGCAAGCGGGTGTGGTGGCCGAAGGCGCGTTCTGAAACAGCGTGAGGGTCGACGCGGTGCGACCCCTGTGCAAGGAGTAGCGATGCCGGAGCAACTGGTTGGCGAAGTCCTGTGGCTGGGCGGCAGCCTGCTGTTTGCGTGGCTGACGTGTGCGCTTGCACAGTTGGCGGTGCCGGCAGGGGGGCTCTCGCCTGGGCGCGCGGCAGCGAGGCGAGGTTGTGCGCGGCGAGATCGCAACAAGCTCCGGTACAGGGTAGCGTTCGCGATTTGCCTGGCACTGCTGTTGATGGTCCCGCCGGCCTTGCTGGCGGCCGTTCTCTCGCGTACGGCGGCGGCGATGGCCGCTGCCGGGCTGGGGGCGATAGCGGGGCTGCGGCTTGGCAACCGATGGGATCTGCGTTCGTGTGCGCCGGCGATTGCACTGGCTGCGGGGCTTGCCGGATTGGCGGCAATGAGCGGCGGCTTTGCGGGCTTTCTTGCGGGGCTGGAGCGATGGGGCGCGCAACCTGGGCTACGCGTTGCGCTCTTCTGCGCAGTGGCCGTGGGCGCCGCGCTGCTGGGCGCCGCCGTGGCCTCGTTTGCAGGCGGCGGCGCGCAGGCTAGGTCGCGCGCGCCTTTTCCTCAGGGCGGTCACGCAGTTCATGGTGTGGCGCTGCTGCTTTGCGCAGTGCTCGGTTATGGCTTCGTCACGGCAGGGGCGAGCCGGCAATTCGGCTTTTCGGCGCTCGTCGCTGCCGCCGTGCTGAGTAGCGCGCTGGGCGTACGTCTCATGACCGGCGGGCGGCGGCCGTATCGGCTTGCAACGGCCGCCCGGTTCACCATGACGCCGCCGCAGGCGGTTGCGGGCTCCGGCCAGGCGCTCGCCATGGGCGCGCCGTTGCTGACCAGCCTGGCTGGCATTCCCGATGAACTGCTTGTCGAAGCGTGCAGCGGCGGCTCGTTCGAACCAGGGTGTCTCTACGGTCGCACGCCAGGCTATGACGGTGAGCCGTCAAGGGCGCGGCGTCGCGCAGGACCGGACCGACCGCTACGCCGGCGCAGCCTCGGTCACGCACGCGGAAAGCGCCGGGGGCCGCATTAAGCAGGGCGTTCCGGACGGAACGACACGCCGCTAACAGCGAGATCAGGGGGTAACTCGACGATTCGCGTCAGATCGACCGCGAAGGATTAACTGCACCTGAAGGAACTGCACTCACCTATAAAACCTTACTTATGAAAGCTGGCTTCGGATACGCGCGTAATGGTTTCGATGAGCTGCGCGCCTTCCTCCATGAGGAAGCGCTTGAAGGCGAGCGCAACGGGCGGCAGCCGCTTGTTCTTCCGGTGCACGACGTACCAGTTGAGCATGACCGGAAAGGTTTCCACGTCGAGCACGATCAGGTGCCCGACCTGCAATTCAAGGCTGATGGTGTGCGCGGAGAGAAACGCGATACCCATGCCGGCAATCACGGCCTGCTTGATGGTCTCGGTGCTCTTGATCTCCATGGCGATCTTGAGGTTCGTGATCTTGCCGGCGAAGCCCTCTTCCATTGAGTTCCACGTGTCCGAGCCGCGCTCGCGCACGATGAAGGCCTCGTTGGCGATCGTGCTGAGCTTGATGCCGCGCTTGTGCGCGAGCGGGTGCGTGGGCGCGGCCACGATCACGTAGGGGTGCGGCGCAAAAGGTTCGTTGATCGCGTCGGTGGTATGCGGCGGGCGCACCATCACCGCGAGATCGGTCTGGTTGGTCGCCAGTTGATGGAGCAGTTGCTCGCGGTTGTACACCGAGAGATTGAGCGAGACGCCCTTGTAGCGCCGCGTGAATTCGGCGAGCAGGCGCGGAAAGAAGTAGTCGCCGGCACTGATGACAGCCACGTTGAGCTTGCCGCCCGAGACGCCCTTCAACTGGCTCATGGCCTCGTCCACTTCGTGGAACTGCTGCATGATCGCGCGGCTGTAGTGAAGCATCTCCGTGCCGGCCGGCGTGAGGTAGATCTTCTTGCCGAGCTGCTCGAAGAGCGGGAGTCCTGCGTGGTCTTCGAGCTGGCGGACCTGCGTGGAAACGGCCGGCTGCGTGAGATGCAGTTCTTCGGCGGCACGCGAAAAACTGAGGTGGCGCGCCACGGTCTCGAAGACCTTGAGCTGGCGCAGCGTGGCATTTCGCATTGTCATGGCCGATCCATAAAGGAACGTGAATCAACATAATAACAAACTTTAATTGTGAGTAATCCAGCAATCACCCTAGCATAAGCTTGAAAGGAATCCGAATGCATGAGGCGAAGCGTTCGGGTAAACGTGTGGCAGCAGGAAAAGAGAGGGACGTCATGGCAAAAACGCGGCGTCCAGCCCAGTGCGGTCAGGGGAACGGCAGGCAACGGCATTGCGTCGAATCGCGCAGAACTGGCGAATTTGCATTCGAATTTCCACTTTGTCTGTGAAATCGGATTCGAAGGTTGCGGTAACGCGGAATTCAAAACCATAAATCGACATTTATGCAGTGGAGCCGATAAGCGCACTGCAATGAATGGAGAGCGGAGACAAGCGACATGAGTGCAATCGGTCAGAGGCGCGAAGGCGGTCCGTTCTGGACCAACCGCTGGTGTCAACTGGTGGTGGGCATGCTGTGCATGGCGCTCGTCGCCAACCTGCAATATGCGTGGACACTGTTCGTCGCGCCCATGAACGCGCGCCACCATTGGGACGAGGCGTCGATCCAGCTTGCGTTCTCGATCTTCATCCTCACCGAAACCTGGCTCGTGCCGCTGGAAGGCTGGCTCGTGGACAAGTTCGGGCCGCGTCCGGTGGTGGCCGGCGGCGCCGTCTGCGCCGGCCTTGCCTGGGTGCTCAATTCGTACGCCACGACGCTGCCGATGCTTTACTGCTCGTCGGTGATCGCGGGTATCGGCGCGGGCGGCGTGTACGGCACCTGCGTGGGCAATGCGCTCAAGTGGTTCCCGGATCGCCGCGGGCTGGCAGCGGGCCTCACGGCCGCGGGTTTCGGCGCAGGCGCGGCCGTGACGGTGATTCCCATTGCCAACATGATTACGCGCGAAGGCTACGAGCACACGTTCTTTTTCTTCGGCATTTTTCAGGGCCTGGCGATTCTCGTTCTCGCCTTCCTGCTCGTGAAGCCTGCACCGCGCAGCACGGTGGCTGCGTCTCGCCGCCTCGTTTCGCGCGTCGACTACACGCCGGGGCAGATGATCAAGGAACCGGTGTTCTGGCTGATCTACATCTCGTTCGTGGCGGTTGCGGCGGGCGGCCTCATGGCCACCGCGCAGATCGGTCCCATCGCGAAGGACTGGGGCCTCGCGCGCATTCCCATGACCGTGTTCGGCGCGACGCTGCCGCTGCTCACGCTCACGCTGTCCATCGACAACATCTGCAACGGCTTCACGCGTCCGCTGTGCGGCTTCATCTCCGACAAGATCGGCCGCGAGAACGCGATGTTCTTCATCTTCGTGGGCGAGGGCCTCGCGCTGCTCGGCATGATGGAGTACGGCACGAACCCCTATGCGTTCATGACGTTCGCGGCGCTCATCTTCCTCTTCTGGGGCGAGATTTTCTCGATCTTCCCAGCGATCTGCGCAGACACGTTCGGCAGCAAGTACGCTGCGGCCAATGCGGGCACGCTCTATACGGCGAAGGGCACCGCCTCGCTGCTCGTGCCGGTGGCCTCGGTGCTGTCGGCTACCGGTGGCTGGAGCGCCGTGTTCGTCGCCGCGGCCGTCATCACGATTGCCGCCGGCGTGAGCGCGAAGTTCGTGCTGGCGCCCATGCGTGCGCGGCTGATCGAGCAGCAGGGCGACGCGCGTCCGGCGGCTTTGGCGGCCAGTGCGTCTTCCGGGCTGCCGCACTGGCCCAACCAGACTGGCGAATGAGGCGCTACGCGAGAGATCGATGAACGTATCGCTTCAGCAACTCAAGGTGTTCGTAGCGGTTGCGCGGGCGCGCAGCTTTACGCGCGCGGCGCGCGAGTTCGGTTTGACGCAGTCGGCGGTGAGCCGCTGCGTGCGCGATCTGGAGGAGGCGGTCGAGTTGAAGCTGTTCGACCGCACCACGCGCCAGGTCGAGCTCACGCTCGCCGGCAGCGGCTTCGAGCGGCGCATTGGCCGCCTGCTCGACGAAATCGACATGGTGCTCAACGAAGGGCGCTCGGCGCATCAGGCGCATAGCGGCGTGGTGCTGGTGGCGAGCAATCCCGTGCTCTCGTCGAGCTGGCTGCCCGCTGCGCTCGCGCGTTGCGCCGTGGCGCTGCCGGCGCTCACCATGCAGCTTCGGGATATGCCGCAGGCCGCGGTCATTCAGGCCGTCGAGCAGGGCGAGGCGGATTTCGGGGTGATCGCGGAGAGCCTCTCGTTTGCGAGCGCGAGCCTCGACGTGCAGCCGCTCGCTGCCGCGCCGCTATGCGCCGTGCTGCCGCCTTTTCATCCGCTTGCGCAGCACGGCACGCTGCGCTGGACGGATCTCGCGCACGAGCCGCTCGTCACGCTCAATCGCGACGCAGGCTGCCGCGACGCCGTGGCGCGCGCCCTTGCGGCCGTGCGCGCCGAAGGCAAGCCGATGCAGGAGCTGGCGCACGTGGAAGGGGTGGCGCGCATGGCGCAGCTCGGGCTCGGCATCGGCGTGCTGCCGGTTTGCGCCGGCGCGGCGCCGGTGGCCGATCCCGCGGACCCGGCCTGCCATTGGCCGGCTCCCGCCGCTTCGGTTGTCGCGCGCGTGCTGCATCCCGTCGTCAACGTGACGACGATGCTGGTGCGCCGCCGCCATCGTTCGCTGCGTCCGTGCGCGCAGGCTGCGTGGACGCAGTTCGTCGAGGATGGGGCGGTCGAGCAGGGCGGCGCGCGTTGCGGCCAACGGGAAACCGTTGCGGACGAAACGTTCTCGCGCAGCACGGCTCACGTCGAATAAGCGAAGCGGCTGTTTCTGCGCGACAAAAGCAAAACGGACCCTGCTGGGTCCGTTTCGTTCTGCGCGGCTTGCGCATTCCTACGCCGCCTGCAAAGCCGTCCGCTCGCGTTGCTTGACGAGGGCGAGCACCACGTCGATGGTGGGCGTCGGTTCGCCGACGAGCTGGCCCATTTCCTGCACCACGGTCAGCAGCGGATCGATTTCCATGGGCCGGCGGTTTTCCAGATCGACGAGCGTCGAGGTCTTGTGCGCGCCCACGGCGCCTGCGCCGTCGATACGCCGCTCGACATCCACGCGAAAATGCACGCCGAACTGCTCGGCAATGCGCCGCGCTTCCAGCATCATCGTGCGGGCGACCTCGCGCGTGGCCGGGTCGCTCGTGATGACGTCGAGCGTGGCGTGCGTGAGTGCGCTGATCGGGTTGAAGCAGAGATTGCCCCAGAGCTTCAGCCAGATTTCATCGCGGATGTTCTCGCGGATCGGCGCCTCGAAGCCCGCCGCCTGCATGATTTCGTGCAACTGAACAATGCGCGGCGTGCGCTCGCCCGAAGGCTCGCCGATCGGAAACTTCTTGCCGTACACATGGCGGATCACCCCGGGCGCCTCGATTTCGGCGGCTGGGTACAGCACGCAGCCTATCGCGCGCTCGGGCGTGAGGCGCGTCCACTGCGAACCGTCCGGGTCGATGCTTTCGAGCCGCGTGCCTGAGAACTTGCCGCCGTGCTGGTAGAAGTACCAGTAGGGAATGCCGTTGGTGCCCGTGACGATGGCCGTGTGCTTGCCGATGAGCGGCTGCATGGCGTCGATCACGCCGGCCACCGAATGCGCCTTGAGCGTGATGATGACGACGTCCTGCACGCCCAGTTCGCGCGGGTCGGAAGTGCAGCGCACGTTGGCCACGTACTCCTCGCCGTCCATCAGCAGCCGCGCGCCGCGCTCGCGCATGGCGGCCAGATGCGGCCCGCGCGCGACGAAGCTCACGTCGGCGCCGGCGCGGGCGAGCTGCACGCCCATCATGCCGCCGATGGCGCCCGCTCCAAAGATGCAGATCTTCATGGTGAAACCCCAATGACGTTGAAAACCGCGTGCCCTTCGCCGCAGCGAAAGACGATGGTTCGAGCATAGGGGGCGGTGTCGATTAACGACAGTTAAAGTTTATCGGCGCAATCATCAAGAAGTGCTTATGGATGGGGCGCGGCGTTCAGGCGCGGCGCACCAGCAGGAAGCTCAGGCCGATCAGGCCGAGGAAGGCGCCGCAGCAGCGGTTGAACCAGCGTCGCACGGTGCTGCGCGTGAGCCAGCGGGCGAGGTAGACGCCTGCGAGCGAGTAGAGCGCAATGGCCACGCTTTCGAGCACGAGAAAGCTCGCGCCCAGCACGCCGAACTGGGGGAGCATGGGCTTCGCGACATCGACGAATTGCGGCAGGAAGGCCGTAAAAACGAGGATCGCCTTCGGGTTGCCGGCGGCCACGAGGCATTCGCGCCACGCGAGGCGCGCGAGCGAGGCATCGCCTTCGAAGGCCATGCCTGTGGGTGCGGCGTCGCTGCGCCAGAGCTGGATGGCGAGCCACACCAGATACGCGGCGCCCGCGAGCTTGATGGCGAAGAACACGCTTTCCGAGGCGCGCAGCACGACCGCGAGTCCCGTGGCCGCGAGCGCGATCATGACCGCGAACGCGACGAGCCGCCCGGCGCCGCCGAAGACCGCGCGCAGGAATCCGTAGCGCGCGGCCACGTTGATGGAGAGCAGGTTGTTCGGCCCGGGCGCCATGTTCAGCGCGAAGCAGGCGGGCAGGAAGAGGAGCCAGGCGGCGAGCGACATGGAGCACCCGGAAACGGTGAGGGAGGGAGCGTGCAGGACACCGATTCTATCCGATGCCCGCACGCCGCCCGTGCGCGGTCAATGAAAGAGAGGCAGCGCGAGAAAGAGCTTGATGACCATGGCGTTGGCAATGTCGATGAAGAAGGCCGCCACCATCGGCACCACCAGAAACGCGACGTGCGAGTGGCCAAAGCGTGCCGTGACAGCCTGCATGTTGGCGATCGCGGTGGGCGTGGCGCCGAGTCCGAAGCCGCAATGGCCGGCGGCGAGCACGACGGCGTCGTAGTTGCCGCCCATCGCGCGGAACGTCACGAAAATCGCGTAGACCACCATCAGCACCGTTTGCGCGGCGAGGATCGTGAAGACGGGCAGCGCGAGCGCGGCGAGGTCCCACAGGCGCAGCGTCATGAGCGCCTGGGCCAGAAAGAGCGCGAGGCTCACGTTGCCGATCAGGGCCACCGCGTGTTCGGCCACGGGCCGGCCGAGGAGTGCGAGGCCGTTCGCCAGCACCACCGCGACGAACAGCACGCACACGAACGCCGGCAGTTCGAAGGCGCTGCCTGCGATCAGGCGCGAAAGGGCGTCGCCGGCGGCCAGGCTGATGGCGATGAGCGTGAGCGTGTTGATGAACGCGGCGGGGGTGGTCGGCTGCTCGGCTTCGGGCTCTTCGAAGGCGTAGGCGTCGGCGTCAGCGTCGGCCTGGGCGACTCCGGCGTCACCGCCCTTGCCACTTTCGCCACTTTCGCCGCGGCCGATGCGCTTGAGCAGCCGTTGCGCCACCGGGCCACCGAGGATGCCGCCCATTACGAGGCCGAAGGTTGCGCAGGCAATCGCGGCTTCGGTGGCCGACTGCAGGCCGTGATGTTCCGAGAACACCTTGCCCCAGGCCGCGCCGGTGCCGTGCCCGCCCGAGAGCGAAACCGATCCGCCGAGCAGCCCGAAGAGCGGATCGACGCCGAGCGCGAGCGCCATGCCGATCCCCACGGCGTTTTGCAGGATCAGGAGGCCCACCACCACGAGCAGGAAGCGCGCGAGCGCGGGGCCGCCGGCCTTCAGGCTGGCCAGCTTCGCGTTCAGGCCGATGGTGGCGAAGAAGGCGAGCATGAGCGGCGTCTGCAGGGCGACATCGAAACGCACGTCGGTATGCGCGAAGCTGTGCAGCGCGAGCATGAGCAGCGCCGCGACGAGGCCGCCCGCCACGGGCTCGGGAATGGTCCAGCGGCGCAGGAGCGGCACGGCGGCGACGAGCCGGTTGCCAAGGAGCAGGACGAGCGAAGCGGCAACGAGTGTTCCGTAAACGTCGATATTCATTTTGGGTCTCGCGACGCGGCGGATAGTCGAAGGGGGCGCCACCCCCGCGAGCGGCGCCTCTACGCACAGTACACGAGCCGCGCGGGCGTTGCGAGGACGGTGCGATAAACCGGACGCGGGCAACGCCGGAAACACCGGAAGCGGGGGGATCCGCTTGCACGAATCGGGTCCGCAGGCTTAAATAGTGCCCGGCCCGGCTGCGTACGCGAGGGGCCGCGGCACCTTGTCCCCTGCATGGCGAATCGTGATCTGACAGAACCGGAGAAGTTCATGAGTACGAGCACCATGGCTGAACGCGAGGCCGCCGGCCGCGCGGTACGCGAGCGCGTCAAGCGTTCGGGCCACAAGCAGATCGGCGAGCTGCGCCGCGATCCACTCGAACTGCTGCAGCAGAACAGCGACGGCCGCGTGCCGAACCTCGTGCCGCTGCGCTACGGGCGCATGATCGTCTCGCCGTTCACCTTCTTTCGCGGCAGTGCGATTCTCCAGGCGCACGACCTCTCGCTCGTGCCGAACACCGGCATGGTGATGGACATCTGCGGCGACGGGCATCTGATGAACTTCGGCGGCTTCGCCACGCCCGAGCGGCAGCTCGTCTTCGATCTGAACGACTTCGACGAAGTCGCGCCCGGTCCCTGGGAGTGGGACCTGAAGCGCCTCACGGCCAGCCTCGTGGTGGCCGCGCGGCACATGCGCTACTCGCGCGGCGTGGCCGAATCCCTGGTGATGGCGGCGGTGACGACCTACCGCGACCGCATGCGCCAGTACGCCGAGTTCGGCGCGCTCGATCTCTGGTACGACAAGATCACCTTCGACCGCATGGTCGAAAGCGCGCTCACGCCCGAGGGGCGCCGCATGATCCGGCGCGGCATGGAAAAGGCGGCGGGCCGCACGCACGAGAGCATGCTCGAGAGGCTTGCCGCGCGCGATGGCGCGGGCCACTGGACGATCCGCGACGCCCCGCCTGCGCTCTTTCACGTGCACGGCGCGAACACGCTGTTCGAGCAAGAGGACGACTGGTTCGGCATGGGCGACTGGCGCCAGCTCATCGAGCCGATGTACGACGCGTACAGGAAGACGCTCGTGCAGGACCGGCGCGAACTGCTCGAACACTTCGCGCTGCAGGACCTCGTGTTCAAGGTGGTGGGCGTGGGCAGCGTGGGCACGCGCTGCCTCGTCGCGCTGCTGACGGATCATCACGACAAGCCGCTCTTCCTGCAGATCAAGGAGGCGCGCCGGTCGGTGATCCAGCAGTTCTTCAAATCGCCCGCGTTCAAGCACGAAGGCGCGCGCGTCGTGCAGGGCCAGCGGCTCTTGCAGGCGGCCAGCGACATTTTCCTCGGCTGGTCCGCGGGGCCGTCGGGGCGCCACTTCTATTTCCGGCAGTTGCGCGACATGAAGCTCTCCGTCGAACTCGAACTGCTCGACAGCACGCTGCTCGAAGGCTACGCGCGCCTGTGCGGCTGGGCCATGGCGCGTGCGCACGCGAAGTCGGGCAACACGGCTGTCGAGATCGGCGCATACATCGGGCGCAATGACCAGTTCGCGGAGGCGCTGGTGGGCTACGCCTTCGCCTATGCGGACCAGGTGGAGCAGGACTACGACATCTTCCTGAAGGCCGCGCGCAGCGGCAAGATTGTCGCGCGCAGCGACGAGGACATGGCCGCCGACTTCCGCGTGTGAGTCCGTGTGTGAGTCCGCGTGCAAGTCTGCATGCGAAGCGCGCGGCGCCGTCCGCGCCCGCACGGCGGCCGGCGAACGCGCTATGCTTGCCGCTTTTCCCTCGTCGCCGCGCTCACGGCGTGTGCCCATGCGTCTACGCCATATCGAAGTCTTTCACGCGATCATGCGGACGGGCTCGCTTTCGAAGGCCGCCGAGCTGCTGTGCGTCTCGCAGCCCGCCGTGAGCAAGGTGCTCGCCCATGCGGAGCGCAGCATGGGGCTGAAGCTGTTCTCGCGCGCGCACGGACGCCTGCAGCCCACGCGCGAAGCCGAGCTGCTGTTCGCCGAAACGCAGAAGCTCCAGTCGAATCTCGACAGCATCCGCGACCTCGCGCGCAATCTCGCGCTGCGTCCGCAAGGGCTCCTGCGCATCGGCTGCCTGCCGAGTCTTGGCCTCACGCTTGTTCCGCAGGCCGTCGAAGCGTTTCGCGCGAGTTATCCCGAAGTCTCGCTCAAGATCCAGACGCGCCATACCACCGAGCTCATCAACGCGCTGCTCACGCGCGAGCTCGACATCGGCATCGCACTCGATCCGCCGGCGCGGCCCGGCATCGCCGCGCTCGAACTCGGACGCACGGCGTTGGTGTGCGTCGCGCCGCCCGGCGAGCCGTCGCCGGCCGATGTGCCGCTCGCGCTGCAGGACTTCGTGAACGGCGACTGGATCGGCATCGGCAATGTCGATCCGCTGGGCGTGGCGATCGGCCATCTGCTCGAAGCGGAAGGCGTGGAAGGGCGCTTTCCCGTGGTGGAAGCGCAGACCTGGTACGTGGCGCGCGCGCTCGCGGCGCGCGGCATCGGGCGCGTGCTGCTCGACGAACTCACGGCGAAATGCGCGGGCGAGCCGGTGGCGATACGGCGCGTGGAGCCGGAGCCCACGGTGGGGGTGTATGCCGTGTGCCGGGATGGGGGGCTCGACTCGCAGGCGGGCAACGCGTTTCTCGACGTGCTGCGCGGGTGCCTCGGTGGTTCATGAATCGCCCACGAGCGGCGCATCAGTTGTGCATGAACCGCGCATGAACCGCGCGTAATTTTTGTCGCGCGCCCCGGGGGGCCTTCGCTACCTTAAAATGGCGCAGGCACGGGCGCCCTTACAGCGCGGCGCCCGCAACAACTCCGGGGGGACGTGGTTTGAACCGGTCCGCAATAGCGAGCCTTTTGGCCGTGGTCTGCGCTTGCGCCGGCGCACATGCGGCTTCGGCCGACGAACTCGAAAGCGCCACGCTGCGCAAGATCCGCGACACCGGCACGATCGTGCTGGGCGTGCGCGAGGCGGCCGTGCCGTTCTCGTATATCGCCGACGGCGAGCATGCCACCGGCTACTCGCAGGACATCGCGCTGCGCATCGTCGATGCCGTTCGCGCCACGCTCGGCCTGCCCGGGCTCCAGGTGCGCGAGGTGCCCGTTTCGGCCCAGGACCGCATTCAGCTCGTGCAGAACGGCAGCGTCGATCTGGAGTGCAGCACCACTGCGCACACGCGCGAGCGCGACAGCCAGGTGGCATTTTCCAACAGCATCTTCGTCTACGGCGTGCGCATGCTGGTCAAGCGCGGCTCGCCCGTCAAGGAGTTCGACGATCTCGCGGGGCGCACCGTCGTGACCACCACGGGCACTTCGGAGGAGCGGCTTTTGCGCCGCTGGAACCTCGCCCACGGAATGAACATGCGCATCATCGTGGCGAAGACGCACGCGGCGTCGTTCGACGAAGTGAAGACCGACCACGCCGCTGCGTTCGTGATGGACGAGCCGCTGCTTTACAGCGCGCTCGCATCGGGCCGCGACGGCAACGACGTGCGCGACTACGCGATCGTGGGCAAGCCGGTTTCGGCGGAGGTCTACGCCTGCATGTTCCGTCGCGGCGACGACGACTTCAAACATCTCGCCGACGATGTCATCGCGAAGATGCAGCGTTCGGGCGAGGCGGACACGCTCTATCGCCGCTGGTTCGAAGCGCCCATTCCGCCGTCGGGCGTCAATCTGCAGATGCCGATGTCGCCGGCGCTGAAGGCGCTGTTCGCCGATCCGAACGACCGCCCGCTCGACTGAGCGTGCGCCGGCTTTCCCGGTGTTTTCTCCGGATCACCCGCAGGCAAGGACTTTCATCATGAACGAACCTCAGACCGCCTCTGCCGCCCGGATCGCGCTCGTGACCGGCGCGGGCAGCGGCATCGGGCGCGCGTGTGCGCGCCGCTTGCTGGCCAACGGCTTTACCGTGGTGCTGGCCGGGCGGCGCGCCGAACCGTTGCAGGCGCTGGCCGCCGAAGCCGCGGCCGCGGGCCGGCAAGCGCTGGCCGTGCCGTGCGACGTGAGCGATGCGGCTTCCGTCGATGCGCTCTTCGAAACCATTCGCGCGCAGTACGGCCGCCTCGACCTGCTGTTCAACAACGCGGGGCGCAACGCGCCGCCCGTGGATATCGACGAGATCGACGTGGCCGACTGGCGCGCCGTGGTCGATACGAACCTCACGGGCGTGTTCCTCTGCACGCGCGCGGCCTTCGGCTTGATGAAACGGCAGACGCCGCGCGGGGGGCGCATCATCAACAACGGCTCGATTTCGGCGCACGCGCCGCGGCCGCACAGCATTGCGTACACCGCCACGAAGCACGCCATCACCGGGCTCACGAAATCGGTGTCGCTCGACGGGCGCCGCTACGACATCGCGTGCGGGCAGATCGACATCGGCAACGCCGCGACCGAGATGGCCGAGCGCATGGCGCGCGGCGTGCCGCAGGCGAACGGCGAGATCGCCGTCGAACCGCTCATGGACGTCGAACTGGTGGCCGATGCGGTGCTGCACATGGCCCAGTTGCCGCTCGCCGCCAACGTGCAGTTCATGACGATCATGGCGACCAGGATGCCGTTCGTCGGGCGCGGCTGAGGCGCGACGCGCTCGAACCCGGCTTGCACCTCGCGGGGCGCGGCGCGTGCCCGTGGGCTTGCGCGAGGTTTCGCGAGGTTTCGTATACTGGTGGCCGATCCGCCACGCCACCCGTACTCATGTCTTTACCCCCGCCCGCCGACGACGACCCCCGCCCCGAACCGCCCGAGCGGCCCGACAGCAACGCCTGCTGCGGCAGCGGCTGCGACCCGTGCATCTTCGACTACTACGCCGAGGAGCTGGATCGCTGGCGCGCCGATCTCGCTGCGTGGGAGGCGCGCGAAGCCGCCCGGCGCGAAGCGGCCGCCGCGCACCAGCCTGAGGATGACGCGGGTACGGAGGCGCAGGCAAAGCCTGCGAGCAAGGCACCGCCCTGAGCGCGTCCACCGCGCCCTTCGCGCAACGCCGCCGGTCCCCCAACGTCTTTCGCCCAGCCCCATGACCGAATCCGCCCTGCTCAACGCCGCCGCCCTCGACCCCGCGGCGCTCGACGCGCTGCAAGCATTCGTCGAGCGCCATCCCCGGCTCTTCGTGCTCACGGGCGCGGGTATCAGCACCGACTCGGGCATCCCCGGCTATCGCGACGAAAACGGCGCCTGGAAGCGCTCGCCGCCCATCACGCTGCAGGAGTTTCTCGGCTCGCAAGCCTGGCGCCGCCGCTACTGGGCACGCAGCATGCTGGGCTGGCCGACCGTGGGCCTCGCGCAGCCCAACGGCGCGCACCGCGCGCTCGCGCGGCTCGAAACCGCGGGCTTTGTGCGCGCGCTCGTCACGCAGAACGTGGACGGGCTGCATCAGCGCGCGGGCAGCCACGGCGTCATCGAGCTGCACGGCAGCATCGGCCACGTTCATTGTCTCGATTGCGGCGCCCAGTACACGCGCGCCTCGCTCCAGCCGCTGCTGGAGGAAAACAATCCAGACATCGCGGGTGCGATTGCGGAGCCCGCCGCCGACGGCGACGCCCATCTCGACTTCGACGGCAGCCTGCCGTTCGCCGTGCCGGCCTGCGCCGCGTGCGGCGGCATGCTCAAGCCTTCGGTGGTGTTCTTCGGCGAGAATGTGCCGCGTGCGCGGGTAGCCGAAGCGTCGGCCGCGCTCGACGAGGCGGATGCCGTCCTCGTGGTGGGATCGTCGCTGATGGTGTATTCGGGGTATCGTTTCTGCGCGTGGGCGCAGCAGCGCGGCAAGCCGGTCGCGGCCGTGAACCTCGGGCGCACCCGTGCCGACCCGCTCCTCGCACTGAAAGTCGCCGCGCCGTGCGCGGCCACGCTCGAAGCGCTGGTGCAGCGCCTCGGTGCCTGACGCGCCCACCCGTGCCCATCTGTGCCCACCCGCGGCTACTCCTCGCCACGAGAGCGGGCAAGCCGCACACCAACCCCACAGACCGCCCACCGCCCAAGCCCACAGGAAGCGCCCCATGCTGACCACGATCGCTGAACTCGAAGCCCTCTACGGCACGCCGCACGAACGCTCGGTGCGCAAGGAGATCGACTACATCAACGAGGACTACCGCCGCTTCATCGAGCTTTCGCCCTTCGTGGTGCTCGCGACGGGCAGCGCCGAGGGGCTCGACTGTTCGCCGCGCGGCGACGTGCCGGGCTTCGTGCGGATTCTCGACGCGCGCACGCTCGCGCTGCCGGACCGCCCCGGCAACAACCGCGTCGACAGCCTGCGCAACGTGGTGGCCGCGCCGCACGTGGGCCTGCTGTTCATGGTGCCGGGGGTGGGCGAAACGCTGCGCGTGAACGGGCGCGGGCGCCTCTCCGACGATCCCGGACTGCTGGCCGATTTCGCCGTGGACGGCAAGCCGCCGCGCTCGGTGCTCGTGATCGACATAGAGAGCGTGTACTTCCACTGCTCGAAGGCGATCGTGCGCTCGCACCTGTGGGATGCGTCGCGCCACGTGGAGCGCACGGAGCTGCCGAGCGCGGGCGCCATGCTACGCCGCATCAACGCGGAGCAATACGGCGAGACCTTCGACGCCGAGACCTACGAAGCCGGTCTTGCCGAGCGCATCAAGAAGAGCCTTTACTGAATTCGCCAAACGCCAACGCCAACCCAAACTCGACGAGCACGATGAACGACCCGCAATCCAGCCAGCGCCTGAGCGCACCCGCCGCCGGGCGCAACGCCGCGCCCATCCTCGACGTGCTGCGCGGCGTCCTGCCCGCGCGCGGCACGGTGCTGGAGATCGCGAGCGGCACCGGCCAGCATGCGGTGCATTTCGCCGCTGCGCTGCCGGACCTCGTCTGGCAGCCGAGCGATGCCGACCCGCGCGCGCGGGCCTCGATCGAAGCGTGGCGCGCGCAGGCCGGCCTCGCAAACCTGCGCGCGCCGCTCGAACTCGACGTGCTGCGCGAGCCGTGGCCCATCGAAGCGTTCGACGCGCTCGTCTGCATCAACATGATCCACATCGCGCCGTGGGAAGCGGCCGTGGCGCTCATGCACGGCGCGGGCGCGCGGCTGCCGGCGGGCGGCGTGCTCGCGACCTACGGGCCATACCGGCGCGGCGGCGCGCATACGGCGCCGGGCAACGAAGCGTTCGATGCCGACCTGCGCGCGCGCGATCCGGCATGGGGCGTGCGGGACATGGAAGCCGTGGAGGCGCTGGCGCATGCGCAAGGTCTGGTCTGCGAGGCGCGCGTGCCGATGCCGGCGAACAACTTCACTCTGGTTTTCCGAAAGCGGTGAATCTGGACGCGGTGTGCGTGCATTCGCGCACCGCACGAGCGTTTCCCTTATCCTTGCACGATTGGCGCCGAGGGCGTCGCCGTCTTATTGAAGTGGAGAAAGAACATGAGCAAACAGCCAATCGGCGTGGTAGGTCTGGCCGTGATGGGCCGCAATCTGGCGCTCAACATCGAGAGCCGGGGCCATGCGGTGTCCGTGTTCAACCGCAGCCGCGAGAAAACCGACGAGCTGATCGCTGAATTCCCCGACCGCAAGCTCGTGCCCACCTATACGCTCGAAGAGTTCGTCGAGTCGCTGGAAAAGCCGCGCCGCATCCTGATGATGGTGAAGGCGGGCGAGGCCACCGACGCCACCATCGCCTCGCTCAAGCCGCTGCTGGATCAGGGCGACATCCTGATCGACGGCGGCAACACGCATTTCACCGACACCATCCGCCGCAATCAGGAACTCGCGAAGGCGGGCCTGCACTTCATCGGCACGGGGGTGTCGGGCGGCGAGGAAGGCGCGCTCAAGGGCCCGTCGATCATGCCGGGCGGCCCGCGCGACGCTTACGATCTGGTTGCGCCGATCCTCACCGAAATCGCCGCCAAGGCGCCGGACGGCGCGCCGTGCGTGGCGTACATGGGCCCGGACGGCGCGGGGCACTACGTGAAGATGGTGCACAACGGCATCGAATACGGCGACATGCAGTTGATCGCCGAAAGCTATGCGGTGCTCAAGCAGGTGCTGGGCCTCTCGAACGAGGAACTGGGCAAGGTCTATACCGAGTGGAACCAGGGCGAGCTCGACAGCTACCTCATCGAAATCACCTCGAAGATC
Organism: Paraburkholderia ferrariae NBRC 106233; assembly: GCF_000685035.1. Taxonomy (GTDB): domain Bacteria; phylum Pseudomonadota; class Gammaproteobacteria; order Burkholderiales; family Burkholderiaceae; genus Paraburkholderia; species Paraburkholderia ferrariae. The sequence goes on from NZ_BAYB01000030.1 coordinate 77,371, forward strand.
TTCGGCAAGAAGGACCCGGAAACCGGCAAGGATCTCGTGGACGTGATTCTCGACCGTGCCGCGCAGAAGGGCACGGGCAAGTGGACGAGCCAGAACGCGCTCGACCTGGGCGTGCCGCTGCCGCTCATCACCGAATCGGTGTTCGCGCGCGTGCTCTCGTCGCTCAAGACGCAGCGCGTGGCGGCGAGCAAGGTGCTCTCGGGCCCGGCTCACCCCCCCTTCACGGGCGACCGCACGGCCTTCATCGAAGCCGTGCGCCGCGCGCTTTATTTCAGCAAGGTGATCTCGTACGCACAGGGCTTCGCGCAGCTGCGCGCCGCGTCCGACGAGTACAAGTGGGATCTGCAGTACGGCACCATCGCGAAGATTTTCCGCGCCGGCTGCATCATCCGCGCGCGCTTCCTGCAGAAGATCATGGACGCCTACGCGCGCGACCCGAAGCTGGACAACCTCCTGCTCGACCCTTATTTCCGCGACATCGCCGCGCACTACCAGGCGGCGCTGCGCGAAGTGGTGGTGCAGGCGGTGTCGGTGGGCGTGCCGGTGCCGGCGTTTTCCTCGGCGATCGCGTATTTCGACGGCTACCGCTCGGAACGTCTGCCGGCGAACCTCGTGCAGGCGCAGCGCGACTTCTTCGGCGCGCATACGTTCGAGCGCATCGACAAGCCCGGCAGCTTCCACGCCGAGTGGGTCTAGCGCGGCCTGGCGTGGCCCGAGGCCGCATCGGGCAAATGACCGCACTGTCGTTACGGTTATTGTAGGAATCGAAAGGTGAGCCCTAAAGGCTCACCTTTTTTGTTGCAAAATCCGCAACGGTGTTTCTTCTTATTGGGGTTTTCCCTAAATCGATTGGGCGCCTAGACTTCATTCAACCGCTGACGAACACGGTGTTCGAAGCGGAAATAAAACAGATGGAGGTCCAATCATGAACAAGCTCATTCCCGCAGTTGTCGTTGCCGCCGCGCTTGCCGTCCCGGCAATTTCGTTTGCCCAGACGAGCCAGCAAGGCCTGACCCGTGCGCAGGTTCGCGCGGAACTCGTCCAGCTCGAAAAGGCCGGCTACAACCCGTCGGGCGACCAGGTCAATTACCCGGAAAACCTGCAGGCCGCTCAGGCCCGCGTGAGCGCTGAACAGCTCGCCAGCGGCAACACCAGCGGCTACGGCGCCCCCGCGGCAGGCACCTCGGAGTCGGGTGGCGCGGTGCAGCCGGCGCGCATCGCTCCGCAGCAGTCGGTGTATTTCGGCCATTAAGCGGTTCGGCCGGTAGTGGGTTAGCAGTGCAGGCAGTGGCAGTCGGCAGTGGCCGTGCGAGTGGCAGATTCACGCAGTGGTCGTGGTAGTGGCTGTAGAAGTTGCAATATCAGGCAGTAGAAGTTGCAGTGCAGAAGCAAGCAAAGAGGTTGCAGTCAAAGAGGTTGCAGTACGAGAGGTAGCAGTAGACGTAGCTGTACCAGCAGTACGCAGTCGAGCGCGGCCCGGTCCAGAACCGGTCCGCGCTTTTTCGTCCGTGCGCCCGGCTTCAAGGAGCCGGCCAGGCGCCGCTTCAGCGCCCCGGCAGGTGCGGCACGCCTTCGTTGCTCGTCGTGCTGAGCTGATGGATCGCGCGGTGCGCCTTGTTCAGTTGCGCCTGGGCGGCAATGCGCTGCGCCTCCAGTTGCGCGACCTCCTTGCGCACCTGATGCTGGCGGCCCGTCACGCGGTGCTCCTGCTCCGTATGCCGCTGCAGGTCCGCCCGCAGCCGCTCGGCGTGCGTCTCCGATTCCTCGATCTGCCGCACGAGCTGTTCGTTCTGCGCGATCAGCCAGGCGCGGCGCGTTTCGCCGTCCGCGAGGCGCGTGGCCTGCTCTTCCAGGTGGTGGAACGCGGCGCTGGCGGCGTCCACGTCGGCGGCCTTCAGCGCGCGCCACAGCGTGCCGTCCTGCTGCAGCGCCACGTAGTAGTTCAGCGTGCGGGCGTGGAAAAACAGGCTTACCGTGTAATCGAAGCTGCGAAACACGCGGAAGGCCGTGAGTTCGCCGGCACTGGCGAGCGCTTCGAATGCCGCGCCGTCGGCTATCTGCACCGGGCGCCCGTTCAGTTGCGACGGCACGACCGGCACTGCGCGCAGCGTGGGCACCGCGCGCGGCGAACTGGCGCCCTCGGCTTCGAGCTCTTCGTGCGGCATGTCTTCCGCCACGTGGCTGGCGGGCATGGCGCTTGCAGGATGCGTCTCGCGCGAAACCGCAACGAGATGCGAAGGGCCGCCCGACAGCGCGGCATGACGGCGGTTCAGGAATGTTTTCACGGCGATACCCCCAGAATGGCACGCAAGCGCCCAGCGGGCCGCCATGAACGGGCGGCCCGCGAGCGGGCACGTGCAGTCGAAACGGGGCAGGCGGGGCCGGCGGGCGCCGTCCGCTCCGGGCTGGCCTTGTTGCGCTCAGTGCAACAGGCGGGGCCGGCGTGCGATGTCGTCGAAGAGGGCACGGCCGGGCTCGAGCGCAAACAGCCAGGTTTCGTCGTAGCCGCTCAGCGTATCGAGCGCGTCGCGCAGGCGCTCGATTACCACGGCCGGAATTTCGACAGTTGCCTCGACGCCCCCCGAAAGGCGCGCGACGCTGGCGTGCTGCACCAGTTCGTCGGCGGCTTCGGCCACGTCGGCTGCAAAGACAAGGTGGTTGTTCAACACTTCGACGAGGCCGGGCGACGCTGCGATGTCTTCGACATTGAGCTGCACGGAAAGGAAAGTGGCTTTGTTCATCCTCGGATTCCTCACGGACGTGGGGCAGCAGCGAGAGAGGCCAGTCGTCATTTTTCTGAAGAAGCAGGAGCCAGTATAGGCGAGCCTCACCGGAAGTGGCTGCGCGGCGCGTTGTGGAGGGCTGCCGGCCCCGGGCGATATAATGGGGGCCGTTCGCCATTTCCGGCCCCTCTGCCGCAGGTTGCGAGCGAATGCCTGCAGACCGGCGCATGTACACAGCACTTCCCCGTACAGAGCGAGGAACCAGCGAGGATCAGCACGATGAATCGACTCCGGCGAAACCCGGGCGCAACGGCGGGACTGGCGGCCGTGGCCGCCCTGACGCTCCTGACGAGCGCCTGCACGATCACCCCCTGGTCGGGCGAGTCAACGGGTACGCCCGTTTCGACCTCCAACGGCGGCGTACCCGCCGGCTACTACCGCGTGAACCCCGGCGATACGCTCGGCCGTATCGCCAATGCCTTCGGCCAGCGGCCGCAGGAGATCGCCGGCTGGAACCAGTTGCCGCCCAATGCTTCGGTGGTGCCGGGTCAGGTGCTGCGCGTGGCGCCGCCGCCCAGCTTCGCGCCTTCGGGCATGCAGCCTTCGGCGCCTGGCGGGGCGCCTGCGGCGGCGGGCGTGGCGATGCCCGCGCCCGTCGTCTCCGATGTCACGCTCGCGTGGCCCGCCTACGGGCCGGTGCTGCAGAAGTTCGTGCCGGGCAAGTCCACCGGCATCCTGATCGGCGGTCAGATCGGCGAGCCGGTGAAGGCCGCGGCCGCGGGCCGCGTGGTCTATGCGGGCACGGGCATCGAGGCCTACGGGCCGCTCGTCATCATCAAGCACAACGATTCGGTGGTGACCGCCTATGGCCACAACAGCAAGCTGCTCGTGAAGGAAGACGACGCCGTCACGCAGGGCCAGCCCATTGCCGAAATGGGCACCGACTCGCACGGCGTGACCGGCGTGCAGTTCGAAGTGCGCAGCGACGGCAAGCCGGTCGATCCGATGCCGTTGCTTCCGCGCTAGGCGGGCGAGGGGGCGGGCCGCCGGTCGCGCTGCGCTCGTACCGGCTCTGCGCTGGCCCCGCGTTGGCTTTGCATCGGCCTCGCGCTTGGGCTCGCTTTGGGTTCGCGCTTTGGGTTCGCTTAGGGCGCGCTTAGGCCGCTTTGGGTTCGGATCCGCCTCGCCCTGGCCTTTCCTCTGCCCGCCGCATTGCCTGCGGGCGCCGATCGAAACTAAACTCGATGGTTTCCACGCCGCCACGCGATTTCCGGGCGGCGGCCCGCGGGCGCCGCTGCGCCCGGCGGCCCGGAGCATTGCCGCGCCGTTGCACGGCGAGCCCGGCCGCCCAACCCGAGGAACCCATCGCATGATCGATCTGCGTAGCGACACCGTCACCCGCCCGAGCCCGGCCATGCTGGCCGCCATGACCCGCGCCGAAACCGGCGACGACGTCTGGGGCGACGACCCCACCGTGCTGCGCCTGCAGGCGCGTCTTGCCGAAGAAGCGGGCAAGGAGGCGGGCCTGTTCTTCCCGAGCGGCACGCAGAGCAACCTGGCCGCGCTGATGGCCCACTGCGGCCGCGGCGACGAGTACATCGTCGGCCAGCTCGCGCACACCTACAAATACGAGGGCGGCGGCGCGGCCGTGCTCGGCAGCATCCAGCCGCAGCCGCTCGACAATGCCGAAGACGGTTCGATCCCGCTCGAGCGCATTGCCGCCGCGATCAAGCCGCTGGACGACCACTTCGCGCGCACGCGCCTGCTCGCGCTGGAGAACACGATAGGCGGCAAGGTGCTGCCCGCGGCCTACGTGGCCGAGGCGACCCAGCTTGCGCGCGCCCGCGGGCTCGCCACGCACCTGGACGGCGCCCGCGTGTTCAACGCGGCGGTCGCCTCGAGCCAGTCGCTGAAGGCGCTGACCGAAGGCTTCGACAGCGTGTCCATCTGTTTCTCGAAGGGACTGGGCGCGCCGGTGGGTTCGGTGCTGGTGGGCAGCCGCGCGCTGATCGATTCGGCGCACCGCTGGCGCAAGGTGCTGGGCGGCGGCATGCGCCAGGCGGGGGTGCTGGCGGCGGCATGCCTCTATGCGCTCGACCACAACGTCGCCCGTCTCGCCGACGACCACGCGAACGCCGCGCGCCTCGCCGCCGGTCTCGTGCAGATCGATCAGGTGAAGGTGAGCTCGCAGGCCACGAACATGGTGTTCGCCCAGTTCCCGCAGGCCGATTGCGCGCCGCTCGAAGCGTGGCTGAAAGAGCGCGGCATCCTCACGCAGATGTTGTACGCGTCGCGCTTCGTGACGCATCTCGACGTCTCGGCAGCCGATATCGACACGTTCGTCGCGGCCGTGAAGTCGTATTTCGCGCGCTGAGCCGCGCCGGCCCGCACGCGTGGACCGTACCTGGTGGCTTGCAGTGAGTGGCCTGCGGCGGGGCGCGGCGACGCGTCCCACACGCTTTTTGCGCCGCTTATGCCCCGCGTCCCGACCGATGCGACGGCGCGAACAGCCGCATGCCGCTCGCCACGCTGGCGGCGCCCGCGAATATCGCGCCGAGCGTCAGCGCCAGCGTCGGCCCGTGACGCCCCACCAGCCCGAAGCACAGCGCGACGAGCGCCGCGCCCGTGGTCTGCCCGATGAGCCGCGCCGTGGCGACGATGCCGCTCGCCCCGCCGCTGCGCTCGGGCGGCGCGCTCGACATAATGGCGCGCAGGTTGGGCGACTGGAAAAAGCCGAAGCCCGCGCCGCACAGCGCCATGCGCCAGACGATCGACCCCACGCTCGGATGCGGCTGCATCAGGGCGAGCGAGGCCATGCCGGCCGAGAGGATCGCCAGCCCGATCGCGCCCAGCAGCCCCGGTGGGTAGCGGTCGGAGAGGCGCCCGGCGATCGGCGCGGCGGCGGCCACCACCACGGGCCAGGGCGTCATCAGAAAGCCGGTTTCGACCTGGCTGCGCATGAGCACGGTTTCGAAATAGAACGGCAGCGAAACGAAGGCGAGCCCCTGCGCGGCGAACGAGCACACCGCCGTGAGCGCCGAAAGCGCGAACACGGGCCGCTTGAAGAGATCGACGGGCAGCATGGGCGCGGGATGGCCTGCTTCGCGCCGGATCAGGAGCGCGCCGAAAACAAGCGCGATGGCCGCGGCAACGAGCACTTCGATCATGGGCGCGCGCTGCGCCGATTCTCCGAGCGCGAAGATCAGCGCGGCGAACGTGACGACATTGAGCACCGCCGCCACGGGGTCGAACGCATGCTTGCCGGTGGACGTGTGCGGCAGCGCGGGCAGCGCGAAGACGAACGCGAGCACGCCGAGCGGCACGTTGACCGCGAAGAGCCAGGGCCACGTGCCCACCGAGAGGATCAGCGAGGCCAGCGTCGGGCCGATGGCGAACGAAACGCCCACCACGAGCGCGTTGGCGCCCAGGCCGCGCCCGAGCTGGTGCGGCGGGTAGAGGAAGCGGATCAGCGCGGTGTTGACGCTCATGATCGCGCTGGCGCCGAGGCCCTGCAGCACGCGCGCGGCGGCGAGCGCGCCCAGCGTGGGTGCGAGCGCGCACGCGAGCGAGGCCACCGTGAAGATGGCGAGCCCGCTCAGATAGATGCGGCGGTGCCCGATGATGTCGCCGAGCGCGGCGAGCGGAAGCAGCGTAGCCACCATCGCGAGCTGGTAGGCGTTGATGATCCACACCGAAGCCGCGGGCGCCGCGTGCAGGTCGGTGGCGATGGCGGGCAGGGCGGTGTTGGCGATGGCGGTGTCGAGCGTGGCGAGCGCGACGGCGAGCATCACCGCGGCCATCGCTCGGCGGTTCTTCGCGGACATCGGCGCATCGGCGAAGGGCGCGTCGCCGCGGTTCGCGGACGTGGTTTCGGACAAGGCGGTCTCGGGCGGCAAAAAGGAACGGCAGGGGCAAAACGAAAGGCGTGCGGCCGGCACGCGCGGCGCCGGTGGGTGAATTGTTGCAGAGCACAGCCGTTCGTGCAGCGCGAGGCTTCGCGCGTGAGCCAAATGTAAGACTGCGCGGCGGGGTGCGATGGATGAGCAGTGCGTCGCCTGGGTTTATGTAACGCAACTAACAGCCCAACGCCGGCCCAGCCCGCACGCGCCGCCCCGCTTGCTGCCCGCTTACCGCGCGCGGCGGCCACGCATGTTGCCACGCCTGCGGCGCGCCGATGGCGCAGCGCAGCAACCAGCACGAACAAGCGGCGCGAAAATGTCCTACTCTGCAAACTGATCTGCCTTCGCAGTCCGGCGCGCCGCTGCGCGCGCCCGTGCTTTCAGGAGTCTTCGATGACAGCAGTAGGTCTGGAATTCGATCAGCTCAAGAGCAGTGCCGAAGCGTTGCGCCGCTCCATTTCGAACCGCTTGATGTATGGCGTCGGCAAGGACGCTGTCACGGCGCGTCCGCAGGACTGGCTGCACGCTGCCGCGCTCGCCGTGCGCGACCGGCTGGTCGAGCGGTGGATGGTCACCACGCGTCGCCAGTACGACCAGGACGTCAAACGCGTCTATTACCTCTCGATGGAGTTCCTGATCGGCCGCACGTTTTCCAACGCGCTGCTCGCGCTCGGCATTTACGATCAGATGAAAGAAGCGCTGGCGGACGTGGGCGTCGATATGGAATCGGTGATCGACCTCGAACCGGATGCCGCGCTCGGCAACGGCGGCCTCGGGCGCCTTGCCGCCTGCTTTCTCGATTCGATGGCGACGCTCGGCATCCCGGGCTTCGGCTATGGCATCCGCTACGACTACGGCATGTTCCGCCAGCAGATCGTGGACGGCGAACAGGTCGAAGCCCCCGACTACTGGCTGAACGCCGGCAACCCGTGGGAGTTCCCGCGGCCGGAGGTCCAGTACCCCGTGCATTTCGGCGGCCGCACGGTGCAGCGCGACGGCCGCGTGGAATGGATCGACACGCAGCACGTCAACGCAATGGCCTACGACACCGTGATTCCAGGCTACGCCACGAGCGCGACGAACACGCTGCGCCTGTGGTCCGCGCGCGCGGACGAAGAGCTCGACCTTTCCGCGTTCAATCAGGGCGACTATCAGCGCGCGGTGGAGGCGCGCAACATCTCGGAGAACGTCTCGCGCCTGCTCTATCCCGACGATTCGACCATGGCCGGGCGCGAGCTGCGCCTGCGCCAGGAGTACTTCTTCGTTTCGGCGACCATGCAGGATTTGATCCGCCGCTACCTGCGCACGCACAGCACGTTCGGCCGCTTCTCCGACAAGGTGGCCGTGCACCTGAACGACACGCACCCGGTGCTGGCGGTGCCCGAGCTGATCCGCCTGCTCGTGGACGTGCACGGCCTGCCGTGGGACGAGGCGATGCGGCACGTGAGCCGCGTGTTTTCGTACACCAATCACACGCTCATGCCCGAAGCGCTGGAAACCTGGGACGTCGAACTATTGGCGCGCCTCTTGCCGCGCCACCTCGAAATCATCTTCGACATCAATGCGGCCTTCCTGCGCGAAGCGAGCGACAAGGGCGCGCACGATCTCGACCAGATCCGCCGCATCTCGCTCGTGGACGAATATGGCCAGCGCCGCGTGCGCATGGCGTACCTCGCGATCGTGGCGAGCCATAAGGTCAACGGTGTTTCGAAGCTGCATTCGCAGCTCATGCAGCGCGACATCTTCGCCGATTTCGCGCGCCTCTTTCCCGACCGCTTCACGAACGTCACGAACGGCATCACGCCGCGCCGCTGGCTCGCCCAGGCGAACCCGCCGCTCGCACGCCTGATCGACGAAAGCGTGGGCACGAACTGGCGTCGTGACCTGCTCGAACTCCACGGCCTGCGCAAGCTGCGCGGCGACGCCGCATTCGAAGCGGCATTTCGCTCCGCCAAGCGCAGCAACAAGGTGCGCCTCGCCCAGCGGATCGCGGAGCGCGCCGGTATCGTCGTGAATCCGGATGCGCTCTTCGACATGCAGGTGAAGCGCATTCACGAATACAAGCGGCAACTGCTCAACGTGCTGCACGTGATCGTGCGCTACAACCGCATCCGCGAGAATCCGCAGCGCGACTGGGTGCCGCGCGTGGTGGTGTTCGCGGGCAAGGCGGCGTCCGCCTACCGCATGGCCAAGACGATCATCAAGCTCATCAACGACGTGGCCGTGAAGGTGAACAACGACCCGCTGGTGGGCGACCGGCTCAAGGTGGTGTTCGTGCCGAACTACGGCGTGAGCGTGGCCGAGGTGCTGATTCCGGCCGCCGATCTTTCGGAGCAGATTTCCACCGCGGGCACCGAGGCCTCGGGCACCGGCAACATGAAGCTTGCGCTCAATAGCGCGTTGACGATCGGCACGCTCGACGGTGCGAACATCGAGATTTGCGAAGCGGTCGGGCCGGAGCACATTTTCATCTTCGGCCACACGTCCGACCAGGTGGATACGCTGCGCGCCTCGGGCTACCGGCCGCGCCAGATCTACGAGGAAAACCCCGAACTGCGCACGGCGCTCGACCAGATCCGCACCGGCTTCTTTTCGGCCGGCGACCCTGCGCGCTTCACGGACATCTTCCACACGCTCGTGGACTGGGGCGACCACTACCTGGTGCTGGCCGATTTCGCCGCGTTCATTGCGGCCCAGGAAGCCGCCGACCGGCGCTTCATGGACGTGCCGTCATGGACCGCGAGTGCGATCGAGAACGTGGCGGGAATGGGACCGTTTTCGTCGGACCGGGCGATTGCCGAATACGCGCGCGATATCTGGCACGTGAAGCCGATCGATATGGGCTGACGGGTTGCCGCCGGGCTGGGCCGGGTTGGCCTGGCTGGATCGACTGGGCCGGGCCGCTTGAGCCCGCGTGCGGGTCAGGGCGCCGGCGTCGCGCGCGCGGCGGCCTCGCCGCGGCCCGCCATGGCAAAGCGGATAACGGCCTCCACGCGCTCCGCGAAGCCGCGGTCGGCGCTCGTGAGCGCTTCGCGCCGCTCTCCACCCATCACGACGATCAGGCGGTGCGGCGCGTCCTGCGTGAACCACGCAATGAGCCCCACCACGAACAGCATCGCCCCGCAAACGAGCGCGGCCGCCAATCCGGACACGCCGCCCCAGATGCCGAGCGCCACGCCGAGCACGCACAGCGTGACGGGCAAGAGACGGTTGCGGCGTCCGCTGACGACCTCGACATCCTCGATGTCGCGCAGGGCGAACACCTGGCCCGCCACCGAAAGTGCAGTGCGCGTGACCGAGACGCCGGCTTCGTTGAAGGGGAGTTCCATCGATTCGAATGCTGCGAGGGGAAAGGGCGCAGCGTACCAGAAGCGCACGCAACGCGCCCGGCAGCATGATGCCGCAGCCGTCGCCATCAAGAAAAACGGGACATCCCTGAGGATGTCCCGTTCGCAGTGGCGCCGCCCTGGCGGGCAGGCGCCGCGGCCGTTTTTTGATGTTGTCGGCCGCTTCGTTCTTAGAACTTGGTGCGCAAGCCCACGCGCACGGCAACCTGGTTCTGCGAGCCCGAGCCCGAGGGCTGGAAGATGCTCGAGTTCGAGTCGCCAATCTGCGCCTGGACCGGCTGGCCCTTGTACGTGCCCGACGCGTCCTGATAGGCGGCGAGCAGGTAGACGTCGGTGCGCTTGCTGAGTGCGTAGTCGACGGCGGCGTCGATCTGGTTCCAGTGCGCGCCGAAGAGGCCCGAAGCACGCGAGTACGTGTAGCCGAGCTGGCCCGAAAGCGCCGGCGTGAAGGCCCACTTGCCGCCCACTTCGTACGCGTTGTACAGGTACGACGAAGCGCCGATCTGCGAGAGCAGCGTGTTCGTCCACAGCGCGAAGACCGTGGCCGGACCGGCGACGTAGCGGCCGCCGATGCCGAACGTGCGCAGGTCGAGCAGCGCGCCGCCGATGCCGGCGATGGTCGTCGTGAAGGCCGGCGAAGCGGCGCCCGGATAGCGGATGTCCGTGTACGCGGCGCCGAGGCCGAACGGGCCGTAGCCGTAGTTCGCGCCGAAGCTGTAGGCACGCGACGAAGACGTCGAGGCCGTGGTCGGCGCGCCGGCGAACGAGGTCGTGTTCGAGAAGCCATACAGGCCGCCGAACGTCAGGCCCGAGAAGTTGACGCTCGTGAACTTGACCGAGTTGTTGATGCGGCTCGACGTCAGCTGGTCGATGTCGTTGAAGTGGTAGGCGTAGTTGCCCGCGACCGTGTTGCCGCCGATCGAGTAGTTGCCGCCGAGGAAGTCGGTGCTGAACGAATATTGACGGCCGAACGTGAGCGAGCCGATGGTGTCCTTCGTGAGGCCCACGTAGGCTTGACGGCCGAACAGCGCGCCGCCCTGACCCAGCGTGCCGCTGCCGCTGTTGAAGCCGCTTTCGAGCACGAAGATCGCCTTCAGGCCGCCGCCCAGATCTTCGGCGCCGCGCAGGCCCCAGCGGCTGCCTTGGGCAACGCCGTCGCCGTAGCCCCAGTAGCTGCTGCTGCCGCCCGTGGCGTTCTTGACGTGGCTGTTGTAGCTGATACCCGCGTCAATCAAGCCATACAGCGTGACGCTGCTTTGTGCGTGTGCTGCGCCCGCGACCGAGGCAAGAATGGCGGTGGTCAATATTTTCTTGTTCAAAACATTCTCCGGATTGAGGAAAGGTGCGTATGCCCGTCTCTCTGGACCTGGGTCATGCGACGCGCTGCAATTTAATGGCCGATCGCGAAAGGAATGTGACAGTAAGACACTGTAGGCAAAATGTCGCCTTCCTGTTGCAGGCGCGCGACAAGGGGCTTGCGCAAGCGGTTTTGGGAGGAGAGCCCCGTCCGGATTGGGTTTGACGGGAGTTTCGAGGAACGGCAGGCGGGCCGAAAACGTTTGGCTTCGATTATGATAATTTCTGCTTTGCTTTTTATTCGCCGCGCTATTTGCCGTGGATTATGTGAGGAATATTTGCGGATCGATTCGATTGATGGTAATGCCGCATTAAAATCGGCTATATCGTCGCTATACCGTTTTTCGATATTTCATTAAATTGGCAGTCCGAATGATTGGATGCGGTCGCCGAGGCGGTTCGAATCCGGCTCATGCCGCAGTGGCATGAGCCGGCCAGCCTGCGGGACCTGGCGCCGTGCGTTAGAGCGAAAGCAGCGAGCCGCTGCGAATCGGCCGGTCCCCGGCAATGCGCGCCACTTCCATGCCGGCCGTTGCGAAACGCGCGCTGTGCCGTGCGTACATGACGCCGCTCACGGTGCTGCGCAGCGTATGCACTTCGTCGGTAAGCGGGTTGACGATGTCGGCCACCGGCGCGCCGGCCTCGATCCACGTGCCGTAGTCGGCGCGGAACACGATCACGCCGCTGGCGGGCGCGACGATCGGCTCGGTGCCGGCGAGCGGCGTGGCCGGGAACGCGAGCGGCGGCAGCGGCGCCGCCGTGCCCTCGATCACCCCGCGATGAATCAGGTAATCGACGATACCCTGGGCGTCGTGTTCGGCGAAGTCGTGCGATACGTCGCGCTGGCTGCGCAGTTCCACCGTCACGGAGATCGAGCCGTGCGGAATCGGAAAGCGCTTGCCGAAGCGCTCGCGCAACTCGGTCCAGCAGAAGCTGTGAATCTCGTCGAACGGGTTGCCGATGGAATTGAGCGCGAGGAGCGAGGCCTTCGCGTCGAGATACCGCGAAAGCGGCTCGACCTCCGGCCACAGTTCCGGGTTCGTGTAGATGTGCAGCGCGGCTTCCCAGTCGCAATGCAGGTCGAGCACGATGTCGGCGTCGTACGAGAGCCGTTGCAGCGCGAGGCGCTGCGCGTCGAGCTCGGTCTTCGGCTGCTGGGCGGCCAGCGCCGTGCCCATGGCCTGGCGGATGGCCCGGCGGTTGGCGTCGGCGTCGGGGCCGAACTGCGCCTCGATGGTCGGCAGCACGAGCGCCGTCAAATCGTGGAAGTTCCGGTTGAAGTTCTGCGCCGTGCCCGCCTCGAAACGGCCGACGAGATGGCCGAGCCATTGCTGGTTCAGGCCGACCGGGTTGGCCACCGGCACCACGACGATTTCGCCGCGGATGCGGCCGGCCGCTTCCAGTTCGGCCAGCTTGCGCTTGAGGACCCATGCGGTGAGCATGCCGGGCAGTTCGTCGGCGTGCAGCGAAGCCTGCACGTACACCTTCTGAGCGCCGCCCGTGCCGTAGTGAAAGCTCGTGATCTGCCGCGCGGTGCCGAGGGCGGGCGCTATCAACGGATGGTTCTGGGTTTGCATGTTCGGAGCGCATGCCGCGGCTGGCGCGGCGCACGTGAATATCGGGTTCGTGGAGTGAGCGCCGCAAGCGGCCCCCCGGCGATCTTAGCGGATTCGCTCTGGGGCGGGTACTCGGGCCGAACCGGCGCACCGGCGCGAACCGGGCTGAGTGCCGGGCGCGGCGTTACGCCCGGCGCACCGGACGAAAAAAAGCCCGGACCGCAGTCCGGGCTTTTGTGTCGCTGCGCCCGACCCGCGGCCTGGGCCGCGAAGCCGGGAGAACAAGGCGATTAGCTGCCGTACACGTCGAAGTCGAAGTACTTCGACTCGATCTTCTTGTACGTGCCGTCCTTGATCATGTCGGCGATGGCCTTGTCGATCTTCGCCTTCAGGTCGGTGTCTTCCTTGCGCAGGCCGATAGCGGCTGCACCCGTCGGGATTTCCTTGCCGGCGAAGACGAAGCCCGCGCCGCGCGGGGTTTTCAGGAAGCCCAGATCGGCCTGCACTTCGTCTTGCAGCGCGGCGTCCAGACGGCCCGAGATCAGGTCGGCATAGACCTGGTCCTGGTTCTGGTAGGGCACCACGTTGACACCCTTCGGCGCCCAGTTTTCCTTTGCGTAGGTTTCCTGGATCGTGCCCTGCTCCACGCCCACCGACTTGCCCTTGAGCGAATCGGCCGTCGGCTGGAGGTTCGAGCCCTTCTTCGCGACGAGGCGCGTCGGCGTGTTGAACAGCTTCGCCGAGAAGGCGATCTGTTCGGCGCGCTGCGGCGTGATCGTCATCGACGAGAGAACGCCGTCGAACTTCTTCGCCTTCAGGGCCGGGATCATGCCGTCGAAGTCTTGTTCCACCCACACGCACTTGGCGTTCAGGCGCTTGCAGATTTCGTTGCCGAGGTCGATGTCGAAGCCGACGAGCTTGCCATCCGGTGCTTTGGATTCGAACGGCGCGTAGCTGGCGTCGACGCCGAAGCGCACGGTCGACCAGTCCTTCGCGTGGGCGGCACCGGCCGATACGGCCAGCAGGGCAACCGACAGGGCGGCAAGCAGTTTCTTCACTATGTGTACTCCTCGGGATGGTTCATGGAGCGCCGCGTGCGGCCATACCGCCGCGGCGCATTGTCCTCGCGCGGGTCGCGCCTGGACTTTCGTTGGGCTCGCCGGCGTACCGCCAGCGGCGCGCGCAAAGCTTACCAGGTCAAAATTGCTGCGTCGCTAGTGTAATACCGGATGGCGTAAGAATGGGCGCTGGAACGAACGTTCGGCGCATCGGGCAGCGGCCCGGAAAGCCTTGCCCAGCAACGCGCTGCGGGCCGCGCGCCGCAGCCGCGCGGCAAAAGGGCACGAGCAGGGTCGAAAGGAATGCGATGCTTGGGTGCAACAATGTCGCCGCGGCCGATGTGGCACTGAAGGCATGCGTATTGAATCTGAAATAAAAACGGCAGCATGACGTCGGCTTGCCGGGCCGTCGGTACGCTGCCGTTCGCCTCGCGCGAGGCGCGTGGTTTTCGGGCGCAAGGCCCCTCAGACCACCCGCTTGCCCGCGCGGTAGGTGGCGCGCGGCACCGGCAGGGTGTCCAGCATGGTCACGCGCACGAAGTCCGCGCGCAGGCCCGGCGCGATGGCGCCGCGGTCGGCCAGGCCGGCGCGGCGGGCCGGCTCCCACGAAACCGTCGCAATCGCGCGCGGCAGCGTCCAGCCGGCCTGGGTTACGAGGTCGAAGGCGGCGGTCAGGAGGCTGGAGGGCACGTAGTCGGACGAGAGGATGTCGAGCAGGTCGGCCTGCGCGAGTTCCAGCGCCGAGACGTTGCCCGAATGCGAGCCGCCGCGCACCACGTTCGGCGCGCCCATGATGGTCGAGATGCCGCGTTTCTTCGCTTCGGCCGCCGCGACGCGCGTGGTGGGGAATTCGGCCAGCACGATGCCTTCCTCGGCCGCTTGCTCGACGTGTTCGACGAGGGTGTCGTCGTGGCTCGCGAGCGGGATGCCGCGCGCCTGGCAGCGCTCCACGATCTGGCGGCGGTGCTCGTCGGCGAAACGCTGCTGCTCGTCGGCGAGTTCGCTCAGCATCGTGGCCGCCTGTTCGTCGGTCCACTTGCCGTGGCGCTCCTGGAAGCGGCGCCATTGCTCGCGGTCGTGCCACTGGCGCTGGCCCGGCGTGTGATCCATCACCGAGGCAAGACGCAGCAGCGGGTGCGCGGAGAGCGTGTCGAACAGTTCGATTACGTCCTGCGTGGCGATTTCGCAGCGCAGGTGCAGGAAGTGGTCGGCGCGCAGCAGGTCGCGGTCCGAAAAGCGCGAGAGCGCGGCGGCACAGGCGAGCTGCACTTCGCGCCCGCGCACGCCCACGTTCAGGCGCGTGCCGATGGCGAGCGCGTCGAACACGGTCGTGATGCCCGCCGCCGCGATCTGGGCGTCGTGGATCACGAAGGCGGCGTCGGTGTTCCAGTGCACGCCGGGGCGCGGGGCGAGGTGCTTCTCCAGGTTGTCGGTGTGCAGTTCGACGAGGCCGGGCAGCAGGTAGTCGCCGTCCCAGTCTTCGGCGTCGGGAGCGGCCGTGTTGCCGTGCGAAATCTCGCGGATCTGGCCGTCCTCGATACGTATCGTGCCGGTGAAAACTTCCTCTCGCGTCACGATGCGGGCGTTCTTGATCAACATCGTCAGGCTCCGAAATCAGGTTAGGGCTGCGAATCTATTGAGAGCGAATCGGGGCGTGCGCGATTCATGCGGCTTCGCCGAGCAGCGCTTGCGGGGCTTCCAGCGGCAGGCGGCGCGTGGCCACGCGTTCGCGCGTGTCTTCGTCGTGGAACACGCCCACGATCGCCGCGCCGCGTTCGCGCGCTTCGACGATCAGGCTCGACACCACCGCGCGGTTTTCCGCATCGAGCGAGGCCGTGGGTTCGTCGAGCAGCAGGACGCGATGCTGCGCGATCAGGCCGCGCGCGATGTTCACGCGCTGCTGCTCGCCGCCGGAGAACGTGGCGGGCGCGAGCGACCAGAGCCGCTGCGGCACGTTCAGGCGCGCGAGCAGCGTTTCGGCGCGCGCGAGCGCTTCGTCTTCCGCCACGCCGCGCGCCACGAGCGGCGCCGCCACGAGATCGCGCGTCGCCACACGCGGAATCACGCGCAGGAACTGGCTTACGTAGCCCACCACGTTGCGGCGCAGGCGCAGCACGTCGTGGGGTTCGGCGCCCGTGATCTCCAGGTGCTGCAAGGGCGCGTTGTCGTCGCGAATGGCGATGGAGCCGCCGCTCGCAAGGTAATTGCCGTAGAGGCAGCGCAGCAGCGTGCTCTTGCCCGCGCCGGACGGCCCCACGAGCACGACGCATTCGCCGCGCTCGACTTCGAGCGAAACGCCCGCGAGCGCTTCGATGCCGATACCGCCCTGGCCGTGCAGCGTGAAGGTCTTGCGCACGTTTTCGGCGCGCAGCATCAGCGCGGCGCGTTCGACGAAGGCGCGCGTGGCGCGGCGGCCGGGGCGTTGCTGGTCGGCATCGCCGCTTGCACTGTGATTCATGTCGGTCATGTCGATCATCCTAGACCGGCAGCACGGAGGCTACCAGTGTCTGCGTGTAGGGATGCTGGGGGTCGTCGAGCACCTGGTCGGTCAGGCCCGATTCGACCACGGTGCCGCCCTGCATCACCATGAGCCGGTGCGCGAGCAGGCGCGCCACGCCTATGTCGTGCGTGACGATCAGCACCGAAAGGTGCAGGTTCGTCGTGAGCGTGCGCAGCAGGTCGAGCAGGCGCGCCTGAACGGAAACGTCGAGGCCGGCCGTGGGCTCGTCCATGAACACGAGGCGCGGCCCGGTGACGAGATTACGCGCGATCTGCAAACGCTGCTGCATGCCGCCCGAAAACGCGGAGGGCAGTTCGTCGATGCGCTCGGCGTCCAGTTCCACGCGCTGCATCCACTGTTGCGCCGTGTGGCGGATCTGGCCGTAATGGCGCGCGCCCACGGCCATCAGCGGTTCGCCGATGTTGGCGCCCGCCGAAACGCCCGCACGCAGCCCGTCGCGCGGATTCTGCTGCACGAAGCCCCATTCGGTGCGTGCCAGCAGGCGCCGGCGCGGCTCGGAGAGCGTGCGCAGGTCCAGCGCTTCGCCGTTCGCGTTGCGGTAGCACAGTGCGCCGGAATCGGCCGCGGTGCGCAGCGCGAGCGCGTTGAGCAGCGTGGTCTTGCCCGAGCCCGATTCGCCGACGATGCACAGCACCTCGCCGGGATACAGGTCGAAGCTCACGTCGCGGCAGCCGTTGCGGCCGCCGTATTGCTTCGTGAGTTGGCGGGCGCTCAAGAGGGGCGTCATGCGGATTCTCCGTGTTCGGTTGCGGCCGCGGCGCCCGGGCCCGTTTCGGCCGCCTGGCCGGCTTCGGCCTCGTCGCGCCGCTCGTGGCAGTAGTCGCTGTCTGAGCACACGAACATGCGGCGGCCGGTGTCGTCCACGATCATTTCGTCGAGGAAGCTCTCGCGCGAGCCGCACAGCGCGCACGCATGCTCCCAGCGCTGGATTTCGAACGGATGGTCGTCGAAGTCGAGACTCTTCACGGGCGTGTACGGCGGGATCGCGTAGATGCGCCGCTCGCGGCCCGCGCCGAACAGTTGCAGCGCGGGGTTCATGTCGAGCTTGGGGTTGTCGAACTTGGGGATCGGCGAAGGCGACGTGAGGTAGCGGCCGTTCACCGTTACCGGGTAGTCGTAGGTGGTCGCGATGCTGCCGTGCTGCACGATATCTTCGTAGAGCTTCACGCTGATGAGGCCGTAGTCGGACAGCGCGTGCAGCTTCTTGCACTCGGCCACGCGCGGTTCGAGGCGATAGAGCGGCTCGGGCATCGGCACCTGGTACACCAGAATCTGCGCTTCCGTGAGCGGCGTTTCGGGAATGCGGTGGCGGGTCTGGACGATCGTCGCTTCGGTCGTGCGGCGCGTGGTCTTCACCCCGGTCGTGCGGCCGAAGAAGCGGCGGATGTTCACGGCGTTGGTCGTGTCGTCGGAGCCCTGGTCGATCACCTTGAGCGTATCGCGCGTGCCGATGATGGCGGCCGTCACCTGGATGCCGCCCGTACCCCAGCCGTAGGGCAGCGGCATTTCGCGCGAGGCGAACGGCACCTGGTAGCCGGGCACCGCCACGGCCTTGAGCAGCGCGCGGCGGATCATGCGCTTGGTCTGCTCGTCGAGGTAGGCGAAGTTGTAGCCGTCGGCGGCCTGCGTTTCGTGCGACGCGATCGGCGCGGCCAGGGTATCGGGCGCGTTCATGCGGCCTCCTCGTTCTGCGGGTCGAGCCGTTCGTGCTGCGCGCGCAGGCGGCGCACGAGTTCGAGTTCGGCCTGGAAATCGACGTAGTGCGGCAGCTTCAGGTGCTGCACGAAACCGGATGCTTCCACGTTGTCGCTGTGCGAGAGCATGAACTCGATGTCCTGGGTGGGCGAATCGAGCGTTTCGCCCAGCTCTTCGGCGCGCAGCGCGCGGTCCACGAGCGCCATCGCCATGGCCTTGCGTTCCGCGTGGCCGAAGGCGAGGCCGTAGCCTTGCGTGAAGGTGGGCGGCACGTCCTTGCTGCCCGCGAACTGGTTGACCATCTGGCATTCCGTCAATTCGATCTCGCCGATCTCGACGGCTTCGCCCAGTTCGTCCAGCACCATTTCTACGGATACCGAACCAAAGCGGATTTCGCCCGCGAACGGGTGCGAATGCGCGTAGCCGCGCTGGGTGGCGTAGCCCATGGCCAGCAGGAAACCTTCGTCGCCGCGCGCGAGATTCTGCAGGCGCACGGCGCGGTCCGCGGGAAACGAGAGCGGTTCGCGCGAGAGGTCGCCGGGTTCGTCCGCATCGGGCACCGGCGTTTCCTGCTCGATCAGGCCTTCCTGGTCGAGCAGCGTGACGACGCGCGGCATGGGCGCGGCGGCGGGTTCGCGCGCAGCGGGGGCTGCGTCGCTGCCTTCGGTGCGCACATCGTCGTCTGCCTCGCCACCTTCGGCGAGCAGCGCGAAGTCCAGCAGACGCTGCGTGTAGTCGTAAGTCGCACCCAGCACCTGGCCGCCCGGCACGTCCTTGAACGTGGCCGAAATGCGGCGCTCCACCTGCATGTGCTCCGTTTCGACCGGCTCCGTATAGCCGAAGCGCGGCAGCGTGGTGCGATAGGCGCGCAGCAGAAAGATGGCTTCGACGAGATCGCCCGCGGCCTGCTTGATGGCGAGCGCGGCGAGTTCTTCGTCGTACACCGAACCTTCGGCCATCACGCGCGCGACGGCAAGGCGCAACTGTTCGCGGATCTGCGCGACGCTCAGCTCGGGCACGCGCGTATCGCCGCGGCGGGCCTGGTCGAGCAGGCGCCACGACGCTTCGATCGCGCGCTCCCCTCCTTTGACGGCGACGTACATCAGTTCATCTCCACTTGAGTCGTGCGCGGCAGGCCCATCAACTGGTCGCCGCAGACGAGATAGAAGTCGATACCGCAGGGAAAAAGCGCGCCCAGCGCGGCCCGTTCCTGCCAGAAGCGCGCGGGCAGCCCGACGGGCGCGATGGTCTGCGCAGCTTCGATACCCGGCCCGCGCAGCGTGACGTTCGCGCCGCCCGCGAGCGAGGCAACGCGCACGAACACCGTGGCGGACTGCTCCGGCGACTCCGGCGTGCCGCTGGCGAGCGAGGCGAGCGGCGGCAGGGCGGCGGCGTCATGGACATAGGCAAACGCGGCTTCGGCCGGCGAACCGGCGAGCGGCGCCCCGGCATGAAAGCGCAGCGCCGCGGCCAGTGCGGCGTCGGGCTGCGCGAGCCACACGGGCGTGGCGTAGTCGCACAGCGCGAGCAGCGCGGCGAAGGCCGCGCGGCCGGCGCGCTCGCCGCTGTTCGTCGCGTCGGCGGCCGGCAGCGCCGTTTCGATCACGCCGATGCGGCCCGGACGCGCGAGCGCGTCGAGCAGCGTGCGGAACACCGCCTGGGTGTCGTGGACGGGATCGGCAAAGCCGGGGGCGAGCGCGTCGAGCGCGTCGAGTGCGGCGCGCGCATGCGTGGAGGTCGAGCGTTCGTCGATCATGCGTCACCTCGGACCATCGTGAAGAATTCGACCTTGGTGCTGGCCGTGCCGGCGCGGCGTTTCGCCCGGCGCGCCGCTTCGCGTGCGGCGAGCGGGGCGATCAGTTGCGCGTGCAACCGGTCGTGGCGCGCGGGCTGCTGGAGGAGCGCGTCGGCGAGCGCGGCCAGTTCGGCGCGGCGCTTGTCGCGCCCCAGGTGGCACGCCACGCCCACCGTGCCGCCTTCGGCGCCGGCAAGCCGCAGCGTGGCGCGCGTGACGGTGGCTTCGCCCAGATTGAAGGCGTTGCCGGTGCCGCCGATACGGCCGCGCACCATGGCGAGACCCGTTTGCGGCGGGCGCAGCCAGTCGAAGGCCGGTGCGGCGGCGCCGGCGAGCGCGGCCGCGAAGGCCGCTTCCAGCTCGGCGCGCGGAGCGCGCGCGAGCACCGCCATCCATGCGCGCCGCGAGGCGGCGGAGGGCGGGGCGGAGGTAGCGTTCATCGGGGTTCCTGTGTCGTGAACGGGATGGGGACGAAGCGTGCTGCAAGCGTCGCTATTGAACCATCTATTCATCTAAACGTCTAGACGTATAGTGATGCGGTTGTAGACATGTGACGCGGGGAACGTTTTCATATTTCCATCACGTCTTGCGCACTACAATGCGGAAAACGTTATTGAAACCGAGAGGAATGACAGCACCATGACATCGAACGACGGTGTGCCGCACAGCGCCCAGCTCGAGCGCGGCGCAGGCGTGGCGGTGTGGCGGCAGATCGAACAGATCCTTGCGGCCGAAATTGCGGCGAAAGGTTTTGGCGACGAGGGCCGCTTGCCGAGCGAAGGCGAACTCGCGCGGCGCTTCGACGTGAACCGCCATACGGTGCGGCGCGCCATGCTCGGCCTCGCGGCCAGCGGCCTCGTGAGCGTGGAGCAGGGGCGCGGCACGTTCGTCCAGCCCGGCGCGATCGACTATTCGATCGGCAAGCGCACGCGCTTTACGGAAAACCTCCGGCAGCACCATCACTCGCCGCAGGGCCGGCTGCTGGCTTCGTCGCGCGTGAAGGCGGACCCGACGGTCGCGAAGGCGCTCGGCATTCGCGCCAATGCGCTCGTGTACCGGGTCGAAACGGTCAAGGAGTCGGACGGCGTGCCGATTCTCTACGCGCGCAACTGGTACCCGGCCGCACGCTTTCCGGAACTGCCCGAGGTGCTCGCGCGCATGGAAAACACCTCGAAAGCGCTGGCCGAATTCGGCGTGGCCGATTACCTGCGCAAGTGGAGCCGGATCGGCAGCATGCTGCCCGAGGCCGAAGTGGCGCGGCGGCTCAATATCAACCGGCAGCAGCCGGTGCTGGTGGTCGAGAACGTGGACGTCGACATGGAAGGCACGCCGATCAAGTACGGCATTACGCATTTCGCGGCGGATCGCGTGCAGTTGATGGTGGAGCACGAACTATGACGGGCGCCCTGGCCGGAAGCTGGAGCGCCGCGACGCGCTTCGCGATCTACTATGCGCCGCCGCGCGAATCGGCCTGGTGGCGTGCGGGCTGCGCGTGGCTTTCGCGCGACCCGGAAAGCGGCGAGCCGCTCGCGGCGCCGCAGCCTGCGGGCCTCGCCCGCCCGCTTGCCGAACTGACCGGCGCGCCGCGCCGCTACGGCTGGCACGGCACGCTCGTGCCGCCGTTTCGCCTGGCCGAGGACGTGACCCCGGAAGCGCTGCTGGCCGCCGCGCAGCAATGGGCCGCCGCGCGCGCGCGCTTTGCGGTGGCCGCCGAAGCCGCCACGCTGGGCCGCTTCGTGGCGCTGCGTCCCGCCGACGAAGCCGGCGACGCGGCCCTGCGCGATCTGGCCGCCGACGCCCTGCGCACGCTGGGCCACCTGCGCGCGCGGCAAACGCCGGCCGAACTCGCGCGCCGGCTCGACGCGCCGCTCACCGCGCGCCAGCGCGCCTACGTGGAGGCGTGGGGCTACCCCTACGTGTTCGAAGAATTCCGCTTCCACATGACGCTTTCCGATTCGCTCGCCGATGCAAACGAGCGCGCGGCGCTCGTGGCGGCCTGGAACGTGCAGATGGCGGATGCCGGGGCGCTGCCCGTGGAGGGCGTTGCCCTCTTCGTCGAGCCGCAGCCCGGCCTGCCGTTTGCGCTCTGGCGCCGCGCGGCCTTCGCGGGCGGGGAGCCGCGCGCATGAAGACCCGGCTGATCTACGTGATGGGGCCGTCGGGCGCGGGCAAGGACTCGCTGCTCGGGTTCGCCCGGGCGCGGCTCGCGGCTGAAGGTGTGGTGTTCGCGCATCGCTACATCACGCGCGTGGAAAGCGGCGGCGAGAACCATATCGCGCTCACCGAGCCCGAGTTCGAGGCGCGCTCGCGCGCCGGCCTCTTTGCGCTGCAATGGCGCAGCCACGCGCTGCGCTATGGGGTGGGCGTGGAGATCGACCAGTGGCTCGCGCTGGGCTGCACGATTGTCGTGAACGGCTCGCGCGCCTACGTGAGCGAAGCCCTCGCGCGCTACCCGCAGATGGCGCTCGTGCATGTCGAAGCCGCGCATTCGGTGCTGGCGGCGCGCCTCGCCTCGCGCGGGCGCGAGACGCCCGGGCAGATCGCGGCACGGCTCGCGCGCCAGGCGCCGTTCGAGGTGCCGGCGGCCGCGAGCATCACGCGCATCGACAATTCCGGGCGTCTGGAGGATGCGGGCGAGGCCTTTGTCGAGGTGGTGCGCCGCGTGGCCGCCTCCCGCTGAGCGCGGGTTCGAAGGGCGCGCGCGGCTTCTGCAGCGCTTGCGGCGGGGGCCGGCGAAACCTCAGGTTCTGCGCGCCACCATGCCGGAAACGCGCTGCGCGGCTTGCAGGAGCGGGTCGAGGAAGGTCTTGACCATCTGCTTCGCGGAGGTCCGCTGTGCATTGCCGCTGATGTTCATCGCCGCGATCACGCGGCCCTGGCGGTTGCGGATGGGCGCCGAAATCGAAATCAGGCCGCCCTCCAGTTCCTGATCCACGATCGCCCAGCCCTGCTGGCGCACCTGGGCGATGATCTTCTTCAGCTCGTCCTTGTCGGTGACGGTGCGCGGCGTGTGCGCGTAGAGCGGCGTGGCGCCGAGCGTGGCGTCGAGCGCGTCTTCGTCGAGCGCCGAAAGCAGCACGCGCCCCATCGACGTGCAATAGGCCGGCAGGCGGCTGCCGATGGAGAGATTGATCGTCATGATCTTGTGCGTGGGCACGCGCAGCACGTAGACGATTTCGGTGCGGTCGAGCACGGCTGCCGAGCAGCTTTCGTGCACCTGCCCCGAAAGCTCTTCCATGATCGGTTCGGCGAGATTCCAGAACGGCATCGACGTGAGATAGGCGAAGCCCAGGTCGAGAATCTTCGGCGTGAGGCGAAAGAGCCGCCCTTCGGCCTCCACGTAGCCGAGCGTCTGGAGCGTGAGCAGGATGCGGCGCGCGCCGGCGCGCGTGAGGCCGGTGGCGGCGGCAACGTCGGTGAGCGTCTGCTCGGGGTGCTCGGCGTTGAAGGCCCGGATCACCGAAAGGCCGCGGGCGAACGACTGCACGTAGGAGTCGCCCGGCTTGTCCGGGATCTCCTGCTGCTCGGCGGAACGGTCGGGCGAGGCACTGGATGCGGAGGTCATGGGCGTCGGAATGGGGCGGGCGGCCGCGCGTAAGGAACCCATGACGATAGCGCAAGCGACCTGTTTCGCCAACCGCCGCCCGAAACGCCCGGCGCGGCTTTCCGGCCTGCGGCGGCCGGTCGGGGGCCGGGGCCGGTTTGCGCCCGCGGGCGGACCTGTGTTAAGACCGGGGGAGCGCTGCGGCGGCCTGCCGGCGGCGCTGCTGCGCGCCTCGCGCGAACCGGTCTGGAAGGAGACGACTGCCATGCCCCGCTTTGCGGCCAATCTGACGATGATGTACCCCGAACACGCGTTCCCGGACCGTATCGCGGCGGCGGCGCGCGACGGCTTTGCCGCGGCCGAATGCCTGTTCCCCTACGAACTGCCGGCGGCCGAACTGAAAGCGCGCCTGGACGCGAGCGGCGTCGAACTGGTGCTCTTCAACGCGCCGCCCGGGAACTGGGCGGCAGGCGAGCGCGGCCTTGCTTCGCTGCCGGGACGCGAGGACGAATTCCGCCACGGCATCGACCGCGCGCTGGAATATGCGCGCGTGCTGGGCAACCGGCGCCTGCACGTCATGGCCGGCCTGCGCGCGCCGGACACGGCGCCCGAGGTTCAGCGCGAACTCTATCTGCGCAATCTCGCATGGGCGGCGCAGGCGGCCGCGACGGCGGGCGTGACGATCCTGATCGAGCCGATCAACCCGCGCGACATGCCGGGCTACCTGCTGAACCGCCAGGACGACGCACAGGCGATACGCGCGGAACTCGGCGAGCCCAACCTGCGCGTGCAGTTCGACTGCTACCACTGCCAGATCGTGGAGGGGGACCTCGCGACGAAGCTGCGGCGCGACATCGGCGGGATCGGGCACGTGCAGATTGCCGGCGTGCCCGGGCGGCACGAGCCGGATACCGGCGAGCTCAACTATCCGTATCTCTTCGCGCTGCTGGACGAACTGGGCTACGACGGCTGGATCGGCTGCGAATACCGGCCGCGCGGGGCGACTTCGGCGGGCCTGGAATGGCTAAAGCCTTATTTACCGCAACGGCTTTGATCTGGATTAATGGTTATCTTTAAATAATAAAAAATCCGCAATTCGCTTGATAGGCGGCAGTATCGGGCGAATTGAATATTGACGTGAATAGTCGAATTCATTCCCGGCTTCCATTCGAGTGGCCGCTTCTCCTCTGCGTAATTCGTTAGAAAGATAATTGCGTCCTTCGGCCGCGCCCCTGCGCGCAATATCGGCCGGGACTCTTTAACGAAGATCAAATTTTCCAATTGGGTCTTTCCGTAAAATTGCGCCGAATACGATACGGGTGCATTTTGCGTGGCCTTATTCGCCATGCGGATGCGTTAGGGCGTCCAGGACGATTTAACGGAAAGACGGGCAACTATGAAAGACAGAAAAGCCTTGAGAAGGTGGCTCATCCCCCTCGGCAGCGGCGTGGCCGTTTCGCTTGCAGGGTGCAGCGGGAATTTCGCGCTGCTCGACCCGAAGGGCAGCGTAGGCGCTGCGGAGAAGTCGCTCATCGCCACGGCAACGGGCGCCATGCTGCTGGTCGTGGTGCCCGTGATTCTCCTCACGCTGTTCTTCGCGTGGCGCTATCGAGCGTCGAACCGCCATGCCGTCTATGCGCCCAAATGGGCGCATTCCACGGCCATCGAAGTCGTGGTGTGGACCATTCCCGCCATCATCATCCTCTTCCTCGGCGTTCTCACGTGGAAGACCACGCACGAGCTCGATCCCTACAAGCCGCTCGAGTCGAACGTGAAGCCCATCAACGTCGAAGTGGTCGCGCTCGACTGGAAGTGGCTCTTCATCTACCCGGACCTCGGCATCGCCACGGTGAACCAGCTGGCCGTGCCGGTGGGCACGCCGGTCAACTTCCGCATCACGTCCGATTCGGTGATGAACTCGTTCTTCATCCCGCAATTGGGCACGCAGGTGTACGCCATGGCCGGCATGCAGACGCGCCTGCATCTGATCGCCGACGAGGCGGGCACCTTCGAAGGTCTCTCGTCGAACTACAGCGGCAAGGGCTTTTCGGACATGCGGTTCCGCACCCTCGCCACGAGCCAGAGCGACTTCGATGCGTGGGTCCGCAAGGTCAAGGCTTCGTCCACGGCGCTCAGCATGGACGAGTACGCCAGCGTCGCGCAGCCCACCGAGAAGGCGCCGGTCGCGTACTTCTCGACGGTCGATCCGAAGCTCTTCAACAACATCATCGCGAAGTACAACAACGGCCACGTCACGGACTTCTCCGATCCGTCGTGCGTGACGAAGGGGTAAAGGGTAAGAGTCATGTTCGGAAATCTCACATTAGGCGCGATTCCATTCGATCAGCCGATCATCATGGGCGCCGCGGCGTTCATGGCGCTGATCGTTGTCGCGGTGCTCGGTCTCGTGACCGTCACCGGCAAGTGGAAAACCATCTGGAACGACTGGCTCACGAGCGTCGATCACAAGCGCATCGGCGTGATGTACATCGTCGTGGCCGTGCTCATGCTCGTGCGCGGCTTTGCCGACGCGGTGATGATGCGCATCCAGCAGGCAATCGCCCTCAATTCGCCCGGCTACCTGCCGCCGCATCACTACGACCAGATCTTCACGGCGCACGGCGTCATCATGATCTTCTTCATGGCGATGGCGCTCATGGTGGGCCTCTTCAACCTCGTGGTGCCGCTGCAGATCGGCGCGCGCGACGTGGCCTTCCCGTTCCTCAACTCGCTCTCGTTCTGGATGACGGCGATCAGTGCGATCCTGATCAACCTGTCGCTCGTGATCGGCGAGTTCGCGCAGGTGGGCTGGCTCGCCTATCCGCCGCTTTCCGAGCTGCAGTTCAGCCCGGGCGTGGGGGTGGACTACTACATCTGGTCGCTGCAGCTTTCGGGGGTGGGCACGCTCATCACCGGCGTGAACTTCTTCGTGACGATCATCAAGATGCGCGCGCCGGGCATGACCCTCATGAAGATGCCGGTGTTCACGTGGACGGCGCTCTGCTCGAACGTGCTCATCATGGCCACGTTCCCCATTCTCACGATCTCGCTCGCGCTGCTGGGCCTCGACCGTTACGTGGGCACGCACTTCTTCACGAACGACGGCGGCGGCAACCCCATGCTGTACCTGAACCTGATCTGGGCGTGGGGCCACCCCGAGGTGTACATCCTCGTGCTGCCCGCGTTCGGCATCTATTCGGAGGTCATGGCCACGTTCTCGAAGAAGCCGCTGTTCGGCTACAAGACGATGGTCTACGCCTCGTGCGCCATCATGATCCTCGCGTTCCTCGTGTGGGCGCACCACTTCTTCACGATGGGATCGGGTGCCGACGTCAACTCGTTTTTCGGCATCATGACCATGGTCATCGCGATCCCGACGGGCGTGAAGATCTTCAACTGGCTGTTCACGATGTACCGCGGCCGCGTTCATTTCACGGCGCCCGTGCTCTGGACGATCGGCTTCATGGTCACGTTCTCGATCGGCGGCATGACCGGCGTGATGATGGCGATTCCGGGCGCGGACTTCGTGCTGCACAACTCGCTCTTCCTCGTTGCGCACTTCCATAACGCGATCATCGGCGGCGTGGTGTTCGGCTACCTCGCGGGCGTGCACTACTGGTTCCCGAAGGTGTTCGGCATCAAGCCGAACGAGAAGCTCGGCAAGGCTTCGTTCTGGTGCTGGTTCGTGGGCTTCTATGTGGCCTTCGTGCCGATCTACGTGCTGGGCTTCATGGGCATGACGCGGCGGACCAATCACTACTACACGCCCGAATGGCAGCCGTGGCTGATCGTGGCCGCGGTCGGCGTGGCGATCATCGCGCTCGGCGTGGTATTCCAGGTGCTGCAGTGGGTGGTGGCGTTCGCGAACCGCAACAAGGCCGAATGCCGCGACGTGACCGGCGACCCGTGGGATGGCCGCACGCTCGAATGGGCCACTTCTTCGCCGCCGCCCGTCTATAACTTCGCGGTGCTGCCGCAGGTGAGCGACATCGACGCCTTCACGCACATGAAGGAAACCGGCCAGGGCCTCGGCCTTGCCGACCAGTACAGCGATATCCATATGCCGTCGAACACGTCCGCGGGCTTCTTCGTGGGCATGTTCGCCCTGGTGCTGGGCTTTGCGGGCATATGGCACATCACGTGGCTCGCCGTGGCGGCATTCGTGGCCATCGTGCTGACGATCGCGCTGCGCAGCTTTGGCGACAACGACGGCTACTACATTCCGGCAGCCCGGGTACGCGAGATCGAGGAACAGCGCCATGGCGCGGCTGTCCCCGTGAATCGTCGCGATCTGGTCGCCGAGGAGGCTTACTGATGTTGCAGAAAACCCATACGGCGAACCTCGCCGACTTCGAGCACCACGACCACCCGCCGTCGAATTCGGTATTCGGCTTCTGGGTGTACCTGATGACCGACTGCGTGCTGTTCGCGTCGCTCTTCGCCACGTTCGGCGTGCTGGGGCACCAGTTCGCGGGCGGCCCCACGGGCCGCGACCTGTTCGATATCCCGGGCGTGGCGATCGAAACCGCGGTGCTGCTGCTTTCCAGCATCACCTACGGCTTCGCGATGCTCGACGCGAACCGGCGCAAGTCGGGCGGCACGCTCCGCTGGCTCGCGGTCACCTTCGTGCTGGGCGTGGTCTTTCTCGTTTTCGAGCTGCGCGAGTTCTCGCATCTGATCGAAGAGGGCGCGGGCCCGCAGCGCAGCGCGTTCCTCTCGTCGTTCTTCACGCTCGTTGCCACGCACGGCCTGCACGTGTTCTTCGGCCTCGTCTGGATGATCGTGATGATGATTCACGTGATCCGCAAGCCGGAACTGGGCGAGAAGGAACTGCGCGGGCTCACCTGCCTGAGCCTCTTCTGGCACTTCCTCGATGTCGTGTGGATCTGCGTGTTTACCTTTGTCTATCTCGGGAGCGTGCTCTAAATGGCTCATTCTCATTCGCAGGCCGAGGGCGGCGATCATGGCGTCCACGGCACCTTCGGCAGCTATGCCGCGGGCTTCATTCTTTCCGTGATCCTCACCGCGGGCGCCTTCGGCATCGTGCTGCACGGCACGTTCGAACCCGGCACCGCGATGGCGGTGCTCGCCGTGCTGGCCTTCGTGCAGGTGGTCGTGCATCTGGTGTTCTTCCTGCATCTGAATGCGTCCGCCGGGCAGGGATGGAACGTGATGTCGCTGGCCTATACGGTGCTGGCCGCGGCCTTTCTCATCTTCGGCACGATGTGGGTCATGCATAACGTCAGCATGAATATGATGTCGCGTTAAGCGCATCACAGCGGCGAGCCTTCCTGAGCCTGACCGCTAAAACGACAAAGCCCAGGGTCCCGCCCTGGGCTTTGTCGGCAATCTGAGCCGACCTGGAGAGGTCGGCTTTTCTTCTGGTTTCCGTAGAGATTAGTTGTAGGCCCAGGTGTCGTCGACCTTCACGATCTTCCAGGCTCCCTGTTCGTTGCGTAGAAACACCAGGACGCTTGTCTTGTCTTTCGAACCGAATGTAACCGGTACAACCGTGACATCGCCGAGCGTGATCGGAGGCTGTGCTGCAACATGCGTGGCCCAGTCGCGCGGATCGTAGTCCTGAACTTTCAGGAAGTAGTCCACGCCTTGTGGCGGTCCCCCGCGACTGTATTCATCTTTCAGTCGATCGACAGTCCGTTGTGCAACGTAGTTGTATATCGCTGGCTCACGCAGCGGGGCCGTCTGGTCATTGTCGTGCTTGAAGAACCACTGATAGAACGTGGTCACGAATGCATCTGGCGCAGCTTCGGCATTCCCGGCATGGGCCTGGAGCGAGATGGCAAGACAAAGGCAGAGCGACATCCAGATGGCTGCGAAAAGCGATCGGGCATCGTACCTCATGGGGCTCCTCAGTTGTGTCTGTACATTTGCCAGGATGGCTGGGCGGTGCGATAAGCGGGGCCCGGATAAAAGCCGTTGTGCTGCCGGAAATCGGAAATCCAGATGTTTCCGTTGTAGATGGCCATATGCCCGGCAGGGTGCCCAGGCGCAGGTTGAATGACTATGACATCCCCTCGCTCGGGCGTTCCTGAAGCGCGGGCAAAACCCGCGTTTTCCAGATTCCGTCCGTAGTCCTTCGCATAGTGAGTTCGCGCCAAGTTTATTCCACCGGCTACGATTGCTTCGCGGACATATTGAGCGCACCGCCCTTTACTTTCAATATGCGCACGTTGCTCCGCATGATTGGCTGCCGTCGATGGATTCCACGCCATCTTTCCTCCCGGGTTGTCTATGGAGGCTAAATCGTAGCAATGGCAGGCACGCGAATGGATAGGAATAGTCAGAAATTCGGGTGCGAACGCTATTTATTTTCGGCCCCGGGCCGTCCGCTATCGCGCGCTTGACACCCTTCGCGCGAGCCGCCTATCATGCGCATGAAAAGTTCGATAAACGATCATGTGTTCATATATCGAACAAAACAGGAGGCAGGACATGAAGGAAGCTTTTCTCTGCGACGCGATTCGCACCCCCATTGGCCGCTATGCGGGCGCGCTTTCGTCGGTGCGTGCCGACGACCTGGGCGCCGTGCCGTTGAAGGCGCTGATGGAGCGTAACAAGGAAGTGGACTGGTCGGCGATCGACGACGTGATCTACGGGTGCGCCAATCAGGCAGGCGAAGACAACCGCAACGTGGCGCGCATGTCGCTGCTGCTCGCGGGCCTGCCGCAAGCCGTGCCGGGAGCCACCGTCAACCGCCTGTGCGGTTCGGGCATGGACGCCGTGGGCATTGCCGCGCGCGCCATCAAGTCGGGTGAAGCGGGGCTGATGGTGGCGGGCGGCGTGGAGAGCATGAGCCGCGCGCCGTTCGTCATGGGCAAGGCCGCGAGCGCCTTCTCGCGCGACGCCGCAATCTACGACACGACCATCGGCTGGCGCTTCGTGAATCCGCTGATGAAGCAGCAGTACGGCGTGGATTCGATGCCGGAAACCGGCGAGAACGTCGCGGTGGACTACAACGTGAGCCGCGCGGACCAGGACGCCTTTGCGCTGCGCAGCCAGCAGAAGGCCGCACGCGCCCAGGCCGACGGCACGCTCGCGCAGGAAATCGTGGCGGTCAGCATCGCGCAGAAGAAGGGCGATCCGGTTGTGGTGTCGCGCGACGAGCATCCGCGCGAGACGAGCCTCGAGGCGCTCGCGAAGCTCAAGGGCGTGGTGCGCCCGGACGGCTCGGTCACGGCAGGCAACGCCTCGGGCGTCAACGACGGCGCCTGCGCACTGCTCCTCGCCGACGCAGAGAACGCGAAGCGCTTCGGCTTGACGCCGCGTGCGCGCGTGCTGGGCATCGCGACGGCGGGCGTGGCGCCGCGCGTGATGGGCATCGGTCCGGCGCCTGCTTCGCAAAAGCTGCTCGCGCGCCTGAACATGAGCATCGACCAGTTCGACGTGATCGAACTGAACGAGGCATTCGCCTCCCAGGGCCTGGCCGTGCTGCGCATGCTGGGCGTAGCGGACGACGATCCCCGCGTGAATCCGAACGGCGGCGCCATTGCGCTCGGCCATCCGCTCGGCATGAGCGGCGCGCGTCTCGTCACGACCGCGATGTACCAGCTCCATCGCACGCAGGGCCGCTATGCGCTGTGCACGATGTGCATTGGCGTGGGCCAGGGCATTGCCATCGCAATCGAGCGCATCTAGGCGCATAGCGATGCAGTAAGCAACGCCATACACGGCCTGGACCTGGAACGCCGCGGATCGTACGATCCGCTGCGTGTATCGCACCGTGACGCTCGACGTTCCGCCGAACCTCGATCTCAAGGACGTCAAGGTGGGCGACTCGATCCATGCCGTGTTCGTTTCCGCCTACGCCACGCAGTAAAACAACGCAGTAAAACGACGCAATAAGCCGATCCAGAAAACGACGACGCCGGCGCGAAAGCGGTCACTCCGCTCTCGCGCCGGCGTCGTTTCGGGATCGGGACGGCGGCTCGGGCACCTCGTCGAGCCGCTCGCCGCGCCTTACAGGCCGCCCATGCACATGTACTTGACGACGACGTAGTCGTCCACGCCATAGTGCGAGCCTTCGCGCCCGAGCCCCGACTGCTTCACGCCGCCAAACGGTGCGACTTCGTTCGAGATCAGGCCGGTGTTGATGCCCACCATGCCGTATTCGAGCGCTTCGGCCACACGCCACACGCGGCCGATGTCGCGGCTATAGAAGTAGGCGGCGAGACCGAACTCGGTGTCGTTCGCGAGCTTGATCACTTCCTCGTCCGACGAGAAGCGGAACAGCGGCGCGAGCGGGCCGAACGTTTCGTCGCGCGCGACCTTCATGGCGGGCGTCACGCCCGTGAGGATGGTCGGTTCGAAGAAGCCGTGGCCGAGCGCGTGGCGCTTGCCGCCCGTCGTGACCTGGGCGCCCTTGGCGAGCGCGTCTTCGATGTGCGATTCCACCTTCAGCACGGCCGCTTCGTTGATGAGCGGACCTTGCGTCACGCCCGGCTCGGTGCCGAGGCCCACCTTGAGTTGCTCGACGGCATCGCGCAGTTTGGCCGCGAATGCGTCGTACACCTTGTCGTGCACGTAGAAGCGGTTCGTGCAGACGCAGGTCTGGCCGCTGTTGCGGTACTTCGAGGCCACGGCGCCCGCCACGGCCGCGTCGAGGTCGGCGTCGTCGAACACGATGAACGGCGCGTTGCCGCCCAGTTCGAGCGAGACCTTCTTGACCGTCGGCGCGCATTGGCCCATGAGCAGGCGGCCCACCGGCGTGGAGCCCGTGAACGAGAGCTTGCGCACGGTAGCGTTGCTGGTGAGCTCGCCGCCGATGGCCTTCGGGTCGCCGGTCACGACGCTGAGCACGCCGGCCGGCACGCCCGCGCGCTGCGCGAGCACGGCCATCGCCAGCGCCGAGAGCGGCGTCGCTTCGGCCGGCTTCACGACGATCGGGCAACCCGCCGCGAGGGCCGGGCCGACCTTGCGCGTGATCATCGCGGCCGGGAAGTTCCAGGGCGTGATGGCGGCGCAAACGCCCACCGGTTCCTTCGTGACGACGAGGCGGCGGTCGTTCGCGACCGTGGGGATCGTGTCGCCGTAAATGCGCTTGCCTTCTTCGGCGAACCATTCGAGAAACGAGGCGGCGTAGCCGATTTCGCCCTTCGCTTCGGCAAGCGGCTTGCCCTGCTCGGTCGTGAGGATGAGCGCGAGGTCGTCCGCGTTTTCGAGCATCAGGTCGTGCCACTTGCGCAGGATCGCGGCGCGCTCCTTCGCGGTTTTGGCGCGCCAGGCGGGCCATGCGGCATTGGCGGCGGCGATGGCGCGGCGCGTTTCGGCCGCGCCCATCTTCGGCACCGTGCCGATGAGGG
The DNA here is from genome assembly GCF_000685035.1 of Paraburkholderia ferrariae NBRC 106233. Taxonomy (GTDB): domain Bacteria; phylum Pseudomonadota; class Gammaproteobacteria; order Burkholderiales; family Burkholderiaceae; genus Paraburkholderia; species Paraburkholderia ferrariae. The sequence goes on from NZ_BAYB01000030.1 coordinate 110,185, forward strand.
CGCCGGTGGCGGGGTTCGTCACGTCGAACGTGGCGCCGTCTTCGGCCCCTTGCCAAACGCCTTCGACGAAGGCCTGGTTTTGCAGCAGCGATGTGTCTTTCAGGTTCATGGTTGAATTCCCGACAGCTTGCGATTCATTGGATCGGCCCGGCGAACGACGTGCGCAGGGCTCAAAACAGCGGACGGCACAGCGGCGCGCGCCGGTGTGCCGTCCGTTTCATAGCGGGCTTTCTTCTTCGGCTCGCACGTTTCAGGCGGGCACGCCCACCGCTTCGTTGAGCGACTCTTCGAGAATCGCGAGCGCTTCGTCGAATACGTTGTCCTGAATGGTCAGCGGGAACAGGAAGCGCACGACGTTCGAATAGACGCCGCACACGAGCAGCAGCAGGCCGCGCTCGAGCGCCGCCGTCTGCACGCGCTTCGTGAAGTCGGCGTCCGGCTCGCTCGTGCCCGGCTTGCAGAATTCCACGGCGTTCATCGCGCCCGGGCCGCGCACGTCGGCGATCTGCGGCACCTCGGCCTTCATTGCGTTGAGTTTGGCCTTGAGCTTGTCGCCGAGCTTCGTGGCGCGCTCGCAAAGCTTCTCTTCCTCGATGATCTCGATGACCGCATGCGCCGAGGCGACGGCGAGCGGGTTGCCCGCGTAGGTGCCGCCGAGGCCGCCGGGCGCTGGCGCGTCCATGACTTCCGCGCGGCCGACCACGCCCGACAGCGGCATGCCGCCCGCGAGGCTCTTGGCGATCGTCATGAGGTCGGGCGTGACGTCGTAGTGTTCCATGGCGAACAGCTTGCCGGTGCGCGCGAAGCCCGTCTGCACTTCGTCGGCAATCAGCAGGATGCCGTGCGTGTCGCAGATCTGGCGCAGGCCGCGCACGAAGTCGGCGGGTGCCTGATAGAAACCGCCTTCGCCCTGAACCGGTTCGAAGATGATCGCGGCCACGCGTTTCGGATCGATGTCGGCCTTGAACAGCGTTTCGATGGCCTTCAGCGAGTCGGCGGTCGTGATGTCGTGGACGGAGTTGGGATACGGCGCGTGGTAGACGTCGGCCGGGAACGGGCCGAAGTTCAGCTTGTACGGGGCGACCTTGCCGGTGAGCGCCATGCCCATCATCGTGCGGCCGTGGAAGCCGCCCGCGAAGGCGATCACGCCCGGACGGCCGGTGTGGGCGCGCGCGATCTTCACGGCGTTTTCGACGGCTTCGGCGCCCGTCGTGAAGAAGGCGGCCTTCTTGGCGAAGTTGCCCGGTGCGCGCTTCGCGACCTTTTCGGCCAGCGAGACGTACGACTCGTACGGCACGATCTGGTAGGCGGTGTGCGTGAAGCGGTCGAGCTGGGCCTTGATGGCCGCGACGATCTTCGGATGACGATGGCCCGTGTTGCACACGGCAATGCCGGCTGCGAAGTCGATGAAGCGGCGGCCCTCCACGTCCCAGAGCTCGGCGTTTTCGGCGCGCTCGGCGTAGAAGTTGCACATCACGCCCACGCCACGGGGGGTGGCGGCGTCCTTGCGGCTCACAAGTTCAGCGTTCTTCACGGTTCATCTCCTTCACAGACGTTTCTGGGTATCGGTGGTGGGTTTCGGGCCCTTGCGGGGCCGCAGACCAGTGCGGCGGTACGGGACAGCAGATGGCCGATGGAGCGACTATACTCACGTTTGGCTCTAAATTTCAGAGCCATTCAATAAAATTGTTAGGAGCCAATTTCGATGCGAGCGAGTGTCCTGTCCGACTGGCTGGCGCAGCGGCTCGACCGCGGGAGCGGCCAGCCGGTGTACCGGCAGCTACACCGCCTGCTGCAGCAGGCCATCCTGTCGCGCGAACTGCCGGCGGGGGCGCGCGTGCCGTCGTCGCGGCTCCTCGCGGCGGAGCTGGGCATCGCCCGCAATACGGTCACCCAGGTCTACGAGCAACTGGTGCTGGAGGGCTACGTGGCTTCGGCGACCGGGCGCGGCACCTATGTGGCCGATACGTCGCCCGACGAGATCGTGGGGGCGAATGAAGCTGGCGCCATGGGGGTGGATCGGGGGGCGGGCGCACGCGTTGGGCGGCCGGGCACTGGCGGGGTGTTGCCCGCGAGCCTGCCCACGGGTGCTGCTGCTTCGCCGTCTCCCGGCATCGCGGCCTCCTTTGCCGCGCAACCGGCCGAGGGCGGCGGCACCCATGCTGCGCGCGAGGCGGCACGGGCGCTTTCCGCGCGCGGCGCCCGGCTGATCGCGGGCGCGGGCGTCTCGAAGCGCCAGGGCGGCGCGTTCATGCCCGGCGTGCCGGACGTTTCGCGCTTTCCCTCGCGCGTCTGGACGCGCCTCACCAATAAATACTGGCGCAGCCTGCGCCCCGACCTGCTTACCTACGCGCCGGGCGGCGGCCTCGCGCTGCTGCGCCACGAACTGGCCGATTATCTGCGCACCGCGCGCTCGGTGCGCTGCTCGCCTGAGCAGATCATCATCACGACCGGCATTCACCAGTCGGTCGACCTGGCCGTGCGCCTGCTCACCGATTCCGGCGACGTGATCTGGACCGAGGACCCGTGCTATTGGGGCCTGCGCAGCGTGCTGCACGTTTCGGGGCTGAATCCGCGGCCGATTGCGGTGGATAGCGAGGGCATCAACCCTTCGGCGGAAGATTTCGCCGTGCCGCCCCGGCTGATTCTCGTCACGCCCTCGCATCAGTATCCGCTCGGCATGGTGATGAGCCTCGCGCGCCGGCGCATGCTGCTCGAATACGCGCGCCAGCATCAATGCTGGATCATCGAGGACGACTACGACAGCGAGTTCCGCTACGGCAGCCGGCCGCTCGCTTCGCTGCAGGGGCTCGATACCGCGGGGCAGGTGATCTATGTGGGCAGCTTCGGCAAGACCCTGTTTCCGGGGCTGCGCGTGGGCTACCTCGTCGCGCCCGAGGCGCTGGCCGAGAGCTTCGCCACCGCGAGCGCCGAACTCTATCGCGAGGGCCAGTTGCTGCAGCAGGCGGTGCTGGCCGAGTTCATCGCGGAAGGGCATTTCACCTCGCATATCCGCAAGATGCGCGGGCTTTACGGGCAGCGGCGCGAGGCGCTGCTGGAGGCCGCTGCGAGCCGTTATGGCGATGCGCTGCCGGCGATGGGCGGCGACGCGGGCCTGCACGTGGTGATGCAGCTTCCCGAGGGCTGCGACGACCGCGCGGTGGCGGAGGCGGCCCTTGCGCGCAACATCGTCGTGCGGCCGTTGTCGGGCTATTACGCGGAACGCGCGCGGGCAGCTTCGGGACTCCTGATCGGCTATGCGTGCGTGCCGGACGAGGAGATCGCGCCGGCGTTCAATACGCTCGGCGAGGCGATTGACGCGACCTTGCCGCTTTTTGCCTGAGGTGCTGCCCTCACAGCCGGATCAACACCGCCCCGCACGTCACCAGCGCGCATGCAATCACGCGACGCGCGGTGAGCTTTTCCTTCATGAACAGCCAGCCGATCAGCACGGCGAAGATCGAACTGAGCTCGCGCAGCGCGGAAACCGTCGCAATCGGCAGATAGCGGAACGCCTCGATCACGAGGCAATAGGCCGTGAGCGCCACGACGCCCGCCATCATCCCTTTGAGCACCGCGGTCTTCGAGGTGAAGAGCTGCGCGGCCCCGCCGCGCAGGCGCCAGACCATCAGGAACTGCGGGATGTTCCAGAGCAGGTAGACCCACATGATGTAGCTGAGGCCGTTGCCGGCAAGCCGCGCGCCGATGCCGTCGACGACCGAGTAGGTGGCGATGAGAAGACCGGTCAGGAGTGCATAGGGAACGCTCTCGCCCGAAAATCGCATGCCGCGCCGGAACGCCAGCGACATGATGCCCACCGAAACGAACGCAACGCCCACGGCCGCGAGCGGCTTGAGCGCTTCGTGCGCGAACACCAGCGCGCCCACGAACACGAGCATGGGAGAAAGGCCGCGCGCGATGGGATAGATCTGGCCGAAGTCGCCGCTGCGATAGGCGCGGATGAGCGTGAGGCAGTAGGCGAATTCCAGCACCACCGAAGCGGCGATATACGGCCAGCTGGCGGGTGCGGGCGCAGGCAGCACGATGACGCCGATCGCACCCACGAGCCCGTAGGGAATCGACATCATGCCGAGCAGCCAGAGGCGGTCGCCCGAAAGATGCAGGAAGGCGTTCCAGCTTGCGTGCAGAAGCGCCGAGAGCAGAACCAGCAGAACGACGAAAGTAGCCATCCGGAGAAACGGTTGCGCGAGCAAAGACCTGATTATTCCAGCGAATGCGGCGCGCGGCGATGGCGTGCGAAAAGCCCCCATTGATTTGCGGGTTGATATCGTCGTATAGTCGAAGCCGACTCCACACAGTCCGGTTCAGCTTGAGAGGTTGTCGGCATGCCACATGTTAGACGCCTCGCCGCTGGATTTCCCGTCGTTCATCGAAGGCCTGCTGCTGGGCGCAGGTCTCTTCGCCTCGGTCGGTCCCAAAGACGCCTTTGTCATCAAGCGCTCGCTCACGGGCCGCTACCTCTTCCTGATTGCCGCGGTCTGTGCCGGTAGCGACGCCCTGCTGATCGCGCTGGGCGCGGGTGGGTTCGCCGCGGTGCTGGCGCGTCATCCGGCCGTGGTGACGGCATCGCTCTGGTGCGGCGTGGCGTGGCTGGTGGGCCACGGCATGCTCGCGCTGCGTGCGGCCGTGGCCGGCGAGCGCAGCATGCCGTCGCTCGTGGCGCTGCAGAGCGCGCCGTTCGGGCGCACGCTCTTCGCCACCGCGGCGGTGTCGCTGCTCAATCCCAGTGCCTGGATCGACACCGTGCTCGTGATCGGCGCTATCGTAGCCGCCCGGGCGGCGCCGACACGCCCGCCCTTTGCGCTGGGTGCCGTCGCGGCGTCTTTCGTGTGGTTTCTCTGCCTGACGTATGGCTCGCGTTCGTTTCGCGCGCTCTTCATGCGGGCCACCGCGTGGCGCGCGCTCGACGCCTTCGTTGCGCTCATGATGTTCGGCATGGCCGCCCACCTCGCGCTCGCGCAATTCTGAAGCGCGGGTCGCCACTGGCCGGTTCAGATCACGCGCTCGCGCAGCCAGGCCGAGATCAGATCGATCACCGTGACCACGACGATCACCATGATCATCACGGCGCAGGTGGGTCCGTAGTTAAACGAACGAATTTCCTCGTACAGCACGACGCCAATGCCGCCCGCGCCCACCATGCCCACCACCATGGCCGAGCGCACGTTCGACTCGAACCGGTAGAGCGCATACGAGATCCACAGCGGCATCACCTGCGGCAGCACGCCGTAGATGATCTCGTCGAGCGGCGTTGCGCCCGTTGCGCGCACGCCTTCGGCGGGGCGCGGGTCGATGGCCTCGACGGCTTCCGCGAAGAGCTTGGCGAGCACGCCGGTCGTATGCACCCATAGGGCGAGCACGCCGGCGAACGGCCCGAGACCCACCGCCACGATGAACAGCATCGCGAACACCATTTCGTTGATCGCGCGGCAGGCGTCCATCAGGCGCCGCACCGGATGGCGGATCCAGGCGGGCGCGAGATTGTGCGCCGACATGAGCCCGAACGGCACCGCGCAGACGAGCGCGAGCGCCGTGCCCCACAGGGCCACCGCGAGCGTCACCCACATCTCGTGCATATAGGTGCGCCATTCGGTGAAGTCGGGCGGGAAGAAGCCGCGCGCGAATTCGCCCATGTTCGCCGAGTCGGCGAAGAGGTCGAGCGGGCGCATGTCGGCGCCATGCCAGCCCACGCCGAGCAGCACGAACACCACCGCCCAGCCCGCGAGCGAAAACCAGCTGCGCTTCGGCGGCGGCGCAGCCGGGGTACCCGGCGCGCGCGCTACGCCGGCCGCGCGCGCGCCGTTCTGCGTGCCGTCTTGCATGCTGTCCTGCACGAGGCGCGACGCGTCGAGGTCCGCCATTTTCATTGCTTCGACGAGGCGTTGAGCGCGTCGATCTTCGCGTCGATTGCCGCGATCTGGTTCTTGCGGTCGTCGGCGGAAAGATTGCTGTTGGCGGCGATCTTCTGCTTCTGCTGGAACAGCGCGATCTGGCGAATCGGGTTCAACTGCGCGTCGGTCGAAGGCGTGAAGCCCGCGTAGCCGGTAATGCCGGCCATGATCTGCTTTTCGCGCGGATCGGTCTTCGCATAGTGATAGAAGAAGTCGCGCAGCTTCTGCCTGGTCGCTTCAGGCAGGTCCTTGCGGTACACGAGCGGGTCCGAAGGGATGAGCGGCGAGGTCCACAGCACGCGCACCTGCTTGAAGAGTTCCGGGTTCTTCTTTTCCAGCGTGCCCAGTTCGATCGTGTTGTTGGTCGCAATGTCCACCTTGTTGTTCACCACGGCGAGCAGATTGGCCTCGTGGCTCGAAGGCAGCACCGTCTTGAAGGTGGTCTGGTTTACGGGCACGTTGTGCTGCGCGAACAGGTAGTAGCCGGGGATCAGCGTGCCCGAGGTCGAGTTCGGGTCGCCGTAGCCGAGCGTCACATCCTTCGTGTTCCTGAATACATCGTCGAGCGTCTTGAAGCGGCTGTTGACGTTGGTGATGAGCACCGACTTGTAGCCCGCGTCGCCGTTTGCGTAGAGCACCTTCGCGAACACTTCGCCGCTCGAGCGATCGACGGCTTCCATGGCCGAGGCGTTGCCGAAATAGCCGATCTGCACCTTGTTGAAGCGCATCGCTTCGATGATGCCGGCATAGTCGGTGGCGAAAAACGCCTGGACGTGCAGGCCGGTCTGGCGGTTCAGGTCGTCGATGAACGGTTGCCAGCGTTGCTTGAGCACGGCCGACGAATCGGTCGAAATGATGCCGAAGCTCAGGTCTTCGGCATGCGCGGCGGGGGCGGCGAATGCGAGGCAGGCGGCACTGGCGGCAAGAATGGAGCGGAGCAGCTTCATGGGGTTGGGGTCCGGGTCGAGGGGGAAAGGACGCAAGCGGGTCAGGCCACGCGCGCTTGCGGCCCGAAAGGGCCCGCGGCGGCGGGTGCGGCTGGGGTAAGCGGGTCGGCAGACGGTTCGATCAGTTCGCGCGCGGCGCTGCCGTACAGTTGCTGCAGCACCGGCGGCGTGAGCGCCGCGCTCGGGCCGTCGTACACCACGCGGCCGTCGCGCAGCGCAATCGTGCGCGGGCAATACCGCATGGCGATGTCCACCTGGTGCAGCGAGACGACCACCGTGAGCCGGTGATTGCGGTTGAGCATCGCGAGCATGTCCATCACGCGGCGCGACGATTCGGGGTCGAGCGAGGCGATCGGTTCGTCGGCGAGGATGAGCCGCGCATGCTGCACGAGCGCGCGCGCGAGTGCCGCGCGCTGCTGCTGTCCGCCCGAAAGATTCGCGGCGCGTTCATAGGCCTTGTCGGCAATGCCCACTTCGGCGAGCGCGGCGACCGAACGTTCGCGCTCGGCGCGCGGAAAGCATCCGGTCACGCGGCGCCACAGCGGCAGCCGTGCGAGTGCGCCGATCAGCACGTTGGTTTGCACCGTGAGCCGGTTCACCAGATTGAACTGCTGAAACACGAAGCCGACATCGAGCCGGATACGACGCACCTCGCGGACGATCCGGCCATTCTGCTGAATGGGTCGGCCAAATATTTCGATCTGCGAAGGTTGTGGGTCCGATGCGGTAAAGCCCGCAATGTGGCGCAGCAGGGTCGATTTGCCCGAGCCCGACGCGCCGATCAGCGCAACCATTTCGCCAACGCCTACGCGCAGGTTGATTTCGTCGAGTGCCTTGCGGCCGTTTGCAAAGGTCTTCGACAGTCGTTCGATGCGGATGGCGTCCATGTCGGTTCGTCACAAAAGTCAGGCGGGTGCGGTTGTGTCGGGGACATTCTAGAAAGCGACTATGACGGTTGAGTGAAGGTGTCGAGACATCTAGACGACTACACCGCGTGATTCTTCCAGTGTGACAAACGCGTGACGTCCTTTACGTGTCATGCGCAATGCACCGATGAGGCGCTATATTGTGAGCAGCGAACGCGCCGACCCTCATTCGCGCCACCTTTCAACCCTCGCCGGACGAGTGCATCGATGCGACAAGCGCTGAGCTTCCTCCCCGATAGCTTCGCCGAGTACGAAGATCTCAAGAGCATCCTCGATGCCGGCAGCCGCTGGCTGCAGATCCGCAGCGCCGGCGAGGTGGAAGTGCGCGGACGCTCGTTCGAGCTGTTCGTCGCGAGTGTTGGATCGAACGAGCCGAGCGCGCCTGCCATCGGATTTTTCGGTGGCATTCACGGTCTCGAACGAATCGGCTCGCAACTCGTGCTCGATTACATGCGCGCGCTGGTGGGGCGCCTCGCATGGGACGAACTGCTCATGCAGCAGCTTCAGTCGGTGCGCCTCGTGATGGTGCCGATCGTCAACCCCGGCGGCATGTGGCAGGCCACGCGCGCGAACCCGAACGGCGTGGACCTCATGCGCAACGCGCCCCAGGACGCGGACGAGCGCGTGCCGTTTCTCGCCGGCGGCCAGCGCGTGGGCTCGTGGCTGCCGTGGTATCGCGGCCGGCGCGGCGCGCCCATGGAGGCGGAGGCGGCGGCACTCTTGAAAATCGTCGACGAAGAACTGACCCATCGCCCGCTCAGCTTCGCGCTCGACTGCCATTCGGGTTACGGCTGGAGCGACAGCATCTGGTTTCCCTACGCGCGCACGCGCAAGCTCATGTGCAACCTGCCGGAGATGTACGTGCTCAAAACGATGTTCGAGCGCGCGCATCCGCACCACGGCTACACCTTCGAGCCGCAGAGCCACCAGTACCTGCTGCACGGCGATCTGTGGGACTGCGCGTACGACCGCGCGCCCGCGCAGAACGTGTTTTTGCCGCTCACGCTCGAACTGGGTTCGTGGTTGTGGATCAAGAAAAATCCGCGCCAGATTTTTTCGCGCCAGGGCATGTTCAATCCGGTGATGCAGCATCGCACCGCGCGCGTGCTGCGCCGTCACGCGAATCTCTTCGAATTCCTTACGCGTGCCGCCTTCTCCGCGCCGCGCTGGCTGCCCGAGGGCGCGCAGCGGCAGCAGATGCTGCAAAGCGCGATCGGACATTGGTACCGGCAGCCGGGCGCATGAGCGCGCAGCCGTGGATTTTGCTGCGCGGCCTCACGCGCGAGTCGCGCCACTGGGGCGAGTTCGCGCCCATGCTCGCGGCGGCGGCAGCCGGGGTGCTACCGGTCGATCTGCCGGGCAACGGCACGGCGGCACACGTGGACTCGCCGGGCGAAGTCGATGCGTTCGTCGATGCGGTGCGCGCCGAAGCGCAGCGGCTGGGCGCGCGTGCGCCGCACCGCGTGCTGGCGATGTCGCTGGGCGGCATGGTGGCGACGGCCTGGGCGCTGCGTTATCCCGACGAAATCGACCAGCTCGTGCTGGTGAACACGAGCATGCGGCCCTACAGCCGCTTTTACGAGCGGCTGCGGCCCGCCGCGTGGCCCGCGCTGCTGCGCGTGGCGCTCAACTGGCGCGATGCCGGCGCCGCCGGTCCCGCCGAGCCGCTGATCCACGCGCGTACCTGCGCGCGCCGGAACACGCTCGCTGCCGACCTCGACGCCTGGCGCGCGATTCGGGCAAGCGCCCCGGTGAGCCGGGCGAACGCACTGCGCCAACTGTGGGCCGCCGCGCGCTACGCGGCGCACGGCGTGCCGCGCTGCGCCACGCTGGTGGTCTCGGCGCGCGGGGACCGGCTGGTGAATCCCGTGTGCTCGGCGCGGCTCGCGCGCGCATGGGGCGCCCGGCATCTCGAACATCCGTGGGCGGGCCACGACCTGCCGCACGACGATCCGCAATGGCTCGTGGCGGCGCTGCGCGTACTCGACAGATCGCCGGCTTCATCGATTGCCCCATAATAGGGTGCGTCACCCAGGCTCTCCGGAACGACCCTCATATGAATGCAAGCCCTACCCAAAGCGGCGCCGCACCGCGCCTCACGAGCCTTTCGCATGGCGGCGGCTGCGGCTGCAAGATCGCGCCGGGCGTACTCTCCGCGTTGCTCGCGCGCAGCACGCCGCTCACGGCGGCCTTCCCGAACCTGCTGGTGGGCACGGAAACGGCCGACGACGCCGCCGTGTACAAGCTCAACGACGAGCAGGCCATCGTCGCGACCACCGACTTCTTCATGCCGATCGTGGACGACCCCTACGACTTCGGCCGCATTGCCGCCACGAACGCGCTTTCGGACGTCTACGCGATGGGCGGCAAGCCGATTCTCGCGCTCGCGCTCGTGGGCATGCCGATCAACGTGCTGCCCCACGACGTGATCGCCCAGGTGCTGCGCGGCGGGGAGGACGTGTGCGCGGCGGCCGGCATTCCGGTGGCGGGCGGCCACTCGATCGACTCGGTGGAGCCGATCTACGGTCTTGCCGCTATCGGCGTGGTGCATCCGGACCGGGTGAAGCGCAATGCCTCGGCGCATGCCGGCGACGTGCTCGTGCTCGGCAAGCCGCTGGGCGTGGGGGTGCTTTCGGCTGCCCTGAAGAAAGACCGGCTCGACGCAGCCGGCTACCAGGCGATGGTGGCTGCCGCAACGAAGCTCAATACGCCGGGCGCAAAGCTGGCGGGGCTCGATGGCGTACACGCGATGACCGACGTAACGGGGTTCGGCCTGCTCGGCCACACGCTCGAGATCGCGCGCGGCGCGGGGCTGACCGCGCACGTGCGCTACGCCGATCTGCCGTTTCTGCCGGGCGTGGAAGCATTCGTTGCCGACGGTGTCTTCACGGGCGCCTCGGGCCGCAACTGGGCGTCGTATGGTGAGAGCGTGACGCTTGGCGCCGATCTGCCGCCTGTTGCGCAAGCACTCCTCACCGACCCGCAGACTTCGGGCGGCCTGCTCGTCGCCTGCGCGCCCGAGCGCGTGGACGACGTGCTGGCGATCTTCCGGGCGGAAGGCTTTGACGACGTGCGCACGATCGGCCAACTGAGCGCCGGCCCGGCGCGCGTGGACGTTGCATGAGGGGCGTATGAGCGCAGAATCGCCGAAGGCCATTTTCTACGCACTGGCGGCGAACGCCGGCATTGCGGCTTGCAAGTACGCCGCTGCGGCGTTCACCGGTTCCGGTTCGATGTTCGCCGAGGCGATTCATTCCACGGCCGATTGCGGTAACCAGTTGCTGCTGCTCTTCGGCTTGCGCCAGTCGCGCAGGCCGCCATCGGCGTTGCATCCGATGGGCTCGGGCCGGGCGATCAACTTCTATTCGCTGCTGGTTGCGCTGCTGCTGTTTTTCGTGGGCGGCGCGTTCTCGGTGTACGAGGGCATCCATCGGCTGATTCTGCGTGAGCCGCTGCATTACGTGTACGTGGCGCTCGTGGTGCTGGGCGTTTCCGTGGTGCTTGAAGCGTTCTCGCTCTATGGCGCCGTGCGCGAGATCCGCAAGGGTTCACCCACGAAATCGCTGTGGCGCTGGGCGCGCGAGACGCGCGAATCGGAGCTGCTCGTGGTGGCGGGCGAGGATATTGCGGCGCTTGCGGGCCTTGCTATCGCGTTCGCTGCGGTGCTGCTCACGATGATTACCGGCAACCCGGTGTGGGATGCGTGCGGCTCGATTGGCGTGGGCGTGCTGCTTATGCTGATTGCGTGGTTCATCGCGCGCGAGGTGAAGTCGATGATCGTGGGGGAATCGGCGAGCCCCGAACGGCGACGCGAAATTGAGGCTTTTCTGCGTGGGCGCAGTGAGATACGCAGCATCATCAACCTCATTACCCTGCAATGGGGTAAGGAAGTGGTCGTGGCCGTGCAGGCCGAGATGATCGACTACGAGCAGAGCCGCGCGATGGTTGAGGCGATCAATGTGATCGAGGCGGATTTGCAGGCGCGGTTTCCAGAAGTGCGGTGGGTGTTTTTTGAGCCGGACTTTGAGGGGCGTTGAGGGTGGGGTTGTGGTTTTTTGTTTTCGCGGTGGTTTGCCTGGGTTGCCCCTGTGCGGGGAAATTGATTAGTCTCTCCCGGTGTACTAGAGTTAAATTCGTCAACAAAATCAAGGCCTTAAGTTCATTCCGGTATCCCTGGGTTAACTGCGGTTTGCGGCGCGTACTGTCCTCGAATAGTCCTCGCGCCGTGAACCGCCCACTTGAGGACAAGACATGGCGAAGCAACGTATCAACCGCGAACTGATCCGGGGGCTCGAAGGCGAGCGCCTGGCGACGCTGGCCCAAGGAGATGTGCCGAAGCTGCGCGACATCTACGACGACACGCTGACCGGCTTCGGGCTGCGCATGCGGCCTAACGGCTCGGTGTCGTTCGTGTACCGCTGGAGCGCACCCGAAGGGCAGCAGAAGAAGGCGCTCGGCCGGTGGCCCGCGATAACCGTCGAGGAAGCGCGCGCGGCGGCGAAGTCATTCATCGGCCGCACCGATCACAAGAGCGATGCAATGTCCACGCGCGTCGCGAAGCACGAGCGGCGCGTGGCCGATGCAAGGCACTGCGCGATGCCAACAGTGGGCAGCTACCTCGATGGCGACTATCGAACGTACTGGCTCGGCACGACCAGGAGCGAGACGCCCGAACAGAACCTGAAGAATATCCGGCGCGACTTCGTTGACCTGCTGCTGAAGCGACTGGACGAAGTGACGCGGCCAATGATGAAGAAGTGGATCGAGGCACGGATCGCGGCAGGTCATAAGCCCACGGGGATCAACCGCACGCTCGGTGCAATCGGCGGGCTGTTCACGCACGCCGTTGAGCACGAGATCATCACGAGCAATCCGTGAGCGAGGCTCCGCTGCAAGACCGACCCCGAGGAAGAAGCGGCGCACGGCCGCGAACTGACAGCCGACGAGGAAACGCGACTGCGTGCTGCGCTCGACGCGCGCGAGTCGCGTATCCGGGCAGAGGCGGAGGCGAGCGTGCGCAATGGTCGCGGGCTCACGAACCTGCCGGCCGCTCATCACGCGTTCGTCGATCACGTCAAGCCCGCGATCCTGCTCGCGCTTAATTCCGGATTGAGGCGCAGTGAGATCATGCGACTCGAATGGAAGTCAGTGGACTTCAAGGCACGGACGATCACCGTCGCGCCGGCGACATCAAAGGTCAAACGCTCCCGCGTGATCCCAATGAATGCCGAGGCGTATGCGACGCTAATGGCGTGGCGGCGCCAGGTGGCGTTCGCGCGTGTGTTCGCGAATGAGATCGGCGAACCGCTGCGCGAAGTGCGCGACTGGCAGAAGGTCCTGAGGGAAGCGCAAATCGAGCACTTCCGGTTCATGGATACGCGGCATCACACGGCAACGCGCATGATCAATGAAGGTGCTTCGCAGTTTCACGTGCAGCGGCTGCTCGGCCACAAGGACAGCCGCATGTCGCAGCGCTACATGAAAGCGCGAGAGACGAAGCTGGCCGAAGCGCTGGCGCTGCTCGATCGTCCACGTTCAGGGATCGATGGCAGCGGCGCTCAGGCCGCCTGATCGTTGCCGGTGCTGCACCGCGAAGCCCCGCATGGGGCTTTCCCGTCAATCTGCGTAGTCATCTTCCAGTCTGCATCGATTAATATGGGTGCTCCCCCGTCATTCGGGAGTGCCCGACCATGCTCACCGCCGCTGACGAGTGTGTCGCCCATTTTTCCAGGTTAGCGTCCCGCATCCTCAGAGTCATGCCCCGCGTCGACGCGCTGCAGGCAGTTTCGAGCACCTGCGAAACATGGAGCGTGATCCACGTATAAGGGCGGACCCAGGCATGCACGCGGTCATCACCGCCATCCTGTCGCAAGGAGACCCGGGGAGCTGGCCCGTGAGTGCGGTGACACCGGAGAACGTGGCGAAGCTGCTTGGCAGGACGGCGCTTACGATGCACGCCAAAGATCTGAGCAAGACCAATCGCAGGAACGCCCGCAAGCCTCGCGCTGATGACGGGCAGCTTGCGCAGGCCCGTGCCACTTTCAACGCATGGGGCGGCGCGACCATGACGCCCGGAAAGCTCCGCGAGTGCGAGTTGCACGTGGCAAAGGAACTTGGCACGAACCGCCCGAAGATCACGCGCTGGTTTGCCTATTTCATCGAGCACAGCGACCTCTCATAGCGCCGCTATCACATGCCATAGCGGCGCTATGGCATGTCACACCTTGCCCGTTCTATCTGCCTTGTACCAACCTTGTAAGTGGTGGCCCGCTGTGGGCTTAATCACTCAAGGGAGGTACGCATGGATACGCCCCGCCCGAAGTCCGTCAAGCAGCTTTGCGACTACTACGGCATCTCCAAACCCCACTACTACGCACTCAAGGCGAAGGGCCTTGCACCGGCCGAACTGAAGCTCGGCAACCGCACCATCATCACGCCCGAAGCCGAGCGCGCGTGGGTGGAAGCCAACACGGTGCGCGCGACAGCCAACGCGACGGCCTGAGCGGAGGCCGTCATGAACTACTACACGAGCCTCGACATCCGCGAACTGGCGACCCTCGCATACATGAACGGCGAGGGTCTGCCCGCCGAAGCCATCGGGCAGCTGCTCGAAGCGTATGAAGGTGAAGACGCGCTCGCCTGCGCTATCGCGGGCGTATTCGAAGACCTCGAAGACGGCGTGGTGAACGTGCTGCGATGCCTGCTCAAGATCGCGATGCTGGTGGACTACGATCTCGACCTGGACGCGGTGCGCGAAAACATGGCGAAGCCCGCTACCGGCAACGGCGCTTAGCGTGGAGCCCGCCATGATCCAGCATCCGTTGCAGGCAGAGGCGAAGGTGCGTGTCGAAGGCGGCAAACACGACGGCTGCACGGGACACATCGTCAGAATCCATACTGGCCTGAATCCGTGCGACTTCGCGGTAATCGAGTTCGATCCGCCCAAAGGATCGCGTTGCAAGACGAAGGAACGAGACGCCGTACCGATCTTTCGCGTCAAAAGTGAGAAGGTGTCCAAATGAGCGCCGCCCCGGCCGACCTCGCCGAAGCATACAGGCGGCTGATGAGCGACGAACCGCTCATGCGCAAGCGCGTGCGCGGTGAGAACCCGGAGGTGGATCGCGCGGTCGACAACTTCCTGAGCCCCGGCTACGCCTACCGCGATTTCTATTCGCACTTGCCGTCGCACAAGTATCTGCATGTACCGACCGGCGAACTGTGGCCCGCGTCGAGCGTAAACGCGAAGCTGCCGCCGATGAAAGTCGGCGGCGACCGCTACATCAAGGCGAGCGCGTGGCTGGACGAACATTGCGCCGTCATGCAGATCGTGTGGATGCCAGGCGAGCCGCAACTGATCGAGGGGCGCGTCATGCAGGCCGCGGGCTGGAAGCCGCACGCGGGCGCCCAGGCGTTCAACCTCTACCTTCCACCATCACCGATATCGGGCGACGCGACGAAGGCGGGTGTGTGGCTCGGACATCTCAAACGGCTCTATCCGAACGACTGGAGCTATATCGTCAACTGGTGCGCGTACACGGTGCAACATCCGGCGGACAAGATCAACTGCGCGCTCGTGCTCGGCGGCGGCCCCGGCGTCGGCAAGGACACGCTGATCGAGCCGCTGCGTGCGGCGGTCGGTGCGCACAACGTGGCCGATATCACGCCCTCGATCATGTTCGGCCGTTTCAACGGCTGGGTGCGTAACAAGCTCGTGCGCGTGAGCGAGGTGCGCGACCTTGGCGAATACGACCGGTTCACATTTTATGAGCATACCAAACCGTATCTGGCGAGCCCGCCGGACGTAATCCGCGTCGACGAAAAAAATCTGCGTGAGTACTACGTCGCGAATGTCTGCAACGTTATCTACACGACGAACCACATCACGGACGGCCTGTATCTACCGGCCGACGACCGCCGCCACTACGTCGCGTGGAGTACACGTACGGGCGCTGATTTCAGCGAGCACTACTTCCGCGAGCTTTGGACGTGGTACGCGGATGGCGGCATGGCGAACGTGGTGGCGTTCCTGAGCGGGCACGATCTGTCCTACTTTGACCCAAAGGCCCCGCCGCCCAAGACACCGGCATTCTGGCAGGTGGTGGTGGCGGGCGAGTCGCCCGAGAGCGGCGAGATGCGCGATGTGATCGAACGGCTCGGCAACCCGCCCGCCCTCACAATCGGCAACGTCACCGATGAGGCCGAAGCCGCGAAGATGTTCGGCCTGCGCGATGAACTTTCCCTTCGTGCAAACCGCCGCTCGATTCCGCACCGCATGGAACGCGCCGGTTATTCGGCGGTACGCAATCCGAACGCCGAGGACGGGCTGAGGAAACTTGCAGCACGGCGCACCGTCATTTACGCGAAAAGCAGCCTTACGCTTGCGCAGCGCATCACGGCGGCTAACAGGCTTGTGGAAGGCAATGGAATCATCCCGGGGCTGGAACCGCAACCGCCGCCCGATCAGTCTAGTCAGTGAAGTCAGTGGTTTCCCATCCCCATCTACGCGCGCGCACGCGCGCTACACCCAGCCCCGTATCTATTTCAGATGACAGCAGCGTTGAAATATAGAGATAGCGGACCACTGACTTCACTGATTTCACCGACCAAACCGACCGATATGGAGGCAGCGAATGATTGACGCACTTATCGCAGGCAGATTGCACGGCGCGCCGACTGTGCGCATGAGTCGCGACGGCAAGTATCGGTTTGTAACGGGTAAGCTGCGTTGCGCCGGAGGCGATGGCGAAATCCTGTTCGTAGATATCGTGGCGTTCTCCGATAGTGCGAAAGCGTGCCTGCTCGAACTCAGTGACGGCGACAGTGCAGCGCTGTGTGGATCGCTGACAGTGAGTGTCTGGCAGCCCTCGGCGGGCGGCCCGAAGCCACAGGTACGCCTGAACGTGACCGGCGCGTTGACGCCTTATCACGTGAAAAAGCGTCGTGCCGTGATGCAGTCCGCACACGACTGCGCTGCCCGCGACGATGGCACACGGACGGCGACGCAGGACAACGGTAAATTTCACGACGACCCGCTGGACGGGGCGTTTTGACTCGCAGCACGTACTAGGAGAGAAAGATGGAATCGGATCTCACACAAATCACGCCCGCTGCCTAGGCTGACGTACCGGAATCGTTCGCCAACCTGGCGGGGCTGCTGGATAAATATCAGCGCCTCACCGATGCCGCTGAACTGCTCCCGGAGCAGATCACGCAGGCACGTGAAAGTGCCGAAACGGCGCGGCAGTCGATGCTCGAGGCCGACATGAGCGAGATCACGGATCTCGACGCGCAGGACGCCGGAAGCGGCACACCTGGCGTCAGCGCCGACGAACTCATGCACGAAGCACTCGAGGCCGATGCGCTGGTGCGGCGCCTTGAAGCGCGCCTGCCTGCGCTGGAAAGCCGGCTCGACGAACTCACCAGCGAGGTGCAGACTGAAGTCCAGATTACCAAGGGCGATGCAGCCGCCGTTATCGGTGGAATGGTCGATGCACTTGGCCCGGACTTACTGGCCGCACTAGAACCGCTGAAGCAGGTCACCGCGCGCATCATCGCGCTAGAGGAGTGCCTGCCGCCGGGTACCGCCGGCCGCGCGCGGTTTGAGCCGTTCATTCCAGAACCCGGCCACGAACCGCTCTATGTCGGCGGAGGTGAGTACAGCAAGGGGCCGAACCTGCTGAAGGTGGACGACGCGACGATGACCGCGGCGCGCGCCGCAGTGGCCGACAAAGTCCAATGTGTACGGGACGTACTTGCACTGGCGCGGAGTTTTCAGGCGTATGTGCCGCACGAAAGGCGACCGAAACCATACGTGCTCAAAGGCACCCGCATCGAATACACCGGGGCGCCGCCCACGTTTGACGCAGAGATCATCAAGCGCTGAAGCGCAGCCAGCTCAGGGAGAACATCATGAAGGAATTCGTTTTCGGTGTGGGCTACGTGGAGCGCGAGTCACAGAAGTCCATCGCAGCCCGCTGGGATCGCGCCTTCGCGGCAGTACGCGCTCAATACGGAACGGGAACACCCCGCCCACAGCCGCGCAAGGCGTCTGTGGCGGGCTCGTGGGACTCGGCCTTTGCTCGCATACAACCACCCCGCGCGGGCCGCCTGTAGCGATATCAGGAGAATTGTCATGCACCGCATCCGCCTCAACAACGGCCTGCTGGATATCCCGCAGGCGACACCGCCCCAATGGGCCAGCCAGTACGTCACGGCGTCACCGCGAGCGCAGGTCGATCCGCGTTTGTCCATCTTCTACGCGATCGCGCCAGTTGCGCAGATCCGCGAACGAGAGACGACGCGGCGCGCTGCGCCAAAACCACCATCGGTCAAGCGCGGAGCCTCGCGAAGGAGGCGCGTTTCGTGGGGCATGATCGCGTTCCGGCAGGAACTAGCGCGCGTGTGGAGCTAGCTCATGTGAACGGACCTTGTTATTTCGTCATGTTGAATTGCAGCACTTCTTCAAAAACGCGGTTTCTTGCCTTGGCGTCAGTGACGAGTGCCGAAGCTGGCATCACATAGAGATGAAGAGGAATGTTGCTGGCGCCAATCATAAAATCACGATAAACGACCCGCTCGGTGAGCGAGAAGATGTCCATGAAATTTTGTTGTTTCATGTCTCTGTAAAATTCGTCATCGATATCTACGATGGAGAACGCAAAAACCTCTCTCACCGTCGGTATGTGATCGGCAAGCTCGCTCGCATAAAGCCGGCATTGAACCAAAGCCTTATTGTTATCAAAAAGGTCAGCACCCGGCTTTTTGAATTCGATGATTACGAGCTTATTTGGTTGATTCTCTGAATTTTTGGAAAAGAACGCCGCAACATCTGGCTTTCGCCCCTGTTTAATTCCTACGGAATTGGTGACACCCTCAATTATCGTAGCCAATGTTTCATCGCTATAAATGCTGGAATATGATAAAAATTTATCATCCACGAGCCATACATTATTTTCCCGGATTTCGGCGCCATCACTTCTTTTAGGCAAGATTGCGTTGTGAATAATCGACTCCGCGCTCTCCAACGGAACATTCGCTAAAGAATCAATTACCAAAGCACGGTGAACGATAAATCGAGCAAGGTCGTCACTTGCCAGGTGCGATACATCATCAAGCGAAGGGGACTTGCCAACCTCGAGAGCTTCCATAAGTTGGTCTTCCTTCCTTGCCTGCTGCATTCTGTACGTCTTTACCATCTCGTCAGCATCAAGTAGGGCAGCATTCCCACCCAGTGCGTCGACCTTGATGAAGGGATAATATTTTCTCAATTTTGCAATGTTGCTTGACTTAAACTCCTCAATTCCACCCTCTGGAGATTCATTAATCATGGACATGCACTCTTCCCGTATACGGAAAATAATCCTGTCGCGACTAAGGGGGGAGATCATGTCTACGTCATCATCCGTCTTTGGTAACTCGAGCCGTTGACGCTCAAGATTCGAGCGCCCGTTGAAATATGCGGCGGTTACAAAAATCAAATGCCTGCAAATGTCGAACCGTTTACTGATTGTGCATTCCTCGATGCACAGTTCGTCAGCGCAAAGCATCGCGACAATTCCCTTTTTGGGAGGCTCTTCCCTGAAGAGATAACATTTGAAAACTTCGCCGTCCAGTTGAAACTCTCTTTCGGCCAACGCCTTAATATCAGCACCTGAAAACTCAAAGACATCGTCAAATGGTTGTCTTGAGTTGTGAGTGAACCGCAGCTTGACCTCGTGTCCTTGGCGAGCCTTCAGAAACAGGATCAATCTAAGATCGTCGCAAATTGAATTAACGAGCTTTGCGACTTGCGTATTAATTTTATCTTTCAAATCGCTCAGTGTGACCCTGGTGCTTTTCGAACCACGAATACGAGTTCGCTTGACGTCATCGGGTTTGAAGTCTGGCGTATAAAGAAACTCGACGCGCTCATCAGACATCTGACTGTAGATTTCAACGGTCCTGGCGTATTTCAGAAAGGCTAATCGCCCCACGCCTTTACCGCCGATATCGTCCTTGTGACCAGTGCAAACTTCCTCGAAATAGTGAAGATTTTCAGGAGTAAAGCCTTCGCCGTCATCGGTAATGATGATTTGCTCAAGGACCTTCCGCTCTTCCGTACTCTGGAAAAGGTCACCATTTCTTTCTGAAAAATGAAGCTCAACGGAAATAAGTTTGCCGCCCGCATGAATTGAATTTGTCAGCGCCTCACGAATTACATCCCGAACTGTTACGCCACCCCTATAGTGTTCGGCAATAAATTTTTTTAAGTTGATCGTTGCCATTCAGTCACCAGTAAATTCTTATTGATTCGCTTGCTCTGGAATGCAACCTCGTTAAGTGAAGGACCTTTCCACTCATCGCTGCAACGGAATCGCTGCAGTCACAGATTGCACCTTGAGATGTTTGAGCTATTTAATCATGCTCGGGGCAGCAGGGAAAGCCCAATACCGCCCGCATCTATGCGAGGTGCATCAAAGCCATCGGGAGACGGGGTGCCCGGGGCCTCACGGCTGCGCGAGGGATGGGCAGCCGGGAGGCCGGGTCCTTTCCGACCCTCCGAGAGCCGGGGGTAATTTGCGCGGCGCGGTTTTTCTCCAGCTACCAGGTCCGAACGCTCTTTGCACTTTGCAGTCCTCGGACCGCCGGGCGCGCCTGCGAGGTGCGAACCCACTGCAAAGTGCTTTGAACTGCGAGTGTGCGCAGGCGCCGTGTAAAGGTGCGAACACCTACGCACTGTTCGCACTTGACCGTTCGCGCCCGCCAACCGAAGCGCTTGGTCAAAATCGTTAAAATACGTCAAGTGCAGCCGTCCGGCGCACGTTTGGCCGCAGCACGGTGCGTGCCAGCCATTTTTTCTCGGCTGGCGTCTGCCGGAAACACAGGCAGCCAGTTTGGCGACCTGGAAATGTAGAACCCGCTCGCCCGCAAGGGTGGACGGATGCCTCTGTTCGTGTGTTGATTCTGTCGATGAGCGGGCCTTGGCGCGGAGACCTTCGGGTCTGCCGGTCTGGTTCTACGCCGGTTCGTCAACCCTGTCTCGTGCCTGCTCACCCACTCCCATCTGTTTGCGGTTGTTGCGAGTTGTCCCTTGCTACAGGAGGCAGAACACTTGACGACGCACAACAAATCCCCAATCAGGCCCGATCAGGAAGCGGCATAAGCCGTCCTCGAAAGCATCGAGCAGTTTGCCTTCGAGGCTGCGCATCGGCATGCCGCTAACCTCACAAGAATAGTGCATGCGGTGTACCCGCCAGTACTCCAGCAACCTTGACGACGACAGTGGACCACTATTTCCGTCCAATGCCATGTCGCTCGCTATCCGCTAACCCAATGCGCGTGAGTTGAGTGGATTGCGGTACATATTTTTAGCAGTGCGTACCATTGATAATTACTGACAAATCTGGAAGAAATCAGATTTGTCTCATATCGGTTTTTCAATCCTCTTGGTAGCTTCGTCCATTACACGCTTAAAAGCATTTTGAGGAGCGGCGCCCGTGCGGTTGTCATGGCATTGCGTCGTCGTGAGGGATTTGGAAAATGCCGTTGCATTGCGCAGGGCTTCGCCCAGCATCACAGGTACAAGCAATGAATAATCGTTGTTATCGGCTTGTTTTCAACAAGCTCCGGGGTATGCTCGTCGCTGTTTCGGAAGCGGCAGCCACGCACGGGAATTCCAGTCACGGCGAAAACGGCCCAGCGGTTGTGCTGCAATTCTTTACGCTCTTTGCAATGCGTCACGTGGCCTTTGCCGCGCTGGCTATATTCGGACTCGCACCGGCGCTTTCGGAAGCGCAGATTGTGCCGTCCGGTGTCCACGCGCCCAACGTCATCAATACGGCGAACGGTTTGCCCCAGGTCAACATCTCGAAACCCTCCGGGGCGGGCGTATCGGTCAATACCTATTCGCAGTTCGATGTGGGCCAGAAGGGCGCGATCCTGAATAATTCGCCCACCATCACGAACACACAACTCGCCGGGCAGATTTCAGGCAACCCCAATCTTGCGCCGGGACAGGCCGCCAGCATCATCGTCAACCAGGTCAGCAGCAGTAATCCCAGTCAACTGAAAGGTTACGTGGAGGTGGCCGGGCAGAAAGCCGCTACGGTGGTCTTGGCAAACAGTTCCGGGATCATTGTTGACGGCGGCGGCTTCATCAATACAAGCCGGGGAATCCTGACAACGGGCAATCCGCTCATCGATGGCAACGGCAATCTCACCGGCTTCAACGTCACCCAGGGGACCGTAACCGTCCAGGGTGCGGGCCTGAACGCCTCGAATATCGATGAGGTGGATATCCTCTCGCGTGCGCTGGAGGACAATGCGGCGATCTACGGCAATACGCTGCATGCGGTCACCGGTTCGAACAGCATCGACTATGCGAGCCTGACGCCGACGCCGATTACCGGCAGCGGTCCCGCGCCCGGTGTGGCCATCGACGTGTCGCAACTCGGCGGCATGTACGCGAACAGCATTACCCTGGTCGGGACCGAAAACGGGGTTGGTGTCGCGAATGCCGGAACCCTTGCCGCGCAGGCGGGAGACCTCACGCTCACGAGCGCGGGTCAGCTCGTGCAGTCGGGCCGCATGAGCGCAAGCGGCGGCAACATCGCGATCAACGCCGCAGGCGTGCAGAATTCTGGCACGATCTACTCGGCACAGAATACCACCCTTGGCACGTCCGGGGCGCTGGAGAACAGCGCCACCATTGCGTCACAACAGGATACGGTGATCAATGCCGGCAGTGTCGCCTCGACGGGGGTGTTCGGTGCGGGCATCAACAGCGACGGCAGCATCGGCCCGGGCGGCAATCTCTCGATCAACTCGGCAGGCGTATTGTCCGCGAACGGCCAGAGCGTTGCGGCGGGCTCGGTCACACTCCATGGTGTGGCGCTCGACCTCTCGAATGCGCAGATCGGGGCCGGCACAGCGCTGAACCTCACGGCCACAGGCGGCAATCTGGGTCTGGTCAATGCAACCGCGGGCGCAGGCACGTCGATTACGGCGAATGCGGCCGGTACGTTCGACAACAGCGGGGGCCAGCTCACCAGCGGCACGTCCACGCAGATTGCTGCGGGCGCTGTTCGCAACGCGGGCGGCCAGATGGTGGCCGGTACGACGCTGGGCGTGACCACCGCAGGCGCGTTCGACAACACCCAGGGCGTTACGCAGGCAGCAGGCCAGGCATCCATCAGCGCGGCCTCGCTGGACAACACAGCGGGGCAAATCCTCTCGCTCAATGGCGATGGCCTGACGCTCAGCACGACGGGGCAACTGACCAACGGCGCGGGCGGCCAGATCGGCGGGAACGGCGCGGTGTCGATGCAGGCCGGCACCCTGGTCAATCACGGCGCGGTGGCTGCACAGACGAATCTCCTGGTGTCGGCGCAGTCCGTCAATAACACCAACGGTTCGCTGGAGGCGGGACAAAACGCGACCATCAACGCCGGGTTGCAGTTCACGAACAGCGGCGGGAAGGTTTTGGCAGGCCAGGCCGCGACGATCAGCGCGAGGACGCTCGACAACAGTTCAGGCAACGTTCAGGCCACGCAACTGGCGCTGAACGCGACCAACCTCGTCAACCACGCGGGCACGATCACGCAGTACGGAACGGGGCCGATGATCGTCAACGTGAGCAACCTGCTCGATAACTCGGCGGGTGGCACGTTCCAGACCAACAGCACGGACCTCACGCTCTCCGCTCCGGTCATCGACAACGATGGCGGCTCGATCCTGCACGCTGGCACCGGGGTTTTCACCCTCACGCCGGGTAACGGCGCGGGGTCGTTCTCGAATGTCGGCGGCACGGTCATCAGCGCGGGTACGGTGCAGGCGCAGATGGGCACCTTCAATAACGGGAGCGGCACATTCGCTGCGCAACAGGGCATGTCGGTCGCGGTCCTGGACGGGGTGAACAACGCAGCGGGTCTCATGCGCGCCCTGGGGTCGCTCACGCTGACGACCGGCGGAGCGCTCACCAACGCAGGGGGCAGCGTCCAGGCGGGCACGGGTGCAACGGGCGATGCCTCGACGCTCTCGGTGCAGGCCGCGTCAATCGACAATACCCAGGGTGTACTGGGCAACCTCGGTTCGGGCGCGATGTCGGTACAGGCTGGCAGCCAGATCGTCAACGCGGCAGGCGTCGTGACCGGCAATGGCGCGGTGTCGCTCGCCGCTTCGTCCATCGCGAACACCCAGGGCGGCCAGGTGAGCGGCGCGAGCCTCGGGGTGCAGGCAGGAGATATCGACAACACGAATGGCCAGATGGGGACGCTGCCGGGGTATCAGGGCGATGCCGCCATCACGGCCACCGGCACGCTCACGAACACCGGCGGCCAGATGGGCGCCACGCGTGACCTGGATATCTCCGCCGGTACGCTGCTGGGCGGGGGCACCTACTTTGCCACGAATGACGTGACGCTGAATCTTCAGGGCGACTTCACGACGACGCCCGACCAGCAGTTCATCGCCGGCCACAACCTCGCCTTCCATTTGCCCGGCACCTTCACGAACACCGCCGTGCTGCAGGCGGCGAACGATCTGGGTGTGGATGCGGGCGATATCGAAAACAGCGGCGCCATGATGGCGGCCGGCACGCTCACGACGCACTCGGACACGCTCACCAATACCGGCGCGATGGTGGGCGGCAGCGTGTCGCTCAACGCGACCAGCAGGCTTTCGAATCTCGGCCCGAGCGCGCTCATTGGCGCATCGGACAGCAATGGCACGCTCGAACTGCTCGCCCCCGATATCGAGAACCGCGATGACACCACCGAAACCGATTCGCAGGCCACGACCGCGATCTTCGGACTCGGCAGCGTCGTGCTGGCGGGCGGAAAGAATCCGGATGGCAGCTACAGCAACGCGAACGTCATCAACAACGTATCGGCGTTGATCCAGTCATCGGCCGACATGGCGCTCTACGCGGACCAGGTGACGAACACGCGGCACGTGATGACGACCTCGGGCTATATGCCCGCCGATCCTGCGTTGATCGCGCAGCTCGGCATCAGCCTGTCCGGCTGCACGGCCATCGACATGACGGCCTGCTCCGCAGATCACCCCTATGTCGGCTGGGCCACGCCGGATAACCCCGCCTTCCTGACGATGATCGGCGGGGTCTATACGCTGCCGCCCGGCGGCGGCCAGTGGAACAGCGGCTATCAGTACACGACCTATACGGGCGTAGCGCTGGCGAGCGTTATCACGGCCATCAGCCCGGGGGCACAGATCATCTCGGGCGGCAACCTGGACATGTCGCATACAGGTCTGCTCCAGAACTACTGGAGCCAGGTGGCGGCAGTGGGCGACCTCGCCGCGCCGGCCACGCTCGACATGGACGCCTGGCAGGGCCAGGTGGCGCCAGGCGTGCAGGTCACGTACTCGGGCTACTACCACTACACGAACTACGACCACAGCATCGGGGACTGGACATTACCGTTCGGTGATGCGCCGTTCAGCGGCCCGAATCCGGGCGGCTATACGCAGGCCGCGCCCGCCGATGTCGTGCCCTACGGGCTGCCCGACTATGAATCGACCTTCGGTGCGGGTGGGACGATTTCAGGCACCGGCATCAGCATCAACAACACAGCAGGAAATGCCGGCCTTCCGTCGATAAACCTGGCACCAGGCCAACCGGTAGCCGGCGTGGGCGTCGGGAGGGTGAACGGT
>NZ_BAYB01000029.1 GCF_000685035.1 Paraburkholderia ferrariae NBRC 106233
ACAAAAACAAGAAACCCCAAACCCCCCCAAAAAAAACCTCCCCACACCCACCCCCAACCGCCCGCCTACCGCCTGCGCCGCATATGCCGATACACGGTGTTGCGAGCAAGCCCCAACTCGCGAGCGGCTGCCGAAACATTGCCACGATGCCGTGTGAGTGCGTCCTCAACGAGTGCCGCCTGCCAGTCCGCGATGCGGCCAGGGCGGCCGGCGCTCGCCGCTTGAGCGACGCTCTCACAGTCCTCCAGCAGATCCTCGGGCAGATGCTCCAGGTCGATGGCGGCTTCGCCTTCGGCCAGGATCGCCGAGGTGCGCAGCACATTGGCCAGTTGGCGCAGATTGCCCGGCCAGCGGCAACGCGCAAACACCTCGCGCACAGCGGGCGCAAGACGCGCCGGCGCCTCGCGCACTTCGCGCCGCACGGCGCCCAGCATGCTTTCCACGAGCGCATCGAGATCGCTGCGTTCGGCAAGCGGCGGCAGCGTGACGACGAGCCCGTTGATGCGGTAGTAAAGATCTTCGCGGAAGGTGCCCTCGGCGATCATCGCGCGCAAATCGCGATGCGTTGCGCAGACGATGCGCAGGTCCACCGGCACCGCCCGGTTTGCGCCGAGCGGTACGACCATGCGCTCCTGAAGCACGCGCATGAGGCGCACCTGCTGCGCGAGCGGCATGTCGCCGATTTCGTCGAGAAAGAGCGTGCCGCCATGAGCCTGGGCAATCTTGCCCGGGTTGCCGCGCCGCCGCGCGCCCGTGAATGCGCCGTCCTCGTAGCCGAAGAGTTCGGCTTCGATCAGCGTGTCGGGCAGCGCCGCACAGTTGAGCGCGACGAAGGGCGCATCGCGGCGCGGCGAGTCCTCATGCAATGCCCGCGCGAGCCATTCCTTGCCGGTGCCCGTGCGGCCCAGCACCAGCACGGGAATATCGCGGCCCCGCACGCGCGCCACGCGCTGCAGGACGGCGTGCATGCGCGCGTCGCCGGTATCGAGTTCGGCGAGCGTGGGGCGCGGTACGGCAGGTGTCCTTTCTTCCGCTGCGCCCGGGCGTGGCGGCGTGCGCCTGGCGGAGGCCGGTGCAGCGGGCGCCCCCGGCGATTCCCGCAGGGTCAGCGCGGTGCCCGGCGCACCGCGCGCGAGCACGCGCACGCCGCTCGGCAACGTGAGCGTGAGCAGGTCGCCCGGCGCGCGCATCAACTGCTGCATGAAGACGGGGAAGTCGATGCCGAAGAGCGACGCGAAGTCGCGCTGGCGCAGGTCCGCGAGCGGCGCGCCGAACTGGAACAGCGCGCTGCGGTTCGCGCATAGCAGGGTGCCGTCGGGCGAGAACGCGGCCAATCCTTCGTACAACGTACCAATGAATTCGGCGCGGGCGTGGAACTGCAGGCGCACCGCCTCGGCGAAATCGCTGTTGAAGAGCTGGTTTTCGATCATCTGCGCCGACATGCGCACGAGCGCCAGCGTGTGCTTGTGAAAGCCGCGCGAGTCGCCGCTCACGTCGAGTGCGCCGAGCGTGCGGCCGTAGGGATCGGCAATGGGCGCGCACGAGCAGGTGAGGATGTGGTTCGCGCGCAGGAAATGCTCGTCGGCGTGGACCGTGGTGGGCTGGCCCGCGACCAGCGCCGTGCCGATCGCATTGGTGCCGCGATGCCGTTCCGACCACGAGACGCCCGGGCGCAACGCGACGCGCCGCGCCTTCTCGACGAAGTCCGTGTCGCCGAGGCTGTGCAGGATCACGCCGTTGCGGTCGGTGAGCAGCACCATGCTCTGCGTATCGACGATTTGCGCGTGCAGCGCGTCCATGACCGGGCGCGCCTGGTGATAGAGCGTGTGATTCGTGTCGATGAGATCGCGCAATTCCCCCGCGCGCAGGGACTCGAATTCGGGCGCCTCGGCGGCGCGCAGGCCTGTCGCGCGCGAGCGCGCATGCGCCTGCGCGATTGCGTCCGCGTGGGCCGCGTCGTGCGGCGTGACGGGGCGTCGGGTCACTCGTGTCTCCAGTTGTTCTGGGCGGCCGCGATGCGCGGCGCTGCGGTGCAACATCGCGCCGCGTGCGGCGCGAACGCCATCTCATGGTACAGGATAAGCGCGCTCGCCAGAGCCGCCCTCCGGCGCGCGCCGCGGCGGGGGTATTTTCGGCTTGCCTTTGTCCACGCGAGTGCCAGGATTCAAGCATGGGCGCGTAATGCGTGCGCTCCGGCTCCGTCTTGCGGAGACCATCATGGTGCAAAGCGAATTGAGGATCGTCGTGGCGACGCTCGCCACGTTCGTCGCGCTGTTCGGCGTGACGCTCGTGATCCACGGACTCCTTTTCGACCTGGACAAGCTCGTCCTGTACGGCGTCGCTACGATAGCCGGCGGCATTGTCGCGTTCGTGGTGATGCTGACGCTGCACCCGAAGGACGTGGAAGCGCACCGGCATCGGCAAACGTAAAGTGCGGGTCCGGGGGCGGTCGAACATGGCCACGCAAGGGGCCAGGACACATATTTTCCCCAGTGCGGCAACGTGGGACTTGCGGCTCGGCTGAAGTCGTCTAAAGTGAATCCAGTCAACCGCCGCAAACGTATTGCACCAGCCATTGAAGACGGCGGCTGATGAGTTTCTCCGCGTGCGCCTGGGAGGGGCATCTGTAGCGCGGGCCCGTTCACCCTCAACCGAAGGCCATTCCCATGCAGATCATTTTTCCGAATGAAGTCCCCGAGTATTCGGGGCCTGAGCTGACCCTGGCATTTCCGGCAATGGTCGATGGGGAGAGGGTGGAGTGCACGATCACCGCCGCGGCGCTGGAGGACCACTTCGGAGCGGCTTCGCCGCGCGCCGAAGACATGCTCGACGCCTTCGATCATCATCGCGACCGCATCGAGGCGGTTGCACGCCGGCTGCTATCGGAGACGCGGGCGCAATGCCTCGTGCTGCGCAGCGGCTACGTCCGTTTCGTGCAGGCGCACGGTTCGGCATCCTGAAGGCGGCGCCCGCCGGCGTGGCGGGCGCTTCACCTCGCGCATTCCCCGTCTTTTTGCTTTCTTGCCCACGCGGGCAGCTAGTCGCCTGCGTCTTCGCCAGCATTGTCCCTGCTGCCGGGCTACCTGCCCGGCGTTGCGTTTTTGCGCTCAGATCATGCGCCGCAGCGTGTTGTCGCGCAGCACGAGATGGTGCGCGATGGCCGCGAACGCATGCAGGCCGATCACCCAGTAGAACGCATTGCCGATCAGCACGTGCGCGTCGCGGATCGCCTTGCGCGCGATGGGATCGGGGCCGGCCAGCGTGATCTGCAGGTCGAGTCCGGCCAGCGTGACCGGGTGGCCCCCTGTGTTGATCATCAGGATGCCCAACAGCGGCTGCACGAAGATGAAGAGATAGAGCGCGAGGTGCACGAGCCGCGAGAGAAAGGCGAGCAGGCGGTTCGCGTCGATATCGGCCGGCGCGCCGTGCCAGAGGCGCCACAGCAGGCGCAGCACGGCGAGCGTGAGCACGAGCGTGCCCGCCCAGAAGTGCACGTTGCTCCAGAACACGCGGCTGTCCGAGCCCTTCGGGCCGCGGACTTCGATCGCCAGATACGCGAGCGCGACGAGCACGAAGATGGCCCAGTGAAAGAAGATGGCGGGCCGGGAATAGCGGTCGGCGGCGGCGGGGAAGGTGGCCACAGGGCACTCCTGGTGTCGGGGAACGTATCGGCGTAGGGGGCGTTTCTCCCTATGATAAGGAGGTCCCGGTGCGGCGTGCAG
The DNA here is from genome assembly GCF_000685035.1 of Paraburkholderia ferrariae NBRC 106233. Taxonomy (GTDB): domain Bacteria; phylum Pseudomonadota; class Gammaproteobacteria; order Burkholderiales; family Burkholderiaceae; genus Paraburkholderia; species Paraburkholderia ferrariae. The sequence continues at coordinate 3,723 of NZ_BAYB01000029.1, forward strand.
TTGGCTGGCCTGCGGGTTTGACGTGGAGGGGGGGAAAGACCGCGGTTCGTCGCGAAGACGTCCCCCTCCGGAAACGAATCGGGCGGCCCTCTTGGCCGCCCGATGTCCAACCGGCTACTGCATACTTGCCGTGCTCACTCGCCGCCGAGGTAGAAGAAGCGGAACAGGAACACCGCGGCGATGATCCAGACGATCGCTTTCACCTGGCGCGCGCGGCCCGTCAGGAGCTTCAGGCCCGCGTACGAGATGAAGCCGAAGGCCACGCCGTTCGCGATCGAATACGTGAACGGCATGGTGAGCGCCGTGAGCGCGGCCGGCACGGCTTCGGTGGCGTCTTCCCAGTCGAGCCCGGCGATCTCGCGCATCATCAGGCACGAGACGTAGAGCAGCGCGGGCGCGGTCGCGTAGCCGGGCACCACGCCCGCGAGCGGCGCGACGAAGAGGCACGCGAGGAACAGCACGGCCACGGTGAGCGCCGTGAGGCCGGTGCGGCCGCCTGCCTGCACGCCCGAGGCGCTTTCGATGTAGGCCGTGGTCGAAGACGTGCCGAGCACCGAGCCCGCGAGAATCGCGGTGCTGTCCGCGAGCAGCGCGCGGTTCAGGCGGTGCATCTTGCCGTGCACGAGCAGGCCCGCGCGGTTCGCGACGCCCATCAGCGTGCCGGTGGCGTCGAACAGTTCGACGAGGAAGAACACCAGGATCACGTTCAGCACGCCCGTGGAAAGCGCGCCCTTGATGTCGAGTTGCGCGAAGGTCGGCGCAATCGAGGGCGGGGCGGAGAAGATGCCGTGGAACTGGTTGCCGCCGAAGAAGAACGAGAGGATCGTCACGCCCACGATGCCGATCAGGATCGCGCCGCGCACCTTCAGCACGTCGAGCGTGACGATGGCGAAGAAGCCGATGATGGCGAGGATCGCGTGCGGGTCGCCCAGGTTGCCGAGCGTGACGAGCGTGGCCGGGTTGCCCGTGATGATGCCCGCGGTCTTGAGCGAGATGATGGCGAGAAAGAGCCCGATGCCGGCCGTGATGGCCACCCGGATCGAATGCGGAATGCCGTTGATGATCGCCTCGCGCACGCGCAGCAGCGTGACGACGAAGAACAGGCACCCGGAGATGAACACGGCGCCGAGCGCCGCCTGCCACGTGAAGCCCATGCCCTTGACGACCGCGTAGGCGAAATAGGCGTTCAGTCCCATGCCCGGCGCGAGCGCGATCGGGTAGTTCGCATAGAGGCCCATGATGGCCGAGGCGAGCGCCGAAACGAGGCAGGTGGCCACGAACACCGATTCCTTCGGCATGCCGGCATCGCCGAGAATGGCCGGGTTCACGAAGATGATGTAGGCCATCGTGAGGAAGGTGGTGAAACCGGCTAGCAGTTCGGTGCGCAGGTTGGTGCCTGCTTCTTCGAAACCGAAATAGCGTTTGATGGCGTCCATGTGGATCGGCCCCCTGAGTGTCGAGCGGATTGCGTTATTGTGAAGAGCGGCGGCGGTTGCCTGCGGTCGGGTGGACAGCACCGCTACGGGCGGGATTGTAAACAAGCTTGTCCGCAAAGTGCCGAATTGCCGCAGCGGGCGTGGAGCGGGTGCAACAGGGCAGGGCTGCGGGCAGGGGGGCTGTATCGGCGGGGGCGGGCGCACAAAGCTCACGCGCCGCCTCGCGGGAGGAGGCAGATCGATGCGCCCGCAAAGGTGCGTGCGCGGGTGCGTGCGGGTGCGACGCGGGCGGTGTTGCGCGGCGTCAGGTCAGCGCCCGATGCGGATGATGCGGGTTACTGCGGCGGGGCGTGCTACTGCGTGAGTCCCGTCGCGCCCATGCGGGCCGCGCGGCGCTGCGCCACGATGGCGCCTGCGCGCTGTGCGTTCTCGGGATAGTCGACCCAGTCCAGCGGATCGTAGCCTGCCGCGAGCCATTCGACGAGATCGGCGCGGACTTCGGCGCGGGTTTTCGGGGCGGAGGGATCGTAGCTCTGCGCGAGGGCGGATGCCGACGCGAGCGAGCACCCGGCCACGAGCAGGCCGAGCGTGATGCGCGAGGGGGAGAACATGGCGATGCCTTTCGTACTAGGGATTACCCTGATCAGTATAGGCCGTATCTCAATAAACGGAAGGGGAAAGTCCGGGGGTTCCTGGCGCGTCTCCGCGCACGCTTGCGGATTCATCTCGCTTCTACTCCGCTTTTATCCCGCTGTGCGCCGCCTCCCGCTGGCGGGCCAGCCGGTAGTCGGCAGGACGCATGCCGGTCCACTTGCGGAACGCGCGGTGAAATGCGCTCGGTTCGGCGAAGCCCACGGCCGCCGCGACGTCCGCCACCGTGCGCGCCGGGTCTGCCAGTGCGGCGATCGCCAGGTCGCGGCGCAACGCGTCCTTGATCGACTGGCAACTGTGGCCCTCCTGCTTGAGCCGCCGCCGCAGCGTGGCGGGCGCCACGTTCAGGCGGCGGGCGAGCGCGTCGGCGTCGGGCCACGCGGTTGCCGGCAGCGCGCGCAGCGTGCGCCGCACGCGCGCCGCGAACGAGCCGGGATTGCGGTACTTCACGACGAAGCTGCCCGGCGCGTTGCGCAGGAACGTGCGAGCCGAGGCAGGCGTCTGGATCACCGGCAGGTCGAGAAAACCGGGCGCGAGGTCCACGTAAGACGCCGCCTGGCCGAAGGCCATGTCGTCGCAGAACATCAGCCGGTATTCCTCCACGGCGGCGGGCGCCGGGCAGCGAAAGCGCGCCGCGAGAAGCGGAATGCGCCGCCCCACCAGCCAGCACACGAGCCCGTACACGAGGATGAACCAGGTCGCGTAGGCGAACATCGTCGGCACCGGCGTGCCCATGCGGTGCACGAAGACAATGCGTGCGCGCGCCGCGTCGATCTCCACGTGGCCGGCCAGATCGTCCAGCACGAGGCGTATGAAGCCGGCCGCGCGCTGCAGCGCGTGGCGCCCCGTGCGCGCGGTGAGTGCCGTGTGCGTCATCGCGACGAAGCTGCCGCTCTTCATGGCGTGCGAGTCCTGGCCGAAGAATTCGTCGTCGAGCGCGCGGGCGATGCCGGACCACAGCGCGCCGTATTGCGCTGCACTCACGCGGGCGCGCGGCGAGGCCAGGGCGGCCGTCGCGATGCCCGCCGCTTCGGCGAGCGGCGCGGTATCGAGCCCGCGCAAGCGCGCCAGCGCGAGCGTCTCGGTCACGAGACTCATGGCGATGGTGCCTTTTTCGCTCAGCCGGATGGGTTTGTCGTGTTGCAAGAGAGGTGCTCCAGAAGGCGTTGCCAGAGCCGATATGGTAAATCCGATCAGAGAATTTGATCGTGGCGGACATGGAAGGCGGTCGCCCGGGTCCCTACACTTTTCACAAGCCTTGCGGCCGGCGCCGTGGGGCGCGACAGTGGAGGGCGCGATGTGCCGCGCGCGTCGCGGTTCTTCGTGACGCGGCGCAGCACGGCGGCCCGTGTTGCCGCGATGGGCAGGGAACCGGCGTCGGCCTCGATGCGGCCGCGCCGGGCGAGAGACAGGAAGGGGACACAGATGGACGAGTTTTACACCGAGGATCAGCGCATGATCCGCGACGCCGCGCGCGATTTCGCCACCGAGCGTCTTGCGCCGAACGCGGCGCAATGGGACCGCGACAGCAAGCTGCCCGACGAAATCGTGACGCAGTTGGGCGAGCTCGGCTTTCTCGGCATGATCGTGCCGCAGGAACTGGGCGGCTCCTATACCGATTACGTCGCCTACGCGCTCGCGATGGAGGAGATCGCCGCAGGCTGCGCATCGTGCGCGACGCTCGTGAGCGTCCACAATTCGGTGGGCTGCGGCCCGATCCTGCAATACGGCAACGAGGCCCAGAAAGACCGCTATCTGCGCAAGCTCGCCGCGGGCGAGCTGATCGGCGCGTTCTGCCTGACCGAGCCGCAGGCGGGTTCCGAGGCGAACAATCTGCGCACGCGCGCCGAACTGCGCGACGGCCAGTGGGTGCTCAACGGCAACAAGCAGTTCGTGACCAACGGTTCGCGCGCGGACGTGGCGATCGTGTTTGCCGTGACCGACCCCGATGCCGGCAAGCGCGGCATTTCCGCTTTCGTCGTCCCCACCGACACGCCGGGGTTCAACGTCGGGCCGCCCGAGAAGAAAATGGGCATCCGCGCCTCCGACACTTGCCCGATTGCGCTCGAAAACTGCGCGATTCCCGAGGCGAACCTGCTCGGCCAGCGCGGCGAGGGACTGAGGATCGCGCTCTCGAATCTGGAGGGCGGACGCATCGGCATTGCGGCGCAGGCGCTTGGCATCGCGCGCGCGGCGTTCGATGCGGCGCGAACCTATGCGCACGAGCGCGTGCAGTTCGGCGAGCCGCTCATCCGCCATCAGAGCGTGGCCAACATGCTCGCCGACATGCATACGCGCATCAACGCGGCCCGTCATCTCGTGCATCACGCGGCCAGGCTGCGCTCGCTCGGCAAGCCGTGTCTTTCGGAAGCCTCGCAGGCCAAGCTCTATGCCTCGGAAATGGCCGAGGAAGTCTGTTCGCATGCGATCCAGATTCATGGCGGTTACGGCTTCCTCAATGACTATCCTGTGGAGCGGCACTATCGCGATGCACGCATTACGCAGATTTACGAAGGCACCAGCGAAGTGCAGCGCATGGTGATCGCGCGGCAGCTTTGAGTGGTTAGCATGGCGAAATAAAAGCGTTGTACCTGGTTGTGCCGATAGAGCGCCGCGGAGAGGCGCCTCAAATGGAGACGACGATGACCGGTTATTCCCCTTCCGCACAGGCCTTCCTCGCGGCCCGCGACCTGCTGTTGCGCCATCGCACCGATTACGCGGGTGCGTATGCCGGGTTCGCATGGCCGAAGCTCGACACGTTCAACTGGGCGCTCGACTACTTCGACGTGATGGCGCGCGGCAACGACAACCCGGCCCTGTGGATCGTGGACGACCCGGCAGGCGGCGGCCAGCGCCTTTCGTTTGCGCAGATGTCCGAGCGTTCGTCGCGCATGGCGAACTTCCTGCGCGAGCAGGGTGTGGCGCGCGGCGACCGCCTGCTGCTGATGCTGCCCAACCGCGTCGAACTCTGGGACGTGATGCTCGCGGCCATGAAGCTCGGCGCGATCGTGCTGCCGGCCACCACGCAGCTTTCGCCCGACGACGTGCGCGAGCGCGTGGAGACGGGCGGCGTGCGCTGCGTGGTGGTGGACGGCGCGGAACTGGCCAAGTTCGATGCACTCGACGCGAGCGTGAAGCGCATCGCCGTGGGCGCGCAACGCGACGGCTGGATCGATCTCGCGCGCGCCTGCGAGGCGAGCGCCGCGTTCGAGCCGGATGCGCCCACGCGCGCGAGCGACCCGATGCTGCTCTACTTCACCTCGGGCACCACCTCGAAGCCGAAGCTCGTCGAGCATACGCACGAGAGCTACCCGGTCGGCCATCTTTCGACGATGTACTGGATCGGCCTGCAACCCGGCGACGTGCACTGGAACATCAGTTCGCCGGGCTGGGCCAAGCATGCGTGGAGCTGTTTCTTCGCGCCGTGGAACGCGCAGGCTTGCGTGTTCGTGTACAACTACGCGCGCTTCGTGCCCAGGGACACGCTCAACGCGCTCGTGCAATGCGGCGTGACCACGCTGTGCGCGCCGCCCACGGTGTGGCGCATGCTCGTGCAGGAGCCGCTTGCCTCGTATCCGGTGAAGCTGCGCGAGATCGTCGGTGCGGGCGAGCCGCTCAATCCGGAGATCATCGAGCGCGTGCGCCATGCGTGGGATATCACGATCCGCGATGGCTACGGTCAGACCGAAACCACCTGCCAGATCGGCAATTCGCCGGGCCAGCCCGTGGTGGCCGGCGCGATGGGCCGGCCGCTGCCGGGCTACCGCGTGGAACTCGTCGATGCCGACGACCAGCCCGCGTCCGAAGGCGAAATCGCGCTGCCGCTGGCACACCGTCCGCTCGGTCTGATGACGGGCTACGCCAACAACGCGAAGGCCACCGAATACGCGATGCGCAACGGCTACTACCACACGTCCGACGTCGCCATGCGCCGCGACGATGGCTACTACGTGTACGTGGGCCGCGCGGACGACGTGTTCAAGTCGTCCGACTACCGGCTGAGCCCGTTCGAACTGGAGAGCGTGCTGATCGAGCACGAGGCGATTGCCGAGGCTGCCGTGGTGCCGAGCCCCGACGAATTGCGCCTCTCGGTGCCGAAGGCGTTCGTGATCGTGCGCCAGGGCTACGAGGCCGGCCCCGAACTGGCGCGCGAAGTGTTCCGCTTTTCGCGCGACAAGCTCGCACCGTACAAACGCATTCGGCGCCTGCAGTTCAGCGACCTGCCGAAGACGATTTCCGGCAAGATCCGCCGTGTCGAGCTGCGCCGCCGCGAAATGGAGCGCACCGCCGACATGGCGCGCATGCCCGACGAGTACTGGGAAGAGGACTTCCCCGAGCTGCGCTGAAAATTGACAGGGAGAACGAAGTAATGAATGCAACACCGGCTGCCGTAGCGGCGCCTCTCGAAGCCGACGCCGACGTGCTGTTTCGCGTGGTCAATCGCGTCGCGATCGTCACGCTGAACCGGCCCGCGGCGCTCAATGCACTTTCGCATGGCATGGTGCGCACGCTCGCGGCGCTGCTCGAGCGCATCCGCACCGACGACGCGATCGTTGCCCTGGTGCTCGACGGAGCGGGCCCGAAGGGCTTCTGCGCGGGCGGCGACGTGCGCGCGATCTACCAGTCGGCGCAGCGCGGCGAGATGCTGGGCGACACGGGCTGGCGGCAGTTCTTCGTCGACGAATACGAACTCGACTACGCGCTGCATACGTTCCCCAAGCCGCTCGTGGCACTGCTCGACGGCGTGACGATGGGAGGCGGCATGGGGCTCGGCCAGGCGGCCACGCTGCGGGTGGCCACCTCGCGCACGAAGATCGCCATGCCGGAAACGCGCATCGGCCTTTTGCCCGACGTGGGCGCCACGCATTTTCTTTCGGTGATGCCGCTGGAAACGGAGCTTTACGTGGGCCTGACCGGCGCGACGCTAACGGGCGCGGATGCGCTCTATTGCGGACTTGCCGATCTCTGCGTGCCGGGCGAATGGCTCGACGGCTTCGAGGCGCGTCTCGTGCAGGCATCGATGGCAGGCGACGTGCGCGCCGCGCTGCGCCGTGTCTTCGACGCGCCGGGACATGACGGCGAGGCACAGGCCGGCGCGCTGGCGCAGAACGCGCCGCTGATCGCCCGCTACTTCGACGGCCGCAAGACCGTGCAGCAGATCGTCCATGCGCTGCAAGCGGATCTGGCCGGCGCAGCGGATGCGCCGGAGGCACAGCAGGCCTGGCGCCGCGCGACGCTCGATGCGCTCACGCACTATTCGCCCACCATGCTCGAAGTCACGCGCGAAGCGCTGCTGCGCGGCCGGCAGATGACGCTTGCCGATTGCTTCCGCATGGAACTCGGCATCGTGACGCGGGCAATCGGTGAGGGCGACTTCTGCGAGGGCGTGCGCGCGCATCTCGTGGACAAGGACCGCACGCCGCGCTGGGCGCCGGCTACGCTGGCCGAAGTGGCGCCTGAGCGCGTGCAGCACTTCCTCGCCTCGCCGTGGGCCGCCGACGCGCATCCGCTGGCGGCGCTCGGCGCCTGATCGCGGGTTCGCTGCCCAATCCAATCCAATCCATTCGGTTCGATTCGATTCACGGCGGCGCGCGCCGCCCGGCGTTCAGGCCCGCGGCGCGCTGCTCTCGGTCACGGCCGAGGGCGTAGCCTGCACTTCGAACGGCTCGCCCGTCGCGAAGAAGGTGCCGCCCGCCACGTAGTGGCAGGTGCGCAATTCCGGCGCGGCGTCGAAGTGCCAGCGGTTGTTCGAGTACACCCGGCTATCCGCATAGGCGGCCACGACTTCGGCCAGAATCAGGTCGTAGCGCTGGCTTTCGTCGGGTATCACCTTGCACTCCAGCCACGCCGTGCACGCGGCGAGCATCGGCACGTCGATTTTCCGGGCGCGGAAGGTTTCCAGCCTGAAGGCGGCGAACTTGTCGAGCTCGACGCCGTTGCTCGTGCCCACCGCGAGCGTTTGCTGCGCGAACGCCACGCCCGGCAACTGCAGGCCGAACACGCCGCTTTCTTCCACGAGCTTGCGCGTGAGCGTCTGGCCGTCGATCACCACGACGACCTTCGGCGGAGCGAAATCGAGCGGCATGGCCCACGAGGCGGACATCACGTTCGCGCGGTCGCCGTGCTGGCTCGTGATGATCGTGACGGGGCCGTGATTGAGCAGGCGCGTGCAGCGTGCGAGATCGACGTCGGTGCGGAAATGGTCGGGGGTCATGCGAGGGTCCTTGTGATCGGCATAGGCGCGACATAAGCGCGACATAAGTGCGTGGCGCGCAGGCGCCATGATACGCAGCGGCCGCGCCCGCCGTCACCCGCTAGTCGAGCGTTTCGCGCGTCGCCGGGGCGGCCCTGTCGTTCGCCCGGGTTGCCGATGCTTCGCCCCGCGGCTTCGGCGGACGTTGCGCGTGCGCCATGAGCCGCAGCGTGGCGACCGATCCGGCCACGGCAAGCAGCATGGGAATGGCGAGGTCGTAGTTGACGTGCGTGAATTCGAGCATCAGCACGACGGCCGTGACCGGCATCTGCATCGACGCCGCGAGAAACGCCGCCGCGCCGACTATCGCAAACGCGCCCGGCTCTAGGCCGGCCCAGACGTGGTTCGCAAGCCCGGCGATCACGACGGCGAAGAGCGCGCCGATGGCGATGCCCGGTGTGAGCAGACCGCCTTTGACGCCCGCGCGCAGGCTCGTGGTGGTGGTGAGCAGCTTCAGCACGAGCAGCGCGGCGGCAAGGCCGATGCCGAGATCGTCGTTGAAGCTCAGGCCCGCCGGGCCCTTGCCGTTGCCGGGCAGTTGCGGAAACCAGATTGCCAGCAGGCCGATGCCGGTGAAGTTCGCGAGCGAGTAGAGCGGCAAGCGCCAGTCTTTGGGCGAGGCGTCGCGCGCGCGTCCCGTCATGCGGCTGAAGCCGTGTGCCGCGGCGCCGAAGAACGGCCCGCACAGCACCGAAAAGACGACGAGTTGCGCGTTGATCGTATAGAACGGCACGTGGTATTGCCGTTCGTCGCCGAGCCCGATCCACGCGACCACGGCCGCGATGGCCGAGGTCGTGAGCGCGGGAATCGCCGCCGACCAGCCGAAGGTGCCGAGCAGCACTTCCAGCACGAACACCGCGCCGCCCAGCGGCACGTTATAGACGGCCGAGAGGCCCGCCCCGGCGCCGCACGCGATCATCACGCGGCGCTCGGCCGCGGTGAGCCCCGTGGCCTTCGAAATCCAGGTGGCGAAGGCCGCACCGATCTCGCGCGGCGCGACCTCGCGCCCGAGCGGCGAACCGAGCGCCACGGTGACGATCTGCAGGAGCGCATGCACGGTCGTGGCGAAGAGCGGCATGCGTGCGCCGCCGGGCTTGATCGCGGCGCTGATGCTCACGAGCGGCCTGCCATAGCGATAGAGCGCCCACCAGCCGAAGCCGCCCACGAAGCCGCACACCACGAGCACGGCCACGCGCCGCGCGGGCGCGGTGCCGGTGACGCCCTGCAGGAAACTCTCGCTGCTGATGACGTGCGCCTGGCTGTAGCCATAGGCGATGTGCTGGATTTCGTGCAGCAGCATGGCGAGCAACATGCCGCCGAGTCCCGCGCCGATGCCCGTGAGCACGGTGACCACGGCGAGCGTGGCAAGCGGGCTGCGCGGGGGCGGTCGGCTGGCTGCGGAGCGGGGCGTGGACATGGCGATGAATCCGGTGGGCGGGGGCGCATTTTATTGTAGCGAGCGCGTGGGCGCGCGCGCTCATGGCGGCCCGTCCGCCGGAAAACACACACGCCCGCGCGGCGTGGTGCCGGGCGGGCGTGCGGGGCAGCGGGCGAGCGCTTATCGGGCGTCGGTCAGCGGCGCCCGATGCCGCGGACGCGGGGCCTGCGCCTCGCCCGGGGCATTACAGATAGCTGCAAACGTAGTCGAGCGTCTCGATCACGTCGATGTCGAAGCGGCTCTTGCCGGGCACCGGGAAGGTCTCGCCCGCGCCGTAGGTCTGCCATTCGCTGCTGCCTTCCAGGCGGATGCGGCACTTGCCGGCCTGCACTTCCATGAGTTCGGGTGCATCGGTGCCGAAGTTGAGCGTGCCCGGCAGGATCACGCCGAGCGTCTTGCGGCTGCCGTCGGCGAACAGCACGGTGTGCGAGACGCACTTGCCGTCGAAATACACGTTGGCGCGTTTGACAACGGAAACCTGGTCGAATTGCGTTGCGGCCGTCATGGCGGTCTTCCTCTGGATCATCGTGATGGGAGCGTCTGTCGCCCGGTTGGCGCCGCGCCGGCGCGCGAGCCTGGCGGGCGCGCCGCCGGCGCGAGCCCGCCATGATACCGGCGTTGAGCCCGGCCGGGTGCGCCACGGCGGGGCAGCGGCGCAAGACAGGCGGGAGATGAGCTCCCCCGGCAGCCACGCAGGCACCGCACAACGAACGAGGGGCGCACGCGGCGCCCCTCTCGTCATGCGGCCGGCTGCGCGATTACTCCGGCTTGATCGTCACCGAAGCTTCGCTCGTGAGCAGCATGAACGTGAAGCTCTCCTGCAGATACAGGCGCACGCTCTTGTCGTCGTGGCTCAGATAGCCAATCGAAAGGTCCTGCCCCAGGTGGAACGCGAAGTCGCCGCCGCGCGTGCTGAGGATGCTGCCGCCCACGATCGCCGGTGCCCAGATGATCTCGCCGTTCACGAGGCGGCGCAGATGTTCGAGAATCGGGTAGCCCTGGTCGCTCGCTTCGCTCACGGCCGTATAGGCGTCGGAGCCGAGCAGCACCGTGTACGGGCCGTCCACGCCTTGCAGGCGCAGTTCTTCGAGCGCCTTCGCGATCACGGCGGGGTAGTCGGCGATGTCGGCCGGCAGCGGCAGCACGGGGTTCGAGCTGCCCTGGCGGATGCCGGTGATCTGCGCGGCCGTGTAGCCGTCGAAGATCGCGCGGTCTTCCGCGAAGGCAAGGCGCGTGGCCGCGTCCTTGGCCGGCTGCCAGTCGGAGTCTTCCGCGCCGCGCTCGACGTCGTCGATGGCGTCGCGCGAGAGTTCGAACGGCACGCGCAGTTCGACCAGCGCCTTCACTTCGCGCTGGCGCGCGCGGATGCCGTCGAGCGGCGCCTCGATGCCGTTCTGGTGGCCGGTGCCCACGCCGGCGAGATCGGCGCCGCCGGGGCCGCTTACGTCGATCACGCGGCGGCCTGCGAGCGAGCGCTTGAAGGTGCGCGCCACTTCTTCTTCGATTTGCGACCAGGCCGCCGTGGAGATGGGCGCCAGTTCGCGATGGAGGTTATTCATACCGGGGGGCTCCTTTGAGAGATCCAATGGCGAGCGAGCCGTCGCCGGACAGCGCCGGGACGACGGGTTCGGATTCGTTGGCGGCGCTTGCCGCGCTGCTCGCGGCATGCGCGGCGCCGGGGTCGCGTTCGGCCAGGGCTTCGAGCAGCGGCTCGGACGGCACGAAGAAGAGCGTGCCCGTCACGGCGCGGCTGAAGTCCAGCAGGCGGTCGTAGTTGCCGGGCGGATTGCCGACGAACATGTTTTCGAGCATCTGCTCGATGGGCTGCGGCGAGCGCGCGTAGCCGATGAAGAAGGTGCCGAATTCGCCCTGGCCGGGGCGGCCGAAGGGCATGTTGTCGCGCAGGATCTTGATCTCGTCGCCATCGGCGTCTTCGAGCGTCGTGAGCGAGCTGTGCGACCAGCTCGGCTTCACGCCTTCCTCGAGTTCGATGTCGGACAGCTTGGTGCGCCCGATGATGTGCTCCTGCGCTTCCACCGGCAGCGCGTTCCAGCCTTTCATGTCGTGCAGGTACTTTTGCACGAGCACGTAGCTGCCGCCCGCGAAGTCGGGGTCGGCGTCGCCGATCACCGTGAAGTGCACGGCTTCGTTGCCCACCGGGTTTTCCGTGCCGTCGACGAAGCCGATCATGGCGCGCATGTCGAAGTTGCGGAAGCCGTGCACTTCGTCCACGGTCGTGACCGCGCCGTCGAGGCGCTTCATGAGCTGCGAGGCGAGCTCGAAGCACAGGTCGGTCTGGTCCGCGCGGATATGCAGGAGGATGTCGCCGGGCGTGGCCACCGCGATGCGCTCGCCGGTGCCGAACTCGCGGAACGGATGCAGCTCGGCCGGGCGCGGTTCGCCGAAGAGCTTGTCCCAGGCGTCGGAGGCAAAGCCCACCACGCAGCTGAGGTTGCCCGTGGGCACGCGCTTGCCGACGGCGCGCTCGAGGTTGGCGACGTCGGCGCACCAGGCGCGTACGGTGGCGCGGCTCGCGGCGTCGTCGTTGACCGTCAGCACGATGAAGAACGCGCTCTTCGTGACGGAGGTGGAGACGGCCTGGGATTCGGGCGGGGCGGAAGACGGCGTCATGGTCTGAAGTTTGGCTGGACGTGGGTGTGGCAAAAGCGTGGCAAAAGCCTGCGAAAATATGGTCAAAGCCATGGTCAAAGCGCGCGGCGCGTGCCGGACCGGGTCCGGCCGCAGAAGCCTCGCAACCTCGCGAGCACATAGTTTAGCTAACTGGGGCAATCCGCGTTTGCAGGTGGAGCGGGCCTCGTGCGAGGATAACCGGCATGTCAGGACCGGGACACACCGGAAGGAGACACATGATGTGGGATCACACCGAGCATGAAGGCTTCGAGGTCTGGGTGCTGCCGATTCCCGCGTTCGGGCCGCGCTCGCCGGAACCGCTGTTCCACTACAGCGGCTATATCTGCCGGCACGGCGCCGACGCCCATCTGGCCGGACAGAGCATCCGCTTTCACGACATGATGCGCAACTATACCGGCGCCGACGCTGCGCTCGACGCTGCCTACGCCGACGCCCGCAGGCGCATCGACCACTTTCACGCGAGCGGCGGCTGGGCCTGATGTACGGCTGGGAGCACCGCCCGCGGCCGGGTTCGCAACGCGGGTGGGCAACCCCGCTGTGAAACCTCGCTGTGAAACCTGGGCGGCAAGCTGGCCGGCAAGCTGGCGAGCCGCGCGATGCTGCACTGCGGCGAATCGCGCTGGCTTCGCCCGGCCGCGCCCTCAGTGGCGCGCGCCCGAGGTGATGAGCGTGACCGGCCGCCCGTCGCAGCCCACCGCGCCCGGCACGTGCAGCACGCGCCACGGCGCGGGCTGCACGTGCGGCGCGAGGTCCGGCTCGACGCCGTCTTCGTCGGGATAGCTCACGAGCACGTTGAACGGCCAGGACGCGCGGCGCAGCCGCTCGTGGATCAGCGAGCCGGTCCAGATCGGCACCGTGGCGCCGCCGCCTTCGGGCCGCAGCGCGTAGCCCGTGGGCCAGAAGCGCAGTACGTCGCGCCTGCCGTCCGGGTGCCGGGGATCGGCCAGCGCCGGCGCGCGCGAGAAGATGAGCGGCGAGGGCAAGCCGTTGTTCAGCTTGGGCAACAGCGGCAGCGTCATCACGTCCACGTGCGGTGCGACCAGCGCGAGCACGTTGCGCAGCGAGAACTGCGCGCCCTCGCTCCAGCCCGCGTCGCGCAGTGCGGCGCGCAGGTCGTCGGGGCTGCCGGCCCATTGCAGCGTCATCGGTTCGCGGCGCTCGCCTTTCATGTCGAAGCGGTAGCACGCGAAATCGCGCCACAGCGTGTCGCTCCATTCCATCTGCGACACCACGACGGCGGGCGCCTCGGCGGGCCCCACGCTCGGCGGCACCTCGCCCGGTTGCAGAAAAAGCGCCGCGGCGAGCACGGCCAGCACGATGGGCGGCATGAAGTTGCGCTGCGGCGGCCGCTGCGGGTAGCGCCACAGCGACAGCAGCACGATGGCCGCCACCCAGATCGACGCGAGCGCGGCCCCGCCAATCGCATCGGAGAACAGGAAGCGGTCGAAATAGAGCCCTGCGAAGGTCACGGCCACGATGATGCCGTTGCCGAGCGCGGCCACGAGCGCCGCTTCGAGCATGCTGGCACGGCGCACCAGCAGGAACATCAGGAAGCCATAGACGATCACCATGGACGAGACGCGGTCGCTCGGGAACACGTAGGCGTCCACGCTCTGTCTCGCGAACGGCGCGTGATGGACGGCGAGGCGGATCGCGAGGATCACGATCTGCGAGAACGCCGCCGCGATCATCCAGTAGGCGATGGTGCGCCAGCGCCGCTCGAAGAACATCCAGACCGTCACCGTGAGGATGATGGCGGCGAGCGTGACGTTGCTGCCGAGCGTGGCCACGCGCGCGAAGACGGCGTCGGCCCATACGGCATGGATCGAATGCATGAACTGGCGCACGGACTGGTCCACCTGGACGAGCGGGTCGCCGTGCAGCACGTTGTCGAGCACGTACGAAAACACGGCGGCGCCCACCGGGACGAGCCCCGTGACCACGATGAGGGCGCCGAGCGCGGGTTGCCTCGGGTCGAGCGCGCGCGCGAGCCGCCGCGCCGCCGCGCCTTCGTGCTGCGCGGCCCAGCGTGCGACGCTGCGGCGCGAGGCGCTCGCCCAGGCATCGACGTGCAGCAGCAGGATGCGCACGAACCGCCAGATGAGCCAGACCGCGAGCGCGAGGATCAGGACGATCACGACGAGGCGGAACGACACGGCGCCCGCGATCTGCAGCGAGGCGCCGAACACCACGCCCGGCAGGATGTGCGCGGGCGCCCAGACGAGCGCCGAAATGACGTTCATCGCGAGGAAGCGCATGGGCGCCATGCCCGCCATGCCGGCGACGATGGGGACGACGGCGCGCAGCGGCGCGATGAAGCGCGCGAGGATCACGCTGCGCGTGCCGTGCTTGCGGAAGTACGCCTGGGCCTTTTCGAGGATGGCCGGATAGTGCGAGAACGGCCACATCTGGGCGAGCGAGTCGCGGTGGCGATGGCCGACCCAGAAGCTCAGGGCGTCGCCGGCCACGGCGCCCGCGATCGCGGTGAGGAAAAGCCAGCCGAGGTTCAGCGCGCCGGTGCCCGCGAATGCCCCCGCGATGAACATGGCCGTGCTGCCCGGAATGAACGTGCCGACGAGCGCGAGCGACTCCAGGAACGCGGCGACGAAGACGAATGCCAACGTCCACCCCGCGTGCGCGGCGAGCAGGTGCATCAGGTGGGCGTAGGCGTGCTCCATCGACGTGGCGGACTGGGTGGCGGGCAGTGGCGCGATGCCCTGCGCGGGGCGCGGGCGATGCGCGTAGTGCGCAATATACCCGGGCGCCGCGCCGGGCGGGCAGCTGAGTGACGGATCACGGGGAATCAGCGCGGGATCACGCCAGGCCCCGGCGCCCGATCAAGCGCACCTTGCGTGCCGCGCCATCAGATCACGCCTTTGCCTTTGAGCTCCGCGAGCGCCGCTTCCGAAATCCCGAGCACCGATTGCAGAACCTCGCGCGTGCCCTCGCCCAGTTGCGGCGGCGCGCGCCGCACGGGCATGCGCTCGCCGTCGAAACGCCAGGGCGGCGCGAGCACGGGCGTCGTGCCGCTGGCGGTGTGCGGATGCGGCTGCTCGGTGACGAGGGCCGCGTCCGTGGCGCGTTTCGAAAGCAGCGCCTCGCGCAAGCCCGCTACCTCGCCGCACGGAATGCCGGCGCGCGCGAGCCGTTCGAGCAGCAGCGCGCGCGGCCGGCTGCCCAGCTCGCGCGTGAGCTCGGGCACCAGCACCGCGCGGTTCTGCGAACGCTGGATATTGGTCTTGAAGCGCGCGTCGTCGGCCAGGTCGGGGCGCTCGATCACCTCGCGGCAGAAGCGCTCGAACTGGCTGTTGTTGCCCACGGTAATGACGAGCGGGCCGTCCGCGGCATCGAACACGCCATAAGGCACGATGGACGGATGCGCGTTGCCGTAGCGCGGCGGATCCTCGCCCATCACGAGCGCTTCGAGCCCGTAGTAGGCCGTAATCATCAGGCCGCAGTCGAACAGCGCCATTTCGATGTGGCGCCCGCGGCCGGTGCGCTCGCGCTCGAAGAGCGCGGCGAGCATGGCCTGCGCCGAGTACATGCCCGTGAACAGATCGACGGCCGCCACGCCGAACTTGAGCGGCGCCTGGTCCGCTTCGCCGTTGAGCGCCATCAGGCCCGCTTCGCCCTGCACGACGAGGTCGTAGCCGGGGCGCGCGGCTTCGGGGCCGGTGCGGTCGTAGCCCGAGATCGAGCAATAGACGAGGCGCGGGTTGTCGCGGCTCAGTTGCGCGTAGCCGAGGCCCAGCTTCTCCGCGCCGCCGAACTTGAAGTTCTGGATCACCACGTCGCAGGTTCCGGCGAGGTCCTGCGCGATGCGCTGGCCCTCGGGCGTCTGCAGGTCGAGCGTGATCGAGCGCTTGTTGCGGTTCACGCTGTTGAAGTACGCCGTTTCGGTTTCGCCGATGCGCAGGCCCCAGTCGCGCGTGTCGTCGCCGCGGCCCGGATGCTCGACCTTGATGACCTCGGCACCCAGGTCGCCGAGCACCATCCCGCTCCACGGCCCCGCGAGAATGCGGGAAAGGTCGAGCACGCGCACGCCGGCGAGCGGCAGGGTCCTGTCTTCGGTTTGCATCGGGAAAGGGTCCTCGTTCATGGGCGGGCGTGGGGCCCGCCGGGTTTCTGCATCGGCGCGCATCGGGGCTTTGTGCGGGCCGCTTCACGTCCCGTCGCGCGCGCCCTCGGGCTGCGGCGAGACCGGGCGGCCGAGCGCGATGTAGCGCGCGAGATGATGATCCTCGTCGCCCAGTTGATGATCGATCATCACGAGACGCTTGGCGTAGTGCGAGAGCGGCAGCTCCCACGTCATGCCGATGCCGCCGTGCAGCTGGATCGACTCTTCGGCCACGCGCGCGCCGATGCGTCCAATCGTGTACTTCGCCGCGGAGAGCGCGCGCTCGCGTTCGTGGCGCGGCGCGTCGATGGCCGCCGCCGCGTTGATGACCGCCGAGCGGGCCTGCTCGATTTCGAGCAGCAGGTCGGCCATGCGGTGCTGGAGCGCCTGGAAGCTGCCGATGGGCACGCCGAACTGCTTGCGCGTGCGCAGGTAGTCGAGCGTGTTGTCGCGCGCCACCTCCATCGCGCCCACGGCTTCCGCGGCGAGCGCGAGCAGGCCGTAGCCCGTGGCGTGTTCGAGCGTGGCGAAGCCGCTGCCTTCGGCGCCGACCAGCGCATCGGCGCCCACCTGCACGTCGTTCAGCGCGACTTCGGCCGCGCGTCCGCCGTCGATCTTCCGGTAGCCGCGCACGCCGACGCCCGCGGCATTGCGCGGCACGAGGAAGAGCGAGATGCCGGCTTCGTCGAACGCATCGCCGCGCTCGCCGGATTTGCCGGACGCGGTGCGTGCGGACACAAGCAGCAGATCGGCGTGCTCCGCGTGCTGCACGACGCCTTTCGCACCGTTGAGCACCCAGCCGCCGCCGTGCTTCGCGGCCCGCGTGGTCACGCGCGAGGCTTCGTAGTGCGAGCCCGGCTCGTCGTGCGCGAACGCCGCGATCTGCGAGCCGTCGATGAGCGAGGCGATGTGCGCCTGCTGCGCCTCGTTGCCCGCGTGCGCCAGCGCGCGGCCGACGATCAGCGTATCGAGAAACGGCTCGACCACGAGCCCGCGCCCAAGCGATTCGAACACCACCGACACGTCGAAGCCCGCGCCGCCGAAGCCGCCCTGCGCTTCGGGAAAGAGCGCGCCGATTACGCCGAGTTCGGCGAAACGGCGCCACATGTCCGCACTAAAGCCCTCTGCGGAGCGCGCGATTGTATCGCGCGTGGCGAAGCCGTACTGCTCGGCGACGAAGCGGTTCAGCGTATCCGCGAGCATCCGGCGGTCTTCGGTGTGCTGGAAATTCATGACCGGACCTCTTAAAGACCGAGCATCATCTTGGCGATGATGTTCTTCTGGATTTCGTTGGAGCCGCCGAAAATCGACAGCTTGCGGTTGTTGAAGTACTGCGCGGCGGCGCTCGCGGCTTCGTCCGGGCCGATGGCTTCGCCCGCGTAGCCTTCTTCGAGCGCTGCTTCGACGAACGGGGCCGCGTAGGGTCCCATCGCGCGGCGCAGGAGCGACGAGATCTCCTGGCGGATCTCGGTGCCGCGAATCTTGAGCATCGAGCTTTCCGCGCCCGGCACGCCGCCGCCCGCCACCGCCGCGATCACGCGCAGGTTCGTGGTCTTCATGTTCTCCAGGTCGATCTCGACCTTCGCCAGCCGCGCCGCGAACTGCGGATCGTCGGCGAGCGGCTTGCCGTTGCGCGTGACGTTCTGCGCGGCGCGCTTCAGGCGTGCCATCGCGGCCACCGAAAAGCCCACGCCCGCAATGTTGGTGCGCTCGTAGGTGAGCAGATACTTCGCGTAGGTCCAGCCCTTGTTCTCTTCGCCCACGAGGTTCGCCGCCGGCACGCGCACGTCGGTGAAGAACACTTCGTTCACCTCATGTTCGCCGTCGAGCGTGACGATGGGATGCACCTCGATGCCCGGCGTGTTCATGTCGATCAGGAGGAAGCTGATGCCCTCCTGCTTGCGCACGTCGGTGGCGGTGCGCACGAGGCAGAAGATCATGTTCGCGTAGTGGCCGAGCGTGGTCCACGTCTTCTGGCCGTTCACGACGTAATGATCGCCGTCGCGCACGGCGCTCGTGCGTACCGAGGCGAGGTCGGAGCCGGCGCCCGGCTCCGAATAGCCCTGGCACCACCAGTCGGCGCCGCTCAGGATGCGCGGCAGCCAGTAGCGCTTTTGCGCTTCGCTGCCATACCTGATCAGCACGGGGCCGAGCATGTTCACGCCGAACGGGACGATACGCGGGGCACCGGCAATCGCGCATTCGTTCTCGAAGATGAACTTCTGCACCGCGTTCCAGCCGGGGCCGCCGTACTCCTTCGGCCAGTGGTTCGCGAGCCAGCCCTTCTCGTTGAGGATCGCGTGCCACGCGGCCATGTCGTCGCGCGTGAGGTGCCTGCCGTTGTGCACTTTGTCGGCGATGCGCTGCGGCAGGCGCTCGCGCAGGAAGTCCAGCACTTCGGTGCGGAAGGCTTCCTCTTGCGCCGTGAATTTCAGGTCCATGCTTGTTTCACTCCGTCGAGAGCATGCGCTCAGGCTGATTCGTTCAGGCTCGCAAAGGTGGCGCCGCGCTCCACCAGCTCCACGAGGAGCGGCGAGGGGCGCCAGAACAGCGGGTCTTCCTTCGCGAATTCGCGAATATCCGCGAGCACGTTGGCGAGGCCCACCGTGTCCGCATACTTCATCGGGCCGCCGCGGTAGCGCGGGAAGCCGTAGCCGTAGAGGAAGGTCACATCCACATCCAGCGGGCGCAGCGCGATCTTTTCGTGCACGACGTTCGCGCCTTCGTTGATCATCGCGGCCATGTAGCGGCGCAGGATTTCCTCGTCGGTGAAGCTGCGCGGTGCGATGCCCGCGCGCGCGCGCTCGGCGGCGATGATCGCTTCCACTTCGGGGTCCGGCGTGCCGGTGCGCGCGCCTTCGGGGTAGAGATAGAAGCCGCGGCCCGTTTTCTGGCCGAACCAGCCGCGCTCGCAGATGCGGTCGGCAATCTGCACGTAGCGCGCCTTCGGGTCGCGCGTGGCGGCGCGGCGCTTGCGCGTGGCCCAGCCGATATCGCCGCCCGCGAGATCGACCACCTGGTACGGGCCCATCGGATAGCCGAACTCGCGCACGGCCTTGTCGATCTGGTAGGGCGAGGCGCCGTCTTCCATCATGTGGTCGGCGGCCGTGCGATACACGGCGAGAATGCGGTTGCCGATGAAGCCGTCGCACACGCCCGCGCGCACCGGCACCTTGCGCAGCTTCTTCGCGAGTTCGAAGGCGGTGGCCACCACGTCGGCCGAAACCTGCTTCGGCACCACGACTTCCAGCAGCTTCATGATGTTGGCGGGCGAGAAGAAGTGCAGGCCCACCACGTCCTGGGGACGCGAGATGCTGGCGGCAATGGCGTCGATGTCGAGATACGACGTGTTGGTGGCGAGCACGGCGCCCGGCTTGCACACGCGGTCGAGTTCGGCGAACACGGCCTTTTTCACGTCGAGGTCTTCGAACACGGCTTCGATGACGAGATCGGCGTTCGCGAGCGCATCGTAAGCCGTGCTGCCGGAGAAGCGCGCGAGCACTTTGGCTTTCGCTTCGGGCGTCATGCGGCCCTTCGCGATGAGCCCGTCATAGACCTTCTCGACGTGCGCGCGGCCGCGCGCGAGCGACGCATCGTCGCGTTCGATCATCGTGACCGGCAGGCCCGCGTCGAGCACCGCCACGGCAATGCCGGCGCCCATCGTGCCGCCGCCCACCACGCCCACGCTTTCGATGGGGCGCGGCGCCGCGCTGCGGGTTTCCGGCGCCTTCTGGACTTCGCGCCCGGCGAAGAACGCGTGCACGAGGCCCGCGCGCTGCGGGCTTTCGAGGCAGGCGAGGAACTGCTTGCGCTCGAAGCGCAGGCCTTCGTCGAACGGCTCGTCCAGCGCGGCCTGCACGCAATCGACGATTTTCAGCGGCGAGAACAGGCCGCGCGACTTCTTCGCGGTGTCGGCGCGCGCGGCGTCGATGGCGGCTTGCGCGGCTTCGCGGTTCGCGAGGCCCTGCGCGTCGCGCGTGCGGCGCACGGGCGCATGCCCGGCCAGTAGGGCCTGCGCGTAGGCGAGGCCTTCGGCGAGCACGTCGTCGCTCGTGCCCACGCGGTCCACGAGGCCCAGCTTCAGCGCTTCTTCGGCGCCCGCGTGGCGGCCGCTTAGCATCAGCGAGAGCGCGGCTTCGGCGCCGATCAGGCGCGGCGTGCGCTGCGTGCCGCCGGCGCCGGGCAGCAGGCCCAGTTGCACTTCGGGCAGGCCGAGCTTCGCGCCCGCCACGGCAAGCCGGTAGTGCGAGGCCAGCGCCACTTCCAGGCCGCCGCCCAGCGCCGCCCCGTGGATCGCAGCGATCACGGGCTTGCGGCAGGCTTCGATGCGGTTGCAGACGTCGGGCAGCGCGGGCGGCTGCGGCGGCTTGCCGAACTCGCGGATATCGGCGCCCGCAATGAAGTTGCGACCCGCGCCGACGATCAGCACGGCCTGCACGGCGTCGTTCGATTCGGCGTAGTCGATGGCGGCGGCGAGGCCGCGGCGCACCTCGACCCCGAGCGCGTTGACGGGCGGGTTGTCGACCGTGACCAGCAGCACCTTGCCGCGCAGTTCGTGGGAGACCGGCTGGGCGATCGGGTGGGAAGCGGGGGAAGAAACGGTGTCGGATGCCATTGCCTTGTCTCCAGAGAGGAATTCGGGCGGCGCGTGCACGGAGCGCCGATTATCGGATGTTCGTTCGATTGTGGGCTCGTCAGGCTTTATTGACAATCGCATAGCCAGTTGACAGACTGTCAAAATATCTTTGACAGTGGACCGATTGTGGACGTCAATGCCTTGACCTTGCTGGTGGAGATCCTCGACGCGGGCAACCTGAGCGAGGCCGCCCGGCGCCTGAAGATGAGCCGGGCGAATGTCAGCTACCACCTCAACCACCTCGAAAAGTCGATCGGGCTGCAGCTCGTGAGGCGCACCACGCGCCGTGTGGAACCCACCGAGATCGGCCTGAAGCTCTACGAGCACGGGCGCGCGATACAGAATGCGCTCTTTGCGGCGCGCGAGTCCGTTTCGACGCTCGGCCAGAGCCTCCAGGGGCGGGTGCGGCTATCGGTGCCGAGCGGCTATGGGCAGCTCGTGATGTCCGACTGGCTGATCGAATTCAAGCGGCGCTACCCCGGCATCGTGCTCGACGTGATGTTCGAAAACCGCGTGGAAGACCTGCTGCGCGACGAAGTCGATATCGCGGTGCGCGTGATGTCGGAGCCGCCGCAAAATCTCGTCGCGCGCGACATGGGGCCGGTGAAATACGTGGCGTGCGCTTCGGCGCAGTGGGCAAGCGAGCACGGCATGCCGCAGCGGCTGGAGGATCTCGCTACCGCTCCCGTCATTACTGCGGCCGTGGTGGGCCGGCAGTTGCGCCTCGCGGGCTATCTCGGCGCGGAGCGTCACGAGGTGCTGCTGGAACCGTCGATTATTTCGGAGAACTTTCTTTTTTTGCGCCAGTCGATCCTGGCCGGGCTCGGCGTGGGCATCGTGCCCGACTACGTGGTGCACGACGACCTGCGCCACGGCGAAGTCGTGACGTCGCTCGACGCGTGGCGGCTCAGCATCTTCGGCACTCACATGTACATGCTCTACATGCCGAATCGCCATCACACGCGGGCAGCGTCCACGTTCATCGAGTTCGTGCTGGGCGAAGCGCGCAAGACCGGGCGCGGTGCGGCGGCTGCGTGACGCCTGGTCGCGCCGGATGCTCAGGTGTCCGGTGCATCCTCGGCATGCGTGCCTGCCTGAGCCTCGTCGGGTTCCTCGCAGGCGCCCGTCATGGGCGGCCGCCCGCGCGTGGCGGGCGTGAGCGGCACGCGTTGCTGGATGCCCGCTTTCGCGAGCATGTGCGCGCTGATCGGCGCGGTGAGAAAGAGGAAGGCGGGAATCAGCAGCTCGTGCAGGCTCGCGAAGTTATTGTGCACGCTGAAATAGACGACCGAGGCGAGCACCACGCCGCCCACGCCGAGCGTGGTCGATTTGGTCGGTCCGTGCAGGCGCATGAAGAAGTCGGGCAGGCGCACCAGTCCAATTGCGCCCACCAGCATGAAAAGGCTGCCGAGCAGCAGCAGCACGCTCACGATGGCTTCGATGACGGTTTGCATCAGGCGCCCCCGTCAGTTCAGTTCGATGATGTCGCCGCGCTGCAGGTACTTCGTCAGCGCAACGGTGCCGATAAAGCCCATCACCGCGATCAGCAGCGCGGTTTCGAAGAAGAGCGTCGAGCGCAGGCTGATGCCGTACACGACGATCAGCGCGATGGCGTTGATGTTGAGCGTGTCGAGCGCGACGATGCGGTCGGGCAGCGAAGGCCCGCGCACGAGGCGTACGAGCGTGAGCAGGAAGGCAAGGCCCAGTATCGCGAGCGAGACCGGAATGGCGATGGCTAGCATGCGAAGATCTCCATCAGCGGGGCTTCGTAACGGGACTTGATCTGCGCGACGAGCGCGGCTTCGTCGTCGAGATCGAGCACGTGCACGATAAGGCGCGTGCGGTCGTCGGAGAGTTCGGCGCAGAGCGTGCCGGGCGAGAGCGACACGATGCTGATGAGCGCCGTGAGCGCGATTTCGTGGGTGCTGTCGAGCGGCACTTCGATGAAGGCGGGGCGCAGCTTGTCCGTGCGGCCCAGCACGAGCAGGGCCACTTCCACGTTCGCGACCACGATATCGACGAGCACGTGCAGCGCGAGGCGCGCGAGCAGCCACGGCCGTCCGAAGCGCACGGGCCGCATCCACAGGCCCGCGCCGATCATGAACGAGATCGCGCAGCCCAGCACCGCGCCGAGCAGGAGGTTGCCGGGCGAAACGTCGTTCATCAGCAGCAGCCAGCAGACGAACAGAATCATGCTGAGCCAGGGATGGGGGAAGAGCCGTTTGAGCATGGTCAGCTCCCGTTGCCGGGTGATCCTGCCGGCGAGGCCGCCGGCAGGATCGCGTGCACGTAGGCGGCGCGGTCGAGCAGTTGCGCGGCGGTGGCGTCGAGATAGTGCTTGAGGCCGCCCGCGCCGAGCGTGGCGGCCACCACGCAGGCGAGCAGCAGCGTGCAGGCGGCGAGTTTCGCGGGGGTGCCGCGCGGCGCCGTGTGCGGCGCGGCGGCATAGGATTGCGAGGCCGGGATGGCCCAGAAGATGCGCGTGCCGGTGCGGCTCAGCGCCACGATCAACAGGAGGCTGGAGAGCAGCACGGCGGGCCACAGCACGGCCGCTTGCGCGATGGGCGTGGCGGCCAGCACCATCGCCTTGCCGAGAAAACCGGAGAGCGGCGGCAGGCCCGCCGCGCCCACGGCGGCGGCCAGATAGAGGAGGGCCGCGGGTGTGGTGGGCCACGGCGATCGGGTGCGCCCGTCCTGCGCGGAAGCCTCCGTGCCGCTGTCGTTGGGGTTATCGCCATCGGCGACAGGCGAGATCGCAGGTGCCGTGGTGTCGTCGAGTGCCGTGTGCGAAGCCAGTTCGTTGGCCGTGGATTCCCGCGCTTCCGGCTCCAGCGTGTCGGCCAGCAGGAAGAGCGCCGCGGAACACAGCGTGGTGCTGATGAGGTAGTACAGCAGCCCGCTCCATGCCGCCGCGCTTTGCATCGTGACCGCCGCGATCAGCAGCCCCACCGAGACCAGCACCAGATAGGCCGTGGTGGTCTTGAGGCTCGACACGGCGAGCGCGCCCAGCGCACCGAAGACAATGGTGGCGATGGCGAGCCACCACGCCCAGTCGTGCATGAACGCATCGAGCAGGCCGCCCGAGCCCGCCTGAAGTGCGCCGCCGAAGACGAGCGCGTCGCAGCGAAGCATCGCGTAGACGCCCACCTTCGTCATGATCGCAAAGAGCGCGGCCACCGGCCCGATGGCGCTGCGGTAGGCCTGCGGCAACCAGAACGAGAGCGGAAACACCGCGGCTTTCAGGCCGAAAACGAGCATGAGCATGGCGCCCGCGAATTGCGCGAGCGGCAGCGAGGCGGCGTCCAGATGCGCGAGGCGCTCGCCCACGTCGGCCATGTTGAGCGTGCCTGTCACGCCGTACAGCACGCCGAGCGCGATCAGGAAGAACGACGAACCCACCAGGTTCAGCAGCAGGTAATGCAGTCCGTTGCGCACGCGCCGCTCGCCCCCGCCGTGCAGCAGCAGCGCATAGGAAGCAATCAGTAGCAGTTCGAAGAATACGAACAGGTTGAAGAGATCGCCCGCGAGGAACGCGCCGTTCAGGCCCATCAACTCGAACTGGAACAGTGCGCGGAAATAGCGGCCGCGCCGTGCGTCGGCGCTCGAGGTGCCGAGCAGGCAGCAGCACGCGAGCACGGCGGTGAGCAGCAGCATGAGCGCGCCCAGCCGGTCGAGTTGCAGCACGATGCCGAAGGGCGCGGGCCACGCGCCCAGCGCGTAGGTGGCGATTTCCCCCGTGGCGGCGCGCGCCGCGAGCGCGATCGCGACGGGCACGAGCGCGATCGTGGCGATCACGTTGAGCGTGCGCTGCAGACGCTTCGCGCGCGGCGGCAGCGCGACGATGGCGCCCGCGGCGAAAAGCGGGATCAGGATGGGCAGGATGAGGCCGTGGTTCATTCGGCGGGGACCTCCCGGCCGTCCACGTGATCGCTGCCGGTAAGCGCGAGCGAGCGCAGCGCCAGCACGACGGTGAAGGCCGTCATGGCGAAGCCGATCACGATGGCCGTGAGCACGAGCGCCTGCGGCACCGGGTCGGCGTACTGGGCGCCGGCGGCGATCACGGGCGGCTTGCCCGGCGAGAGCCGGCCCATGCCCAGCAGGAACAGGTTCACGGCATACGAGAAGAGCGTGATCCCGAGGATCACGGGCAGCACGCGCGCGCACAGCAGCAGGTAGAGGCCGCACGCGCAGAGCACGCCGATCGTCACGGCAAAAGCGGCTTCCATCAGCTTTTCTCCACGGATTGCAGGTCTTTGTCGCGCGTGCCGAGGTGCGAAACGATCGTGAGCGTCGTGCCCACCACGGCGCAGAGCACGCCCAGATCGAACAGCATGGCCGTGCTCAGTTCGATTTCGCCGATGAGCGGCACGTGCAGGTGCCCGAATGCGCTCGTGAGGAACGGCTGGCCGAAAGCGAGGCTGCCGAGCCCGGTGGCCGCGGCCACGAGAATGCCGATGCCGGCGAGCGCACGGTAGTTGATGCGGATGCGCGATTCGGCCCACAGCACGCCGCTCGCCACGTATTGCAGCAGCAGCGCGACCGAGACGATGAGCGAGGCAATGAAGCCGCCGCCGGGCAGATTGTGGCCGCGCAGGAAAACGAACACGGCGATGAGCGCGGTGAGCGGCAGCATGAGGCGGGCGAGCAGCGAGAGCAGCAGCGGATGCGACTGCGACGACCACGGCAAGCCGCCTGGCCCGGTGGCGGGCGGGGGCAGCCTCAGGCCGCGCAGGAGCGCCTTGACGGCGAGGCCCGCCACCACGAGCACGCTGATCTCGACCATGGTGTCGAAGCCGCGGAAGTCCACGAGGATCACGTTCACGACGTTATGGCCGCCGCTGCCCGGCAGCGCATGCGCGAGGAAGAACGGCGCGATGCCTTGCGCCGCGGGCCGCGTCATCACCGCATAGGCCAGCACGCCCAGCAGCGTGCCGCCCGCAATCGCGAGCACGCCGTTGCGCACGCGCGCCGGTACGGTTTCGATCACGCGCTGCTCGTCGGGCAGGAAGTAGATGGCGAGCACGAGCAGCAGGATGGTGACCACTTCCACCGAGATCTGCGTGAGTGCGAGATCGGGTGCGGAAAAGCGCGCGAAGGCCAGCGTCACGAGCAGCCCGCAGGTGCTCAGCATGACGAGCGCAAAGAGCGTGTGGGTGCGCACGCGCACGACGGCGAGCGCAAGGAGCGCGGTGAGCGCGAGCCCGATCAGCGTGACGGGATCGAGCGGCGTGCGCGCGAGCGTGCCGCCGAGCGGCCCGAATGCGAGGAGCGCCGAGCCGGGCACCACGATCATCGCGGCCACCATCCACGAAAGGTATGTGGGCAGCGAGCCGGTCTCGAACACGCGCACGAGCGCGGCGGCCACGTGTTCGAGACGCTGCACGAAGCGGTCGAAGCCTTCGCTCGCGTTCATTTCCGAGAGCACGGAGCGGTGGCGGCGGAAGGCGTCGCGGCGGAAGAAGAACAGTAGCGCACCGGCGCCGAACGACACCGCGCTCATGATGAGCGGCAGATTGAAGCCATGCCAGATGCTGAGGCTATAGCTGGGAATCTTGCCGCCCAGCGCGAACCATGCCGCCGATTCGAGCATGCGGCCGATGGTCTGCTCGGGAAAGAGACCCACCAGCAGACAGAGCACCACGAGAATTTCCACCGGCAGGCGCATGAAACGCGGTGGCTCGTGCGGCGGATACTGCGGCAGGTCGCGCGGCGTCGTGCCGTCCCAGAAGACGCCGTAGACGAAGCGCAGCGAATACGCGACCGAAAGCCCGGCCGCCACCACGGCGAGCGCCGGAATGACCCAGTTGAAGGCGCCGAAAAGCCCTTGCGCGAGCGTTTCGCCGAAGAACATTTCCTTCGAGAGGAAGCCGTTGAGGAGCGGCACGCCCGCCATCGCCAGCGAGGCCACGCCTGCGAGCGCGGCGGTCCAAGGCAGATAGCGGCGCAGGCCGCGCAGCACGCCCAGGTCGCGCGTGCCGGTCTCGTGGTCGATGATGCCGGCGGCCATGAAGAGCGAGGCTTTGAAGACCGCGTGGTTGAACGTGTGGAAGAGCGCGGCGACGGTGGAGAGCTCGGTGTCGAGGCCGAACAGCAGCATGATGAGGCCGAGGTGGCTGATCGTCGAATATGCGAGCAGGCCCTTGAGGTCGCGCTGCACGAGCGCCATGGCGGCGCCGCCCGTGAGCGTGACGAGGCCCACGAGGCTCACGATGTAGAACCACCAGTCCGTGCCTTCGAGCACGGGGTAGAGGCGCGCGAGCAGGAACACGCCGGCCTTCACCATCGTCGCCGAATGGAGGTAGGCGGAAACGGGCGTGGGCGCCGACATGGCGTGCGGCAGCCAGAAGTGGAACGGGAACTGCGCCGACTTCGTGAAGGCCGCGAAGAGGAGCAGCAGCAGGATGGCCGGATAGAGCGGGTGCTGCTGCACCTTGCCGGCCTGCGCGAGTACGGTGGTGAGTTCGTAGCTGCCGCACACGTGGCCGAGCAGCAGCACGGCGCCGAGCAGCGCGAGGCCGCCCGCGCCCGTGATCGTGAGGGCCATGCGCGCGCCGCGCCGCGCGTCGGGCCGCGATGGCCAGAAGCCGATCAGCAGGAAGGAGACGAGGCTCGTCAATTCCCAGAAGATCACGAGCAGCAGCAGATTGTTCGCGAGCACGAGGCCGAGCATCGCGCCCATGAAGAGCAGCAGGAGCAGGTAGAGGCGCGGCAGCGACTCGCTGCCCGCCAGGTAATAGCGCGCGTAGACGAACACCAGCAGGCCGATGGCGAGCACCAGCAGCGCGAACATGAACGAAAGGCCGTCGAGGCGAAAGCTCAGCGCGAGCCCCAGTTCCGGCACCCAGTCCTGGCGCCACTGCAGCACCCCGTAGGTGGGCATGCCCACCCGCTCGCTGGCGAGGAGCCCGAGGCCGAGGAGGGCCGCCGCGAAGGCGATCCAGGTGGTGAGCGGACGGGCGAGGCGCGTCGCGAGCGCAACGAGCGCCGCGGCGGCAAACGGGAGAACGACGAGCCATCCCAACACCATGCGTAAATCTCCGGTTGATCGCCTGCGTGATTGAAGGACGGGATCGGGGCGGCACCCCGCGTGCCGGGCGCCCTAGCTCAGGATCATAGCCGGAAACGGGGCCGGAATTCATGCAAGTGGCATGAGTGGCGGCCCGGGAGACGCGTTTTTCGGACCGGTATGAGCGTTTTTGCGGGCTGCGTGGTCGCCGGTCCTGGATCGCCGGGCGGATGGGGCGCGCGAGGGGGCGCGGGAGCGAGAGCGCAGGGCGGTTTGCCGGAGTGAGCGACGTACGCGGCAGGCGCAGGGGCGACGATGTTCTGCGCGAGTCGCGGTGGATCGGCGCGAGGGGAGTGTGCGCCGTACCTGGTTAGGAGTTCGACGCGTTTGTGGACGGCAATCCGCGCGCCGCTTCAGCGTGCGCGCGGGGCCGGGTCGAGTGCAGCGGGCTTGCGCGTCACATCGACCAGACGAATGCCTCGTGGACGCGGGCGGTCTTGCCGATGTCCACGGTGCGCTGCTGCGTAGTGCCGTCGTGGTGAGCGGTCACGACGTAGCGCCCGCCGGGAATCGAAACGAGCATGAACGGGCCGCGCGCGTTGGCGTGCAGCACGGTCTTGCCGTGCATGTCGGCGATGGTCACGGGCACGTTGGCGAGATATTCGTTGCCGTTTGCCGCGGTGTGCTGCGCGAATTCGAGCGAGAGCGGGTAGCGCGGCATCGCTTCCTTGAACGCCGCCGACTGGTCGCTGCCGATGCCGCCCGAGAGATAGGCGATGTCTCCCGAGTGCTGGAGCGGCGGCAGGCGCGAGGCGCCGTCCGCGGGTGCCGTGACTGCGGCGGCGTTGTTGTCGGCCGCGAAGGCGGCCGGTGTGCCGAATACGACAGCGAGCGCGAATGCCGCGCCGATCCACGGGGTTGAGCGTGCTTTCATTTCGACCTCCATTGATGAATCGTCCGAACGTTTGCGCGGCGCGGTGTTGATGCGTCGGGCAAGCGTACGGATTGAGCGTAGGGCGGATGGCTTAAACATCGCTTAAAGCGGGCTCGAAGCTCTCGACTAGCCCTCGCGCGACCCGTTGTCGATCGGCACGTCGCGCGGGCCCGTTATGCGAGATCACAATGAGGAATGCTGGGCTTTCGCGCGCGTTCGCGACGATAGGGAATGGCGGCGATCCGCGCCGGCATGCGGCGGGCGTGCCGATCAGTTTTCCGGTTCCGTCGCCCGAGATTCGCAGTGCTGCAGGAATGCGTCCTTTTTGTCGTCGCGCTATCGTCGTGTTGTCGCCGCGTTGCCGTCGATTCGCGTGTGGCGTCTAGCCCGCGGCGTGTCGCCAGTTGCCGTGAAAGCCCGCGGGCACGCGGTGGGACAGATGCGCGAGCGCGACCGGGCCGGCGGCGAGGTCGGTGGCGTGATCACGCAGTGCGGCATCGAGGCGCCGGTTCCGGCGCCCGGGCCAAAATAAGCGGCCCGCGGCCGGCTGTTATGCTGGGGGTGTTCATCGCTCGCCCTTCGCCCATGACGACCATCCGAGCGCTCGGCGCCGCCGGCGCAGATCGCTTCAAGGCCCTGCGCCCCCTTGCCATCGACACCTCGCCCACGGCCATCTGGCCCACGCGCGCCCCTGACGCACCCCTATAGCACCCTAAGCACCCCTATAGCCGGCACGAGAGACAAGAGGAGACCGCGGCATGGAAAACCCCGCAACGCACATCGAATCGCTGAGCGCCGTGACGCTGACCGTGCGCGACGTCGCGCATGCGGAGCGCTTTTACGCGTCGCTGGGTTTCCGGCGGCGGCCGGGGCCAGTCGTGCCGGGCTTCGCGTCGTTCGCGCTGGGCGAGGCGCCCGCGTACCTGAACCTGCTCGAAGGCGGCCACGGCGAGGTGGCGGGCTGGGGCCGCGTGATTTTCTACGTCGCCGACGTGGACGCGTTCTACCGCGCGGCACTGGCGGCCGGGCACACGCCCGAATTCGCGCCGCGCGACGCGCCCTGGGGCGAGCGTTACTTCCATCTGGTCGATCCGGATGGCCATGAACTGAGCTTTGCGAAGCCGCTCGGATGAGCGCTGCGCGCTCTTCGGGCACAGCGAAAACGATGCGTCTGAAATACGAATGACACCCGCCGCGCCGATAGTGTTGGGATATCGTTGCCGTGAAGGCGATACGGATTGCCATTTGATCGACACAGGAGAGTCGCCATGAACGAAATCGACCGCGAACTGGAAGCCGAGCGGGACCGCCGCCGCCGGCTCGACGAAGAGCTGATCGACGCCTACGACGAAGAACTGGAAATGGAAGTGGACGACCACCTCCACGGGACGGGGCTCGAGATCGGCGACGACGCGCGCGCGCTGCGCCGCGTGTATTTCCGCGAGCTGATCCGCCTGCAGGGCGAGCTCGTCAAGCTGCAGGACTGGATCGTGAACACGGGCCACCGGATGGTGGTGATCTTCGAAGGCCGCGACGCGGCGGGCAAGGGCGGCGTCATCAAGCGCATCACGCAGCGCCTGAACCCGCGCATGTGCCGCGTGGCCGCGCTGCCGGCGCCGAGCAACCGCGAGCGTACGCAGTGGTATTTCCAGCGCTACGTGCAGCATCTGCCGGCGGGCGGCG
Organism: Paraburkholderia ferrariae NBRC 106233; assembly: GCF_000685035.1. Classification (GTDB taxonomy): domain Bacteria; phylum Pseudomonadota; class Gammaproteobacteria; order Burkholderiales; family Burkholderiaceae; genus Paraburkholderia; species Paraburkholderia ferrariae. Next base: position 34,529 of record NZ_BAYB01000029.1, read on the forward strand.
AAATGGTGCTGTTCGACCGTAGCTGGTACAACCGCGCGGGCGTGGAGCGCGTGATGAACTTCTGCACCGACGACGAGTACGAGGAGTTTTTCCGCTCGGTGCCCGAGTTCGAGAAGATGCTCGTGCGGAGCGGCATCCAGATCGTCAAGTACTGGTTCTCCATCACCGACGACGAGCAGGAGGTCCGCTTCCAGAGCCGCATCGACGACCCGCTCAAGCAATGGAAGCTCTCGCCGATGGACCTCGAAAGCCGCCGCCGCTGGGAGCAGTACACGCAGGCGAAGGAAGTCATGCTGCAGCGCTCGAATATTCCCGAGGCGCCGTGGTGGGTCGTGCAGGGCGTGGACAAGAAGCGCGCGCGCCTGAATTGCATCCATCACCTGCTGACCCAGGTGCCGTATCAAGAGATCGAGCATCCGCAGGTCACGTTGCCCGCGCGCGAGCATCACCCCGACTACATCCGCCAGCCGGTGCCGGGCGAAATGGTCGTGCCGGATATCTACTGATGCGCAGGTAGTGGCCGCACGGTAACAGGCAGGTATCAACGAAAACGCCGCGCTCCGATGATGAGGAGCACGGCGTTTTTTCTTGCGGCTTGCGGGTGCTGCGCAGCGGACTCAGAACACGTGGCGGAACACCCAGTACAGCAGGCCCGAGAGCGCGATGGAAGCGGGCAGCGTGAGCACCCACGCGAGAATGAGGCTGCGCACGGTGTTCCATTGCAGGCCCGAGCCGTTCGCCGCCATCGTGCCCGCCACGCCCGAGGCGAGCACGTGGGTGGTGGAGACGGGCAGGCCGTACACGTCGGCCATGCCGATCGTCGCCATCGCCACCACTTCGGCCGCGGCGCCCTGGCCGTAGGTGAGGTGCTGCTTGCCGATGCGCTCGCCCACCGTCACGACGATGCGCTTCCAGCCCACCATCGTGCCGAGGCCGAGCGCGATGGCCACGGCCACCTTCACCCAGGTCGGGATGAACTTGGTGGCGTGATCGGTCTGGGTGCGGAAGTTTTCGATGGCGCTGGTGTCGGCGGGCGTGAAGGCGGGCTGCTTGCTCTTCTGCATCAGCCGGATCGCCTCCGAGGTGAGGTACATGGTGTTGCGCACGTTGTCCACGATCGACTGCGGCACGTTCGACATCGAGCCGAAGCCGCCCACCTGCTCGCCCACCTGGTTCGCGAGCGCGGCGAGCGCAGGCACGGTTTGCGGCGTGAGCGTGCGCGAACTCACGTAGCGCTCGACTTCGGCGCGCGGCTGGGCGGGGGCGGCCACGCCGTTCGCGTACTGGTCGAGCGCGTGCGCGGCCTGTTGCGCCACGGCGAGGTAGGTCTGCGTTTCGGCGGGCGTGACCGCCTTGTTGAGGGCGTAGGCCGTGGGCACCGTGCCGATCAGGATCAGCATGATGAGGCCCATGCCCTTCTGGCCGTCGTTCGAGCCGTGCGCGAACGAAACGCCCGTGCAGGTGAGGATGAGCAGCGAGCGGATCCAGAACGGCGGCGGCTCGTCGCCCTTGGGTTCCGCATAGAGTTCGGGCACGCGCACGAGCGCCTTCAGCACGATCAGCAAGAGGCCCGAGAGCAGGAAGCCCACGAGCGGCGAGAACAGCAGCGACTTGCCCACGCCGAGCGCCTGGCTCCAGTCCACGCCGCTCGTGCCGGAGGCGCCGTGCATGAGCTGGTTCATGAGGCCCACGCCGATGATCGAGCCCACGAGCGTGTGCGAGCTGGACGAGGGCAGGCCGAAGTACCACGTGCCGAGGTTCCAGATGATCGCGGCGATGAGGAGCGCGAACACCATCGCGAAGCCCGCGCTGCTGCCCACCTGCAGAATCAGCTCGACGGGCAGCAGTTGCAGGATGCCGAACGCGACCGCGCCCGTGGAGGTCAGCACGCCGAGGAAATTCCATCCGCCCGACCAGATCACGGCGAGGTTGGGCGAGAGCGAGTGCGTGTAGATGACGGTGGCCACGGCATTCGCGGTATCGTGGAAGCCGTTGACGAACTCGAAGCCCAGCGCGATCACGAGGGCGATGCCGAGCAGCACCCAAGGCAGCACGGAACTCTGGTGGATGGGCGAGAGGTCGTCGGAGAGGTGCATGCCCACGTAGACCGCGCCGATGGCGATAACGGCAACGAAGGCGAGCAGGCTCGCGCTGCGGCCGCGTGTTTCGGCGGCGCCGCCCGGCGGCGGAGTGAGGGAAATATCCGGCATGGTCAGCACGCTCCTGTGCGTATAAAAAAAGCGCAAATGCAACGTCCCGATCCTGGCTTGCGGGCGTGTCGGATTGATGACAGGTCTTGTGCAAGCTTCGGCCCCCAATTGACGAAAATAGCGAGAATGGGGGCGCTCGCGCTGCGGGCCGGATGTGCGGCAATAATCAGACATTTGCGGCATTGCGAAAGGGAGGATGGCGCCAGTGGCACGACGGGTTCTCTCGCTCAGGCATCGCGCGCGCCGGTGGCTCTTCGCGCGCGGCAAGCGGGCTACGCGGTTCATCGGCAACTATCCGTTTTTCGGCGGTCTCGCAGGCACCCTCGTCGCCACGGTGATGGCCGGCGTGACGTTTGCCGCGATCTACAGCGGGCGCGCGGAAGAGCTGCGCCACGCGGCGGAGAACTCGCGCAATATCGTGCGGATCGTCAGCAGCGATATCGCGCGCAACGTCGAGCTTTACGACCTCGCGTTGCAGGCCGTGGTGACGGGCGCCCAGCAGCCGCTCACCTGGACGTTGCCCGAAGCGCTGCGCCAGCAGGTGCTGTTCAACCGGGCGACGGCGGCTTCGTCGCTGGGCGGCGCTTATGTGATCGGCTCCGATGGCCACGTGGTGGCCTCGCAGAGCGGCGAAGCGGCGATCGGCATCGCGGCGTCGGACCGCGACTACTTTCTCGCCCAGGCGCGCAGTCCCGACACCGGCCTTTTCATTTCGAAGCCCTATCGTTCGCGCCTGCGCGGCGGCGTCCTGACCGTCGGGCTCTCGCGGCGCATCGGCGGGCGTGAAGGGACGTTTGCAGGCGTCGCGCTGCTCGGCGTGCGGATCGAATATTTCGATCACCTGCTGGCGCGCATCGACGTGGGCCGCCACGGCGGCGTGTTCATCCTGATGCAGGACGGCACGATGATCGCGAGCAAGCCGGCGGACCCGCGCGGAGCGGGCGCGAACTACGCCGATTCGTCCAGCTTCGGGCGAATGGCGAAGCAGGCTGCGGGCACGTACACCGGGCGCTCGCCCATCGACGGCAGGGAGCACATCTACACGTGGGAACACGTGGGCGCGACTCCGCTGATCGTGGCCATCGCGCCCGCCGTGGACGACGTGCTGGCGCCCTGGCGGCGGCGCGCGTGGTTCGCCATCGCAATGACGGCGCTCTTCGGCGGCGCGTGGGTGATCGTCTCGTGGGTGCTGGCGTTCGCGCTGCGCGACAAGGTGGTTGCGGAAGGGGAACTGATGCGGCTGGCCGTGACCGATCCGCTCACGGGCCTCGCCAACCGCCGCGCGCTGGACCGGCGCCTCGCGTCCGAATGGCGGCGCGCGGCGCGCGAGCACGAGCCGCTTGCGGTGCTGTTCTTCGACATCGACCACTTCAAGCGCTTTAACGACACCTATGGGCACGCGGCCGGCGACGAAGTGCTGACGCTCGTGGCCGAGCGCATTGCCGCGGGCACGCGGCGCGCGGCGGACATGGCCGCGCGCTACGGCGGCGAGGAGTTCACCGTGGTGCTGCCCGGCATGGAGCTGGCGAGCGCCGTGAAGGTCGCGGAGAAGATCCGCAAGCGTATCGAAGCGGCCAACCTCGCGCACGACGGCTCGAGCTTTGGCCGCGTCACGGTGAGCGTGGGCTGCACGAGCTGCAACCCGCCGCAGGGCGGCAGCGCGGCAAAGCTGCTCGCCGCCGCGGACCACCTGCTCTACGACGCCAAGGAAGGCGGCCGCAACCAGGTGAAGGCGCAGCAGTGGAGCGGGGACGGCGTCGAGCCGGCCGAGGCGGGGCCGCCGGCCGCCGCCTGAGGGGGCTCAGGCGGCGTCGGCGCGGGGAAGAGGGTCTTGCCGGGGCGGGTTGAGAGGATGGGGGAGGTTCAACCCGCGCCCGGCCCGGCGTGTCGTGGCACCCCGGCGCGTTGCGCTCAGCGTGCCGATTTCGACAGGCGATGGCCGAGACCGAGGTTCGAAACGATTTGCCAGGTATAGACGCGCGAGTAGTGCACGCCGAACTGGCGGCCGATCAGCTCGCGCACGCGGCTGTTGGTCCACGCGTCGCTCGGGAAGCCGTGATCGCGCGCGGAGCCGTGCAGGGCGCTCGCGATCCAGATGAGCGCGGCCTGGTCGAGCACGGAGGGCCGGCCGCCTACGCTCATCTGCTTGAGCGCGGCGAGGCCGCCGTCTTCGACAATCGATTTGTAGCGGCGCACCGTCTGGGCGGAGAGGTGCAGGGAGTCGGCGACACTATTCACCGTCGCGCCTTCGATCAGCATTTGGCCAGCGGCCATTCTTCTCGTGACGCTTGGCAAGTCCTCGGTTCGGGTAAGCATTTGATCACTCGTCGACGAAAGATTCCGGAAGCGCGGCATGGCGGATAGATGCCGCTCCTGTCGATCCGGGCCGGGCGCCTCATCGGATGCGGTGGCGCCTGCCCGGGTCGCATGCACAGCTGTCAACCCTGGTTCCAGCATGCGGGTCTTGTCGCTTGCCACGGCCTTGCGCTGGCGGTCGTGACGCCTGGCCTGTGGCGGACGGCGAAGTGCGTGCTCTTTGGCAGAGCACGGGTTTTACGAAACGCGATTACGTTTCGCATCGGATATTAATAATTGTTTTTGTAGGGAATGTGTATAGCGCGGAAAAAAATAGTCTGCTTGACTTGAACGATATCGTGGACTATCGGAAAAAAGGAAACGGCTGCGAAATGCTCAACAATGTGCCTGAGCATTGCGTATTTCGTTTTTACCGATGCGGGCTGGCGGGCCGGATGGATTGGCCTGGTTTTTCATGGACCCTTTTATGCATGCATTTCAATTGCACGTTTTATCTGCCCATTTCTTCTGATTAATTCCGGCGTGGCGGCAAAGCGGGCACATGGCGCAGTGTCCCGCAATGCCCCGCAGTGTCCTAATCGACGCGGTTGCGGTCGCGCACGAGAATCGACACGTAGACCGTTGTCGAGACAATGATCACCGCCACGCCGGTAATCACCATTCTGTTGTCGAACTGAACGAGCCCGAAGACGGCGATGGCGATGCCGGTGGCGGACCCGAGCGTGCCGATGGCCGCGACGAGGATGCGCAGCTTGCTCCACACGCGATGGCGCCGTTCGGGGCCGGCGCCTTCCCTGAGTCGGTCGAATATCATGGGCGGCCTTTCCAGATGAGCCAAGGGAACCGAGGCATTGGGCGAAACCCCACAGCGGGTGCGATGCAGCCAGCTTGCCTTCGATCAATCGATTATATCGGCCGTGCGGCGGCGTGCTTTCTGGGTGTGCTCCGCGCCGGGGCGGAAGTTTTCGCGAAGTTCGGGCGCCATTTAAGTTTGCCTTAATTTTGCGCCGCCATGATGGAGTCGTCGGGTCGATTTGATAGTTCGATTCGCGGTTGTTCTTCACGTCCCCTGTTGGGCCGCCGATTGTATCGGCGGCTTTTTTTTGCCCTGTCTGAACGCGGGCATTGCGTGCGCGCGCATCGATCGGCGCGCCTTGTCTTGTCTCGCCTCGCGTTGCCTTCTGCTTGCGGGGTCAGTCGTGCCTCGGGAAACCGGCGCGGCCCTGGGTGATATCGCGAAGGGTGTCGCGGGCCGCGTCGGCCGCGGTGGCGGGCAACTCGATCGTCAGGCGCACGGTCATGGCGTAGGCGCTCTCCACCAGCGTTGCCTGCGTCTGTTCGATCCAGTGGCGCACGCGCGTTTCGTCCGGATATCCCACCTCGACAGTCAGGCGCGCGAGGGCAATGCGCTCGACTCGGGCCGCGCTTTGCAGGGCGCGGGCGATGGCGTCGGTATAGGCGCGCACGAGCCCGCCCGCGCCCAGCTTCACGCCGCCGTAATAACGCACGACAGCGGCCAGCACGCCGTCCAGATCGTGATGGCGCAGCACTTCGAGTATGGGGCGTCCTGCCGTGCCCGAAGGTTCGCCGTCGTCGGACATGCCCGACTGGCCGCCCGCGAGCAGCGCCCAGCACACATGGGTGGCCGCGGGATGCGCCTCGCGCAGCAGGCGCAGTTCGGCCATGGCGGCCTCGCGGCCGGCAACCGGAATGGCATGCGCGATGAATCGGCTCTTGCGGATTTCGAGTTCCGCGCTGACGGGGGTGGCAAGCGTGAAGGTGGGCAAGACAGGCGGTGCGGCACAGGCTAAAGCGCCATGTTAACCGATCCGGCCAGGCACGGCCGACGCGTCCGGCCCCAAATTCTGACAGTTTCTGTAATGAATACTTGCGGGTTTCGGTAATGACGCGCCGCCTGCGAGGCCCGATAATGCCGCACATGACGGGTCTAGCTCTGGCTGGAGCGAAGCCGAACTCCTCATTCGGTGATCCGTCATTTCCTCTCTTTCTGTTCGCTGCCCCGGGTTCGACGGGCTGCAGCGACCCTTCCCGACAGTTTCGCGGCCGTTTCCCCGGTTGCACGCCGGACAAAAAAATCCCCGGTCAGGACATTGTCCAATGACCGGGGGTTCATAAGGCTCGCCTGTTCTCAAGAGGCCACGCAACCTTACGCCCGCCAAAATCAAACGGCAACGCGAAAATAAATGTTGCTGACCGCCAGCGAAAAAAGCCCCGGGCGTTGCCGGCCGGGGCGAATGAGAATACACCGTGCGCTCCGGGGAACGAAACGCAGGGATAAGTTACCTGCCTGCCCGCCGGGAGGCAATGGCTCACACATTACTTGCAATTACTTGCGATGGCCTTTCCGGCCGTGCTCGGGCCGCAAATATCGCCCATCCACAGAGGCAAAGTAAACGCGCGAGGCCGGTTTCCCTTGCGGAAAACCGGCCTCGTTGCGAGCCGCCGTCATGCGTGACGGCGGCGTGCCGAACCGATCAATAGTGCGGCGGGGGCGGACGATGGTCGTCGTGCCAGCCCGGGGGGCCCGGATCGTGCGGATGATGGTGCATCCACTCGTCGTGGGCCCAGTAGCGATGGCCGTCCCAGTAGCGGTCGCCATGCCAGCCGATGGTGACTCGCACGTCCACCGGGATCATCTGCGGCGCGCCGTACTGCGGCTGCGAATCGGCACGCAATGCGAACGGTGCGGACTGCGCGAAGGCGCTCGTCGCGCCCATCAGCGCGCCGCCGGCGATCAGCGCCGCGGCCATGGCGCGAGCAGGGGTCTTCCAGCTCTTCGTGTTCATTTCGTTCCTCCCTCCAGGTTGCGTTGTGGCAGCGCGGCGTGAAATGCCTTGCCGTCACCCACGAACCGAGCTTATAGGCCGGAAGGCGGGTCGTGCGTGACCACTTGTAAGCGTAAATTTCAACCCGAAGCGGCGCAAGAAAGGGCCAACCTGACAATCGGCCCTTGATGCGGAAAGGATAAAGCCGCGAACTTGACAGTCTCCATTCACCCTTGATGGGGTCGGGTTGTCAACTCACGTTACATTCGCGGGCGCGATTCGTGGACTGCGGGGGCGCGTGAAGGCGCCCCCGGTTTCACGACGGACGCTTCGCGGCCGGGGGAGCGCTCAGATCGATCGCGCTTTGCGAGCCCACCTTCGTGCGTAACTCGTATTTCTGGATCTTGCCCGTGGCCGTGCGCGGCAGTTCGCCGAACTGCACGGCGCGCGGCACCTTGTAGTGCGCGAGGAACTGCCGGCAGTGGGCGATGATCTCTTCGGCGGTCGCGCTCGCGCCCGGGCGCAGTTCGACGAACGCGCACGGCACTTCGCCCCATTTCGCATCGGGCATCGCCACCACCGCAGCAAGCGCGACGGCCGGGTGCCGGTACAGCGTGTCTTCCACCTCGATGCTCGAAATGTTCTCGCCGCCCGAAATGATGACGTCCTTGCTGCGGTCGGTGATGCGCACGTAGCCATCGGGCGTCATCACGCCCAGGTCGCCGGTATGGAACCAGCCGCCGCGGAACGCGTCTTCGGTCGCGCGCTCGTTCTTCAGGTAGCCCTTCATGCAGATGTTGCCGCGGAACATGATTTCGCCGAGCGTCTCGCCGTCGTTGGGCACCGGCTCCATGGTCTGCGCATTGCGCACGGAAAGGCCGCTTTGCAGGTGATAGCGCACGCCCTGGCGCGCGGCGAGGCGCGCCTGCTCGCCGGCGTCGAGCGAGCGCCAGTGTTCCTGCACGGCGCACACGGCGGCAGGGCCGTAGACCTCGGTGAGCCCATAAACGTGCGTGAGCTCGACGCCTATGGCCTTCATCTTGGCGATCACGGCCGGCGCGGGCGGTGCGCCCGCAACCATCGTGCGCACCGTGTGGGCGATGCCTTCGCGGTATTCGGCGGGCGCGTCGGCGAGCGCGGCCTGGACGATGGGCGCGCCGCAATAGTGGGTGACGCCCTCGCGGCGGATGAGGTCGAACACGAGCTTCGCGTCGAATTTGCGCAGGCAGACGTTCACGCCCGCGCGCGCCGCGACGGTCCATGCGAAGCACCAGCCGTTGCAGTGAAAGAGCGGCAGCGTCCAGAGATACACCGCGTGCTTCGGCATGTCCCATTCGAGAATGTTGCTGACCGCCGCCACACACGCGCCGCGATGGTGATAGACCACGCCCTTGGGGTCGCCCGTCGTGCCCGAGGTGTAGTTGAGCGCGATGGCGTCCCATTCGCTGGCGGGCGGGAGCCACTCGAATTCGGGATCGCCGCCCTCGAGAAACGCTTCGTAGTCGATGGCGCGCGGGAAGTGCCCGGGGTCGGCCGGGGCGATGTCGGCCACGCTGATGATCTTGAGGTCGGGAAGCTCCGCCGCCGCGCGCTGCGCGAGCGCCGCGTATTCGGTATCGACGATGAGCGCTTTGGCCTCGCCGTGGCGCAGCATGAACAGCATGGTTGCGGCGTCCAGACGCGTGTTCAGCGTGTTGAGCACGGCGCCCGCCATCGGCACGCCGAAGTGGGCTTCGACCATCGCCGGAATGTTGGGCAGGAGCGCCGCCACCGTGTCGCCGCGGCCAATCCCGGCCCGGGCGAGGGCGCTGGCGAGCCGGCGCGTGCGGGCGTAGGTCTCGCGCCAGTTGCGGCGCACGTCGCCATGCACGACCGCGAGGCGTTCGCCGTACACCTCGGCCGCGCGCACGATGAAGTCGATCGGGGTGAGCGGCACGTAGTTGGCGTCGCGTTGTTCGAGGCCTGTTTCGTAGGGGTGCGCCATGGCGTGGTCTCCTTGAGTCCGGTCTACGACGACAACGGCAGCGCCAGCCGGGCGGCGGGCGCTGGCCAGTTTGCCGCAGCGGGCCGCTGTCGTCGTCGGTATCTTTATCGGTATGATGCGCGCTATCGTGGCAGGACCGCGCGCATTAGTCTGTCGCCGGCGCGACAGAGCGGCCCGCCGTCTCCCTCCCTCTGAGAGTGTGCGCGATCATGCATTCCACCCTACCGTCGGGCGGCGAAGCATCCGGCGAGGCCGGCCGTCCCGTGTCTCGCATCGACGCCGCGGACCCTGTGCGCCTCGCGGCTCTCTTCGAGCGCTGCGCCTGGTTCCGCGCGCTCGCGCCGGAGCATCGCGCGCGGGTGCTGGCCGATTCGCACGCGCAGGCGTATGCGCCGGGCGCGACCGTGGCCGCGCGCGAGGCGCCCTCGGCGTACTGGCTGGGCGTGAGCTCGGGTCTCGTGAAGCTCGCGATCTTCAACGCCTCGGGGCGCGGCTGCACGTTCTCCGGCGTGCCGCACGGCGGATGGTTCGGCGAGGGCAGCGTGATCAAGCGCGAGCCGCGCAAGTACGACGTGATCGCACTGCAGCCCTCGCTCGTGATGGCGGTGACCGCCGATACGTTTCACCGGCTGATGGACTGCAGCCTGCCGTTCAACCGTTTCGTGATCCATCAGTTGAACAACCGCATGGGCGAATTCATCGGCCTGATCCAGAACAGCCGCCTGCTCGACATCGACGCGCGCGTGGCGCAATCGCTCGCGCAAATGTTCAACCCCGACCTCTACCCGGAGACCGGCAGCGCGCTGGAGATCTCGCAGGAGGAGATCGGCATGCTGGCGGGCGCCTCGCGGCAGCGGGTCAATCAGGCGTTGCAGGCGCTCGAGAAGGCGGGGCTCGTCACGCTCTCTTACAACCGCGTGGACGTGCTCGATCTGGGCGGCTTGCGGGCCTACGGGCGCGATCAGCTCTGAGGCGGGACGCGTCCTGACCTGGTCCGTTACCTGATCCATGACCTGGACCGTTACCCGGTTTCTCATCCCGGTGTTGCACGGATTGGAAGGGTCTCCTCCCGGGCGGGCGGTTTTTGGGGCATGCCTTCCTGCGTAGACTTTGTGCATCGACGCGTGCGCCGTTTGCGGCCTCCGGTCCGCGGCACGAGTCTCGTCAATTCGTCAGGAGAGCAAAATGAAGCGCCCCATGCTGTGCGCAGCACTGGTTTCGATGATGGCCGTCGTTCCCGCAATGTCGTTTGCCCAGACCGCCGGCAACGGCCCGCTGACGCGAGCGCAGGTGGTGCAGGAGATCGTCGATCTGGAGTCGGTGGGATATAACCCGGCGCACGTGAACGATTCCACCTACCCGGAAGAAACGCAGGCGGCGATGCAGCGTCTGGCCGCAAAGCGTGCGAACGAAGCGCGTCTTGCGCAGGAGCGCCAGGTGGCGGACTCGGGTTACGGCAATCCGCCGGAGTTGAACGGGGAGTCGGGCGCGCCTGCTGCGGCGAAGGTGCCGCCTCTATCGCATGGGGTGTCGCATGGACCGTCTGTACCGGTGGGCGAGGCGCCGCAGGCGTACCCGCATCACTGAACTGAATGAAGCGGGAGCGGTATTGGCGGCGCGGGCGCGCCGCCTGGCGCCTAGTGATCGAGCGCGAGCCGCGCGCCCAGTGCGACGAGCACGCTGCCCATCACGGCGTCCACGGGGCGGCGCAGCTTCTGGTAGCCGCGCTGCACGCTGCCCGTCGAGAACAGCAGCGCCATCGCTGTGAACCACGTGATCGACACGGCGCCCACGGTCGCTACCGTCGCGCCGTGCACCCACATCGGCGCATGGGCCGGCAGCAGCGTCACGAACAGGCTGCCGAAGAACGCGGCGGCCTTCGGGTTCGTGAGGCCGACCAGCAGGCCGCGCCGGTACGAATGCGCGCTGCTTGCCGTTTTCGCGGCCGCTGCGGGCGCCGCTGCCGCGCCCGACGACTGGCGCAGGCTCATCAGCGTCTTCGCGCCGAGATACACGAGATAGATCGCGCCCGCGATACGGATGCCCTCATAGAGCCACGCGAGTTGCGCGAGTATCAGCCCGAGGCCGAACACGGCGAGCGTGGCCCAGAGCACGTGCGAAGTGGCAATGCCGGCGGCGGCGAACAGCCCTGCGCGGCGGCGGCCAAACGCGTGCGAGGTGACGGCCAGCATGTCGGGGCCCGGGCTCGCGCAGGCGAGCAGCATGACGCCGGCAATGGCGGCAAGTTGAGGCAGGAAGTTCATGGCGATCGGCGTGCGCCTCTTTGCGCGGTGGAGTGCAAAGCGCCAAGCTTACCGTGAAAACGCCCGCGCCTCGCGCTCACGCGTCCGGCGGCACGCCGAGCAGTTGCAGCGTGCCGGCCGTCACACCGGAGAACACCGGCCCCGCGACCGTGCCGCCGTAGTAAGTGCGGCCCGCCGGATCGTCGATCATCACGGCGACGATCACGCGCGGCGCGCTCATGGGCGCCATGCCGACGAACAGCGCCCGATAGCGGTTCTTCGCGTAGCCCGCGCCGATCTGCTTGCGTGCCGTGCCGGTCTTGCCGCCTGTGCGATAGCCTTCGACCTTCGCCGAGCGGCCCGTGCCGCCTTCGCTCGTCGCCATTTCCAGCATGCCGCGCATTGCCGCGGCCGTGGCCGGCGTCGTGACCCGGCGGGCCAGGGCGGCGGGCGCATCGGCGGAATCCGCGGAGTCGGCGGCAACGGGCGTTTCCGGCGTACGCAACAGCCGCGCGGGGTACATCGTGCCGTCGCCCGCATAGGCCGTGTAGACCTGGGCGATCTGCAGCAGCGACGTAGAAAGTCCGTAGCCGTAGGCCATCGTCGCCTGCTCGATGGGGCGCCAGCGCGCCCACGGCCTTACGCGGCCCGCCGCGGCGCCGGGGAACGTGACCTCGGGCCGCTGCCCGAGCCCATAGGACTGGTAGGTGTCCCAGATGGTCTGCGCGGGCAGGTTCAGCGCGATCTTGGCAAGCGCGATATTGCTCGACTTCTGGATCGCCTCCGCCACGGTCATGCGGCCGTGGTTCGAGGTGTCGTGTATCGTCGCGGGGCCGATGCGATACGTGCCCGGCGAGGTATCGACGATGGTGCCCGGGCCCACCTTGCGCTGATCCATCGCGAGCGCCACCACCACCGGCTTGATGGTCGAGCCGGGCTCGAACGTATCGACCACGGCCCGGTTGCGCAACTGGCGGCCCGTGAGCCGCGAGCGGTCGTTCGGGTCGTAGGACGGCCAGTTCGCGAGCGCGAGTATGTCGCCGTTGCGTGCGTCGAGCACCACCACGCTGCCCGCTTCCGCGTTGTGCTTCGTGACGGCGGCCTTGAGCTGCGTGTAGGCAAGCTGCTGCACGCGGCGGTCGATGGTGAGCTGAACGGTCTCGCCGTTCTTCGGCAACACGCGCTCGCGCGTTTCCGAGATCACGCGTCCCAGCCGGTCGCGGATCACTTCGCGCTGGCCGGGCGTGCCGCGCAGGCGGTCGTTTGCCGCGAGCTCGACCCCTTCCTGCCCGGCGTCCTCGATATCGGTGAAGCCCACCACGTGCGCGGCCGATTCGCCTTCGGGATAGAAGCGCCGCGAGTCCGCGATCAGCGTGATGCCGCCGGTGGCCATCTCGTCGATGTGCGCGGCGGTTTCCGCGTCCACCTGGCGCTTGAGCAGCACGAACGAGCGGTCGCCCGCAAGGCGGCGGCGCAGCTCGGCCGCCGGCATGCCGAGGAGTTTCGCGAGCGGTTCGTGGGCCGCTTCGTCCACGAGTTTCGGGCTTGCCCAGATCTCGAAGGTTTCGAGGCTCACGGCGAGCAGCGCGCCGTTGCGGTCCACGATGCGGCCGCGCATCGCGTCGAGTGCGAGCGTGCGCTGATAGCGCTTTTGCCCCTGCGCAACATAGAAGTCGTGGTTGACCACCTGGACCCACAGCGCACGGCCGGCGAGCGCCGCGAAGGCGGCGAAGGCCACGAAGACCACGAACTTCGAGCGCCACGCGGGCAGGCGCGGGGAGAGCATCGGGTGGCGGGTGGCCGTGGCGTGCGGGTCGCGCGGCGGCGTGTTCCGGCGGGTCATCGGGGGGCGTGCGGGGGTGTCATGGGGTTGATTGTAAATGTAGTGTAATTTAAATGAAATGTTTGGCGCGTGCGGTTGCCCGGCACAGCGGGGCTCGCCGAGCAGGGAAACAGCAAGGAACAACGTGGGAGAACTAACGAGGCGGGGGAAGCCGGAGGGGTAAATCGCAGCCTGGGCCGGACGGCGTAGCCGGCCCAGGGGACATCGGTTTCGTTACGCGAATGCGGGCAGCCTGAAGCTCGCAATTGCCTCGCGCAGCATCGTCACCTGGTCCTTGAGCGAGTGAGCGGCGGCGGCGGCCTCTTCGACAAGCGCGGCATTTTGCTGCGTCACCTGATCCATCTCGCCCACGGCGCGATTCACCTGCTCGATGCCCGCGCTCTGCTCGCGCGAGGCATGGCTGATCTCTTCGAGAATCTCGTGCACGCGCCGCACCGACTGGACGATCTCGCCCATCGTCGTGCCCGCGTCGGTCACGAGTTGCGCGCCTTCCGCCACCGTGCCGGTCGACTTTCCGATCAGCGCCTTGATCTCCTTGGCCGCCGTGGCCGAACGCTGGGCGAGGCTGCGCACCTCGGCGGCAACCACCGCAAAGCCGCGGCCCTGCTCGCCCGCGCGCGCGGCTTCCACGGCCGCGTTCAACGCGAGAATGTTGGTCTGGAACGCAATGCCGTCGATCACGCCGATGATGTCGCCGATCTGGCGCGAGCTCGTGGTGATGTCGCCCATCGTGCGCACCACGTTTTCCACGACTTCGCTGCCGCGCGTCGCCACGTCGGCGGCCTGGCTCGCGAGCTGCGCCGCGTGCTGGGCGCTGTCCGCGTTCTGGCGCACGTTGGTCGTCATCTGGTCCATGCTCGAGGCGGTTTCCACGAGCGCCGCGGCCTGCTGCTCCGTGCGCTGCGAGAGATCCGTGTTGCCCGAGGCGATCTCGTTGGCGCCCACGTTGATGTTCTCCGCGCCGCCCAGCACGCGCGACACCGTCTGCACGAGCGAGCCCTGCATCGTCGAAAGCGCGTGCATGAGGCTGCGTTCGTTGTGGCCGAGCGCCTGCACGCGCGCGGTGAGATCGCCCTGGGCGATGCGGTTGGCCGCGTCCACGGCCACTTCGAGTTCGCCGCCGATCGAGGCGCGCACGCTGCGCACCACGAAGATCATCACGATGGTTGCGATCGCACCCAGTACGAAGGTCACGGCGAGCCAGATGCCGAGGCTTTCGTAGAAGGCGGCGCGCACGTCGTCCATGTACATGCCGGTCACGATGCACCAGTCCCACGGCGCGAAGCGTTTGGCGTAGCTCTTCTTGGGCACGGGCTGGTCGTGGCCGGGCTTGGCCCAGAGGTAATCGACGAAGGCGCCTCCGGGCCGGTTGGCCGCCTCGGCGAGGTCGGTGAACAGATGGTGGCCGGCCGGGTCCGTGAAGCCGGCAAGCGACTTGCCCACCAGTTCCGGCTTGATCGGGTGCATGAGCATCACGGCCTGCGAGTTGTTGATGCTCAGGTAGCCGTCGGTGCCGTAGCGGATCGAGCCGATCACGGCGAGCGCCTGCTTTTGCGCATCGGCGTCGGACAGCTTGTTCTGCTGCGCGAGCGTGTAGTAGTAGTTGGCGACGCTCGTGGCTTCTTCCACGAGCGTTTTCAACTGCGCCTCGCGTTCGCCGATCATCGCGCTGCGGCTTTGCCATGCGCCGAAGGCGACGATGAGCAGGAGACCGATCCAGAGGATCGTGATCATCGAGCGGAGTTTTTTGGTCAGTGTCATGGTCGGTCGGGGTGGTTCTTTCTCGTGGCTGCGAGGGGCGGGCGAGACGGGCTGCACCTGCATGCCCCTCCTGCCCTTCTTGCGTTAACGGCTTGCCGCCATGGCCACGTGACCCAGGGCGAACCCGGTGCGAGCGCAGTTTCATCCGACGAATCAAGCCTTTGGCAGCGGCCCGATCGATATGTGGGAAAAACGCCAAAAGACCCGCATCAAAGCCACAAATTTCACTGCAACACCATGTTTTGCCACGATTGGCGGTGCTGCAAGGCAATGGGGAATCGTTTCCGCTATAGTCGCGGCTTCGGCCCACATCCGACACAGGACCCGCAGAGGCCGCCGCGGCCCTGCCGCGCCGGCGCCGTGTGGGCCGCGACCAGAGAGGGCGGCGCCGACCGCTCCAGAACGACACCCTTGGAAAACGCATGCGAGCGATCATTCTTGCCGCAGGGCTCGGCCTGCGGCTTCAGCAAACCGAGGGCGAACAGTTTCCGAAATGCCTGCTGCAGTTCGACGGCACGTCGCTGCTAGAGCGGCATTTGCGCCTGCTCGAAGCGGCGGGCGTGACGGAGGTCGTCCTTGCGCTCGGCTTTCAGCCGCACAGCGTGGAGGCGGAACTCGCGCGCATGGGCTGGCCGCACCCTGTCGAAACCGTGCTTAACACGCGCTTCGATCTGGGCAGCGTGCTCACGGTGCACTGCGTGGCCGAGGCGCTCACGCGCGGCGGCGACGTGCTGCTCATGGACGCCGACGTGCTCTACGACGAACGCGTGCTCGCGCCGCTCGTGGCCGGCAGCGCGCCCGCCAACCGCCTCCTGATCGACCGCGACTTCGAAACCGGCGACGAGCCGGTGAAGCTGTGCCTGCGCGATGGCGTGCCCATCGAACTGCGCAAGCAGCTCGCGGTGGGTCTGCAGTACGACACGATCGGCGAGTCGGTGGGCTTCTTTCGCCTGAACGAAGCCACGGCGCGGCGTTTTGCGCAGATCGTCGCGGGCTATGTCGAAAGCGGCCGCGCCAACCTGCCTCACGAAGAGGCGTTGCGCGACCTGCTGCTCGAACGCGGCGACGCGTTCGAGACCGCCGATGTGACCGGCGCCCCCTGGATCGAAATCGATTTTCCCAACGATGTGACGCGCGCCGCGCAGCAGGTGCTGCCGCAACTGCGCCGTCCGGTAGGAGTGACACGATGAACGCACGCGAACCCGCCATGGTTCCGGTATCCCGCAGCGCCCGTCTGCGCCAGATGCTTGTTTCCAACGAACTCGAATTCCTGATGGAAGCCCACAACGGCCTTTCCGCACGCATTGCGCGCGAGGCCGGCTTCAAGGCCATCTGGGGCTCGGGTCTTTCGATTTCCGCGCAGTTCGGCGTGCGCGACAACAACGAGGCGAGCTGGACCCAGGTGGTCGACAACCTCGAATTCATGGCCGACGCGAGCGACCTGCCCATCCTGCTCGACGGCGATACCGGCTACGGCAACTTCAACAACGTGCGCCGGCTCGTGCGCAAGCTCGAACAGCGCGGCATTGCGGGCGTGTGCATCGAAGACAAGCAGTTCCCGAAGACCAACAGCTTCATCAAGGGCGAAGCGCAGCCGCTTGCCGACATGGACGAATTCTGCGGCAAGATCAAGGCCGGCAAGGACTCGCAGACCGACGAGAACTTCTCGATCGTCGCGCGCGTGGAAGCGCTGATCGCGGGCTGGGGCATGGACGAGGCGCTCAAGCGCGCCGAGGCCTACCGCCTTGCGGGCGCCGATGCGATTCTCATCCACAGCAAGCTCTCGAAATCCGACGAGATCCTCACGTTCGCGCGCGAATGGGCTGGCCGCGGCCCGCTCGTGATTGTGCCGACCAAGTACTACAGCACGCCGACCGACGTGTTCCGCAAGGCGGGCATCAGCGTCGTGATCTGGGCGAACCATCTCGTGCGCGCCTCGGCCTCGGCCATGCAGGCGGTGGCGAAGACCATTCACGACACCGAGACGCTGGTGGACGTGGAAGACCGCATTGCTTCGGTCAACGAAATTTTCCGCTTGCAGGACGCCGACGAATACGCGGAGGCCGAAGACCGTTACCTGTCCACCTCGCGCGGCGCGGGTTCGGCCATCGTGCTGGCCGCGAGCCGGGGCTCGGGCCTCGACGCCGTGACCGAAGACAAGCCCAAGGTCATGCTGCCCGTGGCGGGCAAGCCGCTCCTGCGCTGGCTGGTCGATGCGTTCAAGAAGGAGCAGGTGAACGACATCACCGTGGTGGGCGGCTATCGCGCCGACGCCATCGACACCGCCGGCATCAAGCTCGTGCGCAACGAACGCTACGCGCAAACGAACGAACTGGCGTCGCTCGCCTGCGCCGCGGACGCGCTCAAGAACGACACCGTCATTGCGTACGGCGACCTCGTGTTCCGCAGCTACATCCTGCGCGACCTGGTGGAGAGCGAGGCGGACTTCAGCGTGGTGATCGATTCGTCGCCGGCGACGGAAAACCGCAGCGTGCGCGACTTCGCCTGGTGCAATTCGGCCGACGACCGCGGCCTCTTCGGCAACAAGGTGCTGCTCTCGCGCGTTTCGAGCGACGTGGGCACTGGGGGCACTCCGGGCGAAGCGCCGCACGGCCGCTGGATCGGCCTCATGAACGTGCGCGGCGCGGGCCGCGAGAAGCTCGCGAAGAAGCTCGCGCAACTGCAGACGCGCGCCGACTTCGACACGCTCGACATGCCGGCGCTCCTGAACGCATTGATCGAAGACGGCGAGAAGATCGAAGTGCAGTACGTGCATGGCCACTGGCGCGGCGTGAACGACCTCGAAGATTTCCGCAGCGCGGGCGACTTCGCCCAGGGCGTCTATACGCCGGCCGGCGAGGGCGCGGAGGGCAACGCATGATCGAGGCGGCACAGTTCGTCGAGGCGGCGCGCGCGCGCGGCTTCGAGTGGTACGCGGGCGTACCGTGCTCGTTTCTCACGCCGTTCATCAACTACGTGCTGCAGGACGAGTCGCTGCACTACGTTTCGGCGGCCAACGAAGGCGATGCCGTGGCGCTGATCGCGGGCGTCGCGCTCGCGGGCAAGCGCGGCATCACGATGATGCAGAACTCGGGCCTCGGCAACGCCGTGAGCCCGCTCACCTCGCTCACGTGGACCTTCCGTCTGCCGCAACTGCTGATCGTGACGTGGCGCGGCCAGCCTGGCGTTGCCGACGAGCCGCAGCACGCGCTGATGGGCCCCGTCACGCCGCAGATGCTGGAGACCATGGAGATTCCGTGGGAGACGTTTCCCACCGGGACCGACCAGATCGCGCCGGCGCTGGAGCGCGCGATTCGCCATATGGACGAAACGGGCCGCCCCTATGCGCTCGTGATGCAGAAGGGCAGCGTCGCGCCGGTCGAACTCAAGGATGGTGCCGCGCCCGCGAAGCATGCGC
Organism: Paraburkholderia ferrariae NBRC 106233; assembly: GCF_000685035.1. Classification (GTDB taxonomy): domain Bacteria; phylum Pseudomonadota; class Gammaproteobacteria; order Burkholderiales; family Burkholderiaceae; genus Paraburkholderia; species Paraburkholderia ferrariae. Next base: position 53,090 of record NZ_BAYB01000029.1, read on the forward strand.
TCGCTGTGGCGCAGCCGAAGTGGACCGGCAGGACTGCCGATGAATGGCCGTCGCGCCGCGATGCGCTCGAACGCGTGATCGCGGGCACGCCGGCCGATTCGACGGTGGTGGTCGCCTCCACCGGTTTTTGCGGCCGCGAGTTGTATGCGCTAGACGACCGCGCCAATCAGCTCTACATGGTCGGCTCGATGGGCTGCGTCACGCCGTTCGCGCTTGGACTCGCGCTTGCGCGCCCCGACCTGAACGTGGTCGCGCTCGACGGCGACGGTGCCGCGTTGATGCGCATGGGCGCGTTTGCGACGCTCGGCGCGTATGGCCCTTCGAACCTCACGCACGTGCTGCTCGACAACGGCGCGCACGACTCGACGGGCGGTCAGGCCACGGTCTCGCAGCAGGTGTCGTTCGCGAACGTCGCCGCGGCGTGCGGCTATGCCGACGCTGCCGAAAGCGACGACCTCGCCGCGCTCGACGAAGTACTGGCCGCTGCGCGCGAGCGCCGTGCCGGTGCCAACGGCGTGAGCGGCACGCGCTTCGTGCGCATTACGATCCGCCGCGGCACGCCGGACGGCCTGCCGCGCCCCACGATTACGCCGCCCGATGTGAAGACACGCCTGATGCGCCACATCGGCGCACGCGCTCAATAAGGAGTTGCCGATGCTGTTGCTCAACCCCGGCCCCGTCACGCTGACCGAACGCGTGCGCCGCAGCCTGCTGCAGGAAGACCTGTGCCATCGCGAAAGCGAGTTCTTCGACGTGCAGGAAGAAGCGCGCACGCGCCTCGTGGACGTCTATGGCCTCGACGCGACCCAATGGCAAGCTGTCCTGATGACCGGCTCCGGCACCGCGGCGGTCGAGAGCATGATCTCGTCGCTCGTGCCCGCTGACGGCAAACTGCTGATCGTCGAAAACGGCGTGTATGGCGAGCGCATCACGCAGATCGCGAAGCAGTACGGCATCGCCTATGAAGTCGAGAAGCACGACTGGATGCAGGCGCCCGATCTCGCGCGCATCGTGGCGCACCTCGATGCGGACCGCGCGATCACGCACGTCGCGATCATCCATCACGAAACCACCACGGGCCGCCTGAACGACCTGCGCGCGCTGGGCGAGGCATGCCGCGCGCGCGGCGTGCAGATGCTCGTGGATGGCGTGAGCAGCTTCGGCGCGGAGACGATCGACTTCGGCGACACCAGCATTGCCGCCGTGGCCGCAACCGCGAACAAGTGCCTGCACGGCGTGCCTGGCGCAGCCTTCGTGATCGTGCGCCGCGCGGCGCTGGCGAACGCGGCGAGCCGGACTTACTACCTCGACCTCAAGCGCCTCGCTACGCTGCAGGATCAGCGCAACACGCCGTTTACGCCCTCGGTGCATGCGTATTACGCGCTGGTCGAAGCGCTGCGCGAACTGGCCGACGAAGGCGGCTGGCAGGCGCGCCACGCGCGTTATGCGGCGCTTTCGGAGCAGGTGCGCGCGGGACTCGCCGCGCGCGGCATGCCGAGCGTGCTGCCTAAGGACGAATCGTCGGTGGTGCTGCGCGCGTTCCGCTTGCCGCAAGGCGTGGATTATCCGAAGCTGCACGACGCGCTGAAGGCGCGCGGCTTCGTGATTTACGCGGGGCAGGGCGGCCTTTCCGCCGAGTTGTTCCGCATTTCCACCATGGGCGACATCCACGCGCCCGATGTCGAGCGGCTGCTGGCTGCGTTCGACGAGATCGTGCGCTGAGCGCGCATGACGATTGACGGCCAGGCCGGAATCGTTATTCCGGGCTGGCCAGGCAAAAGAGTTTCGCGGATTCGCCCTGCCCTGTCGGCCGCGCGGCCGATATCGTGGGAGACCGGTGGGCCCTTCTGATCGTGCGCGATGCGTTCGACGGGGTGCGTCGTTTCAGCGACTTTCTCGCAAGTCTTGGCGTGGCTCGCAACATTCTCTCGGACCGGCTCAAGATGCTGGTGGAAGCGGGCGTGCTGGAAAGCGTGCCCGCTTCGGACGGCAGTGCGTATCAGGAGTATGTCCTGACGAAGAAGGGCGAGGGGCTCTTCCCCGTGATCGTCATGCTGCGCCAGTGGGGCGAGGCGAACCTGTTTCCCGCGGGGGAGAAGCGCGCCGTGCTGATCGATCGAAAAAGCGGGCGCGCGGTCAAGAAGCAGACGCTGCGGCATGACGATGGCCGGCCTTTGAATGCGGGCAATACGGAAGTTAAAAGACCGGATACGCCTTAAATGTGTGGGTGGAATGCTGGTGCGGCATCGGTGCTAATGAAAATAGCTGTGCTTGGCTGGCAGGCTGCTGAAATACCTCTGAAACACGTCATCGCCGGGTTTGAAGGCCGACTATCCGGCCATCGGAATCTCCATTGCGTCTATCCGTTTGCTGTCGGTTGCCATCTATGTGGGGAGCCGTTGCTCGACCCGAATTCAGTCTAGTCTAATGGAATCGGGGGTGAATCATGGATAGCCTCATAAAGTTAGGAGTGCGTTTCTGTTTCGGATTCTCGGCTACATAGCCTGCTAAACCGATGTGAGGTGGAGTGTCAGAACTTTCATCTGACCCGCGCAACTCCGACGGCATAGGGAGAAGGTGATTCGATGATCGATATTCGAAAAGAAGTTGAGAAACGCCTGTCGGTGCTATGCGGGTTGGAACTGAGTGGCGTGAACCATGCCACCGATATGCTTACGTTGAGCTTTGGTCCGCTGCGGCAAGTTACCAACTTTAAAGGCGTGGCGAAGTCTGTCGGCGCGTGGGCGCTGCATGTCCAATGTGCGTGGCGGCTAGAGGAAGCGGGCCACGCCATGGCAACGGAAGCTGATCTTCGCGGCCCGGATGAGAAAGCGCACGCGAGCGCCCGCTGTCTTCAAGGGATCTTGCTTGCGCGCGGTTTCTCGGCAGTTGAAGCTGTGACGGCTCATGAGGCGGGCGGCCTGGATCTTCTCCTGTCGCACGGTTTTCTCCTTACCGTCGTTCCGGATGGTGTGGCGGGTGAAGAAGATTGGCGGTTCTTTGTGCCTGGTTCTAACGCAGAACACTTTGTGATTAGAGGTGGAAAAATTGATCCTGGGGGCATATAACGGTATGCCGTATTATATTCTCGCGACCTGTTTTATTAAGTGACGGAAATCGATGAAATGAACGTCATAGCGGAAATGCTTGCAGAGCGATCGCCTGGTGAGATCAGGGTGTCCGTCGTTGTTGATTATTCTGGTAATTTATCAATAATTCTTCAGAAATTTGGATTGAAGCCTGATGTCAGTGAACTAACAGAGCGAGACAGGGATTGCGCAGTATCTATCCTGACAAATTTGCTATGGAAAGACCAGGCGTATGGCTGCGAACGCATGCAGGAAGATCGGGCGCGATTTTTCGCTGAAAAGATTATCGAAGAAAATGAATGCAAAAATAGTCGATACTTTTCAAATGGAAGTTCAATAATACAGGGTTCATGGTACCCTTTTACTGATTCTACTTTTGACTCGGGAATCGTGATGTCGAATGGCGACGGCCGATATTTTTGTATGTGGTTTGAGGGCGAGGATTAAGCGAGGAATCCCACTCCCAGATCGCCATGACTGGAGCGCGGTACGAAGTGTCTGACTTATGCACTTCGACTATTTGACTTGCCGCACGCAAGAATCATCCATCGCCCATTCCAGAGGCGGAATCTGACTGTTAGCCTGGAAGCTTTGGCAATCAGGAGTACGGATCAGATGTCGTATCAACAGGATTCAGACAGCGTGCGCGTGGTACTGAGCGCTCCGCAACTGGCGGCGGTACTTTCCCGCCAGTCGATTAGCCAGTCCGAAATGCTGTCCAACCGGCTATGGGGCGGTTTGCAGGTTGTCGGCGGGGTACTGGAAATGGTCGGCGCGGCGGCGCTCTGTGTGCTGCCGGAGCCGACGATGGCCAGCAAGGCCGGGTGTGTCGTGTTTGGCGTGCATGGTTCGGATACGGTGGCGACGGGACTCCGCCAGCTCTGGACAGCCCGCGATACGGCCTCGTTGACCCAGTTGGGCACAACCAGGCTGGCTGAGGCGATGAACGCCAGCCCCGAGATGGCAAACAATATCGGCCTGTCGCTGGATATGGTCGTGCCGTTCGGCTTTGCCGGCTCGATCAAGGCCGCCCGTGTAGCCAGCGTTACAATGGGCCGCATCGATCTGCAGATGCATGAGGCGAAGGCAGGTAGCTGGGTTGGTGGACATACGATTGAAAAGCATGTCGCTCGCACCGAAGCTCAACTGCGGGAACGGTTGGCGAATGAAACCGACAGGAAAGTGGTTTCGTCCTTCACTAACCTGGAAACCGCAGAACGCGTTATTTCCAGGGTAATGCAGGCTAACGCCTCAAGAATCAGGAATTGGTCCCAATCGTCGGTAACCTATCCGTTGATCTTGAAAGGTAGCGCTGGCGAAAACGCGGGTTACGGCATTGTGCGTACGACAGGAAAGCTCGTGCCTTTGAGCAATGTGCAGATTGTTTTGAGGCGCAAGGAATATAACGGCATGCCGTATTACATACTGACATCTTTTCTGGAGTGATAGTGGAAGGAGAGACCAAATATCCCAATCTGCAATTTCTTTTCGATGCGTATCTGAACCAGGACTACGATCTGTACGGAGAGAAAATTTCAGACGTTTTGCGTGTTTATCGATCCGAGATAGATGAGAGCATGCGCCTGGGCGCAATCACGGAAATAGAGACGTTTAAGTCTGAGCATCGCGAGGATTTGGCCAGTGCGTTTGAATCCAATTTTGAACAGCAAATTTCACTAGCACCGAGCGGTTATACGGCGCAATCATTTCTTGAAGAGTTGAAGCGCCTTCTATGCGAGTGATCCGCTGGTCGCCGTGCGGCGATGATGACGTTGTGCCTGAGCATCCAGTCATGATCCTTTCCGAAGGTCGAGTGGTCCCACACCACATCGTCGATGGCAAGACTGAAAAACCAGCGAAACAGCATACCCTATGGGGTTGGCTCCACCGGCATGCGTTCGCGCAGGCGCGAAGTCATCCAGCTTCGCCATGGTGAACGTCGCTTTGTATTACCGCTTACGTAGGATGAACGCAAAAGTCATGCTATCAAGCCGCTACCCGAAACTGTACCAGTTGTTTGGCGCATACCTTAATCAAGATTCTGATTTATGGGGGGATACGATTCCGGAGATTGTTTCGTGCTACAGGAAGGATTGCGCGAGGGAAAGCCATCTTGCAATGATTCACGAAATAGATTCGTTTATGAGCGAACACCAGGACGATCTGGATTCCGCGTTTGAAACGGATTACGGGCAAGATTTTGACCCGGCGTTGTGGGGCTATACAACCGCTTCATTTCTCGACGAATTGAAACGTCTTCTAAGAGAGTAATCCATTGGTTACCGCGCGCAGGTGCTTCTATGCCACGTGCCCCTTCAATTCACCACACGCTCACGCGCCGCCGCAACCACCGCCGCTTGCCTCGCCGGCTTGCGCCGCGCCCGCGCCTTTTTCAGCCAGATCAGAAAGCCCGTCACGCTGAGCACGGCGACGAACACACCGATGATGCTGACCGCAATGCGCCCCGCGAGCCCCGCGATGCGGCCCGAGTGCAGCGGAAACTGCAACTGCATGAAGACGTCGCCGGCCGTGCCGCGGCCCGGAACCTGCGCGCCGAGGAGCTTGCCCGAGCGAGCGTCCATCACGAGCCACGGATTGCCGAGACCGGCATCGCCGTGGCTGTTTCCCGCCGCGAAATAACCCACCGCGTAGATACCCAGCGATGGCACGTAGAAAAGGCCGCCCGGCGGTGCCGCCAGATTTTCGCGCCGGCCCGCTTCCGGCGCGGCGGCCACGATGCGTTCGCGGGCGCCCGTCTCTTCGTCCGCCGCGAGGAGCGGGCCGGGCGACGCCGTGCGGAACGGATCGGGTGTGAGCTTCGAAAAGAGCGAAACGACCGGGCGCACGACGGGCGTGGCGAGGTTCATCGAGATCGACGTGAGCGCGACGATCATCAGGAGTCCCCAGAGCCACACGCCGCCCGAGCGGTGCAGATCGAACGTGAGCGCGTAGCCGCCGCGCTTCACGCGAAACGCGAGCGATTTGCGCCAGCTCTTGAGGTTCGGAAACGCCAGCACGATCGCGACGAGTCCGTCGAGGAGCCAGACGATGCCGACCACGCCCATCGTCCACACACTCATATCGATGCCGGCGCGGCTGGGCAGAAACAGCGTGTAGTGAAACTGGTAGATCGCGGGAATGAGGTTCAGGCGCGCGAGCGAAGGCTTGCCCCACAGGCGGCGGCCTTGCACCGCGCCTGTGACAGGGTCGAGCGACACTTCGTTGAAATCGAGCGCGTAGGGCGCTTGTGTGGCCGGATCGATGCGCGGCAGCACGCGCACGAGCAGCGTGCTGCCCGGTTCGATCGAGAGCGGCAGGTAGGTTACCTGCAGGCGCGGGTCGGCGGCTTCGAGGCGCTCGGCCAGTGTCACCGGCGGCAACGGCGTGCCGGCCGTGCGGGCCTGATAGAAGGACGGGTTGAGCCACGCGTCCAGTTCGTGGTCCCACGCGATCACGGCGCCGGTGAGCCCGGCGAGAAACAGGAAGGCCGCCGTGCCGAGGCCGAACCAGCGGTGCAGGCGGACGAGCAGGGGTCTCATGCGGCAGCGTCGGAACGCGCCGTGTTGCGAACAATCGCCATTGGAATTGCGGTCGTATCGATCGTGTAAATGGGAATCGTTCGCATTTTACGGGTGCGGACACGAAGACGCAAGCTTCGCGAAAGGCGCCGGCGCGCGGCCTGTCTTGCCGGTGCGCGGGGCCGTCGCCGCACCGGGTCCGCCCGGACAAACGTTCGCTGATTCTCGCCACGACGCCGCAACGCCGCGCGCTCAGGTTACGCTGAAGAGGTTGCGACGTAACGTAACGCGAAGCAACGCGAACGCCTCACCTCGCAGTCCCCGGCAACTCCACATCGAGCGGTCATTGTCCATGCGCATTCTTTTCGTCATTGGCAATCTGGGTGACTACCACGTGCCTCGCTATGAGGCGCTCGTCGATAGCGCGTCGGGCCTCGGGCACGAAGTGGCGCTGATCGAAGTCTTCGGGCGCTCCGGCGTGTACGGCTTTCCCCAGCCGCGCCGCGCGGCTTTCTTCGCGAACCGGCCCGGCCGCGCCGAAACGCTCGTGGCGGACGGCGCCGAGGGCGATACGCTGAGCCCGCGCGAGTGCGCCCACCTGATCGCGCGCTTGCGCGCGTTCGCGCCGGACGTGGTCATCACGCTCGGCTACAACACGAGTTATTCCGCGATTCTCGGCCTGCTGCGGCTCGTCACGCGGCGCTTCAGGCTCATCTACATGTCGGATTCGAAGGCCGACGACGGCGTACGCCACCGGCTCAAGGAGCAGCTCAAGCGTCTTGTGGTGAGCCGCTTCGACGGCGCGCTCGTTGCGGGCGAGCGGCATCGGCGCTACGCAGCATCGCTTGGCATTCCTATGGAACGCTCGCGCGTTGGCTTCGACGTGATCGACGTGGACTATTTCTCGCGCCTCGCCGGGGCCGCGCGCGAAGACGCCGCGGCCGTGCGTGCGCGCTATGGTCTGCCACAGCGTTATCTGCTGTGCGTGAGCCGTTTCGTGGCGCGCAAGAACGTGGACGCGGTGCTCGAAGCCTACGCGCAGTCCGGCCTGCACGGCGCGGGCGTCGGGCTCGTGCTGGTGGGCCAGGGGCCGCTCGAGGCGCAACTGCGCGAGCGTATCGCCGTGCTCGAACTCGCTTCGCACGTGGCGATCCTGCAATCGGTTGCCAACGACGAGATGCCCAACCTCTATGCGCTCGCGGAGTTCATTGTGCTCGCCAGCGAATTCGACCAATGGGGGCTGTGCGTGAACGAGGCGTTTGCGGCGGGGTGCCCGGCCATCGTTACGCGCACGGCCGGCGTGGCCGGCGAAATCGTGCTCGACGGTGTCAACGGCTTTATCGTCGAGCCGCGCGACGTGTCTGCGCTCGCCCAGCGCATCGAACGGCTGGGACAGGACGAGGCGCTGCGCAAACGCTTCGCCGCACGCGCGCTGGAAACCATCCGGCACTGGACGCCGCATCTCTTTGCCGCGAGCGCGCTCGAACTGGCCGAAGCCACCCGGCGCGGCGCCCGCGGCGCGGCGCAGCACGGTCTTGTGTGAGGCGCGCGGGGCGGCGTCTGTACGCCCGAATCGGCGAATCAAAGCGTGGGAACGAACACGACTTCCGAGGCGGGCGTGAGCCTGCGTTTGAGCGTGCGCGTGAGCAGATAGAAGGTGCTGAGCCGCTCAATGCCCAGGCGCTGGGTGAGCGTCGCGCCGAAGCCGTTGAGAAAGCTGAAGGTGGCCGGGCTCGAAAAGCCGTCGAAGTCGAACGTGAGCTTGTGTTCCAGCGCGCGCAGGATGCCGTTCCAGAGCAGCAGGCTGATCGAGCCGCAGTGCGCGTCCTGCACGCGCGTGGAGAGCAGGTAGTACATCGCCTGCTGGTCCCACACGAGCCCGATCGCGGCGACGAGCCTGGCGCCATCCGTGTAGGCGCCCAGCAGCGTGCCGGCGCCGCGCTCCACGAACGCGTTGACGAGCTGGCGCATCACGCCCGCGCCATAGGCGTTGGTGCGCGAGCGCGCGGCGAGATTTGCTTCGTAGAACGAGAGAAATTCGCGGGGCGTTGCGACCGGCGCGATCGTGAGTTCGCGCGAGGCGCTGCGAATGACGTTGCGGGTCTTGCTGTCGAGCCGCGTCCAGGCCTCTTCGGCCGAGGCCTGCGCGCCGATGCGGAAGGTGTAGCGCGCCGACACCGTGAAGCCGCGCAGCGCGAACGCAAGCGCGTCGCCAATGCGCGGATCGAGCACCTGGAAAAAGCTGTCGCAATGAGGCAACTGGTCGATCAACTGGCCGGTGACGTCGAGCCGGTGGCGGGTCTGGCGCGACGCGCTGCCCGTCACGGCCGGGATCACCGGTCCGAGCGTGCGCGTGAGCGGCGGCAGGTGCGAGACGCGCCAGAGATGCTTGCGCGTGAGCGTGTAGGGCATCTCGCCGATGACCTCGTGGTTGTGCCGGACCGTGGCGAGCGCCCAGTTTCCCTGCGTGGCGATGTCGAGCCACCAGGGCTCGTGAAAAAGCGAATGGGCTGCGCGAGCAGGCGCCGCGCCGGCGGGGGCAGCCGGCAGCACACCGTCGCGCGGGGCGCGGTCTCGTACGGTCGTCATCGGTCACCCGTTCATGTCGTGCTGATGAACACGCGGTGTGCGATGGCCGGCGCGCTCCACGCCAGCGGACGCATCCCCTGTCCACCAGGTCTCCTGTCGCAGGGTGCGCCGTTCGTGCTCAGCCAGATGTCTTGCGGCGCGCCTTTTCCGGGCTTCGGTCTTTGCGCACGCAAGGGTAGCGCGCGCGACTTGCCCGGACTTCAGTCTAGCGAGATGGTTCTGGCTGTTTACGCCAAGATCCAGCCATCCGCGAAAGCGCGGCGTTTTGCGCGGATTTTTCGTCCGACAATATCGGGCGTGCGGAAGGGGGCAGGCGCGGCAGTTGCGTCCTGGGCGGCCCCTGGGTTGGTCCCTGGTTGGGTCCTGGTTGGACCCAGTCGAAGCCCGGGTGGGGTGCCCTATACCGGGTCTTTGCTCGGCGGTCCTTCGGGCCGTTGCGGCTCCTCGCCGTGATGGCCGGGCGGCGGCGGCGTGAGTGGGTCGCGCTCGGGATCGCGCGTCGGATCGGCGAGCGGATCGGGCAGCGGATTCGTGTGCGAGCAGATCATCGCGAATACCTCGTGTGTCGCAGCAGCCGTCGTGGCGGCGGGGCCGTTCTCCAATCTATAGCGTAGGCGATGGCCGCACGTCCTGCGCAGTTTCGCGCGGCACGATGCGCGTGGCCGGGCACGACGCGGATGCGGCACCCATTGTTGCCGTTGAAGCAACGCTGTTTATATGTCATCGAGGTTTCACAATGACATCCCAGCCCTTAGACTCCAGCCTTTCTCGAAATTGGGGGACGCGAAGCGCCCCCGGTTTGTTCAGGCGGAGTGCGGTCATGGGTGCGGCAGTGATTGGGGTGGTGTTCGTAGCGGGCTTGCTGGGTGTGCCCTCGCTATTCGGTCACAACGAAGCCCACGCCAAACCGCAGGCCCCGCAGCAGGTTGCTGCGGGGCAGCCGCACATGCAAACGCAGCTTGCGGCGCCGGCCGAAGTCGCCGCTGCCGATACGGGTGTGCCTGTCGCCGCCGAAAGCGCCGCTATCGACCGTCCCTAAGCCGCGCCGGGCGTTACATGCCGCTCAGGTCGGCCGGCGTATCGACGTCGCGCAGGATGCCGGGGTCGTTCACGTCGATGCGCGTGAGTGGATGGCTGGCGAGCAGCGCGCGGGCGCCGGCGTCGCCGTCGAGCGCGAGCAGCGCGTCGCGATGCTCGAAGCCGAAGCCCACAGGGTGTCCGCGCTGTCCCTGGTAGAAGGGTGCGGCGATCGAAGCGCCTTCGTCGATGGCGCGCGCCACCTCGGCAATCGTCTGGACCGCAATGCGCGGCATGTCGGCGAGCGCCACGATCCAGCTTTCCGCCTCCGCGGCCGCGCTCACGCCGGCCGCGAGGCTTGCGCCCATGCCTCTCACCGCATCCGCGGAAAACACCACGTCGCAGCCCGCTTCGTTGAGCACCCAGGCGAGCGTTTCCGCGCCGGGGCGCACCACGGCCACCACCTTGGGAACGACGAGCAGCAGCCGGTGCGCGGCCTCGCGCGCGACGCTGGTGCCGTCGGGCAGCGGGGCGAGGAGTTTGTTGCGCAGACCCTCCGGGTCGAAGCGCGACCCGGTGCCGGCGGCGAGAAGAACGCCGGTGGCAAGCGATGCGTAGGCCATGGGTGTCTCGTGTCTCGCGCGCGAGAAAGGGAAGCGTCGATTGTGCGGCGCAAGCGCGCGTGAGGCAAGGCCCGCGCGCGCAATCCGTCTGCCCGGGCGCGTTCCGGCGGGAACGGCGGCCAGGCGGATCGCGCGGCGCGGGCGAACGGGGGGCGAGCTAGGCCGTCATTTGCGGCACGACCTTGTCGAGCGTAATGGGCAGATCGCGCACCCGTACGCCCGTTGCGTGGTACACGGCATTGGCAATCGCCGCCGGCACGCCGGTAATGCCGATCTCGCCGATACCGCGCACGCCGAGCGCATTGAAGCGCGTATCGGGCGGCCCGACGAACTGCACGTCCAACTCGCCGATATCGGCATTCACGGGCACGTGGTACTCCGCGAGATTGCCGTTCACGATGCGCCCGAAGCGCGGATCGAGCAGCGCCTCTTCTTCGAGTGCCGTTGCCACGCCCCAGACCATGCCGCCCATCAACTGGCTGCGCGCGGTCTTTTCGTTGAGCAGACGGCCCACGTCGTACACGCCCACGATGCGCGCGACGCGGATCGTGCCCAGGTCCGCATCGACGTGCACTTCGGCGTAGACCGCACCGAACGAGTGGAACGCGTACTGCTGGCGCTCGCTGCCGGGCTTCGTCGTGGCCACGGCTTCGATGGGCTTGCCGCCCGCGCGCGCGAGGATCGCGGCGGCAGGGTCGCGGCGCGAGGTGTCGCGGCGCACGACGACCCAGCCTTCCTGCACCGCGACCTCTTCGGGTGCCGCGCCATGAACCGGGGACGCGGGGTCCGCGAGCGCCAGCGCGATCAGCTTGTCGCGCACCTGCTGCCCGGCGGCCTGCACCGCGGGCGCGACGCTCGCCGCCGACTGCGAGCCGCCCGAGCCCGGCGCGCGCGGCAGCGTGGAGTCACCGAGCGCGAAGTGAATGCGCTCGGGCGGAAAGCCGAGGGCGTCCGAGGCCACCTGGGTCATCACCGTGTACGTTCCGGTGCCGAGATCCTGCGTGCCGGAGGCCACCATCGCGCTGCCGTTGGGCAGGATGCGCGCGATCGCGGCGGCCTCGCTGCGGTTCGCGGGGTAGGTGGCGCTCGCCATGCCGAGGCCGACCAGCGTGTTGCCCTCGCGCATCGAACGCGGCGTTGAGGTGCGGCGCGACCAGCCGAAGCGCCGGGCGCCCGTTTCGTAGCATTCGCGCAGCGCCTTCGAGGACCATGGCTTGCCGTCCTGCGGCTCGACTTCGGCATAGTTGGCGAGGCGCAGCGCCACCGGGTCCATCTTCAACTGCCAGGCCAGTTCGTCCATGGCCGATTCGAGTGCGAACGAGCCCGTGGTTTCGCCGGGCGCCCGCGTGAAAGTCGGCGTGCCCACGTTGAGCGGCACCACGCGATGGCTCGTGCTCTGGTTCGGCACGGCGTACATCATGCGCGTGACGAGGCCCGACATCTCGGTCCAGTCTTCGAACGTGGAGGTGTGCGCGAAGGTGTCGTGGCGCATGCCGGTGAGCGTGCCGTTCGGGTGCGCCGCGATCTGGATGTGCTGCTCGGTGCGCGGCCTGCTGCCTACGGGGCCGAACATCTGCGGCCGCGCGAGCGCGAGGCGCACGGGCCGCCCCGTCTGTTTGGCCGCCATCGCGCACAGGCTCACGTGCGACCACGACGACCCCTTGCAGCCGAAACCGCCGCCGATGAACGGCGAGATCACGCGCACGTTATCGGCAGGAATGCCAAGTACCCCCGCCACTGCCGCGCGCGTGCCCGATACGCCCTGGGTGGCGTCGTAGAGCGTGAGGTCGGGGCCGTCCCAGTGCGCCATCGTCGCGTGGGGTTCCATGGGGTTGTGGAACTGCATGGGCGTCGTGTAGACCGCGTCGAGGCGCACCGTGCCTTCCTGCAGCCCCGCTTCGGGGTTGCCGCGCGCCGAATCGACAGGGCGCGCCGGCTGGCTGGGCGGCACGTGGGCGCCGGCCTTCGCGCTCGCGAAATCGAGCGTGGCGGGGGACGCCGCGTACGTCAGGCTCACGTGGCGCGCGGCATCCGTTGCGTGCTCGAAGGTGTCGGCCACCACGACGGCCACGGGCTCGTTGCTGTAGCGCACCACGTTGTCCTGCAGCAGCGTGAGGTGCCGGCCCGCGGGCGGGCTGAGCGGCGGGCGGCCGCCATTGGGCAGGCGCATGGCGTTCTGATACGTCATCACCAGCAGCACGCCGGGCATTTGCTGCGCGCGGCGCGTGTCGATGGCGGTAATCGTGCCGCTCGATATCGTGCTGGTGACGAGGACGGCATGCGCGAGGCGCGACTCGGGAAAGTCGGCGGCGTAGTGCGCGTTGCCCGTGACCTTGAGGATGCCGTCGATACGGTCGAGCGGCTGACCCGTGAGGTTGCTCATGCGAAATCTCCCGTCTGGCCCGCGGCCAGCAGCACCGAGCGGACAATCGCGCGCTGCGCGAGCGCGACCTTGAACGCGTTGCCCTTGAGCGGCTGCGCACTCGCGAGTTCGGCGGCAGCGGCTTCGCGCAGCGTCGCCGCATTGAGTGGCTGCCCCGTGATGCGCGCCTCCACGACGCCCGCGCGCCATGGACGATGCGCGACGCCGCCCAGCGCCACGCGCGCGGCCTGCACCGTATGGCCGTCCATCTGCAACGCCGCCGCCACGGAAACGAGCGCGAACGCGTAGCTCGCGCGGTCGCGCACCTTGAGGTAGTGCGCGTGATCGCTGAACGCCGGCGGCGGCAGATCGACCGAGGTGATCAGCTCGCCCGGTTGCAGCGTGGTGTCGAGATCGGGACGGTCGCCGGGCAGACGATGAAACTGCGCGAACGGGATCGCGCGCGTACTGTTAGGACCGCTTACCTGTACGGTCGCATCGAGTGCGGCGAGCGCAACGCTCATATCGGACGGATTGACGGCAACGCATTGCGGGCTCGCGCCGAGGATCGCGTGCATGCGGTTGAAGCCGCCCGCCGCCGCGCAGCCGCTTCCCGGTATGCGCTTGTTGCATTGCGTGAAGGCGGTGTCGTAGAAGTAGCCGCAGCGCGTGCGCTGCATGAGATTGCCGCCCACCGTCGCCATATTGCGCAACTGGGCCGAGGCGCCCGAGAGCAGCGCCTGCGTGAGCAGGGGATAGCGCGTGCGCACGAGCGCGTGATTGGCGGCGTCGCTGTTGCGCACGAGCGCGCCGATGCGCAGGCCGCCGTCGGGGAGCGTTTCGACGTTCTGCAAGGCCGTGAGCCGCGTGATGTCGATGAGCGTTACGGGGTGCGCCACGCCGCCCTTCATGAGATCGAGCAGGTTCGTGCCGCCGCCGATGAAGACGGCGCCGGGCTGCTGCGCGGCCTGGATTGCACCGTTGACGTCGGCGGCGCGCTGGTAGGAGATGGCATCCATGGCGAACGCCTCCCGTTCACGCGCTGGCCGCGTGCGCGTCGCGCACCGCGGCCACGATGTTCGCGTAGGCGCCGCAGCGGCACAGGTTGCCGCTCATGCGTTCGCGGATCTCGGCGTCGCTTAGCTGCGCGGGGCGTGCGCTCACGTCGTGCGTCACGGCGCTTGCCGTGCCCGCGTTGAACTCGCTGATGCACGCGGTCGCCGAGCACAACTGCCCCGGCGTACAGTAGCCGCACTGGAAGGCGTCGTTGTCGATGAAGGCGCGCTGCACGGGACTCAGGGCCGTCGCGCTCGCGAGGCCCTCGACCGTCGTGATGCGCTCGCCTTCGTGCATGACCGCGAGCGTCAGGCACGCGTTGATTCTGCGGCCGTCCGCGAGCACAGTGCACGCGCCGCACTGGCCGCGGTCGCAGCCTTTCTTCGTGCCGGTGAGGCCGGCGTAATCGCGCAACGCGTCGAGCAGCGTGACGCGAGGCTCGATATGCAGCACGTACTCGCGGCCGTTGATGCTCAGATGCACCGGCTGGGGCGGTGCCGCGCGCACAGACGCAGCGGGATTGGCGGCGGGCGGATCGTTCTGCGCGTGCAGATGCGGCGTTGCGCCCAGTGCGGCGGCGGCCGCCGCCGACTGCAGGAAGCGGCGGCGCGAGACATCGGCCGGCGCGGGCTCGCCCGCGTCGTTGGGGAGATCTTTGGACATGGCGTTCGGCGGCTCCATCGAAGGACGGAAACGCACCTGCGCGCGGTCGCTTGAGATTCGGCCGGCAGCAGCGTGCGGACCTCGGCTTGATAGCAATTCCGATACCGCGAAGTCGCGCGGTGTGCCGCGGTTGGGGGCCGGTGTCAGGCGGCTTCGAGCGCGGCGACTTGACGGGCGCGATTCACGTGATACGCGACGAAAGGTGCCGCAAAAACCCGTGCGGCCGTTTCGTCAGATCTGCACGTTGCGCCTGCCGGCCGGGAAAGTAAAGGGTCCGGGGGAGAAACTTTCGTGACGTGCGCGAGCATGGCGCAAGACTGGCAAAGGGCTGACGTCAGGCTGGCGGAATGGACAGAAATCGTTCTTCTCGATGTCGGATTGACGTCCGCTGGCGACATCTTTAACGAGCACCAAACACGGCCGGCGATGCCCCCACTCGCTCACACGTCGGCCCAGCGGCGCAGCAGGTTGTGATAAATGCCCGTGAGGCTCACCACCGTAGGGTCGTTCGTTCCCTGCTGCGCGTTGAGCCGCTGGATATCGTTGTCGAGCTGATAGAGCAGCGAGCGCCCGGCGTCGTCGCGCACCATGCTTTGAATCCAGAAGAACGACGCCACGCGCACGCCGCGCGTGACGGGCGTCACGCGATGCAGGCTCGAAGCCGGGTAGAGCACCAGATCGCCGGCGGGCAGCTTCACGCGGTGCGTGCCGTAGGTGTCGTCCACGCAAAGCTCGCCGCCGTCGTAGCTCTCGGGGTCGGCAAGAAAGAGCGTGGCCGAGAGATCGCTGCGCACGCGAAAATCGCTGCCGCGCAACAGGCGGATGGCGTTGTCCACATGCGTGCCGAAGCCGTCGCCGCCGGCGTAGCGGTTGAAGAGCGGCGGGAACACCTTGAGCGGCAGCGCCGCCGAAAAAAACCTGGCATGGCTTGCGAGTGCGTCTTCTATCGCGCGTCCCACCGTGCGCGCGGCCGCCGAGCCTTCGGGCAGCTGCTCGTTGCGCTTGACCTGCGCCGACTGCATGCCCGACGTGGCGTTGCCGTCGATCCAGTGCGCCGCGTCGAGCACCTCGCGGCATTGGCGAACCTGCTCGGCAGACAGCACGCCGGGGATGTGCAGCATCATGCGAGGGCACTCCCGCGCGTTGTGCGCGCCGTGCCCAGCGCGGCGGCAAAGCGCCGGAACGCGTCGAGCGGCGCGTGCGCGAGCCAGGTCTGCATCTGCGCGATGAAGGACGGCGTGGCATGCGCGCTGGCGCGGGCGAGCCACACGAGCGCCTCGTCGATTTCGCCGCGCAGGGCGAGCAGCCGTGCATAGTTGAACTGGCCGCGAAAATCGCCGCCGTGCGCGGCCTCGCGATAGTAGTGCCGCGCCTGTTCGAGATCGGCGTCGACCACCCAGCCGTCCTCGTAAAAGCTGCCGATGAAGTTCAGCGACTTCACGTGGCCCAGCGCCGCCGCGCGGCGAAACCAGTCGAGCGCTTCGGCGCGATTTTCCTCGATGCCGCGGCCGAGCGCGAGCGAAGACGCATAGTTGTACATGCCCCAGTCGAGCCCGGCGCGCGCGGCAAGCCGATACCAGTACACGGCAACCGGCGCGCACGCCAGGGTGCCCCAGCCATTCTCGTAGCAGCGGCCGAGCATGTTCATCGCCATCGGATGATCGCGGCGCGCTGCGTGGCGAAACCAGGTGAACGCGCCTTCCAGGTCGCGTTCGACGCCGTGGGCGTCGAGCAGAAATTGCCCGTAGACCGCCTGCGCTTCCACGATGCCGTTGTGCGCCGCCGCCGCCACCCACGCGGCGGCGCGCTCGGGCGACCCCGCGAGAATGGCCGCGAATTCCTCGGCGGTGACGTTCGCGAGCCGCCGCAGCGGCACCCGTTCGTGCAGCGGAAGTTCATTGACGGATTCGCCGCTCACGGCCCGGGGCGAAGCGATTTCACGGTGTGGACGCATGACGATCAGTACCGTGCCGTGAGCGTGACGAAGGCCGAGCGGCCCGGCGCGATCGACGCATAGTGCGTGGGATAGGCCTGGTCGAAGTACGTGCGGTTGAAGAGATTCTGCACGTTCAGCTGCACTTCGAGATGCTTGTTGATGCGGTAGTCGGCCGTTGCGTCGAAGCGCCAGTACGAAGGCACCGCATGCAGATTCGCGGTGTCGCCGTACACCTGCGACATGTAGAACGCCCCGCCGCCAATCGTGAATTGCGGCAGCACGTCATACGTCGTCCACATCGTGAAGCTGTTCTTCGGCGTATTCGGGAACGCGTGGCCGTTGTCGGACGTGGTCTTGCCGTTGTCGCGCAGTTCGCTCTTCAGCCAGGTGTAGCCGCCGAAGACCTGCCACTTGTCGGTAAGCTTGCCCGCCACGCCGAGTTCGAGGCCCTGCACGCGCTTGTTGCCCACCATCGCATAGGTGTTGTCGGGCAGCGTCACGCGCGCGTTCGTGGTGTCGATCTGGAACAGCGCGCCGGTGAGCGAGACGCGGTTGTTCAGCAAATCCCATTTCGTGCCGAATTCGATGCTGCGGTTCTTTTCGGGGCCGAGGTCCGCCGCATTGGCGCCGACTCCGCCGCGGCCCGGCGTGAGCGACTGCGTTTCGCTGCCCTGGCCGAGCAGCGAGCCCGCGGGCGTGGCGGAGGTGGCAATCGATGCATACATGCTGCCGTTGCGCGCCGGCTTGAAGACGAGGCCGAGCTGGTAGTTGAAGAGCGTGTCGTCGCGGTCGATCTTCGCGCCGCCGTTTGCCATCGTGTTCTGGAAGCGCGTGGTGTAGTCGTCCACGCGCAGGCCCACGTTGGCCTGCCAGCGCGGCGCGAGTTCGATCGTGTCGAAGGCGTAGAGCGACCTGGTGATCGTGCGCTGGTGGGTCGGGTCGTTGTTCTTGCGGATCGAGCCTGCCCACGGGTCGTGCGGATTGGGCGTCCACAGGCTCGTGCAGTTGTAGCCCGAGGGGGCGCCGATCCCCGCCGTGCGGCAGATCGCGCCCGTGCCCGTGGCCACCGTATAGGCGTCGTTTTCGCTGCTCTCGCGCGAGAATTCGAGGCCGGTCGTGAAGTTGTGCTTGAGAAAGCCGGTCTTGAACTCGCCGTAGAGCTCGGTCTGGTTCGCGAGGCTCCACACGTCGCTCGCGCGCGTGTTCGCGCGGCGCCAGACCATGCCGTTGGCCACGTTGCCCTGGCTGTCGTCGGGCTGGGTCCAGATGTAGTCCTGGCTCGACTTCGTGTAGCGCGTGGTGTTGCGGATCGAGAGCGACGGCGTGATGTCGTGCTCGATGCGTACCGTGCCGATGTCCGACTGGGTCTTGCGGAAATCGCGGTCCACGAGGCCGTAAAAGTCATGGCGATCGACGTCGGCAGGGTAGAGCGTATTCATACCCTTCGGCTTGTTCGAACTCGTGTAGTAGTACGGAATACCGCTGTCCGGGAGATCGTCCGTTTGCAGGTGGTAATAGCTGGCCGTCACGCGCGTGGAAGTGCCGAGCCCGAACGCCACCGATGGCGCCACGCCCCAGCGCTCGTTGTTCACGGCGTCGCGCCCGGCCACGTCGTTGTTGTGCGAGAGCAGGTTCAGGCGGAAAGCGGCGTGGTCGGCGAACTGCCAGTTGCCGTCGGCGGTGAAGCGGCGGTAGCGGTCGGTGCCGAGGCCCACGTTGCCTTCGGCCGCGTTGCCGAGGTGCGGCGCCTTGCTCACGATGTTGATGCTGCCGCCCGCGCCGCCGCGGCCGCCGTATGCGCCATCCGCGCCTTTGATCACTTCGATGCTTTCGGTGTTGAAGACTTCGTGCGTCGTCGCGCCGATATCGCGCATGCCGTCCACGAACAGGCTGCCCTGGGTGTCGTAGCCGCGGATGAAGGGCCGGTCGCCCAGCGGGTTGCCGCCCTCGCCCGCACCGAAGGTGATGCCCGGCACGGTGCGCAGCGCTTCGGACATCGTGCTCGCACCCGTGCTCTTGATGAGTGCTTCGGGAATCACGGTGACCGACTTCGGCGTATCGACGAGCGGCGCGGTGAATTTGATGTCGGAGGCGTGATCGGTCTTGAAGCTGGGCGTGTTCTGGCCCGAGACCTGGATGGGCGCAAGCTGGCCCTCGCGGTCGGTGGCAGGCTCGGTGGCGGCGGATTGTGCGAGCGCGGGGCTCGCCGCGAGCACGCTGCACAGGGTGGTGCTGAGTTTGCCGAGCTTGAGCTCGTCGGCGCGCGACTTCATACCTCTCGTCCTCATGGTTGGCTGCAATGAGGACGGCGTTCCTTACCGATTCATTGCTATTAATTACAAATTGTTTTCGACGAGCATTCTATTCAATAAACATGTAATTGAGAAGCGTTTGCATTGATGCCTAATGCTGATGGAGGGAAGGGTTTTTGCAGAATGACGTATAGATGGATGAAATTGAGCGAAAAAGGTTGAGATATGAAGGTAGATGCGCGGGTTTGCCAGGCTATAGACTGGCGGATCGGCGGGGAGGGCTACGTTTTACGCCTGCGTTCGACCTGTGGCCGAGACCATCGCCGCCACCGTCCCACGCAGCCAGACATGCGCCGGATCGTTCTGGCTGCGCGGATGCCAGCCCGCCAGCATGGTGAACCCGCGTGCGTCGAACGGCAGTTCGAAGAGGTCGAGCCGGTCCCGGTAGCGGGCGATCAACCGCTCGGGCAGGGTCGCGATGTAGTCGGTGCAGGCCAGCACGTCGGGCACGAGCGTGAAATGCTGCACCGACAAGGCCACGCGCCGCGCGCGGCCGAGCGTTTCGAGATGCTCGTCCATGAAGCCGAAGAAGCTGCCGCCCGAGGTGGAGACGAGGACATGGCCGAAGGCGCAGTAATCGTCGAGGGTATAGGGCCCGGTGCCGCGCGGATGCCCTTTGCGCTGCGCCGCCACGAAACGTTCTTCGTAGAGGCGCCGCGCCTTGAGCGTGGGCGGCAGCATGCGTTCGGAGCCGAGCAGCAGGTCGAGTTCGCCGCGCTCGAAGCGCTCGGCCAGTCCCGCGAGTTCGGCGGAAACGAACGCCAGTTGCACGCGCGGCCCGGCGAGGCGCGGCCAGTTCTCCATCAGCGGCAAGCCCAGCACGACAACCGACTGGTCGCTCGCGGCCACGACGAAGCGGCGCGCGTCGGCAAGCGGGTCGAACACAGGCTGCCGCCGCACCACGGTTTCGAGCGTGCGCAGCGCGGACTGCAACGGCTCCATCAATTCGAGCGCGCGGGCGGTGCGCGTCATGCCGCGGCCGTTCGCGGCCGGAATCAGGAGCGGGTCGCCGAATAGCTGGCGCAGCCGCGCAAGCTGGGCCGAAACGGCAGGCTGGGAGAGGTTCAGCCGCGCGGCGGCGCGCGTGACGTTCGATTCGGCGAGCAGGGCGTCGAGCGAAACGAGCAGATTCAGGTCGATGCCGGAGAGATCAGTCACGTGGATGGGTGGAATTAGAGGAATTGATTTCAAGAATACGTGGCGGACACCTACAGTTCAATCCGTCAATCGATTCCGAACGGAGAAGACCATGAAAGCCTGGATGCTCGATACCCCCGGCCAGCCGCTCGCGCTGCGCGACGAAACGCAACCGGAACCGCGCCGCGGCACGCTGCTCGTGCGCGTGGAGGCCGTGCCGCTCTTGAGCTATACGCGTCAGTACCTGCGCGGCGAGCTGCCCTACGCTTATCCGCCGGGGCCGTTCTCGCCCGGCACCAACGGCATTGGCCGCGTGATCGCCGTCGGCGAGGGCGTTTATGGCGGCTACCGCGCCGGCCAGCGCGTTGCGCTGAGCCCCTACTGGGTGTCCGACGAAGCGTTGCGCGAGCCGGAGCAGGCCCTGATCGGGTTGACCGCCATCAGCCCCGGCAGTGCCGCGATGCTGGCCGATTTTCCGCATGGCACCCTGCGCGAAGCCGCGGAGTTTCCGGCTTCGACGGTGTTCCCGCTCGACGGGCTCGACGCGCTGCCGTCCGCCCGGCTTGCGGCGCTGGGCAAGCTCGTCGTGCCGTTCGGCGGCTTGCGGCGCGGGCGCCTTGCCGCGGGCGAAACGGTGATCGTGAACGGCGCGGCCGGGGCGTTTGGCTCGGCGGCCGTGCTGGGTGCGCTGGCGCTCGGCGCGAGCCGGGTGGTGGCTGTGGGACGCCGCGCTCAGGCGCTGGCGGAGATCGCAGGGCGGGCCGGTACGCGTGTCGTCACCGTCGCACTGAGCGGCGATGCGGCGCGCGATGTCGCCGCGATTCGCGAAGCTTCAGGCGGCGGCGCCGATCTGGCCTTCGACATGCTGGGCCACGCCACCGACGCGCAAGCGACGCTCGCCTGCCTGCGCAGCCTGCGGCGCAACGGCCGCATGGTGCTGATGGGCAGCATGGCGTGCGATCTGCCGCTCGCTTACGGGGAGATGCTCATCAACAACTGGGAGGTGATGGGCCACTTCATGTACAGCGGCGCGGATTACCGGGCGCTGATTGCGCTGGCGGCATCGGGGCAGTTGCCGCTCGATGCGGTGGAGGTGGAGCGTTACCCGTTCGGGCAGCTCGAAGCCGCTATCGATGCGGCGGGGGAGGCGCAGGGGCTGCGCTGCGTAGTCGTGGAGATGCGTGGAGATGCCGTGACCCATGCGGTGGAAAATCCCGTGGGAAACGCGCCGCGAGAAGCGTAAAACCCGCGCGCGGCCGGGAAGCATCGCGCTTCCCGGCCCGCTGGCGTCTGAAGATTACGCTGCGGATCGTGCTCCAGACCGCGCCGCCGTTCAGTCGATGCCGTGGAACACGGCGTCGTCCGGGCCGAGGTAGACGGGCGGGCGCCAGGCGGCGTCGCGCATCGAGTGCTGCACCAGCGTGTCCACACCCAGCAGCACCGCGAAGATCGCCATGCGCACCGGAATGCCGTTGTCGGTCTGGCGGAAGATCGCGAGGCGCGGGTCGTGGTTCAGGTCCGTCGAAAGATCGTTCGCGCCCGGGCGGCTGTCGCGCGGCAGCGGGTGCATGATCAGCGTGTCCGGGCCGCAGACCGAATCCACGAGCGCCTGGTTGATCTGGAACTCGGGCGTGTAGCCTTCGAACGACTCGTCGGCGAAGCGCTCCTTCTGGATGCGCGTGGCGTACACCACATCCGCGCCGCGCAGGCCCGCCGTGAGGTCGGTCGTCTGCTCGACCACGTGGCCGTTGGTCGAGATCTTGTCCACGATGTACGCGGGCATTTCCAGCATCGGCGGCGAAATGAGCGTGAACTTGATGCCGCGGTAGAGCGCGAGCAGCTTCACGAGCGAGTGCACGGTGCGGCCGTACTTGAGGTCGCCCACGAGCGCGATGTGCGCGCCGTCGACGATCTTGCCGAGCCGCGAGAACTCGCGCTGGATCGTGTAGAGATCGAGCAGGGCCTGGCTCGGGTGCTCGCCGGGGCCGTCGCCGCCGTTGATCACGGGGATGTTCACCGCGCGCGCGAACTCGGCCACCGAACCTTGATCAGGATGCCGAATCACCATCGCATCCACGTAGCCGGCCATCACGCGGCTCGTGTCGTAGATCGATTCGCCCTTCGCCATCGACGAGAACGTGAAGCCGGTCGTATCGCACACCGAACCGCCCAGGCGGCAGAACGCGGCCCCGAAGCTCACGCGCGTACGCGTGCTCGCTTCGAAGAACAGGTTGCCGAGCACCGCGCCTTCGAGCACGCGCGAGATTTTCCGGCGGCGTGCGATGGGCTGCATGATGTCGGCCACGCGGAAGAGGGCTTCCACCGAGTCGCGCGAGAACTGATCGACGGACAGCAGCTGCGGCCGGCCCTCGAACTGGATCTGGCTGGCGAGCGATTGCGGGTCTACGCTTTGCGTATAGCCTTCGCGCAATTCGCCGTTGCCGACGATTTCCGATACGAAGCGTTCGACGATCTCCGGCATGGCCCGCGATTCCTGCGACTCTTCGGGCAGAAGCCAGGTGTCGAGCGCCCGGCGCGAGACGCCGATGCGGCTCGCGAACACGTCGCGGGTCATGTTCAGACGCCGCATGGCGTCGCGAAGGAAGGCTTGTTGCGGGACGCTCATGCAGGCACCTTTGAGTCGGGTTGATGTACGCGGTGCGTATATTAGTGGGACGCTGACAGAAGTCAAGCCCTTTTGTCGTGGATGACCGTGGGCGGCGTCGCGCCGCAGTGCGGCGGCGGTTCGGGCAGGAGCGCGCCACATGCGCCGTGCCGATCACGCAGGGCTGCCGTGCCCCCCGGCAGCCTCGAACACGCGCGCGATTGCCCCATCCCGGTTACACTGCGCAACATGTCACGCACCCCCGTCCGCCACGATCGACCGAATACCGCCGCTACGCGCGCGGTGCCTGCGTTCGTGCGCGCCGTGGCGGTCTGCGTGAACGCCAAAGCCAAAAAACAGCTGCTCATCTGACCGGAGCCTGCTGTTCCGTCAGATGATGTGCGACGGAACAGCCAGTCGAAGGCGCCCTGCCTCCCGCATCCCCGGCTTGCTTCCCTCCTGCGCACCGCACGACGGACTTTTCGATACGGTCGAGTTCAAGGGAAAGTCATGTCCAACTTTTCGGGTATCTGGATTCCGCTCATCACGCCGTTCAACGCGGGCGAGGTCGATCACGCCGCGCTCGACGCGCTCGTGCGCCACTACGTGCGCACGGGCGTGGCCGGTTTCGTGGCGCTCGGCACGACGGGCGAACCCGCCGCGCTCGACGCACGCGAGCAGGATGCGGTGCTCGCGACCGTGCTGGCGGCGGCCGGTGCCGTGCCGGTGGTTGCGGGCGTGAGCGGCAACCACACGGCTTCGGTGTGCGAGCGCGTGAGCGAGTTGAATGCACTGCCGATTGCGGGCGTGCTGGCGGCCGCGCCGTATTACATCCGGCCCTCGCAGGCCGGCGTGATCGGCCATTTCACGGCGATTGCCGACGCGAGCTGCAAGCCCGTGATCCTCTACGACATTCCGGCGCGCACCGGCGTGCGGCTCGAACTGCCGACGCTGCTGGAACTCGCGGGCCACGAACGCATTGTCGCGGTGAAGGATTGCGGCGGCTCGCTCGACAAGACGCTTTCGCTGATCCTCGACGGACGTTTGCAGGTGCTCTGCGGCGAAGATCTGGACATGTTCGGCGTACTGTGCGCGGGCGCAAGCGGCGCGATTGCGGCGTCGGCGCATCTGCAGACGGAGCGCTTCGTGGCGATGGAGCGCGCGCTGCGCGAGGGGCGGCTGGCCGAGGCGCGTTCGCTCTGGCACGTGCTCGTGCCGCTGGTGCGCGCGTCGTTTGCGGAGCCGAATCCGGCGCCCGTGAAGGCCGCGCTGGCGCGCTGCGGGTTGATCCGCAACGAACTGCGCGCGCCGATGACGACGGCGAGCGCAGAGCTCGAAGCGGAATTAGGGGAGCGGGTGGCGTAAAGCGCCGGCGCAACGGCGCGCCGCGGCGCCTTCAGCGCGCCACGCGCACGCTCGCGCTCGCGCTGGAGCGCGAGCGCCGGCGGCGGGGACGCCCGCCTTCGGGCTCGGCGGGTTCGCCGTTCAGCAGGATGCGGCGGCCAGGCACGTGCGCGGCCACGAGGCGCGCGATGTCGAGCGCCGAGCTATCGGCGGGCACGACCTGGCGGCGCGCGCCGTCGTCGAGCGGCGTGGTCCACTCGACGAGCAGGCAGGGGCGCCCCCAAGGCTGCTGCAGCGGACCCGAAACCCGGCAGCTCGCGACGTTTGACCGCGCGCCGTCGTTCAGCAGCGCCCGCAGGTGCATCAGCACGTCGTTTTCAACCATGAACTGGCTCCTTCGTTCTTCTTCGCCTCGCCGGCCACTGCCGACGCAAGACAGGCGACGGCACCGTATAAAAAGACGCCGCCAATGTTCCGGCGGCTCAACAGGGGTGATCGTATGGTTACAGTGAAGAATTAAATGCAGCTTAAGAGGGGGCGATGCAGCGAACACGCGTGCCGGGGCGACGCGGCAACCGAAAAACGGGCGCGCGTAAAGACACGGATCGAACGATCCGGCGAGTGACGTCCAGATAGTGAGAGACCGGGCAGATGCCTGGAAAAAGCGAGGAAAAAAGCCCGGAAAAGAGCCTAGTGCCGCGACTTCTGCTCCTCGCGCAGCGTGGCTCTCACCTTGCGGGCCACGAATAGCGGGAGATAGTCCTGAATGCGTGCGCCTTCGCGATAGCTGTCGAAGGTATCGGCGTAGATGCGCGCGACGGTTTCCTCGGGGGTGTTGGTTTCGGTGGCAATGGTTTGAACGATTTGCGCGACGTCGGCTTGAGGCATGAGGGTCTCCAGTCAGCGGGGCGAGGCAGGGGCGGGGTAAAAAGCGCAGGGTTTCCATTAGAGGACACGGCCGCGCCGGGCGCCAATTGAATCGCCCTATGGAATACGCGCCGAGGAGGCGGCGGGGTGGATGACTTTCGGCGTTCCCGCGCGCCGTCGCTGCGCGTTGCGCCATACGAAAAAAGGGGCGGCTGTGGCCACCCCTTTTTCTCTCATTGGCTGCGACGCGATGTCACGCTACGTTTTCGAGCGCCGGGTAATCGGTGTAGCCCGTTTCGCCGCGCGCATAGTACGTGGCCGGATTCGGTGTGTTGAGCGGCGCATTCCGTTCGAAGCGGCGCGGCAGGTCGGGGTTCGCGATGAACAGTTGACCCCAGGCCACGGCATCGGCTTCGCCTCCGGCAAGCAGCGCTTGCGCCGATTCCAGCGTGAACTTCTCGTTCGCGATGTACGGGCCGCCGAATTCGGCCTTCAGTTGCGGGCCGAGGCGAGGGTCGCCCAGCGATTCGCGCGCGCAGATGAACGCGATCTTGCGCTTGCCGAGCTCGCGTGCGACGTAGCCGAACGTGGCGGCGGGGTTCGAATCGCCCATCGTGTGGGCGTCGCCGCGCGGTGCCAGATGCACGCCCACGCGATTCGCGCCCCAGACGTCGATGCACGCGTCGGTGATTTCGAGCAGGAGGCGCGCACGGTTTTCGATCGGGCCGCCATACGCGTCCGTGCGGTGATTCGTGCTGTCCTGCAGGAACTGGTCGATCAGATAGCCGTTCGCGCCGTGCACTTCAACGCCGTCAAAACCCGCGGCCTTCGCGTTCAGCGCGCCCTGGCGGAACGCGGCCACGACGCCCGGGATTTCGTCGATTGCGAGCGCACGCGGCGTTACGAACGCGCGCTGCGGACGCACGAGGCTCACGAAGCCTTGCGCCGCGATGGCGCTGGGCGCGACCGGCAGTTCGCCGTCGAGGAACATGGGATCGGAAATGCGGCCCACGTGCCACAACTGCAGGAAGATGCGGCCGCCTGCGGCGTGCACGGCGTCGGTCACGAGCTTCCAGCCCGCCACCTGTTCCTGCGACCAGATGCCCGGCGTTTCGGCGTAGCCGACGCCTTGCGGCGTGACCGAAGTCGCTTCGCTGATGATGAGGCCGGCCGACGCGCGCTCGGCGTAGTACTGCGCCATGAGGGCGTTGGGCACGCGTGCCTCGCCGGCGCGCTGGCGCGTGAGCGGCGCCATGATGACGCGATTGGGCAGCGTGAGGTCGCCGATCTGGATGGGGTCGAACAGGGTTGCCATATTTCACCTTTGGCGGGCACGGCCCGCGTCGTGCTGGTGCTACGAATGAATGGACGATGCCCCCGTCACAACTGCGCGTTCACGTGAGCGAGAAATGCCTCGACGACGGCGTCGTTGCGCTTGAAGAAAACCCACTGGCCGACCCGTTTGGACGTCACGAGCCCGGCCTTCTGGAGCACCGCGAGGTGCGCCGAGACGGTGGACTGCGAGAGGCCGCAGCGGGCGTCGATCTTGCCCGCGCAGACGCCGTGGTCGAGCGGTAGTTCCTGTTCCGCGAAGTGCGCCTGCGGCTCGCGCAGCCACGCCAGGATCTCGCGCCGCATGGGGTTGGCGAGGGCCTTGTGAATGGCGTCGATGTCGAGTTTGGCAGGGACGGAAGCGGGTTTCTTCATACGAAGTGCATCGTAACTGAGCGAAGTTTATATCGCAATTATACGATATGGGCGATGGCACTGGTTTCAATAGGGGATTGTTTTTCAGAGACGTCCAGGAACGCAGTCGTTGACGTCTTTCAGCGCGATGCAGACAAAACGTGGGGTCTTGCGAACTCTGCGGACGACTTCATGACAGCTTGGCGAGCAGCTTGATGAAGTTGCGCTTTGCACGATACGCAGTCCGAATCTTCTCCAGTTCACTGGCGAACTTTGCACGTTCGTCCAGCCGCGCCCGCAGCATGCCGATAGCCCGAACGATTTCGAACGCTTCGTCATATCGCGCGTTGCGCGTACCGCCCTCGGCAGCAATTGGCAGCAGACGGTGATACAGGGCGATGGCGTCGTGCGGATGCGTCTTGCCCCGGACGGATGCCATCTCAGGCCATAGGTGCGCGGCGACCGGGCCGCCGGTAAACGTGGCCCATGCGACGTCGTTTTCTTTGCTGGCGATAAAAATCCTGACCAGCTCGGTTCGTGTGCCGCTTTGCCAGGCGGTACGCTTCGATTTTGAGGCTGCCTCCTCTTTACCGACCCGTTCCCACAGATGTTTGAGTGCACGCTCCCGGGTTTCCGCATGTCTGCCGATAACAGTAGCGACTTCCATCAAAGCAGGAAATGCTTCAGCCGTCGGACGCATCTCGAAACGTCGCCACGCGCATGCGTCGGCCTTGTCGAATTCGCTGCGCCGCAGGTATGCGTCGATGCAGAAGTCGAGCAAACGCTGGTCAAAGCTTTGGCCGCACTCCGTGATGCCGCGCTCGGCCCATGCGAGCCCTTCGTCCGGACGACCGTGTTTCGCACAAAGCTCCGCGACCAGCAGAAACCGGTACGGGCTGGACAGGTCCTTCGAGCGGAGGCGGATGAGCGCGTCAACGTCTCCGTCGAGTTCGGCCAGTGCCGCCATCGCATGTTCGAGCTGCATGCGCGGCGAGTTGTATGACCGTCGATATTCCCGGCCCGGGACGAGTGCGGGCATCGATTCCCATGCCGCGTTGACCAGTTCGCGATAGCGGCGCAGTCCGCTCTTGCCCAGCGGCTCCGCGTACGCCGGCAGGACGTTGTAGAAGGTGTCCCAGCTGCCTTCGGTCTGGAAGCGGAAAAGCCGCTCCGCAAGCTTTACCGGGTCGGGGCCCGTTACCGTGCAGGCATCGAGGTGCACAGCGGCCAGTTCGAGAATCGCCGGCATCACGTCGCCATTGGAGTCGTCAATCTGTTCGAGGCTCTTTTCCGCACCTGCAATCGCCAGTTCGCATAGCTCGACCACCTGCGCTGCATGAGGTCCGGAAAGCCTTTGACGCAGCATGTCGGCCAGCGACATCAGGCCGTCGCCGTATGCACCCGACTCGCGCCAGTCCAGCGGGCGTGAAATGCGTGTCGCCTGCTTGACGGCGGCCTTCATGCCGGGCAGGTCGGAGGCCCCTGCTGCACGCGCAGCGAACAGCAGCTTGTCGCGCAGCGCGAGGTCTTGTTCGACGGCGTCCATCAACAACTCCTGAAGCGCGCCCTTGCCTAATGTCGCTACATATTCCCGAATGACTTCCTCGTAGGTCTTCCGCTTCTTGCGCGGCTTTCCCGGCACCGCCGGCTCTTCGGCGTGAAACACCTCCTCACCGGAGTTTTCGAGCCAGCAGAGTGCAACCGCAACAGCGTGCTTGCAGAAAACGCCGCTGTCGCCCACGGGGCAATTGCAGTCGTATGCGAGTTCGCCATCGTCGACAGCGAGTTCGACCCGGTACCTGTGTGTGTCGCGTACGGTCGCACGTACCGCTTCGTCGCGCTCGTTCAGGCGGGAGACCACGCCATCGTGGAAATAGGCCTTGCCGCGCGCAAACGTCTTCGTGTCGGCCAGCGACTGGACTTCAACAAGCGTGAGAACCTCGGAAAGCTTTGCTGACCTGGACATCGGGTGACCGGTGAAAGACGGGAAATGCCGCGACGGGCGGCGCACAGGCACGATGATACGACGGTGAGCAAGCCGGTACCCGATTGCTTCGGTGCACGATTTTCAGCTATACACGACCCCGATACGGGATCTCATGACAGTAATGAGAAAGGTATTCGGCGAATTGGGGCATCAGTAAGCCTTGAGCTTCACGTTTCCACGCGCTTCAAACTATCCATAAATCGAATAGATTACATTCCAACATTTAATTTGTAAATGCCATAAGCGTCCGATATCTTGTCGAAACTCATCTCAACGAGAACACGCAGCGTTGCAACGGCAATCGATAACCGGACGCAATGCGCGGTCCCCGATTCGCCAGGACATCGCCATGATCGACCGCTTGTTCGTCAACGCCGTGGGCGCGGACGGCACCCCTCTGAATCTCGCCGTGCGCGATGGACGCTTCATCGCGGTGGGCTCCGAGCGCCCCGAGCCCGGCAGCGCCGAGGTCATCGATCTGGGAGGGCAGCTCGTGCTGCCGGGCTTCGTGGACGGCCATATCCATCTCGACAAGAGCTTTGTCGGCGACCGCTGGCGTCCTCACCGCGCGGCGGCGACGCTGCGCGAGCGTCTTGCCATCGAAAAAGAAGCGCTGGCGAGCGCACTGCCCATTGCCGTGCGTGCCGAAGCGCTGATACGCCAGGCCGCCTCGTTTGGCACGGTGGCCATGAGAAGCCACGTCGATATCGACGCGACGACCGGCCTCGCCCACCTTCACGCCGTGATGGAAGCGCGCGAAAAATGCCGTGAACTCGTGGACATCGAACTCGTGGTGTTCCCGCAGGCGGGCGTGACGTCGTGCCCGGGCACGGCGGATCTGCTCGATCAGGCTGCGTGCGAAGGCGTGGAAGTGGTCGGCGGCATCGACCCGACCGAACTGGATGGCGACGCGGACGGTCAGCTCGATATCGTATTCGGCATTGCAGAGCGGCGCGGCGTCAAGATCGATATCCATCTGCACGAAGCGGGAGAACTGGGCATTCTCCAGTTGCATCGCATTGCAGCCCGTACCCGGGCTTGCGGGCTCGAAGGCCGGGTGGCGGTGAGTCACGCCTATGCGCTGGGCGATGTCGATGCGGGGCAGGTCGAGCGCATCGCCGCCGCGCTGGCTGAGGCAGACATCTCGATCATGACAAACGCGCCGGGCGACCGTGCCTTTCCTCCCGTTCTGCCACTGCGCGCAGCGGGCGTGCGCGTTTTCACGGGCAACGACAACATTCAGGACGCCTGGTGGCCATACGGAAACGGCGACATGCTGCAGCGGGCCATGCTGGTGGGCTACCGCTCCGGTTTCTACACCGACGAAGCGCTGATGGTGGCGCTCGACATGGCAACCCATGCCGCCGCGGCGGTGCTCGGAAAGCAGGACTACGGCCTGAAGGCAGGCAACGAGGCATCGTTCGTCGTTGTCGATGCACAGAATGCGGCGGCGGCCGTTTCAACCTCGCCGGCGGAACGGAGCATCGTCCGGCGAGGGCAGTTCTGGTCGGAGGCCGCGGATCTGAAGCTCGCGGTTTCGCAGGCCTGGTAACACGCTAACACGCACGGTCTTACCCCAAGTTGCAGTCTCTCTCGTTATAGAAGGTACCCCATGTCAAACACTCCTTACTATGCGCCGCACGGCGGCCATCCCGCCCAGACGGAATTGCTGACCGATCGCGCCATGTTCACCGAGGCGTACGCGGTCATTCCGAAAGGCGTGCTGCGCGACATCGTCACGAGCCATCTGCCGTTCTGGAACAAGACCCGTCTTTGGGTGCTGGCGCGTCCGCTGTCCGGCTTCGCCGAAACGTTCTCGCAATACATCATGGAAGTGGGTCCCGGCGGCGGGAGCGAGCATCCGGAACAGGACGAAAACGCAGAGGGCGTGCTCTTCGTGGTGGAAGGCGAGATCTCGCTCACGCTGAACGGCGTCCAGCACCAGCTGGCGCCGGGCGGATACGCATTCATTCCGCCGCGCACGAACTGGTCGCTGCATAACCGGTCCGGCGATTGCGCACGCTTTCACTGGATCCGCAAGCACTACGAAGCAGTGGAGGGTGTGCCGCTGCCCGAAGCGTTTGTGACGAACGAGCGCGACATCGAACCGATTCCCATGCCCGGCACCGAGGGGCGCTGGGTGACGACGCGCTTCGTGGACATGAGCGACATGCGGCACGACATGCACGTCAACATCGTCACGTTCGAGCCCGGCGGCGTGATTCCGTTCGCGGAAACGCACGTGATGGAGCACGGTCTGTACGTGCTGGAAGGCAAGGCCGTCTACCGTCTGAACCAGGACTGGGTCGAAGTGGAAGCCGGCGACTTCATGTGGCTGCGCGCATTCTGCCCGCAGGCTTGCTACGCGGGCGGCCCGTCGCGCTTTCGCTATCTGCTCTACAAGGACGTCAACCGCCACATGAAGCTCACGCTCGGCGCGGCTCCGACGCAGAAGGGACGATAGTAAAATGGCCGGATGAAAGGCAAAGCGAAAGGCCATCGGCCGCTATTCGATCTGGATCTGCTCAAGGCCATCGTCATGGTGGCCGATTGCGGCACGTTCACGGCGGCCGCGTCGCGGCTGCATTCGACGCAGTCCACCGTGAGCCAGAAAGTGCAGCGTCTGGAGGAGATGGCCGGACACAAGCTGCTCGAACGCGGCAGCCGCGAAGTGCGTCCCACCGATGCGGGCGAAACCTTGCTGGGCTACGCGCGGCGCATGCTGGCGCTCAACGACGAAATGATCGAATCGCTGGCAGGGGAAACGGTGGGGCTGACCGTGCGTCTCGGGCTGCCGGAGGATTTCGTCGGCGGACAGACGACCCATGTGCTTGCGGAATTCAACCGCAAGCATCCGCAGATCAAGCTCGAGGTGACGAGCGGTTTTAGCCGCGATCTCATCAGCGGCTACGATCGCGGCGATCTCGACATCGTGCTGGTCAAGCAGCGGCGCAACAGCCGCGAGGCGGTGGCTTCCTGGCCGGAGCAGTTGCGCTGGATCGACAGCGCGAAGAATCCTTCGATCCAGCTCGACCCGGTGCCCATTGTGGCCTTTCCGCCGCGCGGGCTGTATCGCGACGACATGACGAACGCCATCGAGGGGCTCGGGCGCCGCTGGCGCATGAGCTTCATCAGTTCGAGCCTGAGCGGCATTCAGGCGGCCGTTGCCGATGGTCTCGGCATCAGCCTGCTGCCTGCGCGCGCGGTCACGCCCGAACATACCGTGCTCACGCGCAAGAGCGGCTTGCCGCCCGTGGAAACCATGGATATCGCGCTGCTCCATCGGCCCACTGCGGACAAGGTGGTCAAGGAGCTCGCGCAGGCGCTGTCGCAGATGTTCAGGAAACCGGGGCGGTGAGTTAGCGCGCGGGAGCGGAGCGCCTACGCTTCGGCGCCCCTCGCACAACGTCCCCCCGCAAATCTCAAACGCGCCCTTAGAAGCGGTGCTTCAGGCCAACCGCGACAACCACTTGCTGGTTGCCCGTGGACGGGTTGAGCGTATAGACGCCGGCGTCGAACGCCGAGATGTCGTTGCCGCCGCCGACGCGCTGATACACGCCTTCCAGGTAGACGTCCGTGCGCGGCGAGAGCAGGTAGTCGGCCTGCGCCATGACCTGGTTCCAGTGCGGGTGGGCGTTGGTGGCCGACGAATCGAACGACGCCATGGTGTACGTATAAGACGCGCCCAGGCTGAAGTCGGGGCGCACGAAGTAGCGGCCGTTCACTTCGAAGTTGTCGAACTTGATGGTGTTGCCCGCACCGTTCGAGGGGCCGGGCAGCGCGCCGTTGCTCGTGCTGCCGCCGTACCAGAGGTTCGACACGCTATCGGTGGACGTGTGCGTCCACACGAGGCCGACCGACGATTTGCCGAACATGTAATGCGCGCCGAGGCCGAACATCTTCTGCGTGCCGCCGATGGTCAACGCGTCGCCGTCGCCGGTGCTGACCGCGCCGGTGGCGTTCTGCGCATTCGGGTCGCGGTTGATCTGCAGGTAAGAGGCCGCGAGGTTGACCGGGCCGAACGAGTAGGCGAGACCCGCGCTATAGGCGCTGTTGTTCGAGATGTCACCGGCTTCGCCGCCGAAGGCGTACATGGCGCCGATCTTCAGGCCGTTGATCGATGCGCTGCTGAACTTCACCGAGTTGTTCAGGCGCAGGTCGTTGTTCAGGTTGTCGTTATCGTACGGGTGCTCGGCAATGTTGCCGCCGAAGCCGGAGCCCGTTGCGCTCAGCGGCGCAAGATAGGTGACCATGAAGTCGTACTGGCGGCCGAGCGTGAGCGTGCCGTACTGCTTCGAGCTCAGGCCCACCCAGGCTTGCCGGCCGAACAGGTCGCCGCCGTTCTTGAGCGTGCCGTTCGCGGAATTGAAGCCGTTTTCCAGCCAGAAGACCGCCGAGAGGCCGCCGCCCAGGTCTTCCGTGCCGCGCAGGCCCCAGCGCGGCGTATAGACGCTGCCTGCGAACTCTTGCCATTGCGCTCCACCGCCGGCGGCGGGCTTCGCTGCGCTGGCGCGGGCGTCGCTGCTGTACGCCACGCCGGTGTCGATGATGCCGAACAGCGTCACGCTGCTTTGAGCATGGGCGGCGACGCTGGCGAACAGCACCGATGCCGCGACGGCGAATTGCCGGTAGTTCATGAGATTCTTCTCCGTTCTAGATTCCGTTCCCCGCAACGATTACGGCGACTGTGGAACGGCCGGAGTATAGGGATAGCCCTGATTAGCGTGGACTTCGTGCCATGAAACTGAATTGTTCAGAATTCGAAATTTCCGTTCATAAAAAAGACACATCTTTCCCGATGCCTGCTGCATCGAAGCGGCCAGGTTGAGAAAGCGGAGAAAGGGCCGCTCGGGCGGCCAGGTTCATGCACACCTTGTTGTGCGAATGCGACTCAGAAGCCCCCGCTCGAGCGCCGGATATTGCAGCCGACGTGGCAGAAACATGGAAGCGATTGTCCGGTGTTTCAATGCCAGCGGATTGAACGGGATGGCGGCGACGGCGCAGTGCGGGGCCGGCATTTAAATTTGATTTCATCTTGATGAAACGGGACGGCTAGAGACAGGTGCGTATCGTTAGATCACCGAACGGCGCAACGCAACGCCGTCAGGCTCTCTCCCTCACCGTTTCAAGGAAAACTGTCATGAAATACCTGATGATCGCAATTGCCATGCTGGGCGCCACCGCTACGACCTCCGCTTTTGCCCAATCGAACAGCGCCAACGCTGCGGCTCAACCTGCGCAGGTCGCACAAGTCGGCCAGTCCGCGCAGGCGGGGCAATGGGTGGCGCCGTATGGCCAGCCGGTTGCGCAAAAGACCCGTGCGCAGGTGTACAACGAACTCATCCAGGCAGAACAGGACGGTCAGCTTGCCTACCTGAATTCGACGATTTACGCCCATTCGTAATGGTTCGCGGGCCGCGCGCGGCGCGCTGCCCCGCTGCATACGGCATGGCCGGCATTCCGGGTACGGGTGCCGGCCATGCTGTTGTTTTGGGCCGCTTTGCGAGGCGCGCCGGGACCACGCGGGTGCGGTGATGTTTCTTGTGAAAAGACGAGGCAGGTATTGACCTGACGCGTGAAGGCGAGAAAGCGGGAGAGGCACGTAAGGCCCTCCCGTGCCTTTAATGCGAGTGACGTGCGGCGCCGTTATTCGCGAGCAGAACGGCAAGGGCCGCGACCGCGCATGCGGTCATCACGCCGGTCATGCCCAGCAAGCCCAGCTTCGGAAACAGGATAGCCACGAGCGAACTGGATGCCGCGCCGAAGAGCATTTGCACGGAAGTCAGCAGGCCGCCTGCGGCGCCGGCCAGTTGGGGCAGCGGTTCGAGCGCCCCGCGCGCGGCGCTCGGCGCGGCGAGCCCGAAGCAGAACGTGCTGGCGACGAGCAGCGGCAGGACGGTGGCGACCGAAACCCGGCCCAGCGTTTCCAGCACGATCAATCCTGCACCTGCGAGCGCAGCCAGCGTGACAGCCAGCATCAACAGCCGCGCCGACGAGACACCATGCCTTGCAAGGAAACCGTTGATGGTTGCACCAGCAACGATACCGGAACCCGTGGTCGCGAAGATCGCGGCGTAGGCGGGCGAACTCACGTGCATCAAAGCGAGGAACACGAGCGGCGAGCCCGCCACGTAGGCGAACATCCAGCCGAAGCCCAGTCCGTTGAGCAGGATATGCACCGTGATAGGCCGGTTGCGCAGGACCGTTGCATAGTCGCGGCAAAGACGCGCAAGGGAGAACGTGCTGCGCGCGGTGCGCGACGACTCCTGCAGTTGCGTCCACGTGGCGAGCGTGCAGAGCAGTCCGCATGCGGCCATCACGGCGTAAATGCCGCGCCAGTGAACGGCGGCGAGTAGCGCGACGCCGATCGAAGGCGCCAGTACCGGCGCGACATTGGCCACG
Organism: Paraburkholderia ferrariae NBRC 106233; assembly: GCF_000685035.1. Classification (GTDB taxonomy): domain Bacteria; phylum Pseudomonadota; class Gammaproteobacteria; order Burkholderiales; family Burkholderiaceae; genus Paraburkholderia; species Paraburkholderia ferrariae. Next base: position 88,283 of record NZ_BAYB01000029.1, read on the forward strand.
ACGGTAATCGATGCGATGCGCCGCTGCATGGGTACGCCCTTGAACAGGTCGCGCACGATCGCGAGCGCCATCGTCATGCCGGCACCCGCGCCGAGGCCCTGGGCGAAACGGGCGAACAGCAGCGCGTCGATGGTGGGGGCGAGGGCGGCGAGCAGTCCGCCCGCGGTGAACATCGAGAGGCCGAGCAGCAACATGGGCTTGCGGCCGTAGGCGTCGGAGAGCGGCCCGTAGCCGAGCGGTCCGATCACGAAGCCGGCCATGAACAGACTCAGCGTGAAGCCCGCCTGGCTGCTCGTGGCATGCAGCGTGTCCCCGATATCGACGAGGGCAGGCAGCGCCATGTCGATCGAGATCGGCGGAAGGGCCGCAAGGGTTCCGAGGAAAACCGCAAAGACGATCGAGTCGGGTTTGAGGAGAGACGGGTTCATGGCGTCCGGCGCTTGAGGCATTTCATGAGTTTCGATGGCTGACGCTCATGATAAGGGGGCGGCGGACCGCTATTCAGTCATCTGCTTTTGAATACCGGACAGATTTTGGGGGCAAGGTTATGTTTGCACGTCCGCCGATTGAACCGACTCGCGAACCTCCCGAACGGCGAGGTCCGCGAAAATCGGGCTGCTGTACTCAGCTTGCCTTGCTTGCGAGGCCCTGCCGTTTGCCGGGATTCAGCGCAATCGGCGCGCTGGTGCGCTCGCCATCCACGAGTTGCGCGACGGCCTCAGCCGTTGCCGCCGAAAGCGTCCAGCCCAGGTGTCCATGCCCCGTGTTGTAGAAGATATTGCGTTGCCGTCCAGCGCCCACTTTCGGCAGCATGCCCGGCAGCATCGGGCGCAGTCCGGCCCACGGAATCACGCGCGAGGTGGACATGCCCGGAAAATGCCTGCGGGTCCAGTTGACGAGCGGCTCGATCCGGTCTGCGCGGATATCGCGATTCATGCCGTTCAGTTCCGCCGTGCCCGCAACGCGGAAGCGATCGGCACCCAGCCGGCTCGTGACGATCTTGGCGCTGTCGTCGAGCAGGCTGACCCACGGCGCCGCTTTCCGGCTCGCTTCGTCATCGAGGCAAACCGTGATCGAGTAGCCCTTCACGGGGTACACGTTGACGTGGTCGCCCACATACGCCGCCAGTGCGCGGCTGCCCACGCCGGCGCAGATCACTACGCGATCGAAGTGCTCCGTGTCCGTTTGCCCTTCGCGCTGCGCGGTAACGGCAAGCGTTCCGTCTGCAGATTCGGCGATGCTTTGCACGCTCGTGTCGTAGCGAAACTCCACGCCGAGACGAACGCACGCTTGCGCCAAGCCGCGCGTGAACTTGTGGATATCGCCGGTGGAATCGGATGCGGTGAAAAAGCCGCCGTGAAACTGGCCGTGAAGGGCCGGTTCGAGCGCACGTATTTCGTCGGGCGTGACCGGTTGCCGGTCGAGACCGCCCTCGCGCAGCAGCGCGTTCACTTTCGTGGCGGTTTCGAACTCGCGGCGCGTTGCATAGAAGTGCAAAATACCGCGCTTTTCGAGGTCGAAGTCGATGCCTTCGCGCTCCGCGATAGAAAAGAGGTGTTCGCGCGCGGCGATGGCGAGGCGCACGGTTTCGATCGTGTTGTCGCGGTAGTGCGGAATTTGCCGCAGAAACTCGCCGATCCAGCTGTACTTGTGCCAGCCCGGCTTCGGGTTCATCAGGAGCGGCGCGTCGCGCCGGAACATCCAGCGCAGCCCTTTGAGCACCGTGGCGCGGCTGTTCCACACCTCGGCATTGCTGGCGGAAAGCTGGCCGCCGTTGGCGAACGAGGTTTCCATGGCCGCGTAGCGGTGGCGTTCGAGAACGGTGACGCGGCAACCGCGGCGGGCAAGGGCGTAAGCGGTCGTGACGCCGGTAATGCCGGCGCCAATGATGGCGATTCGTGACATGACATGTCCAGTGGTGTTGAGCATTGCCGGCCGATCTGTACCGGCGCCAATGCCCCATCTGTCCATGTACCTGAGAGTTTCGCCTGCCGACCGGCTGTGGTGGCAGGCTCCCCTTCGGTGGGCGCGTGCTGCGCCGCTCTCCAGATGTTCCCGCTGCACGGTCCTTTTGCCTGAGAGTTTCCGGGGCGGTTGCTCCGTCGGCGTCGTCCCGATGGACGATCTCTCCCGTGCTGCGTCGTAGAACAGCGCAAGACTACCTGTTCAAATCGGTCACGGCAAGCATTTTCCTGGGGCGCCGGCGGCGGGGGCGGTCAGCCTGGGTCGGCGGTTCAGGACAGCGCGAGAGCACCAGGATAGATCGTCATCCTGATCGATTGCGCCTTTGAGCATGTCGGACGGCTGTACGCCGAAGAGCTTTCGACAGTCCGGCACGAACTGGCAGCGGTGCCAGGAGCCCCATGCCGCCACCCCGTCCCGAACGGATTTCGCGTCGTGCCGGGTACGCCGCAGATCGCGGCGCTCGTCGCGCCTCAGGACTTCGCGCGCTGCGCCATCCAGCGGCGGTACTGGCGGGTGCGGCACGCGGTAGCCATTTGCTGCTGGATCAGCGCCCGCAGCGGCGAGACGCGAGGATCAGGAGTCCTGCCGAGACTGAGCTTGCGCAACTGGAACTTGACCGTGACCATATTGGCGAGCGAGGCGAGCGTTTTGTTCTTCCACGTGATGGGCGCGAGAGCCGGCGCGCTGTCCTTGCCGGTGCGCCAGTCGCGCGGCAGATTCGGGTCGATGGCGAGCGCGGTGCCGATGCCCACCATGTCCACCCCGCTTTCGATCACCTGCTCGGCCACGGGCCGGCGCCGGATGCCGCCCGTGACCATCACGGGCATCGCTGCGACCTTGCGGATGTCGCGAGCGAACTCCACGAAATAGGCTTCGCGCGCGAGCGTGCGGCCATCGCGCGCGTCGCCCTGCATGGCCGGCGCTTCGTAGCTGCCGCCCGAGAGTTCGACCAGATCCACGCCCAGACCGTTGAGGAGCACGACTACCTGCTTCGCGTCGTCCGCACTGAATCCGCCGCGCTGGAAGTCGGCGGAGTTGAGCTTGACCGCCACGGCGAACTGCGCCGACACCACCGCGCGCACCGCCTTGACGATTTCCAGCAACAGGCGCGCGCGGTTCTCGAGCGCGCCGCCCCATTCGTCCGTGCGCTGGTTCGTGAGCGGAGAGAGAAACTGGCTCAGCAAATAGCCGTGGGCCGCGTGAATCTCCACGCCGCTGAAGCCCGCCATCTCGCCCAACCGCGCCGTGCGGGCAAAGCGCTGGATGACCTCTTCGATCATGGCCTGCGTCATCGCGCGCGGCGTGCCGAAGTGTCGGGACATCTTGCCGAGCGCGAGCGGCACCGCGGAAGGCGCCCACGTTTCCTGCCCGAGGTTGGACTGCATCTGGCGGCCGGGGTGATTGATCTGCAGCCAGAACTGCGCGCCCCGGGAGCGGCCGATGCGCGCCCACTGCCCGAATGCGTTCAGATGTGTGTCGTCCTCCAGCACCACGCCGCCCGGGCCGGTCATGGCGCGGCTATCCACCATCACGTTGCCGCTGATGAGGAGGCCCGCACCGCCTTTCGCCCATGCATCGTAAAGACGCATGAGCGGCGCGGAAGGCGCGTGGTTGGCGTCCGCCATGTTTTCTTCCATGGCGGCCTTGGCGATGCGGTTCGAAATCGTCGAACCGTTGGGAAGCGTCAGCTTGTCGAACACGTTCATGGGCATACCTCACTGGATCGTGTTCCGACTTTAAGGTTAAAGCTAACTTGAATGTCAACGGCTTTTTGCGCAGCGTTTTCGAGGGGACACTCGAATGAAAAAGGGCAAGCGGTTTGACCCGCTTGCCCTGCTTCAAAGATCAATCGCGCGCGATCGCTCAGGCGAGATCGAACCGGTCGAGATTCATCACCTTGCTCCACGCGGCAACGAAGTCGCGCACGAACTTCTCCTTGCCGTCGTCGCTCGCATAGACCTCGCCGAGCGCGCGGAGGACGGAATTCGATCCGAACACCAGATCGACGCGCGTGCCGGTCCACTTCACGTTGCCCGTCTTGCTGTCACGTCCTTCGAACCGGTCCGCGGCTTCCGAAGTCGCTTTCCATTCCGTACCCATGTCCAGCAGGTTGCGGAAGAAGTCGTTGGTGAGCGTTTCGGGCCGGTCGGTGAACACGCCGTGCGTGTCCTTGCCGGTATGGACGTTCAGCACGCGCAGACCGCCGACGAGCACCGTCATTTCGGGCGCGGTGAGCGTGAGCAGTTGCGCGCGGTCGATGAGCAGCGCTTCGGCGGGCACGTGCGAGGGGGCTTTCTCGAAGTTGCGGAAACCATCGGCGAACGGTTCGAGCTTGCCGACGGATTCCACGTCGGTCTGCTCCTGCGAGGCGTCCGTGCGGCCCGGCGTGAACGGCACGCTTACTTTGTGACCGCCCTTTTCCGCGGCCTGTTCGATGGCGGCGCCGCCGGCCAGCACGATCAGGTCGGCGAGCGAAACCTGCTTGCCGCCCGATTGCGCGCCGTTGAATTCGCCCTGGATGCCTTCCAGCACCTTCAGCACCTTCGCCAGTTGCGCGGGCTCGTTGACCACCCAGTCCTTCTGCGGGGCGAGACGGATGCGCGCGCCGTTGGCGCCGCCGCGACGGTCCGAGCCGCGGAAGGTAGCCGCCGAAGCCCACGCCGTGGAGACCAGTTCCTTGACGGAGAGGCCCGAGGCAAGCACCTTTTGCTTGAGCGAGGCAACGTCCTTCTCGTCGACGAGCGGATGATCGACGGCCGGAACCGGGTCTTGCCAGATCAGTTCTTCGGCCGGCACTTCGGGGCCGAGGTAGCGGCTGCGCGGACCCATGTCGCGGTGCGTGAGCTTGAACCACGCGCGCGCGAAGGCGTCGGCGAACGCTTCGGGGTGCGCCATGAAGTGGCGCGAAATCTTCTCGTAGGCCGGGTCGAGGCGCAGCGAGAGGTCGGTGGTCAGCATCGTCGGGCGCAGCTTCTTCGACGGGTCGTGCGCGTGCGGAATCACCGCATCGGCATCTTTCGCCACCCACTGATGCGCGCCGGCCGGGCTCTTCGTCAGTTCCCATTCGTAGCCGAACAGGTTCTTGAAGAAGCCCATGCCCCACTGCGTGGGCGTGGTGGTCCAGGTGACTTCCAGACCGCTCGTGATGGTGTCCGCACCCTTGCCGGTGCCGAAGCTGTTTTTCCAGCCGAGGCCCTGGCTTTCGAGGCCGGCGCTTTCGGGTTCGGGGCCGACGTTGTCGGCCGGCCCCGCGCCATGGGTCTTGCCGAACGTGTGGCCGCCCGCGATGAGCGCGACGGTTTCTTCGTCGTTCATGGCCATGCGCCCGAAGGTGTCGCGGATATCGTGCGCTGCAGCAACGGGATCGGGATTGCCGTCGGGGCCTTCGGGGTTCACGTAGATGAGGCCCATCTGCACGGCGCCCAGCGGATTCTCCAGGTTGCGGTCGTGATCGGTGCGGCTCTTCTCGGTGCCGTGCAGTTCTTCGTCGGCCACGATCACGCCATCGTCTTCTGCGCCGGCCGCGCCCTTGCCGTAGCGGAGGTCGCCGCCCAGCCAGGTCTTTTCCGTGCCCCAATAGACGTCGAGATCCGGCTCCCACGTGTCTTCGCGGCCGCCCGCGAAGCCGAAGGTCTTGAAGCCCATGGTTTCGAGCGCGACGTTGCCAGTGAGGACCAGCAGATCGGCCCACGAGATCTTCTGGCCGTACTTCTGCTTGATCGGCCAGAGCAGGCGGCGGGCCTTGTCGAGGCTCACGTTGTCCGGCCAGCTATTGAGCGGCGCGAAGCGCTGCTGGCCGCGCCCGGCGCCGCCGCGGCCGTCGCCGATGCGGTAGGTGCCCGCGCTGTGCCATGCCATGCGGATGAAGAGCGGGCCGTAGTGGCCGAAGTCGGCGGGCCACCAGGGCTGCGAATCGGTCATGAGCGCGGCGAGGTCTTTTTTCACCGCCGCGAGGTCGAGCGACTTGAATGCTTTGGCGTAGTCGAATTCCGGGTCGAGCGGGTTGGAGCGGCTCGAATGCTGGTTCAGCAGATCCAGCCGTAGTTGTTTGGGCCACCAGTCGCGGTTCGTCGTACCGCCGCCGGCGGTGTGGTTGAACGGGCACTTTCCTTCTTGCGACATGAGCACCTCCATGAGGGGATGTAATGATTGTGTCGTCGTGCACGGCGGGCGTACCCGGGCCTTGCTGCGCCCGTGGCGCCCATCGTGCAAACGTGAAATTGCAATGCCTTGAGCGCATTGACTGCGGCGCTTTTGCGGCTGCGCTTTTGCTGCGGTTTTGGCTTTGTGATGACCGCAGCTTCACTATAGGGAAGATCGTCTGCAAACTGAATTTGGCAGTGACAATGTCTTCGATAGAGCGCGCCTAAGTCACCTGAATCACGCAGCCGGGGCAATGCAACTTGCCAACGCGAACGCTAACACGGGTGGGCGCCGTCGCGCTTTGACAGTGCCGTTCCCGCGCGGGGCGGGCGCGAGCAGTGGGTGGCCTGGGAGCACGCATTCGGCGGGGGATCGGCCGGCGGATGCCGGGCTGTTGCGCCCGGCATCCGCGGCATCCGCGGCATCCGGGGCGGCTGTTGGCGACCGGCCGGCCACGCGTCACCCGCCGGTTAGCCGCGAATGAACGCGAGCAGATCGGCGTTGATCGTCTCGGCCTGGGTGGTGGGCATGCCGTGCGGGAAACCCGCATAGGTCTTGAGCGTGCCGTTCTTCAGCAGCTTGGCCGAGAGCGGGCCGGAGTCCGCATAAGGGACGATCTGATCGTCGTCGCCGTGCATGACGAGCACGGGGATCGAGATGCGCTTCAGGTCTTCGGTGAAGTCGGTCTGGGAGAACGCGACAATGCCGTCGTAATGCGCCTTGGCGCCGCCCATCATGCCCTGGCGCCACCAGTTCCAGATAACGCCCGCCTCCGGCTTCGCACCCGGGCGGTTGTAACCGTAGAAAGGTCCGGCCGGCACGTCGTGATAGAACTGCGCGCGGTTCGCCGCGAGCTGGGCCTGCAGGTCGTCGAAAACCGACTTGGGGAGGCCGCCCGGATTGGCCTCGGTCTTCAGCATCAACGGCGGCACGGCGCTGATGAGCACGCCCTTGGCCACGCGGTCTTCGCCATGGCGCGCGATGTAGTGCGCGACCTCGCCGCCGCCCGTGGAATGGCCTACGTGCACCGCGCCCTGCACGCCCAGATGGTTCACGACGGCGGCGACGTCGTCGGCGTAGTGATCCATGTCGTGGCCGTCCCAGACCTGGGTGGAGCGGCCATGCCCGCGGCGGTCATGCGCCACCACGCGATAGCCGTGCGCGAGGAAGAAGAGCATCTGGGCGTCCCAGTCGTCGGCGCTGAGCGGCCAGCCGTGATGGAAGAAGATCACCTGCGCGTCGCGCGGACCCCAGTCTTTGTAGAAGATATCCACACCGTCCTTCGTTGTGACGAATCCCATGTTCGCTTCTCCGGTAAGGGGGCAACGGAAACCCGGCAGGCATGTTTTCCCCGGTGAATGGCGTGAGCGCCGCGCGGCATGCTCGAATCGTTTGAAAACGTTGAGCCTACGCGTGGCATTGCGGCACGCCGTACCACTCTAGAATTTAAATTAAGGTTGAAGTCAATATTTTTTTCAGGTGCCTCATGAGCGCGGTTTCAGTCTCTATTTGCATCGTGGCGCATCGTGCGCTCTTGACCTTCAGGTTGAGTTCAACCTTAGAGTGAAGACCATCGGTTGCCGCGAGGCATGGGTCAATCAACGGAAAAGGGGCGGCGAATATGGACAGGGCGCTTACTGAGGTCGAATTCGGATCGTACAAGGTGGCGGTTCCCGCGGGCGGCTACTACGACCGCTTCCGGATGAACCCGAATCTCGACGAGGTGGCGCGCGATCCTGCCGCCGGCAACATCGACTATTTCAGAAGGATACCGAAGCATCTTGTGGAGTCGAGAGTCGGACCCGCATGGGCGCCCAACTTCTACTACCGCACGAGCAACGTGCAGTTGTTGATGCTCGCGCCGCTCGCCCGCCTGCGGGCAGCGCTGCCCGTGCCGCTCGAACCGCTGCGGGCATTCCCGGGCTATGGGCTGGTGGCGCTGACCTTCTTCTCGTACGCGGTTTGCGATAACGACCCGTACGATGAAGTGTCCGTTGCGGTAGTGATCCGGCGGCCTGGCGCGCGCGGGTCCGCTGCGCTGGAGCTGCGCGATTCCATGCGGCGGCGCAGTTTCTTTGCCCACGTGCTGGCGCTGCCCGTCACCACCGAGATTGCGCGCGTGCGCGGGGTACATGGCTACCAGTTGCCCAAGTGGCGCGCTGCGATCGATCTGAAACTCGGTGCCGACGTTAGTGCCCGTATCGATGCGCCGGACGGCACGCCGGATCTGCTCCTGAGCGCGCCGCTGCCGACCATGCGCCACGTCGCGCCCCAATCGCATATGGGAACGACCACCATGGTCAACCTGATCGACGGGCAATGGCATCAGACCTCGGTTCAGACCAATACGCTCTCGTTCGCCCAGCGCATTTTTCCGCGCAATGTGAAGCTGCTGCGCGGCGGCGGCCCGCTGAGCCAGTTGCTCGACGGGCTGGGCGCCGCGACCGCGCTTCGCTTCGACGTGGTGAAGGACGCTCAGGTGGTGCTGAATCTGCCGGCACCGCTAAAGGCGTTCGACGATGCGCGAAGGTGAACGGGATGTTAAGGTGAAGGGCGGCAGCGCACTGGCATGCACGGGTATTGCGCCGGGCAGCGAGGCCGAACGTCGGCCTGAATCGCGGAGCATGGGCAACATGAAGATTGGAGAACTGGCGGAGCGCACGGGCCTCGCCGCGTCGCGCATTCGCTTCTACGAGGAAATTGGCCTCCTGAAGGTCGAACGGGAGTCGAACGGCTACCGCACCTACCCGCCGGAAGCGGTCATGGTGCTCGACCTGATCGCGGCCGCACAGAAGGCGGGCTTCAGCCTCGACGAAATTCGCATGCTGGTGCCGCACGACATGGCGCAATGGCAGCACGGCGTGCTGCTCGACACGTTGCGCCGCAAGGTGCAGGACATCGAGGCGCTGGAGGCGCGGCTCGCGCAGAGCAAGGCACAACTCGTCGCGCTCATGGCGGAAATCGAGGCCAGGCCCGATGAAATCGATTGTGCTGCCAACGCGAAGCGGGTGCTCTCGCGCATCCGCTCCGGCGAGATCGGCCGCCCGACGCTCGCAGCGGGCGACGTCAAGACCCTGAGCCGGTCAAGCCGGCGCCGGCCGGCGCGCTCGGGCTAGGGGCATTCTGCCGCACCTCGCTGCACCGTTAGGGGAATGACATTCTGTCGCGTTACCATCCCCCGAAAACCGTGTATATGGGGAGCCTGCAAATGAAATACGAAAATGCCCTTCAACGGGCGATCAAGGTGCGCCTCGAGCGCGCCATGGAACTCGCCGAACTCTTCGGCCTGTTCATTATCGGCATTGGCACCGTTGCGGCCATGGGAACCCTGATCTGGCACATGGTGCAGTCGGATGGCGTGACCCTGACCGATCTCCTGCTCATGTTCCTCTACCTCGAAGTGTTCGCGATGGTGGGGCAATACCTCAAGGCAGGCCAGTTGCCGGTGCGCTTTCCGCTCTACATTGCGATGGTCTCGATCGCACGGGACCTCATCCTGCGCGCGGGTTCGAATTCGGAACTTCACCTGCTGGCGTCTTCGGGCGCCATCGTGCTGATCGCGCTAGGAGTACTGATGATTCGCTACGGGCAGGCCAGGTATCCGAGCAATCCCGAAGAGCGTCGCGCCGAAGATGCGAAGTAGGTACGAAATAAGCGTGAAGTCGGCGCGGGCCACATCAGTACCGCCTTTGCGCGTTGTCACTGCACGAAGTTCGAGTAGGCCGGATCTACGCGCGCTTCGTGCGTACGCTGTGCCGCGACCGAAGCCCGGTCGCCGGGCGCCTGCGGATACGAGGTCTTTTCGTCGGCCGACGTCGTGCCGTTGAGGAACGAGCGGTAGAGATCGGCGCGAACCTGCTCGCGGGTCAGGCCCTGCGAGGTGGTTTGAGCGTGGGCGCCTGCCGCGAGCAGCGCAGTCGTTGCGGTAAGCAGAACAGCGGCGAGAGTACGTTTCATGGTGTGCCACCTTGGGACGAGTTGAAGAGGAGTACGCATCGCCATGCGGCGGGTTTTCTTCATCCGCTTGCATGTGACGCACTCCTATCATCTCAAGTCCGGCTGTTGCGCAGAACGCAATGGAGATTAAGCTTTCTTTAGGTAAAAAATTCGCGGCAAATTCGCAAGCGGTTACTTATACGCAAACGGGCGTGGAGATAAAGGATCTTTCATGTAATCGCGCAGAGGATTTGCGATACTTCCCTCGTGTTTTTTATCCGGCGTGCCGCGAGCCGCCTCTACGCAGACTGATAGCGGACAACGTGCTGCGATTCACACGCGAAAATTCCGGAATGGCTGCTTTTGGGTATCGGCCCATTGTCTTTGTGGTTGTGTGTGGGAAGTATGCTCAATTTCCACTGATCACTGGAGTTGGCAAGTTGCACGGCAAGCACCCCTACGGCACCGGGAAAAATCGCCAATCCGAATGGCAATCGAAGGCCACGAACGTCGTTCTACCTCCCGCAATGCGCTGGACGAGTGCGCGGGCGGCAGACGCTACCTTTGCAACCGCGATCACACGACCCGTGCTGCAAGAGACTTTTGGCAACATCACCGCGGGTATTGAGCCATGCGCGTTCATCCCCTTCTCATCGCAAGCCTTATTGCTGTGCTGTCCGGTGCCGCACGCGGCGAAGCAGACCCCCGGTTCGCGGATTGCCCCGTCCCGGTTGAAAACATCCACACATCCATGCCGCGCCTGCAATACGGGGATGCCCAGTCGCGCCACTACAAAACCGCGATTCGTGACGCCGCACGTGGGCCCGTCAATTTCGCGGGGCACTATGTTCTCGCCACCTGGGGTTGCGGTGCAGGCTGTGTCATGGCGGCGGCGATCGACAAAAAGACAGGCCGCGTGACGTCACTACCTTTCACGGTTTCGGACTGGCCGCTAGACGTGACGGAACCGCTGTCGTATCGCGCCGATAGCTGCATTCTGGTTGTGCGCGGAAGCCGCAACGAGAGCGCCGCCCACGGAACCTACTACTACGGCTTCGACGGCAAGGCATTCACATTCCCGTTCATGCGGCAAGGGCACGAATAAGCAAGCCCCGCCGGGCTTGTCCGTCCCGGCATAGCCCCTCGTTTCCTGTGGCGTTGCAGCATGCCATTGTGCGGCGCGCGCCAGGGAAAACCATGAATCGATAACATCAGACGTCTGATGTACATTGGCGCTCATTGTGGCTACCAAGGGGCATCATGCGCCTGAGCGTCGATCAGTCGATGAGCGAGCGAATCCAGGATTCGCTGCTGGCGATGATACGCGAGCGCGCGCTCAAGCCGGGCGATCAGATCCCCACGGAAACCGAGCTTTGCGAGCTGCTCGGCGTCGGCCGCTCGAGTCTGCGGGAGGCCGTTGCGCAGATGATTTCGCATGGCGTGCTCACGCGTGTGCAAGGCAAGGGCACCTTCGTCAGACAGGTCGTGCTGAAGCTGGAGGGCGGTCTGGATGATCTGATCTCTGTGACCGACATGATCCGCAGCGTGGGCGCGGTGCCCTCCACGAGCCGCCTGCAGGTGAAGACGATCGCCGCTTCGGAGAATCTCGCGCAGAAGCTGGGCATTGCCGTGGGCGACCCCTGCATGCGGGTGGAGCGCGTGCGCCGCGCGAACGATGCCATCGCAGCCTACTGCATCGACATCGTGCCGAAGTCGGTGTTCGACGGCGAGGCGCTGGGCGAATCGCTCTTCGGCACGCTGGAGCGCGCCGGCATCCGCCTCTCGCACACGCATAGCTCGATTCAGCCCACCGTGCTCACGCCGCGCGATTTGCCCGAACTACAGGAGAGCCTGGGACTCTTCCTGCTGATCGACGAGGTCGATTTCGACGATACGGGGCGCGCGGTGTGCTACAGCAACGACTACTACAACACCAGCATCTTCAAGTTCGATCTCGTACGCAAACGGCGGTAGACGGACCTTCGGGTCGAGGAAAACCGATGCAATTCGAGGCTTTCAGCGCTTCCGGGCTCGCGGCATACCTGAGCGGCATTCCCGCCGTGCGCGAGCAGTTGGGGGGAGACACCGACCTGCAGGTCGTCGAAGTGGGCGACGGCAATCTGAACTACGTGTACTTCGTGAGCAGCGTGCGCGATCCGCGGCACAGCGTGGTCGTGAAGCAGGCGCCGCCTTTCCTGCGGCTCGTGGGCGAAGGCTGGCCGCTGCCGCGCGAGCGCATGGAGCGCGAAGTGGAGGCGCTGCGCCGCTTCGGCGCGCTGTGTCCGCAGCATGTGCCGAGCGTCTTTCACGCGGACAGCGGCAAGTACCTCATGGTGATGCAGCGGCTCATGTCGCACCGCGTGCTGCGCCAGGGGCTGACCGAGGGCATCGTGTACCCGCGCCTTGCCGACCACATCTCCACGTTTCTCGCGCGCACGCTCTTTCACGGCTCCGACCTGTATCTTTCGGCCGCCGAAAAGAAGGAAGCGGTGCGCGCGAACATCAACACCGAGCTGTGCCGCATTACCGAAGACCTCGTGTTCACGTTTCCGTTCGAGGACGCCGCATCGAACGTGTACAGCCCGGCGCTGCCGGCTGGCGCCATCGACCGGTTGCGCACGCACGAGCCGCTGCGCCGCGCGGCGGCCGACATGAAGTGGGCTTTCATGAATCGCGCGGAAACGCTCGTGCATGGCGACCTGCATACGGGGTCCGTCATGGCGAACGAAAGCGAGACCTACGTGATCGATCCCGAGTTTGCGTTTTACGGGCCATTCGGTTTCGATACGGGCGCGTTCGTTGCGAACCTGCTGCTCGCGTACTACGCGCGCGACTGGCACGACCGGCTGAAGGGCCGCGATCCGCGCGAGTATCAGCGCTGGCTGCTTGGGCAGGTCGCGCAGGTGTGGAACGGCTTCGCCGAAAAATTCGCGGGGCTATGGCGCATGCACGAACGCAAGGCGGGGCGCGCCTTTATCGGCGGTCCCGCCGATACGCGCGCGGCCGAAGCGTATCGCGAGGACTTCATGCGGCAGCTCTTTGCCGACACGCTGGGTTTTGCCGGCTGCAAGATGATTCGCCGTATCGTGGGCATGGCGAAAGTGGCGGAAATCACCAGCATTGCGGACCCCGCGGTGCGCGCGCTCGTGGAACTGCGCTGCCTGCGTCTTGCCGAAGCACTGCTCGTGCGCCGGCATGAACTGGCCTCGATCGAAGCGGTGACTGCGCTCGCGGCGGCGGTACTTGCGCAGGACATCGAAGCGTAGGCGCGCGTTCGCGCATTGAAACACGCTGGCGCCCGTGCGGATCGATCCGCACACCGGGCGCCGATCCAGGCACCGATCTGGTATCGACCGGCATCACGGAGAATACATGGCCTTGCAGCCAACGCAACCGAGTCTCCCTCCCACCATCGAGTGGCGTGACGACACTCTTTTCCTGCTGGATCAGACGCGCCTGCCCCACGCGTGCGTCGTCGAGGCAACCCGCACCGTGGAAGCCGTGTGGCGGGCCATACACGAGTTGCGCGTGCGCGGTGCGCCGGCTATCGGCGTGGCCGCGGCGTACGGTCTGTGCGTGGCGATGCAGCCGGAGCGGGGCGCTTCGCGCGAAGCGTTCCTCGCGCGCCTCGAACAGCATGCCGCGTATCTGGACAGTGCGCGGCCCACGGCGGTGAATCTGCGCTGGGCGCTCGACCGGATGCTCGCGCACAGCCGCGGCCTGCCGGCGCAGCAGGCGGCAAACGGCGAAGTGCTTTATGAAGCACTCCTGACCGAAGCCATGCGCATTCATCGCGAGGACATCGCGCTTTGCGCGCAGATTGGCGAGCAGGGGCGCGCGTTGATCGCGCCGGGCAAGGGCGTGCTCACGCACTGCAATGCGGGCGCGCTGGCGACCACGGGCATCGGCACGGCCACCGCGCCGCTCTATTGCGCGCACCGCGACGGCGTGCCGTTCCGCGTCTACGCGGACGAAACGCGTCCGCTCCTGCAAGGCGCGCGATTGACGGCCTACGAGTTGCAGCAGGCGGGGCTCGACGTCACGCTGATCACCGACAGCATGGCGCCCGCGCTGATGGCCGAGGGTTTGATCGATCTCGTGATCGTGGGCACCGACCGCGTGGCCGCGAACGGCGACGTAGCGAACAAGATCGGCACGCTGGGCGTGGCCATTGCAGCGAAGCACTTCGGCATTCCGTTCTACGTGGCGTGTCCTTCCTCCACGCTCGATCTGCGCACCGCGCGCGGCACGGACATCGTGATCGAGGAGCGCGGCGCCGACGAAGTGGCGCAGCTGGGCGGGCAGCGCAGCGCCCCCGCCGGCATCCAGGTGCGCAATCCCGCCTTCGACGTGACCCCGCACGAACTCGTGACCGGCATCGTCACGGAACTGGGCATAGTGCGTGCGCCGTTCGAGTCCAATCTCGCGGCGCTCTTTGCGGCCGGAGAGAAAGCAGCGGGAGAAGCGGCATGAACGGCGAGCGCCGCGCAGGCGAAGCCGCGGTGCGCGCACGCGAAGTGCGCGAAGAAGCGGCCTTGCGTCAGCAGATCGTCGATACGGTGTGCGAGATGGAGCATCTGGGCATCAATCAGGGCACCTCGGGCAACGTGAGCGCGCGCTGGTGCGAGGGGCTGCTGATTACGCCGAGCGGCGTGCCGTCTGCCGATCTCACGCGCGAGCGCATTGTCTGGATGCCGCTCGACGTGCGCGACGACAATCCGCTGTTCGAGGCGCAACGCCCCTCCTCGGAGTGGCGCTTTCATCGCGACATTCTGAGCGCGCGGCTCGATGTGAACGCAGTCGTCCATACGCATTCGAGTGCGGCCACCGCGCTTGCGATCCATGGCCGCGGCATTCCCGCCCATCACTACATGGTGGCGGCAGCGGGCGGCAACTCGATCCGCTGCGCGCCGTATGCGATCTTCGGCAGCCAGGCGCTCTCGGACCGCGCGCTCGAAGCGCTGCGCCACCGCTTCGCGTGTCTCCTTGCCCATCATGGCGTGATTGCGCTGGGCCCGGATCTTTCGCGCGCGCTGTGGCTCGCGAACGAAGTCGAGGTGCTGGCAAAACAATATCTGCTGGCGTGCCAGCTCGGCGAACCGCCGCTGCTGACCGATGCGCAGATGAGCGAAGTGATCGAGAAGTTCAAGGGGTACGGGCCGCGCAAGTGAGACGAGAAGCGTGGGCCCGGGCAGTCGTGGCAAGTCGTAGCAATGTGCGGTACACACGGTAACTCAGGTAATCGAGAGACGGCTCGCATCAGGCGAGACGGCACACAAGAGACAGGAGACAGCGATGGCGTGGAGTTCTGCAGGTTTCGACGGATGGGTCGCGCCGCGTGCGCGTTTTGGGGCAAAGGCGGGGGCAACGGCGGGCGCGATGGTTCTTGCCTTTGCGGCGATGCTGGGCGGCTGTTCGAAGAGCGAGTCGCCTTCTTCGAGCGATGCGTCTTCGGGCGCGGCCGCGGCGAACGCGCCCGCGAGCGCGCCGGCGCAGGAAGCGGCCGCACCGGCGGGCGGCAAGTTGAAGGTGGGCTTTTCGATCGCCACGCTCAACAATGCATTCTTCGTAGGCCTGAAGAATGGCGTGGAGCGCGGGGCGAAAGAGCAGGGCTTCGATCTCGTGCAGACGAATGCCAATGGCGACGCGCAGCAGCAGGTCAACGACGCGATGAACCTGCTGAGCCAGGGCGTGAACGCGCTCGTGCTCAACCCCATCGACTCGAAGGCGATCATCCCCGCCGTGGAGAAGGCGAACGCGATGAACGTGCCCGTGTTCATGCTCGACCGCGGTTCGGACGGCGGCAAGGTGACGTCGTTCGTCGCCTCGGACAACGTGGCGCTCGGCGCAACCGGCGCCAAGTGGATCGCCGACCAGCTCACCAAACGCTATGGCTCGCCCAAGGGCAACGTGGTCGATCTGATCGGCCTCGTTGGCACGACGGCGGCGACGGACCGCGAGAAAGGCTTCTCGGATGAAATCGCCAAGTATCCCGATATCAAGGTCGTGGCGCGTCAGGAAGGTGGCTTCGATCAGGAGAAGTCGCTCAACGCGATGACCAATATCCTGCAGAAGTACCCCAAGATCGATGCGGTGTTCGGCGCGAACGACGACAACACGGTGGGCGCCGAAAAAGCCATCGACAATGCAGGCCGCTACAAGCCGCTCGGCGCTCCGGATCACATCATGATCATCGGCGCGGACGGCACGGCCCAGGCGCTGCAGGCAATCCGTGCGGGCAAGCAGGACGCGACCATTTCGCAGAATCCCATCGGCATGTCGGCGAAGGCGATGAGCTTCATTACCGACTACGAGGCGAAGAAGGACGTACCGGCGAACTACGCATGGCCGACCTATCTGATCGACAAGGCCAACATCGATTCGGACGGTGTGAAGCAGTACGGCTTGTGGGCGCAGGAAGTCTCGCAGTAACGCGCGTCGATCAACGCGTCTGGCGCGCGCCTCGCGGCGCGCGCCGGCGCTCAGGATGAACGGATGAAACGCGAACCAGGTTCGGCCCTGCACGCGCAGCACGCGGCGCAGGGCAGCACGGGCGCCGGCGCCGGCGGTCATGTCGGCGCAGGTGCGCAAGGTGCGGAAGGTGCCTCGGAAGGCGCGGCCGCACGGGCCGCGGCGCCGCTCTTGCGCATGAGCGGCATCGTGAAGAGTTTTCCCGGCGCGAAGGCGCTGCGCGGCGTGAGCCTCGAACTGCATGCGGGCCACGTGATGGCGATCGTCGGCGAGAACGGCGCGGGCAAGTCGTCGCTCATCAAGACGCTTTCCGGCGCCTACGAGCCGGATGAGGGCACGATCGAGATCGACGGCCGGCGCCTTGGGCGCGGCACCCAGGCGGCCATCGACGCGGGCGTGGCCGTGATTTACCAGGAGCTCTCGCTCGTCAACGACATGACCGTGGCCGAGAATCTCTTCCTCGGCCGCATGCCCGCGCGCTATGGCTTTCTCGCGCAGCGCGAGGCCAATGCGATGGCGCGCGAGGCGCTCGCGCAGGTGGGGCTGGAAGGCGTGGCGCCCACCCTGCGCGTGGGCGACCTGCCGCTGAACAAACGTCAACTGGTGGAAGTGGCGAAGGCGCTCGCGCGCGACGCCCGCATCCTCGTGATGGACGAACCTACCGCGGCGCTCCAGCACCACGACATCGAACACCTCTACGCCGTGGTGCGCCGGTTGCGCGCGGCGGGCATGGGCATCATCTTCATCTCGCACCACCTCGAAGAAGTGTTCGAGCTGGCCGATTCGGCCGTGGTGATGCGCGACGGCGCGACCGTGGGGGCGAGACCCATGTCCGAATGGACCGAGCCTGCGCTCGTGCAGGCCATGGTGGCGCGCAATCTCGACTCGTTCTATCCGTGGGAAGCGCGCCCCTATGGCGACGTGGTACTCGAAGCGCGCCATCTGGCGAGCGCGCCCGTGCTGCGCGACGCGAGCTTCAGCGTGCGTGCGGGTGAGATTGTGGGGATCGGCGGGATTGCGGGGGCGGGGCGCACGGAGCTTCTCAAGACGCTGTGCGGGGCACTCCCGCTTACCGGCGGCGAACTGTGGCTGCGCGGACGCAGGCTCGCGCTGCGTTCCCCTGCACAGGGCGTGCGCGCAGGTATCGTCTATACCGCCGAAGACCGCAAGCTCGAAGGGCTCGTGCTGGAGGCGAGCATCGAAGAGAACATCGCGCTCTCCAGCCTGCGTGCGCTCGTGCGCGGCGGCTTCGTGAGCGCGGCCCGCAAGCGCCGTCTCGCGCGCGAGGCGAGCGAGCGCTTCGCCGTGCGCGCGCCTTCGGTCACGCAGCTGACCGGCAATCTCTCGGGCGGCAATCAGCAGAAGGTGATACTGGGGCGCGCCACGGCCACGTCGCCTTCCGTGATCCTGCTCGACGAGCCCACGCGCGGCATCGACGTGGGCGCGAAGACCGAGATCTACGCCGATATCGTCGCGATGGCGCGCGCGGGCGCCGCCGTCGTGCTCGTGAGCTCCGAATTGCCGGAGCTGCTGGGCATGTCCGACCGCGTGCTCGTGATGTACCGCGGCAGTATCGTCGGCGAGGTGGCGCGCGAGCACGCGAACTCGGAGACGATCATTCAATGGGCCACCACCGGAGTTGCAGCATGACGTCCACCACCGTTCAGCAAAACGAAACGGAAACCCTGCAGCAGCGCGTATTCAGGCAGATGCGCAGCGGCCTCGGGCCGCTGATCGCGGCGCTCGTGCTGATCTGCATCGGGCTCTCGATCGCTTCGCCGGAGTTTCTCACCCCCAGCACGCTCACCAACATCATGGTGCAGGTTTCCGTGGTGGGCATTGCCGCCGTGGGCGGCACCTTCGTCATCATCACCTCCGGCATCGATCTTTCGGTCGGCTCGCTCGTGGCGCTCTCGGGCATGGTGGCGGCCACGGTGATGGCCGGTGCGAGCCCGGATGCCGTGGGTCTCGGCCTGGCGGGCCTCGTCGTTGCGATCGTGACGGGGGCCGTGGTGGGCGCGATCAACGGCTTCGCCATTGCGTGGCTGCGTCTCGTGCCGTTCATCGTCACGCTCGCGATGATGGCGATGGGGCGCGGTCTCACGCTCGCGATTTCGGACGGCCGCACCAAATTCGACTTCCCCAATGTGTTTACCGCCTTCGGCGCGAAGCATCTGGGCGGCTTGCCGATGCCCATGCTCGTGATGCTCGCCGTGTTCGTGATCGGGCACGTGCTGCTGCGCAAGACCGCTTTCGGCCACCAGGTGTTCGCGGTCGGCGGCAACAAGGAGGCGGCGCGCCTCGCCGGCATTCCGGTAAGCCGCGTGATCTTCCTCACCTACACGCTGGCCGGCGCGACGGCCGCGATTGCGGGCATCGTGCTGGCGGGGCGGCTCAACTCCGCGCTGCCCTCGGCCGCGAACGGCCTGGAGTTGCAGGTGATCGCCGGCATCGTGATTGGCGGGACTTCGCTTTCGGGCGGGCGCGGCTCGATTGTCGGCACGTTCATCGGCGTCGTGCTGATCGGCGTGATCAATGTCGGGCTGTCGCTGCTCGGCGTCAATCCCTTCTGGACGCAGTTCATCCAGGGCGGCGTGATCCTGGCCGCCGTGCTGCTCGACGCGCTCAGCCAGCGGCGCAAGCGCTGAGTGCGCCGCCTCATCCCTGACGGGCGGCGCACACGCCGCCGATTCTGGAGACGCGAGACGTGAAAAAGATCATCAATCACCCGGACCACTTCGTCGATGAAATGATCGACGCGCTGTTGCTCGCCCACCCGGGCTGGCTCAAGCCCGTGACGGCCGACCGCCGTGCGCTCGTGCGCGCCGATGCGCCGCGCGAGGGCAAGGTGGGCATCGTGACGGGCGGCGGTTCGGGGCATTTGCCCGGTTTTCTCGGCTATGTCGGCAAGGGGTTGGCGAGCGGCGTGGCGGTGGGCAACGTGTTTTCGTCGCCTTCTTCCGAGCAGATCCATGAGGCCACGAAGGCCGTGGACGGCGGCGCGGGGGTGCTCTATCTGTACGGCAACTACGGCGGCGACGTGTTCAACTTCGATCTTGCCGCCGACCTCGCGGAGGCAGACGGTATCGAAACGCGCACCGTGCCGGTGGCCGACGACGTGGCCTCGGCACCCGCCGAACGCGCTTCGGAGCGGCGCGGCGTGGCGGGCATGGTGTTTGGTTTCAAATGCGCGGGCGCGGCGGCGGAACGCGGCGATACGCTCGATGAAGTGGCCCGTATCGCCGCAAAGGCGAACGGCGCGACGCGCACGATGGGTGTGGGCCTCTCGCCCACCATCCTGCCGGCGGCAGGCAAGCCCACGTTCACGCTGCCCGACGGCGAGATGGAGATCGGCATCGGCATTCACGGCGAGCCGGGCACGCACCGCGGCAAGCTGGAAAGCGCGGACGCGATTGCCGAACGGCTTGCGAAGGAGATCCTGCGCGATCTGCACGCGGCCGCGGGATCGCGCGTCGCACTGCTTATCAATGGGCTGGGCGCTACGCCGCTCGAAGAACTGTATTTGTTGTACCGGCGTGCGGCAAGCGAAGTGGCAGCAGCGGGATTGCACGTTACGCGTGCCTATCTCGGCGAGTATGTGACGAGCCTCGAAATGGCGGGTGCCTCGATCACCGTGATGCAACTCGACGAAGAACTCGATGCGCTGCTCGATGCGCCGGCGCGCTCGCCGTTCTGGCGCGAGGGTTGGCGTGTGGACGAGGGAGGTGTGCGATGAGCCTGCCCGTGGAGAAATTGCGTGTGCACCTCATAGCAGTCCTGAACAAGATGCCAGCCTGCGCCGAGGAACTGCGCGAACTCGACGCCGCCCTGGGCGACGGCGATCTGGGCTTGACGGTATCGGCCGGCTCGCGCGCGGCCGCCGAGGCCATCGCGAAGCTGCCTGACGAGGCCACGGCTTCGGATGTGCTGCTCGCCATGGGCAAGGCATTTTCCACGGCGAACCCATCGACCTTTGCCGCACTCGTGGGCGGCGGCTTGCTGGCAGCCGCCAAAACGGTGACGGGCCGGCACGAAGTGGGCAAAGCGGAGGCGCTTGCCATGGGCCGGGCGCTGGCCAACCGGATCGCCGAGCGCGGCAAGGCGCAACTGGGCGACAAGACCGTGCTCGATGCGCTCGTGCCGAGCCTCGACACGCTTGAAGCGGCGAGCGGCGACGAGCGCGCGCAACTCGACGCGATGATCGCGACCGCCGCGCAGCAGGTGAGCGCCACGGCCGCGCTGCAGTCGAGGAAGGGGCGCGCGGGCTGGCTCCAGGAGCGCAGCGCCGGCCACCCGGACCCCGGCGCGACCGCGTGGCTGCGCTTTCTCGAAGCGTGGCGCGGCCAGGCGGTTAGCGTTACTGTCCACTTGCCGTAGCGCGCAACGGCTTCTGCGTGACTAATCGCAGCTTAGCTTCCTGACGATGCCGCCAGGACCATAGACGAGCCTGCATTCCTTGCTGGAAATCGGCAGTTGCCTTGTCAGCATAACGTGGGTGCCTTCATACCGGCACCCCAACCAGACCGGAACCCCGCTCGATCCAAAACGCCACTGCGCGATCCGTTCGTTACCCGAAGATGCTTTGTCGCTGGTCGGGGCGAGGCTTGCGTTCTTTTCAGGGTTATCGTCGAAGAACGTTACCCCTTGCAGATAGCGAGGCGACGTATCCACATGAGAGGTCCAGCCGTCAGGTAGCGCTGCAGCCAATGACTCATTGACTGAAATCGACGAGGGGCACGACAGCTCTGCTGCGCAGGCCTGGTTTATCAGACCCGCAACAAGTGAGGTTGCCACCGCCACCGCCACCGCCACCGGCAGGAAGTTGCGTTTCACCATTCGATCACCGAGAAAGCGTTGCCGTTGTTGCTGAGCCCACCGGAATGCGGGTGCCAGTAGATTGTCCTCTGACGTACCTGATTCTGGCTGTTCCATTGATCCATGACCTGAATCCCCTGGTCGTTCTGGCCAAGGTAGATGGCGGCGTGTTTGCCGGTGCTTCCGTGCTGCGGATATTTGCCGCTCACAAAAGTGGCAATAGGCGTTCCCGCCGGAACCGGGTCTGTTGCGCCGGGAACCAGCCTGACGATTTTCGTGCCCTCACGCCACACCGCCGTAGTGGGCGCATTCAAGGTTTGGCGGACGAACTCGACGCATTCCGTGTGGCCTTTCGCATTGGGAAAGCGACGCCCGCCGTAGACTGCCGCGTTAGCCAGTATGTGGCTCATTTCGATTATTCCGTGACTATGCGTGTGAAACGCCAAACAGTACTTGCTAGTTTTCGTCGTTCATATGGGTAATGGCCTAAAAGAGCGCTGCGCGCTCCACTCGCCGCGATGATCGCGACCGCCGCGCAGCAGGTGAGCGCCGCGACCGCGTGGCTGCGTTTTCTCGAAGCGTGGCGCGGCCAGGCGGTTAGCGCACCACCGTCCATTTGCCGTAGCGCGCAACGGCCGCTTCGTCGAAGCCGAAGCCAAGCCCTGGCGTTTGATGCAGCACGATGCGCCCGTTGCGGCGCGTGAGCTGGCGGTCGATGAGGCGGCGGAAGTTCAGCACCTGGTCGTCCCAGAAGTACTCGACGTAGCACGCATTGGGCGTGGCGGCCACGAGCGGCGCATGCACGTCATGGAACCAGTGCGGGCACATCGCCACGCCATGGCTCGCGGCGGTGGCCGCAATGCGGGCGACTGGACCCATACGCGCGCGTTGCTGGACGCGTTCCAGTCGCCGGACTTCGACGTGTTCGCGGGCACCGAAACCCTGTTGCTGCCCACGCTCCAGCATGGCGGCGCGGGCTGCATCACGGCCACGGGCAACGTCAATGCCGCCGCTATCGTCACGCTGCTCGTGCTGCTGTTCGTGCCGGCGCAGAGCGTGGATCATCAGGAGTCCACCGCACTGGCCAGATTATTACAGGCCTTGCGTGCCGTTCACGCTGGCCGTGCTGGCATTGCCCTCGCAGTCGCGCTCATATTTGGCGTGAAGGCGGGCTTCGGCCTTTTCGATGTCGGTGGGGTAGTAAGCATCGATACGGCCGGGCTGATAGCCCACCGATTCGAGTTCGCGGAGTTCACGCACCATTTGCCGGTGCGTGACGCTGCCGGAACGCACGAAGGGGTAAGCGTGGCATTCGTGCGGCGTGAGCGGCGCGGCCTGCGAAGCAGTGGAATAACCGAGGCTCAGGCCGAGAAAGACAGCGGTCAGGCTCAGTACGGTAGCTTTGCTCATGATGGACTCCTGTGTTGGGTGGATCGGTCGGATTCGGAATTCATGTTAGAAGACCTGATAAAAATTGAGGTGTCGGGGACGTTAATATTGTTTAACCGGCACCTCTGCACAGGAGTGCTTGTCATGGTGCGCAATGCATTTCCCATTGCTGATGCTGCATGACCTTGTGGCATACCTGATAGCGGCTTGCATGAGCCGGAACGGAGAGCGCGAGGGCCAGGCCGAAGAGGGCGGCAAGAGTGGCGAGCTTCATGGTGATCCTCCTTGGTGTGCGATAGGGGGCAATGCAAAGACCAACTTAGTCCCACTCTCGCGAGATGCCCAACACTTGAGGATTAAGCTTTCTTAACGGCACGCAGGAAACGCCGCGCGCCCGGCGCGGCGCCCGCTTTTCGCGCGAACGCTAAAAGACTTTTAATGTTCGCGCAATTGCCCGTGGGGCACGATGCCGCTACCGTGTGGGAACCGGACTAGCGATAGAGAGGGCGGCCTTTCCATGCACCATCCCATGCGGGTACAAATGATCGACGAAGGCGGGCAGCGTGCGCTTCGTCTCACCGTCGGCGGCGATAGCACCGTGCTGGACGGCGCAGGCCTGGGCGAGCTGATCGAGCAGCTAGCGCTGCACCGGGCCGCGATGAAACCCGCGGTTCCCGAAGCGATGTCGCCAAGGCACCGCTATCACATCACCGTCGATCCCTGCTGGTACGCCGAGCCCAGCCCGCTTCTCGATGCCACGGTCGTGTTCTTTCGCCACCAGGGATTGGGCTGGAGCGGCTTCGCGCTGAAGGACCGGCAACGCGCGGACTGGCTCGGCGAACTGCGCGGGGCCGTGCGAACCCTGGAAGGCGGACCCGGCCGCGGAGAGAAGCCGTGCTAGACCCCCGCGTATCGGTGGCCGAGGTGGCAGCGGCCAACGAACCTTCTGCCGAAGTCGAACTCGAAATCGTCAACCCGTACGGTGCGAACGCACTCATGCTCAAGCTGGGCACGAGCCGCGTGTTGCTCGACCCTGCCGAAATCGACGAACTGATCGAGGCGCTGGGCTTCGCCCGCGCGGATCTCGAACCGGCTGTGCCGGCGGAAGTGCCGCGCGATCACCCCTTCCCCATCGAAACCGAGCCCCACTGGAAGATCGTTGTCGATCCCGCGTTCGCGGGCGTGGTGCTCTTCTTCCGGCATAGCGGGCTGGGCTGGACCGGCTTTGCCATTCCACTCGCGAGCGCTCACCGCCTGCTGGAAATCGGCGAGCGGCGCGTTTCGCTTCCCACGAGCCAGAGTGTGAATTAGGCGCAGTTGCGCGATTGAACGAAAGCGGGCGCGGGGCGCAAAGGCGCCCCGCGCCCGCTTTTTCTTTCGCGTTCGCCATGCGAAAAAAACCCAACGCCCGGGAAGGCGTTGGGGTGACAGTGGTTTGAAGAACGGCTGCCCAGGGGGACAGGCCGCACCGGCATGGTATGTCGATCGAGGCGCGATTGAATACCTCGAATACTGAAAATCTCTTTTCCGATGTGCGATTGCGTGCGGCCCGGCACCTCCGGGCGGGCACAAAGATTAACAACGCTTAATCCACGTGGCGATGGCGCGTTATGTGCGGTCATGCATGATGGCGGCAACCCGAAAGACGGGGCGGCGGATGCGTTCATCCCGCACTGCCGCAGAGATCCTGAGCAGCCGCAGGCCTACGGCTGCGCTCTACCCAGATGTGCGACTCATGACGCGGATACTTTCTGTAGACGATGACGAGCTTATTTTGCAGGAGATCCAGACGTCTCTCTGCGCGTGCGGGCACGAGGTGGAAACGGCGACCACGGGCCGTGTCGGCCTTGCCAAGATCATGACCGGCCCCTACGACGTCGTGACGCTCGACCGGGCGCTGCCCGACGTGGATGGCCTTGCGGTGCTCACGACCATGCGCAGCGTCGGCATTCATACGCCCGTGCTGATCCTGAGCGCGATGTCCAATCTGGACGAGCGCGTGCGCGGCCTGCGCGCGGGCGGCGACGACTATCTGACGAAGCCGTTCTCGCCCGAGGAGATGGCCGCGCGCATCGAAGTGCTCCTGCGCCGCAGCAGCCAGGGCTCCCCCGCGGAGACGACGCTGCGCCTCGGCACGCTCGAACTCGATCTCATCACGCGCCGCGCGCAGTTTCGCGGCCGCACGGTCGATTTGCTGCCCACCGAGCTGCGCATACTCGAATACATGCTGCGCCATCCGGCGCAGGTGCTGACCCGGACGATGATCTTCGAGGAGGTCTGGGGTTACCGGTTCGATCCCGGCACCAACGTGATCGACGTGCATGTGAGCCGCCTGCGCACCAAGCTCGCCAAAGCGGGCGAGAGTCCCGCCGTGAAAACGGTACGTGGTTCCGGCTACATGCTGGCGGAGTAAGCGCGGCGCGGGTCTTGCGCGCGGCTTCGCCAACCTTCTTTCTTCTCTCGTTCCTGGTTTCCGATGAACGCTATCGTTCTGGTCGCCCTGAAACGTCCGTTGACGTTCGTGGTGATGAGCATATTGATTGTCCTGTTCGGAGGGATGGCGGTCTTCAAGACGCCTACCGACATCTTTCCGAACATCAAGATTCCCGTGGTCGCCGTCGTGTGGACCTATAACGGGCTGTCCCCGCAGGATATGTCGGGCCGCGTCATTTACTACTACGAGCGCTCGCTCACGGCCACGGTCGAGAATATCGAGCATATCGAAAGCCAGTCGCTCTACGGGCGCGGCATCGTCAAGATCTTCTTCCGCCCGGGCACCAACATCGCGGCGGCGCAGGCGCAGATCACCTCGATTTCGCAGACGGTGCTCAAGCAGATGCCCGCGGGCATCACGCCGCCCCAGGTGCTGTCGTATAACGCTTCGTCGGTGCCGGTGCTGGATCTTCAGGTCTCGGCGCCGGGCATGACGGCGGCGCAGGTGTACGACATGGCTTCGAACCTGATCCGCCCGCAGCTCGTGGCGGTGCGGGGCGCCGCCATTCCCACGCCGTATGGCGGCGCGTCGCTCAACGTCGAGATCGACCTCGACCAGACCAAACTGCTCGCGCACGGCCTTTCGGCCACCGACGTGGCCAAGGCGCTCCAGTCGCAGAACGTGGTGCTGCCGGCCGGCGACCAGAAGATCGGCGCGCTCGACTTCATGGTCGAAACGAACGCCACCCCCGTGCAGGTGGACTCGTTCAACAACATGCCGATCAAAACCGTGGACGGCGCAACGGTATTCCTGCGCGACGTGGCCTACGTGCACCGCGGCTCGCCGCCGCAGATCAATGCGGTGCTGGTGAAGGGCAAGCAGGCCGTGCTGATCCAGATCCTCAAGAGCGGCGACGCCTCCACGCTTTCGGTTGTCAAAGGCATCAAGGCGGCGCTGCCCGGCATTCTGCGCACGCTGCCGCCCGGCGTGCAGATCAAGACGCTCAACGACGCTTCCGGCTTCGTGAGCGACTCCGTGCGCGAAGTCGTGCAGGAAATGATCACGGCGGCGATTCTCACCGGCCTCACCGTGCTGCTGTTCCTCGGCAGCTGGCGCTCCACGCTGATCGTCGCCACCTCCATTCCACTCGCCATTCTCTGCTCGGTGCTCGCGCTTTCGTGGCTCGGCCAGACCATCAACGTGATGACGCTGGGGGGGCTCGCGCTTGCGGTCGGCATACTCGTGGACGACGCCACGGTGATGATCGAGAACATCGACACGCACCTGGAAGCGGGCGCGGAACTGGAGCCCGGCATCATTGCGGCGGCGAACCAGATCGTCGTGCCGACTTTCGTGGCCACGTTGTGCATCTGTATCGTCTGGCTGCCGCTTTTCCAGCTGGGCGGCGTGGCGGGCTTCCTGTTCCTGCCCATGGCCGAGGCCATCGTGTTCGCGATGATCGCTTCGTTCATTCTCTCGCGCACGCTCGTGCCTACCATGGCGGCCTGGCTGTTGCGCGGCCAGGTGGCCGCCCATCATGGCCATGGCCGTCCGCCGGGTTTGTTCGGGCGCTTCCAGCGCAGCTTCGAACATGCGTTCTCGCGCTTCCGGGTGAGCTATCGCGAGGTGCTGACCGTGGCCGTGGCGAGCCGCCGCCGCTTCGTGCCCATCTTCGTCGCCTGCGCGTTCGGCTCGCTCGTGCTGGTCCTGTTCCTCGGGCGCGACTTCTTTCCCGGCATCAAGTCGGGCGAAATCGACATGCACATGCGCGCGCCCATCGGCACGCGGCTCGAAGAGGCGTCGAAGCTCGCGGTGCTCGTCAACGGTTCGATCCGCATGCTGCTGCCGGGCAAGGTGACCAACGTGCTCGACAACTGCGGCCTGCCCGCGAGCGGCATCAACGAGGCCTATAACTCCACCGGCACGATCGGCCCGCAGGATTGCGATATCACGATCAGCCTCAAGGACGAGCGCTCGCCCGTGGACGATTACCGCTTCCTGCTGCGGCGCGAGTTGCCCAGGCTCTACCCCGGCACGACCTTCACGTTCCTGCCCGGCGACATCACGGCGAAGATCCTGAATTTCGGCTTGCCTGCGCCTATCGACGTGCAGATCGCGGGCCGCGGCCAGGAGGCGAACTACGCCTACGCGCAGCAACTGGCTGCGCGGCTGCGCCGCATTCCGGGTGCCGCCGACGTTCACATCCAGCAGGCCTTCAACGAACCGACGCTGAAGATCACGGCGTCGCGCGCGTTTGCCTCCGGCATGAACCTCACGGAGGCCGACATTGCCAACAACGCGCTCGCCACGCTCTCGGGCAGCGGGCAAACCGCGCCCACGTACTGGCTCGACACGTCGAGCGGCGTATCGCACCTCGTGAACATGCAGACGCCGCAGAACGAACTCACTTCGATGAACGACCTCGAAACGATCCCCATCGATGCCGGCACCGGCACGCCCGATGGCGCGCATGCGCAACTGCTCGGCGCGCTCAGCCGGATCACGCAGACGGGCATGCCGCTCCTCGCCACGCACTACAGCATCCTGCCTGCCATCGACATCTTCGTGAGCAACCAGCGGCGCGACCTGGGCGGGGTGTACGACGACGTTTCGCGCGTGGTGAAGGACATGCAGGGCACGCTGCCGCACGGCGCGAGCGTGCACCTGCGCGGCCAGGCACTGACCATGAGCAGTGCTTATGTCGAGCTGCTGGGCGGCCTCGCGCTCTCGATCCTGCTGGTGTATCTCGTGATCGTCGTGAACTTCCAGTCGTGGCTCGACCCGTTCATCATCATCACGGCGCTGCCCGCCGCGCTGGCGGGCATCGTGTGGAGCCTCTTCGTCACGCACACCACGCTCTCGGTGCCCGCGCTCACGGGCGCCATCATGTGCATGGGCACGGCCACCGCGAACTCCATCCTGGTCGTGTCGTTTGCGCGCGAACATCTCGCGCAGTACGGCAACGCGGTCGAAGCCGCGATCGAGGCCGGCTTCAGCCGGATCCGTCCGGTGCTGATGACGGCACTCGCCATGATTATCGGCATGCTGCCGATGTCGTTCAGCAATACCCAGAATGCGCCGCTCGGACGCGCCGTGATCGGCGGTCTGACGTTCGCCACCTTTGCCACCCTGCTTTTCGTCCCTTGTGTGTTCGCGCTGCTGCACCGGGATCATCAACCCTCGATGGAGGCACAGTCATGAGCGCTAACAGGGAAGTGCCGGTTCCGCGCCGGTTCGGGCCGCGTGCCTGGCTCGTCGTCGCGGGCGCGTTCGCGGCCGCCGTCGTGGCCATGGGCTTGATCCAGCGTCACGACAACCTCGCCGAACTGCGCGACGTGGCCGACGAAGATTCGATCCCATCGGTGCAGGTGATTGCGCCCGCAAGCGGCCCGGTGACACACACGCTCACGCTGCCGGGCAACATCCGCGCGTGGTACTCGGCGCCGATCTATGCGCAGGTGTCCGGCTACGTGCTGAAGTGGGACAAGGACTATGGCGCGTTCGTGAAAGCCGGCGAAACGCTGGCCACGATCGACGCACCCGCGGTGGACGAGCAGTATCAAAGCGCGATTGCGGATCTCGACGTGGCACAGACCAACTACAACCTGGCCGCGCTCACTGCGAAGCGCTGGCAGGCGCTGGCGGGCACTCAGGCCGTGGCGCAGCAGGAAGTGGACGTGAAGGCTGCCGACGCGGCCGCGCAGGCCGCGAAGGTGCGCGCGGCGCAGCACCAGGTGGCGCGCTATCGCGTGCTGGAAGGCTTCAAGCGCATCGTCGCGCCGTTCGACGGCGTGGTGACGGCGCGCAACACCGACGTGGGCAACTACGTGAACGCGGCCGGCGGCGACGTTTCGGCGCGCGGCGCGGCCGACGAGCTCTTCACCGTGGCCGATATCCACGAGATGCGCGTGTTCGTTTCGGTGCCGCAGGACTATGCAACGATCCTCAAGCCCGGCCTTACGGCCACGCTCTCGCTGCCGCAATATCCGGACCGCACCTTCCAGGCCACGTTCGATACCAGCGCGAACGCATTCAACCCGCAGACGCGCACCGTGACCACGGAACTGCTCGTGCCGAACCCGGACCATCTGATCTGGCCGGGCACTTATGCGAACGTGCATTTCAACGTGCCGCTCGACCGCAGCATTCCGGTGGTGCCGGAGCAGGCGCTGCTGTTCCGCTCGGACGGCATGCAGGTGGCCCTGGTGGGCGCCGACGATCGCGTCCACCTGCAGGACGTGAAGCTCGGCATCAACTTCGGCAAGACCGTGCAGGTGCTCTCCGGCCTGGCGCCGCACGACCGGCTGGTGCTCAACCCCTCCGCGGGCATTCTGGAAGGCGAGCGCGTGCGTGTGATGACCGGCCCGCCTGGCCTCGCCGTGCCGGCTGAAGCGGGTACCGCCGCGAAGGAAGGCGCCTGATGATGCGCGTACCCCGCATGGCCGCGCTGCTCGCGGTATCGGCACTGGCCGGCTGCGATCTGGCGCCCGCTTATCATGCGCCCGCCATGGTGCTGCCCGTTTCGTACACGGGTACGGGGCCGTTCGTGAAGGCGGCGCCTTCCGATCAGCTTCGGCGTGGCCCGTGGTGGCAAATGTTCGGCGATCCGCAGCTCGACGGCCTCGAAAAACGGCTCGACGAGGCGAACCCCGATCTGGCCGCCGCGCGCGAAACCTGGCAGCAGGCGCGCGACGCCGTTGCCGAAGCGCGTTCGGGGCTCTTTCCCGAGCTTGGCATGAACGCGTTCACCTCCGAGAACCGCGAGTCGCATCACACGCTGTTCCATAGCGGCGGTGGCCCCTACCAGGAGCAGTCGAACGGCTGGGGCGGCGCGGCGTCCTGGCAGCCCGACTTCTGGGGCGAGACGCGCAACCTCACGCGCGAGGCCTCGCGCAATGCGCAGGGCACGGCCGCGGCGCTGGCCGATGCGCGGCTCTCGCTCGAAATGGAGCTCGCGTCGGATTATATGGCGATCTGGGGATTCGATAAGCAGCACGAAGTTTATGCGCAGACCATCAGGGCCTATAAGACGGCCGTGTCCATCACGCAGATGCGGCTGGCCGACCAGATTTCCTCCGGGCTCGACGTGGCGCGTGCGCAGAACCAGTTGGCCTCGGCGCAGGCGGCCGACACCGAAGTGCTTGCGCAGCGCAGCGTGCTCGAACATGCCGTGGCGGCACTCGTGGGCGCCAACCCCATCGACTTCCGTCTCGCCGCGCTGCCGCGGCAGGACTACGCCGTGCCCACGGTGCCGGTGAGCGTGCCGTCACTGCTGTTGCAGCGGCGTCCCGACATCGCGCAGGCCGAGCGCGCGATGGCGGCGGCCAATGCCGCCATCGGCGTGTCGCGTGCGGCGTTCTATCCGAACATCCGTCTTTCCGCCTCGGCGGGCTTCGAGGATACGGGCCTCGGGCTCGCGTCGTTGCCCAACGCGCTCTGGGCCGTAGGCGCGGCCGCGATGATGCCGTTGTTCGAAGGCGGCCTGCGCCGCGCGCAGTTGCAGGCGAGCTGGTCGAGCTTCGACCAGGCGGGCGACCGCTATCGCTCGACGGTGCTGCAGGCGTTCCGCGAAGTGGAAGACGACCTCTCGCTGACCGACCGCCTCGCCACCGAAGCGCAGCAGCAGGAAGCGGCCCTGCAGGCCGCCATGAAGGTGCAGCAGATTTCGCTCAGCCTCTATACCGAGGGGCTCGACAACTATCTGAATGTGACGGTGGCACAGATCGCGGCCCTGAGTGCGCAGATTGCGGAAGTGCAGGTCCAGACGCGGCGCCTGCAAACCTCGGTGGCGCTCATTGGCGCGCTGGGCGGCGGCTGGAGCGTCGATCAATTGCCTACGCCCGGGCAGACGGTGCCGTTCGGGCCGCTCGCTCGGGTCTCGCGTGCGGCCAGCGATGCCGCCGCCAACCCATGATTTGTCGCGGGGATGTGAGATGACGGGATTCAAGGACATTCTGGTGCACGTGGATGCGAGTGCGGCCGGACAGGTGCGTCTGCAACGATCCGCCGATCTGGCGGCACGGCACGGCGCGAGGCTGAACGCGCTCTACGTGCGCGAGCGGAGCATTGCGCAGCAGCGGCGGCTCAAGTCGTCCGAACTCGGCCTCGTGCCCGGCGCGCAGGCCAGTTCGCTGCGCGCGTCGATCGAGAACGAGCTCGACGCGCAGGCCGGGTGCCTGCGCGCGCGGCTCGACGAACTCGGCCGCGCCTATGGGATCGAGGTGGCCTGGCAAGCCGGCGAAGGCCGTGCGCGTTTCGTGGTTCCGCAGCATGCGCGTTACGCGGATCTCACCCTTGTCGGCCACGACACCCAGGAGGACGCCGATCTGCCCGAGGAATACTCGTTCGCGGAAACCGTGCTGTTCACAACCGGCAGGCCGGTGCTGATCGTGCCGCAGGACGTGGCGGAAGAAGACGTTGACCTGGAAAGCGTGAGCGCGCTGGGCCGCAAGATCGCGCTGGCCTGGAACGGCAGCCCCGCCTGCGCACGGGCATTTTCGGCGGTGCTGCCGCTGATCGAGCGCGCGGACTGGACGACGGTGCTGATCGTCGAAGGCGACGAGTCCGCGCGGCCCGAGCGGCTGCCGCTCGAGGCGGTGCTGGATCACGTGCGCCGTCACACCGACAAGGTCGAACTCCGCGCGCTGGCGCCCACCGGCGCGCCGATGGGCGATCTTTTGCAGGGCGCGGCGCTCGATCAGGGAGCGGACCTGCTGATTGCCGGAGCACATGGCCGCCCGATGTTGTGGGAAAAGCTGCTGGGCAGCGTTACGCGAACGCTGCTGACCGATATCAAGCTGCCGCTTGCGATGTGCGGCTGAGTGGCATGCAGTACGCCGCTCGCTGACAAAAAGTTAATGTTGGCGATTCGCATGGGTTAAATCACCCTGCGTATGCTCAGCGAAACTTCATGAACGGCAGGTGGTGCTCGCGCAATCGGCGAAAGAGGACTCCGGTTTGCAAGGACGAAGCAATGATCGGACTATGTTGAGCATGCGCTGGACGGACCGCAAACCCATGGCGCCGCATGGACCGGTTCTGCCGCAGGCCGATGCACGCTCGCAGTCGCTTGAAGGGCAGCATTGGCGGACCACCACGTTTCGCTGGCTCACCGCCTATGCGGCCATTTTTTCGCTGGCGTTCATGGCGCTCATCGGGCTGATCGAATACTCGGTCACGCACGCGATGGAGCGCGAGGCCGATAGCGGCCTGCGCTGGCAACTGCGCTACTTCGACGCGCGCAGCGACGCAGAACTGGCGCCTGCCATCGCACTGCGGCTTTCGCGCGACAGTCCCCATTTGAACCACTACGGACTCTTCAGCGCCGATGGCCGCTACGTGGCCGGCGATCTCGACACGCTGCCGGGCGCGCTGCGCTTCGACGCGGTGGGGACGACGCACGAGCATGCACGCGGCGAGAACGTGACGCTGAACGTGGCCGGCTCCCCCAGCCCGTTGCGCGTGATGGGGGAGCAGAGAGCGAATGGCCAGCGCCTCGTCGTGGCGCGTACGCTCGCAGACGTGAGGCGCGTGCACGGCGAACTCGTTCGCGCGCTCGTGATCGGCGGCCTGTTGTGTCTGGGCGGCAGCGTGCTGGGCGGCGTCCTCATCAGCATGCACCAGATGCGGCGCGTTTCGGCCATCCGCAAGGCGACGGCATCGGTGGCGGCCGGCAACCTCTCGCTGCGATTGCCGGCCGAAGGGCGCGACGAACTCGCCATGCTGGCGCAACTCGTCAACCGGATGCTGGACGAGGTCGAGCGTCTCATCGCTGAAGTGAAGATGGCGTCGGACGGCATCGCGCACGATCTGCGCACGCCGCTCGTGCGCTTGCGCGCGCGCCTCTCGAATGCGGGCGGCGAAGTCGGCGCGCGCCCCCCCGAGGAACTCGCTGCCGTGATTGCCGGTGCGCGCGCAGAGATCGACGGGCTGCTCGACCGCTTCACGGCCATGCTGCGCATTGCGGAGATCGGTTCGCGCCAGCGCCGCGCGGCCTTCGCCGAGGTCGATCTGCGCTCGCTCGTTGGCGATCTCTACGATCTCTATGAACCGCTCGCCGAAGAAAAGGGCGTCGCGCTCGAAGCGCACCTCGCCGATGTGCGGCCCGTTGCCGCGGATCGTGCGCTGTTGTTCGAGGCTTTCAGCAATCTGCTCGACAACGCCGTGAAGTTCGCGCCGCAGGGCGGGGTGGTGCGCGTGAGCCTCGAAGCGCTTGCCGAGGGGGCTGCATTCAGCGTGGCCGACAACGGCCCCGGCATTCCCGAAGAGGAACGTGCGCTCGTGCTGGAACAGCTCTATCGCGGCAGCCGCACGCGGCATCTGCCGGGCAGCGGGCTTGGGCTCGGCATCGTGTCGGCGGTGATGCGGCTGCATGACTTCACGCTGGCCATCAGCGGATCGAACGAGGGGACGGTCGTGCGCGTGGACTGCTGGCCACACCACCGATAAAGACGAACAACGAATGAGAGTATTGCTGACGGCAAGCGCCGACACGACGCGCCACTACATGCAAAAGGCGCTGACCGAGAGCCTGAACAGCGTCGAATCGACGGACGATCTGTTTTATGCCCTGCATCTCGCGCTGAACGAGGACTTCGACGCCATCGTCATCTGCCGGCAGAGCGAAGAGGACCTGGGCACGCTGTTCGACGTGCTCGGCGATCTGCGGCGGCTCGCCAGCGCGCCGGCTATCGTGATCGCCCTGGGCCGCGCCACGCCGGCGGAATGTGCGCAGCTTCTGCGCGCCGGCGCGGACGCCTGCTATGTGCAGCCTTACTCGGTGCTCGAAATTCACGAGCGCATTCATGCCCTGCGGCGCAACGCGGCCTACGGCAGCGAGGTGCGGACCGGCGCGCCGCGCCTCGATCCGATGACGCGCGAAGCCGTGGAGGGCGAATTGCGCATCCCGCTCACCACGCGCGAGTTCCTCCTGATCGAATGCCTGCTGCGCCGCGCGAATGCACCGGTGGGCCGCGAGCAGCTTACCCGCTACGCGTGGCCCGAACGCGACGACGTGGAGCCTTCGAGCGTCAACCTCGTGGTGTCGCGGCTGCGCAGCAAGCTGAAGGCAGCGGGCGCGCGCTTCAGGATCGACACGGTCAATCGCTACGGCTATCAACTGAGCACGACGTAGCGGCTACGAGGGGCCGGTTGAAGGCCCCTGGTTGCTACGAGCCGAAATAGGGCGTGCAGAAGTCGGGCGGCCCGACGCAGTTGCCTGGGCCATCCGCCGTGCGTTGCAGCGACGAACAGCCCGCGAGGGCGAAGGCGCCGATCGCCGCGACGATCAGGCCTCGTGCCAGTCTGGTCATTGCTCTTTTCGTCATGTTGCCCTTCCTTCCGGTCGCCATGGCGCGAGCGCACGGCGGCCAGTGCGATTAATGTGCGTAGAGCGTCGAGTTCAGGTAGTCGAGCTGGCCGTCCTTCTCCGCCTGGATCAGTTCCTGATACACCTCGGCGCGGGTTTTTTCGTGAACCGGCTCGCCATAGGGCGGAACCCAGCCCCCGTTGTACGGGGTGGTCTGTGCCTGCGTGGTGGTGGCGGCAGCGGCGGTGGTGCTGATGGTCGGCTGCCCGGAGTTGTTCGTATCGGGCGATGTCTGCGCGTATGCCGATGCCGAACCACAAGCGGCGAGGCCGGCAGCGATACAGAATGCGATGGCGTTCATGGTTTCTCCTGACCCGGAATTCGCACGTACACCGAGTGGGTACGTGCGACTCAGGATAGTCAGGTATGCCTACCAAAACGGCCGCGTAAAGATGAAGAGATGTTTAGGCAGCATGCAACGCGCAGCGTGCCACACCCAGCGTGCAGTCCGCAGCGTCCTTTCAGCCGAGCAGGTAGCCTGAGCCGCGGACCGTGCGCAGGAGCGACGGCATGCCCGGTGTGTCGAGGCGGCTGCGCAGCCGGCCGATGTGCACGTCCACGATATTGCTGGCCGGATCGTAGCGCCCGCCCCACACCGATTCGAAGATCATGGTGCGGGTGAGGACGGTGCGCGGGTGGCGCATCAGGTATTCGAGCAGCTTCAGTTCGGCGGGGCGCAGCTTCACCGGCTTGCCGTTCGCAGTGAGCGTGTGGCGGATCAGGTCCAGTTCGAGCGGCGGGACGCGCAGGACGGTGGCCGGTGCGCTGGTGTGGCGGTAGCGGCGCAGGATGGCTTCCACGCGCGCGAGCATCTCTTCGGCGACGAAGGGCCGCGTGAGGTAGTCGTCGCAACCGGCCCGCAGGCCCTGCACGCGTTCTTCCACCGCCTGTGAGGAACTGACGAGCACGATGGGGGTGTCCATGCCCACGCTGCGCATGGTGGTGACGATGGCGAGTCCGTCGAGGTCGGGCAGCCGGCGTTCGATGGTGATCGCGTCGTACTGGCCGGAGAGCGCGAGCGCAATGCCTTCACGCCCGGTGCGGGCGACTTCCACATCGAAGCCGGACTCGGCCAGGCGCGGGCCGACGCCCTGGTGGCCCGGCGCATGATCTTCAATCGCGAGAACTCGGTGCATGGTGGCGGCGGATAGAGAGGTCGGGGAAGGCAGTGAGGGCCGCTTGCAGCGTCATGCCGCGGCATGCCCGGGCTGCAGCGAAGCGGGCGAGGGCGCCGAGGTTGCTGAAGCCGACGAGGCCGGCGAGGCCGGCGAGGTCGCGGCGCGAAAGCGCTCCACGGCGAAGTCGATGAAGTTGCGCACCTTGATGCTCAGATAGCTGCGGCCGGGATAGACGAGCGAGAGCGCGCGCTCGCCGCCGTTGATCGCATACTGGTTGAGAACGGGCATCAGGCGGCTGCACGCGAGGTCTTCGGCAACATAGGGGAGCGGTAGCACGCCGATGCCCATGTCGGCCAGTGCCGCGGCGCGCACCGTGGCGTAGCCGTTCGCCACCAGTGGCCCGTTCGCCGCCACGCGGTGATTGGCCTCCTGGCTGCCGAACTCCCATGTGCGCGGCCCGTTGGCCGCGACCAGCAGATCGTGCCCGGCAAGATCGAGCGGCGTATGCGGCGCGCCGCGACGCGAGAGATAGGCGGGCGTAGCGACGGCGATCTCGCGGATCGACGTGAGATCGCGCCGCACGAGCGTGGTGTTGACGGGCTGGCGGTCGATGGCGAAGCACAGGTCGAAGCCGCCCTCGATGAGGTCCAGGTGCGACTCGAACACCGTGACGTCGAAATCGACGCGTGGATTGGTGCGCCGGTAGGCCCCGAGGAGCGTGGCGAAGTCCGGCCCCGCGAAGATCGAATGCGAGGCAATGCGCAGCACGCCGCTCGGGTCGCGCGTGGTACGAACGAGTTCGGACTCCATATCGTCGAGCTTTTCGAGCACGGCGCGGCAGCCGTCCAGATAGAGCTGACCGGCTTCGGTGAGCGAAAGCGATCGCGTGGAGCGGTTCAGGAGGCGCATGTTCAGATGCGCTTCGAGCATGCCGATGCTGCGCGTAACCGCGGCGGCGGACATGCCGAGCTGCTTGCCGGCGAGGCCGAAGCTGCTCAGATCCACGACCTTCGTGAACACGCGCATTGCTTGAAGCTGATTCATGGGCAACCCGCTGAGAGTGACGCGCTGGAGTCAGGCGCATTGGCGAATGCGCGGGGCGTTCCTGCGTGCGGTAGGTCTCGCGTCTTTCGGCCGGCGATGCGGCGTGCAGCGCACGGTTCTGCATCGTCCCGCACGGTCCTTGCTATCGACCGATCCGATTATCGGCTGCTCAAGCCGGACACTCGCTGAAGTTGCAGCAGGTTGCGCATTAAACCTGTGTCATCGAATTGAAACAGAGTGCGGCCATGGACCCTGCATGGGGCAGCGTGCGCCGCAAATGCAAGAGGCGGCGCGAACGCCGCCTCTTGCGCTAACGGCCCGGCGATTACTGCGGCGTTTTCACGCTCAGGCTGTTGGTGAGCGAGCTCACGCCGTCCACCTTCTGGGCCACCTCGCCGGCGAGATTGATCTGCTCCTGGCTGACGCAGTTGCCCGTGAGCGTCACGGCGCCGTTGACGGCCTTCACGTAGACATGCGTGGGGTCGAGACCTTTCGTGCGCGCCAGTGCATGACGCACCTTCTTCACGAGCGCGCGGTTCGCCGCCTTCGCTGCCTTGGGCGAAGCCGGGGCGGCTGCCGCCGGGGCCGTGGCGTTCGCGTCGGCCGAACTGGCCTGTGCGTATGCACCGAGGGCCAGCGTCAGCGCGAATGCCGCGGTGGCTGCCTTGGCGACATGGATTGCCTTCATATCGATTCTCCTTGCCCTGTAGATTCGTCGTTACTTGCGTATTCGGTGACGTGGCGCGGAAAGCGGCCGTTGTGCGCGTTGCACGCGGGTCCAGCCTTGCGCGTCACGATCCGGTCATGGCTTCTTCGTCAACTGCCTCGGTGCGGCATCAGAACTGCGTCATGATGCCGACGTTCGCAGCGAACTGGCTGTGACCGTAGCCCGGGCCTTCGTTGATGCCGCCGCCCACTGCGCCGCCGCCGCTGGCGTTGGACGCGCCGCTCGCGCCGTACGGATCGGCGTAACCGTTGCCGAGGCCGATGTTCGACGTCGAGCTGTTGTGGATGTAGCCGAGCTCGGTGTAGAAGAAGGTGCGCTTGGACAGGTTGTAGGTGCCGGCGAGCGTGTACAGCGTGGCGTTGCCGTTGCCGTTATTGGCGTTGGCGTGATAGACGGCTGCCGTAAGCGCCGTGGCGGCCGAGAGCTGCCAGGCGGCGCCGCCCCACTCGTGATCCACCGCGGTCGGGAGGCTCGCGCCGCCCGGCGAAGCTGCACCGTCGTAGCCGGCCTCGTCGGCGTCGGGCGCCGAGAGGTGCTGGTAGCCCGCATAGAGCTTGACCGGGCCGAGCGTGTAGGTGCCGCCCGCCATGATCGAACGCGAGTACAGATAGACGTTGCTGAAGCGGCCGTACGGGTCGCGGATTTCGTCGTAGAGCGCCTGCAGTTCGAAGCTCGATGCGTTGTACTGGGCCTTGAAGCCGTCCGAGCGGCCCTGGCCGCTGCCGAAGCCCGAGGTGTTGCCGAGCTGGCCCGGCGCGCTGCCCGAGCCGCCGTTGCCGTTCCAGTTCGCGCTGTTGGCCAGATCGTATTGGCCCTTCAGGGTGAGGCCGGCGAGGAGCGGCGAGGTGTATTCCACGCTGTTGCCGGCCTGTGCCCAGTTGCGGCCGCGCACGAGCGTGGCGATTGCATACTGCTGCATGAGCTGCGGGTCGATATCCCAGCTGTCCTGAATGATTTCGGAGGCGCCGGCATAGCCGATCTTGAACGTACCGTAGTTGTCGTTCGTCAGGCCCACACGCGCTTCGCGGCCGAACAGCGAACCGTTCTGATAGTTGCCGTTCATCACGTTCAGGCCCATTTCGAGCTTGAAGATCGCCTTCGTGCCGCCGCCGAGGTCTTCCGCACCCTTCAGGCCGAATTCCGATTCGCCCCAGTCGCCGCTTTCCATCTGAACCGCATTGCCGCCCGGAATGCCCTGGCGATACTGGATACCGGCGTCGAGCCGGCCGTACATCGTAACGCTGCTCTGGGCGTGCGCAACGATCCCCGCAGACATGAGCGCCGCGGCGAGCAAAGCCTTCTTCATTCTCTCCTCCATACCTTGAAAGTTGGGTTGTAGTACTACTAACTTTACTCACTGGCTTGCGCCGTGAGCGAAGCGGCCTGACTGAAAGTAGCGATCCCGGTTTGGCGTGGCGCTGTTGCCGCTTTCAGGGAGCGAAACTACTTTCTCGAGCTTTTATTTGTTTATTTTCACAACAAATGTATCAAAGGGAATCCGGCGAGGCGAGGGGGGAATTAGCCGGTTTGCCTGATTGTCTCCAAATTGCAATGGAATTGCGGGGGATATTCCGGATAAAAAATTCTTAATCTAGGCAAGTCATTGTTTTTTAGACGGGATTCGAGGTGCGATGTGTTTTGCAACGTTAGTCTCTATTGCTCTCTCTGTTTTGATGTGGGATATTTCGGCCATTGATAAATGAACGAATATTTATATTTCGGATACATTGATTGGCGAATTGAATTGCGCCTGGCCGACAGAAGAATAGCGGCGAGAATCGGCCGCGCGGTCGTTCAATGGCGGGGCGCTATGGGAAGTAGCAAGGCGAGCGAATTAATCTGGCTGATTAGAGATCGCCTGCGTGTTAATTTCTTTCGTGCTGTAAGGGGGTGTCCCGCTATCCGGGACAGTACAGACCGCTTGATGCGCACGTTTGATTGTCACGTTTAGAAGAACACTGAATTCGTTATATCAGGGTTTTTCTCTAGGGGCGGCTACTTATACACTCTGGTCCAAGGTTCCTGAACGGAACTGCCTCATTCCCTTTCCGGAGCGTTCATCATGAAGACTTCTCTCGTTGTTGCCGCCGCCCTGGCTGCCGCGCTTGCCGTTCCCGTTACGTCGTTTGCCCAGTCCAGCGAAGGGCTGACGCGCGCCCAGGTGCGCAACGAAATGATTCAGGTCGAGCAGGCTGGCTACAACCCGGCACGCATGAACCCGCGCACCTTCACTGCGGACATTCAGACTGCGCAAGCGCGCGTGGCGCAATCGAATGCCGCGTACGGCGCTGCGACGGACGGGTCGTCGCAAGCCGGCGTCGCGAAGTAATCGCGAGCGAGGGCGCAAAGCAGGAAGCGCTGGACGCTTCCTGGCACATCATGACGCAGCGGGCCGCCCAAGGGCGGCCCGTTCGCATTGTGGCTAGCTTCTCCGTATCGCCGGCGGTCTCGAATCCACCCCTAATCGGACAACGGCTGGCGATGTACACTGCCGCCGTAGCCGGTAACGACGTTATCGACCACGAATGGCGACGGTTCTTCGGCCTCCAGAATGACGGCTGCCGTGCCGGGCGCGAGTTTCGCCGAAACCGATTTCACCAGTTCGCTGTCGATCAGGTCATGAAGCGCGTGTGCGGCGAGCCCGGCACTGGCGCCGGCAGTCAATCCCAGTGCCGAACCTGCCGGGCCGCCCAGCAGGCCGATCAACGCCCCGGTTAGCGCACCGATAGCCGTGCCCCAGAAAGACCGCGTTTGTTCGTCGAGGATGGTGAGCTTGCCCGACGCGTCCTTTCCCGCCACCACGCCGCTGTGTATGACGAATCCCTGGCCTTTTTCGGCCGCGTCCTTGAAGTCCCGGCACGCTTTTTCGGCAATGTCGAGTGTTCCGAATACGGCCACAATCAGAGTGTTCGCCACGCTGTCCTCCTGCCGGTCGTCACCTTGTCTATAGTAGAGAGTAGTCAATCGACGCAGCAGCCGTAGTGTCATTTCGTCCAATTCATAGTATCGGAGCGGCCGCGGATCATTTTCCGGACCCCGGGTGCTAGCATGCGATAAAACGGGGTTCGTTCTCTCTCTCGCTCTGGTAGCAATCCTGTCATATATTTTGGAGTGCGAATCCACGCGGAGAATGGACCACGTAATCTGCAGGCGAATGTGCGCAATCGTGACGACTGGGAGGCCGAAGATGCGAGAACCGAGTGCCGTGGATGCCTGGCAGTACACGCTCGATCTGCTGAGCGGCGCAAGCGTCCCGCGAAGCCCGCGCAAGGATACGTCCCGCGACGCCTGTGCCGCGCGAGGCAAAGCAGCCGCGCGGACCACTCCTACCGGTCATGCCCGGCTGGCGATCGTGGAAGCGTGGTCCGATAACCTTGTTTCGGTGTCGTGGAGCGATTCGACCAGCGGCCGATACTCGGAGCAGCCCTGGCGGCTCTGCATTGCCCGCAGAGGCGGGGTATGCGCCTTGACGGGTGCTCATATTCGACGCGGGGATCGCGTTTTTCGCCCACTATCGAGGAAGCTGAAATCCGTGAACGACGGATGGGCCGTTCTGGCATCGGCTTTGAAGACGGCGTGAGCCGAAGGCGAAGGAATCTCGCGAGCCGAAGGCGAAAAAATCCCGTGAATTAAAGGCGAAAAAAAGTCCCCAAAGCAGGGGCGCTTTGGGGAGAGGGAGGGCCGACACTATGGGAGCCGCCGCCGTGGGGCAAAGGCTCCGGTGCGAATGGTAGCGGTCCGTCCCGGCGCGCGAAAGGTACGCCATGCGATAGCTGATATCGGACAGTGCAACGATGCTGCAATACGTAAGCCGTAGTCTGACGACTAACCTGGATCGAGAAAAAAAATGGACGCATCCAATTTTCTTGCGGCATTGCAATCGTCGCTGGGCGGCTACCTGCCTCGCGTGGCGGCAGCCATCGGCATCCTCATCGTGGGCTGGATCGTGGCGTCGCTGGCCCGCGCCGGGGTTCGCAAGCTGCTTTCGGCGCTGAAGGTCGACGAACGCATAGCGGAGAGCGCGGGGCAGGGCGCCTTTGTCGAAACGCTCATTGCGAGCGGCCTGTTCTGGCTCATTCTGCTCGTGACGGCGGTGGGGATATTCAATGTCCTCGACTTGACCGACGTATCGAGTCCGCTTTCGCAACTGCTCGCGCAGATCGTGGGCTATCTGCCTGATCTCGTCGCCGGCGCGGCACTCACGCTGATCGCGTGGCTGATCGCGCTGGTGTTGCGCAGCGTCGTGCGGCGCGCGCTGCGGGCCACGCGGTTCGACGAGCGGCTTTCCGATAGCGCCGGCGTGAAGCCCGCGAGCGGTTATCTGGGCGATCTGCTGTTCTGGCTCGTCATTCTGCTGTTTCTGCCCGCCATACTCTCCGCGTTCGCGCTCTCGGGCCTGCTCGCGCCCGTGCAGGCGATGATAGACCGGCTGCTCGCCATCGTGCCGAACCTCTTTGCGGCGGCCGTGATCGGCTGCGTGGGCTGGGTCGTGGCGCGCGTGCTGCGCGGCCTCGTTGTCAACCTGCTCGTGGCCGCCGGCGCGGACCGTCTGCCGAAGGAGGTGGGCAGTCCCACGTCGATCAAGCTGTCGAACCTCGTGGGCACGCTGGTGTATCTCTTCGTGTTCGTGCCGACCCTGATCGCCGCACTCGACGCGTTGCACATCGACGCCATCTCGCGGCCGGCCACCGACATGCTGGGCCAGTTCTTGGGCGCCGTGCCGGACATCATCGCGGCCATCGTGATCCTGCTCGTCACGTTCTATGTCGCGCGCTTCGCGGCTTCGCTCATTCGCAGCCTGCTGGTGGCGGCCGGCGCGGACGGTCTGCCGGGACTGCTGGGCGTGGGTGGCGTATTCACCGGCATGCTGCTGCCTTCCGTGCTTGCTTCGCGGCTGATCGTTTTCTTTTCGATGTTGTTCGCGGTCGTGGAAGCGGCCAACCGGCTTGGCTTTACGCAGGTGCGCGACATCGTTACCTTGTTCATCGAGTTCGGCGGCCACGTGCTCATGGGCGCGGTGATACTCGTGATCGGATACTGGCTGGCGGACCTCGCGCGGCGGGTGATCCAGCAGGCCGAAGGCGACCACAGCATGCTGTTCTCGCGGATCGCGCAGTTCGCCATCCTGGGGCTCGTATTCGCGATGGGGCTGCGCGCCATGGGCATTGCCAACGAGATCGTGCAACTGGCCTTCGGGCTGGTGCTGGGCGCGATTGCGGTTGCCGTCGCCCTCGCATTCGGTCTGGGCGGATGCGAGGCGGCCGGCAAGCTGCTCGACCGCTGGTTGAGCGATCGTTCGTCGCATTGAGCTTCGCGAGCCTCGGCATGGGGGACGTCATGGAACAGCAGCAGGAGTTCGACTTCTACATCAATCTCCTCAAGCCCACGCTCGGTCTTTACGTGCGCAAGGGCATGGGGCTGCCGGATCTCGTCGATACCAAAGACTGGCAGTTCTCAGGACATGTCTGGCAAAGCGAGCTCGACCCGGGCATGCTCAAGAGCCTCGATGCGAACGGCCACGTGTTTCAGGAACTCGGCAGCTAATGCAACTAGTGCAGCTACCGCGGGCCGCGGCGGCCCACGTTCAAGGCGACCCGTCCCCGGCTGTTTCGGCGCCGCCCGCTTCCGCTTCCGCCTTCGCTCTGCCGCCGGAGCCCAGCGTGCCAAGGAGTTCCGGCACGCACTCTTTCATGATGTTGACCACCATTCGCACACGCGCCGGAATCGGGCGCTGGGCGCGGGTCAGCACGTGCAGATCCTGGGGCGGCACGCCATAGTCCGGCAGCAGCAGCACCAGCTTGCCGCTCGCGAGCGCGTCCACGCAGGCGAACCGCTCGATCACGCCGATGCCCAGGCCTTCGCCGATCATCCGGTACATCGCTTTCCAGTGATTGGTGGTGATGGCCGTGCGGATCGCCACGCTTTCCCGCGTGGCGGCGGAGTCGACGAGCGGCAGCTGGTCTGCGCCGAAGGTGCCTTTGAGGCGGATGAACGGATGGTCGATGAGGTCCGCGGGGGCCTTGATCGGCGCGTGCCGCGCGAGGTAGGCCGGGGACGCGACGAGCGTGCGCTCCACCTGTCCGAGACGGAAAGCGAAGAAGGCGCCTTCGCCCACCTGCCCCTGGCGAAACGCGATATCCACGCCCTCGGTGACGAGATCGATGG
Organism: Paraburkholderia ferrariae NBRC 106233; assembly: GCF_000685035.1. Taxonomy (GTDB): domain Bacteria; phylum Pseudomonadota; class Gammaproteobacteria; order Burkholderiales; family Burkholderiaceae; genus Paraburkholderia; species Paraburkholderia ferrariae. The sequence continues at coordinate 131,857 of NZ_BAYB01000029.1, forward strand.
TCCGGTCGCTCAGGGCAAGGTCGATGTTCAGTTGCGGATACGCTTCGCGCACGAGCCTCAGCGCTTCCGGCAGGATCATCTCGCCGAGGCAATGCGGGGCGCCGATGCGAATGGCGCCCCGCAGAACCTGTCCGTCGCTCGAAACGTCTGCAATCGCCTGCTCCGCGGCGGAGAGGATCTTCTTGCTGCGCTCGTAGAAAATCTCGCCTTCCGGCGTGCATTTGAACGTGCGCGCATTGCGCAGCAGAAGACGGCAACCGAGGTACTTTTCGAGGCGCTCGATCCTCTCGCTCGCGGCGGGCTGGCCGATATTCAGGTCTCGTGCCGCACTGGAAATGCTGCCGCGCTCCACCGCGCGAACGTAAATGCGCATGGCTTCCAGTAGATTCACAGGCAGGCTCCGCAAACCGGGGCGGGGCAGGTGCGCGGCGTTGCAAAGGCAAAGCGGGGTAGTTCGGTCATATCGTGGCTTGAGGAAGCGTTCCTCGATGGCATGCGCTGCGCGTGTTCAGGGTGAATGCGGGTGTCGGGCTCAAGAGAGCTGGTAAGGCCGTACCGGTGCAACCGGTGCCGGGACCGGGCAGCCACAGAGTTCGAGTATGGAGCGCTCGATATTGCGTGACATCGCATCGAGCGCAAGCGCGTTGGGCGCGGTGCTGAAGGGCTCGGCCACTTCGCTCGCAATGGCTTCGAGCGCGATCAGCGTGTAAGAGATGAAGACGCAAAGGAGAGGGGTGAAAAATTCGGTCGAATCGACGAGACCGAACGGCAGCAGAACGCAATAGGCATAGACGGTACGGTGCAGCAGCACGTTGTAGGCGAACGGGATGGGCGTGGAGGCAATGCGTTCGCAGCCGCCCACCACCTTGCCGAGTTCGTTGATCTCCGTGTTCAGCATCCAGAGCTTCGTGTCGGAGGTGTGGACGCGCTGGCAGGGGCTGGCCACGTCGCGGCGGATCTCGTTGAGTATCGCCACGGGCTTGTAGCAGTGATCGCGCAACAGTTCGGTCTCCTGTGGACCGAGCAGGCGCTGGAAGTCTTCGGTGGGGTCGCTCCCGCGCAATTCGTGCTTGAGCGCATAGACGAAGCCGATCAGGCGCTGGGCAATCCGCAGCGTGTCTGCGCGTTCGGGCACGTAGCAGAGGAGCTCCGAGGTGAGCGCGCGCGAGGCGATCAGCAGGCTGCCCCACAGATGGCGGGCCTCGTTGAAGCGCTCGTAGCTGGCGTTGTTGCGAAACGCCAGAAAGATGGCGAGCGCGACGCCGAACAGCGTGAACGGTGCCGTGTTGAGCGGAATCTTTTCCCCCAGCACGCGACCGTGCGTCAACACGGCGAGGCTGCTGACGACGGCCATGAAGATCAATTGCGGAATGATCGATGGCAGCACGGAGCCGTTCCAGACGAACAGCAGGCGGAACCAGTTTTCCTTGGGCCGGACAATCATGAAGCGAGCACGGTTATCGTTTATCGAATCGTGGGTATGGGTTGCCGGTATCAGTGATAGCCGGCATCCCCTTCGCGCACCTTGCCGCGGAACACGCGGTACTGCATGGCGTTGTAGACCAGAATGACCGGCAGCACGATCACGGTGCCCACGAGCGCGAAGAGCTGGCTCGAATGGCTCGACGAGGCTTGCCAGATCGTGAGCGAGGGCGGAATGATGTTCGGCCAGATGCTGATGACGAGCCCCGTGAAGCCGAGGAAGCAGATCGCAAGCGTGAGAACGAAGGGCGTGGCTTCGTGTTCGAGCCGCAGCGTGCGGAAGATGCCCCACACGCAGGCCACCACGAGCACCGGAACCGGCAGGAACCAGCCCAGGTTGCCGCTTGCGAACCAGCGGGCTTCCACTGCCGGCAAGCCCAGCACCGTCCACAGGCTCACCATCACGATCGCCGCGAGCAGCACGCCCGCGAGCGGGCGCATGAGGAGCCGCATCTTGCGTTGCAGATCGCCTTCCGTCTTGAGGATGAGCCAGCCGCAGGCGAGCGTGGCATAAGTGATCAGGACACCGAAACCGCAGAACACGCTGAACGGAGAGAACCAGTCGAACGGGTCGCCCGCAAAGCGGTCGTTCTCGATATGGATGCCCTGCAGCAGCGACCCCAGCACGATGCCCTGGCACATCGCAGCCAGCGCCGAGCCGCCGATGAACGCGAGATCCCACGCGTGCTGCGTGCGCGTGGCCTTCGCGCGCAGTTCGAACGCCGCGCCGCGGAAGATCAGCCCGACCAGCATCAACATGAGCGGCATGTAGTTCGCGGGCAGCAGCGTGGAGTAAACGACGGGAAAGGCGCCATAGAGTCCCGCACCGCCCAGCACGAGAAAGGTTTCGTTGCCGTCCCACACGGGCGCGACGGTGTTGAGCATCACCTCGCGCTCGCCTTTGCCCTCGAAGAACGGGAATAGCAGGCCGATGCCGAGATCGAAGCCGTCCAGCATGACGTAGATGAAAACGCCGAGACCGATGATGGCCGCCCAGATAACGGGGAGATCGATTTGCATGGCGTCAGTCTCCCGTCACGGCGTCGAGGGTGCGGTTGTGCAAGCCGGGGTACTTGAGCGACTCGCCGCTCTCTATGCCCTCTCCTGGTCCCTTCTTCATCATCTTCAGCATGTAGTAGACCCCCGTGCCGAACACCAGGAAATACACGATCACGAGAATCAGCAGCGAAACGCCGGCCTGCTGGGCGCCGATGGGCGACACCGAATCCACCGTGCGAAACACGCCATAAACGGTCCAGGGCTGGCGGCCCACCTCGGTCGTGATCCAGCCCGCGAGGAGCGCCACGATGCCCGATGGCCCCATGCAGAACACGAGCCACTGGTACCAGCGCGTCTCGTACAGGCGCCCGCGCAGCCTCAGCCACAGCCCCAGCACCGCGGTGAGCAGCATCAGCATGCCGAGGCCCGCCATGAGGCGGAAGGTCCAGAAGATGATGGGCGAGTACGGGCGGTCCTCGGGCGGGAATTCCTTGAGGCCGCGAATCTCGCCATTCCAGCTATGCGTGAGAATCAGGCTGCCCAGATGCGGAATCTTGATGGCATAGCGCGTGACTTCGGCATTCATGTCCGGAAAGCCGATCAGGTTCAGCGCCGTGCCGCCGCGCTCGGTTTCCCAGAGCCCTTCGATAGCCGCGATCTTGGCCGGCTGGTATTCGCGCGTGTTCAGGCCGTGCGCGTCGCCCACCAGGATCTGCACGGGCGCGAGTACGAGCAGGATGCCGAGCGCCATCGAAAAGCTGCGCTTGACCGGCACGTCGCGCCGGCCATGCAGCAGATGCCAGGCGCCGCATGCGGCCACGATGAACGCGGCCACGATAAAGGCGGCGATGGTCATATGCGCAAGCCGGAACGGGAACGACGGGTTGAAGATCACCTTGAACCAGTCCACCGGCACGATGCGGCCGTTCTCCATCGCGTAGCCCTGCGGCGTCTGCATGAAGCTGTTCGAGGCGAGAATCCAGAACGTGGAGATCAGCGTACCGATCGCCACCATGACGGTGGCGAAGAAGTGCCCGCGCGGGCTCACGCGGTTCCAGCCGAACAGCATCACGCCGAGAAAGCCCGCTTCGAGGAAGAACGCCGTGAGCACTTCGTAGGTCAGGAGCGGGCCCGTGATGTTGCCCGCCACCGTGGAAAAGCCGCTCCAGTTCGTGCCGAACTCGTAGGCCATCACCACACCGGACACCACGCCCATGCCGAAGCCCACCGCGAAGATCTTCGACCAGAAGCGGTACATGTCTTTGTAGGCGGCGTCGCCGGTCAGCAGCAGGCGCCATTCGAGCACCGCGAGAAAGCTCGCCATGCCGATGCTGATGGCCGGAAAGACGATATGAAACGAGACCGTGAATGCAAACTGGAGCCTCGCCAGATGAAATGCGTCGAAGATCTGCATGATGGTTTAGCGCTCCAGTGTTACCTGCATGGGCGGTCCCGCGCGGCGGCTAGTTCGTGGCGGCGCGCACTACGCGCACGGGCACGGATTTGTACGACGGCGTACCGCTCTCTTTGTCAATATAGTCCAACGGAACCAGCACGTTGGCTTCCGGGTAGTACGCCGCGACGGAGCCCCTCGCGATGCTGTAGACGATTGCCGTGATGCCTTTCAGGTACAGCGTGCGGCCCGGCGTGACCGTTTCGATATCGACGAGGTCGCCGTGCTCGATCCCCTGCGCGGCCATGTCCTCTTCGTTCATGAACAGCACGTCGCGGCGGCCGAATACGCCGCGATAGCGGTCGTCGAGTGCGTAGATGGTCGTGTTGTACTGGTCGTGACTGCGGATCGTGATGAGGCGCAGCACGTCTTGCGCGCCCAGCACGTCGGCGTCTTCCTTCACGCCGCCATAGACGGAGAACTGCGCCTTGCCGGAGGGCGTGTGCCACACGCGCTCGGTGGGCGGCAGGGGCAGGCGGAATCCGCCCGGCTGCCTGATGCGGTCGTTGAAGTCTTCGAAGCCGGGAATCACGCGCTCGATCAGATCGCGGATCTTGTCGTAGTCCGCAACGAGTTCCATCCACGGCAGCTTGCTTTGCTCCAGCGTGGCGCGCGCCATGCCGGCCACGATGGCCGGCTCCGAGCGCAGGTGCTCCGAGGCGGGCGTGAGCTTGCCGGCGGATGCGTGCACCATGGACATCGAGTCTTCCACGGTGATCGATTGCCTGCCGCTTGCCTGCATGTCCAGTTCGGTGCGTCCGAGGCACGGAAAAAGATAGGTCTCCTTCGAGACCAGCAGGTGTGTGCGGTTGAGCTTCGTGCCGATGTGCACGCCCAGATCGAGCTGCGCCATGGCGGGGAAGGACTGCCCGGAGTCGGGCAGCGCCACCGCGAAGTTGCCGCCCAGGCAGATCAGCGCTTTCGATTTGCCGTCGATCATGGCCTGCATGGCCTGGACTGCGTCGTGGCCGTGCCCGGCGGGCGGCGTGAAGCCGCAGGCGTCTTCGATCAGCTTGAGAAACGATTCCGAAGGTTTTTCGGTGATGCCCACCGTGCGATTGCCCTGCACGTTGGAGTGCCCGCGCAGCGGACAGATGCCGGCGCCGGGCTTGCCGTAGTTGCCGCGCAGGAGGAGCAGGTCGGCGATCAGGCGCACATTGGCGGTGCCCTTGTTGTGCTGGGTGATGCCCATGCCGTAGGTGACGATCGTCGCGTTCGACTTCGCATAGGCGAGGGCCACGTGTTCGAGATCGGGGCGCGTGAGGCCGCTGGCCTTCTCGATGTCGTCCCACGAGGTGGCTTCGAGGTCGGCCGCGAAGGCGTCGAAGCCCTGCGTGTGCCTGGCGATGAAGGCATGGTCGAGCACGTTGCCTTCTTCGGCTTCCATCGCGAGCAGCGCCTTCATGATCCCCTTGAGCGCGGCCGCGTCGCCGCCGGCATCGACCTGAAAGTAAGTGGAAGCAATGCGCGTCGAGCCGAAGGTGGCCATTTCGACCACGCTCTGCGGATCGGCAAAGCGTTCGAGCGCGCGCTCCCGCAAGGGGTTGAAAACGATGATGGGGACGTTGCGGCGCGAGGCCTCGTGCAGCGTGCCCATCATGCGCGGGTGATTGGTGCCCGGGTTGTGGCCGATGGAGATGATCAGTTCGGTCGAATCGAAATCGTCGAGCGAGACGGTGCCCTTGCCGATGCCGATCGATTGCGGCAGGCCCACGCTGGTCGGCTCGTGGCACATGTTCGAGCAGTCGGGGAAGTTGTTCGTGCCGTACTCGCGCGCGAACAACTGATAGAGGAAGGCCGCTTCGTTGGAGGCGCGTCCCGACGTATAGAACTCGACCTGATCCGGCGAGAGCGAACGCAGGATCTCGCCAATGCGCGCGAAGGCGTCTTCCCACTCCACGGCGCGATACGTGTCCGTCGCACGGTCGTAGACGAGCGGGTGCGTGAGCCGGCCCATGTCTTCGAGTTCGTAATCCGTTTTCTGCAAGAGCGACGTGACCGTATTGGCCGCGAAGAATTCGGGCGGCACGCGCTTGGTCGTGGCCTCCCAGGTGACGGCTTTGGCGCCGTTCTCGCAGAACTGGAACGTGGAGCGGTGCTCCTTGTCGGGCCATGCGCAACCCGGGCAGTCGAAGCCGTCGGGCTGGTTCGTGCGCATCAACGTAATGGGCGCCTCGATGCTTTCCATCTGCTGGTGAATCGCCTGCGCGGTTGCCCGCAGCGCACCCCATCCGCCGGCCGGTCCGTCATAGGGACGCACACCCGGCACTTCGCGTTGCTTTGTCATAGAAAACTCCGTGAGCTGCTCCAGATGCGCTGGAGAATGTCGAAACCGTAGCGGTGCAGGAAGTCGTGCAGAAGCAAGGACAGCCCTCGCGTGCTGCTGCGATTTATTGTAGGGAACTCAGAGGGTTAAACAAGCCAGAATGAATGCGATTCTAATAATTGGTCAATTCGTTATGTTTAATAAAATACATCGAATAAAAAACCTGTGAAGAAATGCGGCGCCCCTCGTCAAAAATCATTCGGGATGCTGGGGCGCCGCCAGGCTTTCCATTCACGATCTGGCCTATTTGACCGCTATTTATCCGCTATTTGGCGTTTGCGCCGGATTCACGTTCGCTGCGCTTCTTGCGTCCCTTTCCTGCCGAGGTTTCAGGGGCGCTCGCAGCCTTTTCCGTGTCCGCTGCCGTGGCGTCGCCATTGGCAGCTTTCTCAGGTTTCGGCTTGAGCACACTCGATATCTTGTTGAACCGGACTTCGTCGCTGTCCTTGTCGTAATCGATTTCCACGCTATCGCCGGATTTCAATGTGTCGCCGAGTATTTCCTTCGCGAGCCGCGTCTCCACTTGCTGGCGAATCTGCCGCTTCAGCTCGCGTGCACCGAACTCGGGCTGATAACCCACCTCCACCAGATGATCGACGAGCGCATCGCTCATCTTCAGCGTGATGTCCTGCGCCGCTGCCGTACGCACCACGCGGTCGAGCTGGATCTGCACGATCGAGCGGATGTTCTCCTTCGAGAGCGCTTGGAACACGATCACTTCGTCGATGCGGTTCAGGAACTCGGGGCGGAAGTGGCCCTTGAGG
>NZ_BAYB01000028.1 GCF_000685035.1 Paraburkholderia ferrariae NBRC 106233
CTACCGGCTTCTTTCTGCGTCGCTGCGTCTGCAGCAGAGAAACGAGATTATGAAGAATCTTTTTCGCTTCGTCAACATCTTTTTTTTGCGTCGCCGCCTGAAAGCTGTCAACCTCGCGTCCGCCCGTTCCCTCCGGCGGCCTTCGCCGCTGCACCGGTGTCACCCGTGAACTGCGAAGGGGGCGAATCTTACCGCCCCCCACCCCCATCCCGCAAGGGGAAACACGAAAAAATTTGCCTGCCGCCTTTCCAGGAGGAGCGGCAGCAAGCTCTGCCCGTTATTTGTTCTTGAAGACCGGCTTGCGCTTCTCCACGAAGGCTGCCATCCCCTCTTTCTGATCCTCCGTCGCGAACAGCGAATGGAACAGGCGGCGCTCGAAGTGCACCCCTTCGGCCAGCGTGGTTTCGTACGCGCGGTTCACCGACTCCTTCGCCATCATCACCGCCGGGAGCGAGTACTCGCTGATCGTGGTCGCCGCCGCAATCGCCTCGTTCAACAGGTCGGCCGCCGGAATCACGCGTGAGACGAGGCCCGCGCGCTCCGCTTCGGCCGCATCCATCATGCGCGCGGTCAGACACAGATCCATTGCCTTCGCCTTCGAAACCGCGCGCGGCAAACGCTGCGTGCCGCCCGCGCCGGGAATCACACCCAGCTTGATTTCAGGCTGACCGAACTTCGCCGTATCCGCCGCAAAGATGATGTCGCACATCATGGCCAACTCGCAGCCGCCGCCCAGCGCGAACCCGGCCACCGCAGCAATGATCGGCTTGCGGATCGAGCGGATCGTCTCCCAGTTGCGCGTGATGTAGTCGCCCTTATAGACATCCATGAAGCTGTAGGTCGCCATCATGCCGATGTCCGCGCCGGCCGCGAACGCCTTCTCGCTGCCGGTGATGACGATCGTCCCGATGCTCTCGTCCACGTCGAACGCCTTCAGCGCCGCGCCCAGTTCGTCCATCAGCGCATCGTTCAGCGCATTGAGCGCCTTCGGGCGGTTAAGCGTGATCAAACCGACTTTGCCGCGCGTTTCGACCAGGATGTTCTCGTACGCCATACGTCCTCCTTCCATCTATGAAAAGTCCCCCAAAAAAATTTTCACGCCAAACTTTGACTAATGCTAACATTTGCCAACCAACCGGTCGGTTAATTAATCGGCGCGGGCCTGCCCCAACCTCTCAATCTATGTTGCGCCATGACACATCCCTTGTTCGCCAAGCACGAGAGCGTGCTGCAAAAGGCGGTCGCCGCCATCGAGACCCGTGGCTACTGGAGCCCGTTCGCTGAAATGCCCAGTCCAAAAGTGTACGGGGAAACCGCCAGTGCCGAAGGCGAAGCCGCATTCAAGGCGCACCTGAACCGGACGTTCGAACTCGACCAGCCGACCACCGGCGCGACCGTCGGCAGCGAAGCCTCGCCGTTCGGGTTCGCGCTGGGTGCACGCTATCCGGAAGCCTCCCCGGAGCAGTTGATCGCCGCCGCCCAGGCAGCGCAGCGCGACTGGCGCGCCGCCGGACCGCAAGCATGGGTGGGTGTCAGCCTCGAAATCCTCGAGCGCCTGAACCGCGCAAGCTTCGAGATCGCCTACAGCGTCATGCACACCACCGGTCAGGCCTTCATGATGGCCTTCCAGGCCGGCGGCCCCCACGCGCAGGACCGCGCGCTCGAAGCCGTGACCTATGCCTGGGACCAGCTGCGCCGCATTCCTGCCGATACGCACTGGGAAAAGCCGCAAGGCAAGAATCCGCCGCTCGCCATGCACAAACGCTACACGGTCGTGCCGCGCGGTACCGGCCTCGTGCTCGGCTGCTGCACGTTCCCGACCTGGAACGGCTACCCCGGCCTCTTCGCCGATCTCGCGACCGGCAATACCGTCATCGTCAAACCGCACCCGGGCGCGATCCTGCCGCTCGCAATCACGGTGCGGATCGCGCGCGAAGTCCTGCGCGAAGCAGGCTTCGACCCGAACGTGGTCACGCTGCTCGCCACCAACCCCAACGACGGCGCGCTCGTGCAATCGCTCGCGCTGCGCCCCGAAATCAAGCTGATCGATTTCACCGGCAGCACGCAGAACGGCGACTGGCTCGAGCAACACGCCCATCAGGCCCAGGTGTACACCGAGAAGGCCGGCGTCAATCAGATTGTGATCGACTCGGTGGACGACCTGAAGGCAGCCGCGCGCAATATCGCCTTCTCGCTTTCGCTTTACTCGGGCCAGATGTGCACCGCGCCCCAAAACATCTATGTGCCGCGCGACGGCATCCGCACGGCTGAAGGCCACCTCAGCTTCGAAGCCGTTGCACAGGCGCTTGCCGGTGCCGTCACGAAGTTCGTGGCCGATCCGGCCCGCGCCGTCGAAGTGCTTGGTGCAATCCAGAACGAAGGCGTGACAGCCCGCATCGACGAAGCGCGCACGTTAGGCACGGTGCTGGCCGAAAGCCTGATACTCGAACATCCTCAGTTCCCCGGCGCACGCGTGCGCACGCCGCTCGTGCTCTCGCTCGACGCCGCCCGCGACGCGGCCTCGTTCATGCGCGAGTGGTTCGGCCCGATTTCGTTCGTGATCGCCACCGATTCGACCGCGCAGTCGCTCGAACTGGCCGGGTCGATCGCTCGCGACCATGGCGCACTCACGCTCTCCGTGTACAGCACCGACGACGCGGTCATCGAAGCCGCCCACGAAGCCGCGATCACCGGCGGCGTGGCGCTGTCGATCAACCTCACGGGCGGCGTGTTCGTCAATCAGTCGGCGGCGTTCTCGGACTTCCACGGCACGGGTGCCAACCCGGCGGCGAACGCGGCCCTGGCCGATGCCGCATTCGTGGCAAACCGCTTCCGCGTGGTTCAGAGCCGGGTTCATGTTGAACCGAAAGCCGCCCCTGTTGTAGCCGGCTGAACGGCCTATGCCGTTTGGCCGAATAGAACCTGATTCGCCATCCCTCTAGCATGTATGCATGAGCGTACTTCCGCGCTCGTGCCTCAGGAATCCGAGATGACCGAAGCCTATATCTGCGACGCGATCCGCACCCCGTTCGGCCGCTACGGCGGCGTACTGAAAGACGTCCGTGCGGACGACCTGGGCGCCGTGCCGATCCGCGCACTCGTCGAGCGCAACCCGGGCGTGGACTGGCGCACGCTCGACGACGTGCTGTACGGCTGCGCGAACCAGGCCGGCGAAGACAACCGCAACGTCGCGCGTATGTCCGCCCTGCTCGCGGGCCTACCAACCGACGCCCCCGGCGCCACGATCAACCGCCTTTGCGGCTCGGGCCTCGACGCTGTCGGCAGCGCCGCGCGCGCGATCAAGGCAGGCGAAGCGCGCCTGATGATCGCGGGCGGCGTGGAGAGCATGACGCGCGCGCCCTTCGTCATGGGCAAGGCGGCATCGGCATTCGCACGCGATGCGAGTATCTACGACACCACCATCGGCTGGCGTTTCGTCAATCCGCTGATGAAACGCGAGTACGGTATCGACTCGATGCCCGAGACGGCGGAGAACGTCGCCGTCGAGTTCGGCATCGGCCGGGCCGACCAGGACGCGTTCGCGCTGCGCAGCCAGCAAAAGGCCGCCCGCGCGCAGAAGGACGGTACGCTCGCCGCAGAAATCGTGGCCGTGGAAATCGCCCAGAAGAAAGGCGACCCGATCCGCGTCGCACTCGACGAACATCCGCGCGAAACGTCGCTCGAAGCACTGGGCAAGCTCAAGGGCATCGTGCGCCCCGACGGCACTGTCACCGCCGGCAATGCTTCGGGCGTGAACGATGGCGCGTGCGCGTTGCTCATCGCCAACGAAGCCGCCGCCAGCCAGTATGGCCTGCGCCGCCGCGCCCGCGTGCTCGGCATGGCAACGGCCGGCGTCGCGCCCCGCATCATGGGCATCGGGCCGGCCCCCGCCACACAGAAGCTGCTGAAGCAGCTCGGCATGACGCTGGATCAGTTCGACGTGATCGAGCTCAACGAGGCTTTCGCTTCGCAAGGGCTCGCCGTGCTGCGCCAGCTCGGCCTGAAGGACGACGACGCGCGCGTCAATCCGAACGGCGGCGCGATCGCGCTCGGTCATCCGCTCGGCGCCTCCGGTGCGCGGCTCGTGACCACGGCCCTGTACCAGCTGGAGCGCATCAACGGACGTTATGCGCTCTGCACGATGTGTATCGGCGTAGGCCAGGGCATTGCCCTCGCCATTGAACGCCTCTGATCCGAACGCAACTATCGGCCGGCCGCCGGGCGTAGCACGGCGGCCTTGGAGCTGCAGGAGACAACCGGTGCCCTACGATTCGATCCGCGTCGAAACCGACGCATCCACACGCGTGGCGACGATCACGCTCAACCGCCCCGACAAGCTCAATAGCTTCACGCGCGCGATGCACCGCGAACTCGCCGCCGCGCTCGACGAAGTCGTCGCCGCCGGCGCGCGCGCGCTGGTGCTCACCGGCGCGGGCCGGGGCTTCTGCGCTGGCCAGGATCTCGCGGATCTCGACTTCACGCCCGGCGCAATGACGGACCTCGGCGCGCTGATCGAAGAGTATTTCAATCCGCTCATCAAACGCCTGCAGGCACTGCCCATGCCCGTGATCGCCGCCGTCAACGGCACCGCGGCGGGCGCGGGCGCCAATCTCGCGCTCGCCTGCGACGTCGTGCTCGCGGCGCGCTCCGCCAGCTTCATCCAGGCCTTCGTCAAGATCGGCCTCGTGCCCGACTCCGGCGGAACGTGGTTCCTGCCGAAGCGCGTCGGCATGGCACGCGCGCTGGGACTTGCGATGACCGGCGAACGCCTGCCGGCCGAAAAGGCCGAGAGCTGGGGACTCGTCTGGCAAGTCACCGAAGACGCCGACCTGGCGGCCACCGCCACCGCGCTCGCCGCGCAACTCGCGAAGCAACCCACCCGCGCCATCGTGGCGACACGCGAAGCAATGCGCGCCTCAGCCACGCAAACGCTCGACCAGCAGCTCGATCTCGAACGCGATCTGCAACGCGAACTCGGCGCGTCGCACGACTATGCCGAGGGCGTTCAGGCGTTCCTGGAAAAGCGCGCACCGCGCTTCGAGGGCCGCTGACATGTCCACGCAAACGTCCACACCGCGCGTTGCGCCTGGCGCCATGTCTGCCGACGAACTTGCCCGCGCCACCGCACAAGCCATGTACGACGCCGACGCCTGCAGCCGCGCGCTCGGCATCGAACTCATCGAAGTGCGCGCGGGCTATGCGCGCCTTTCCATGGCCGTGCGGCCCGAATTCCTCAACGGCCATCAGATCTGCCACGGCGGCCTGATCTTCACGCTCGCCGACTCGACATTCGCGTTCGCATGCAATTCGTACAACGTGAACACCGTCGCGGCCGGCTGCTCGATCGAATTTCTGCGCCCCGTGCAACCGGACGACGTGCTCACCGCCGAAGCCGTCGAACAGATTCTTTCGGGACGCAACGGCGTGTACGACATCCGCGTCACGAACCGCGCGGGCGAAACCGTCGCGCTCTTCCGGGGCAAGTCCGCGCAAATTCGCGGCAACGTCATTCCGGTAGCGGAGTGAGCGGGAATCCCGACGGCTTTTCAACGTATCCACGCAATCCACGTACAGAACCCAAGGCGCAGCCTTGCATGGGGTCAGAGTCAGCGCCCCCACTCTGGCCGACACAGGAGACATCGATGACTACCACGCTGCCGCTCGACCCCATCGAAAAGGCAAGCCGAGACGAACTTGCGGCACTTCAGCTCGAACGGCTGAAATGGTCGCTCAACCACGCTTACGAGAACTCGCCGGTCTACCGCCGCAAGTTCGACGAGGCAGGCGTTCATCCGTCGCAGCTCCAGTCGCTCTCCGACCTCGCCCGCTTTCCATTCACGACCAAGAAAGACCTGCGTGACAACTACCCGTTCGGCATGTTCGCCGTGCCGCAGGAGCAGATTTCGCGCATTCACGCTTCGTCCGGGACCACCGGCAAGCCCACCGTGGTCGGCTACACCGCGCGCGACATCGACACCTGGGCCAATCTGGTTGCACGCTCGGTGCGCGCATCGGGTGCGCGGCGCGGCGACAAGGTCCACATCAGCTACGGCTACGGGCTCTTCACGGGCGGCCTCGGCGCGCATTACGGCGCCGAGCGCGCGGGCCTCACGGTGATCCCGTTCGGCGGCGGCCAGACCGAGAAGCAGGTTCAGCTCATCCAGGACTTCCGCCCCGACATCATCATGGTCACGCCGAGCTACATGCTCGCCATCGCCGATGAAATGGAGCGCCAGGGCATCGATCCGGCCAGCAGCTCGCTGCGCATCGGCATCTTCGGCGCCGAGCCGTGGACCAACGACATGCGCGCGGCCATCGAGCAGCGCATGGGCATTACCGCGGTCGATATCTACGGACTTTCGGAAGTGATGGGCCCAGGCGTGGCTTCGGAGTGCGCCGAAACCAAGGACGGCCCCACCATCTGGGAAGACCACTTCTACCCGGAAATCATCGATCCGGAAACGGGCGAAGTGCTGCCTGACGGCGAGTTCGGCGAACTGGTGTTCACCTCGCTCACCAAAGAGGCGCTGCCGATCGTCCGCTACCGCACGCGCGACCTCACGCGCCTGCTGCCGGGCACCGCGCGCACGATGCGCCGCATGGAAAAGATCACGGGCCGCTCGGACGACATGCTCATCATCCGCGGCGTGAACGTGTTCCCGACGCAGATCGAAGAGCTGTTGCTCAAGCAGCCGGTGCTTGCGCCGCACTACCAGATCGTGCTGACCAAGGAAGGGCCGCTCGATGTGATGGCGCTCAATGTCGAGCCGTCCCCGGAAAGCGCACCCGACGGCGCGGCGCTGGAAAAGGCGCGCAACGCGCTCGCCTACGATATCAAGGCGCTGATCGGCGTAACCGCCCTCGTGAATGTGCTGGAGGTAAACGGCATCGAGCGCTCGGTGGGCAAGGCGCGCCGCGTCATCGACAAACGTCCGAAGTAAGCGCCCTGCTGTCCCCGGCAAGCCGCCGGACATCCCCCAAAGAAAAAACCGGCGCGTGCCGACTGCGCACCGGCTTTTTCCTTCAGGTCGAACCCGCACTCACGAGTTCGGAAACAGCAGCCACATCCGGCCGCCCTGCTTCATCTTGCCGGCCAGATCGCCCGCGTCGTCGCCGAGGCCCCAGAAGTAGTCGGCGCGCACGCCGCCCTTGATCGCCGTCCCGGTGTCCTGCGCGAACACAAGGCGGTTGAGCGGCGTATTGGTCAGCGGCCGCGTGGTCTGCAGGAACACCGGCGTGCCCAGCGGAATCGACGAGGGATCCACGGCAATCGAGCGCTCCGGCGTGAGCGGCACGCCGAGCGCACCGACCGGGCCGTCGGCGCCGTCCTGCGCCGAGCCATCGGCCCCGGGCATCTCGCGGAAAAAGACGAAGCGCGGATTCGTGTCGAGCAGCGCGTCCACGCGCGAGGGATTCGCCCGCGCCCAGGCCTTGATGCCCTGCATGGTCGCCTGCGCCGGCGTAAGTTCGCCGCGGTCGAGCAGCCATTTGCCGATCGAGCGGTACGGCTGGTTGTTGGTCCCGCCAAAGCCCACGCGCATCACGCTGCCGTCTTCCATCACGACACGCCCGGACCCCTGCACCTGCAGGAAGAACGCCTCGATCGGATCGTCCACCCAGACGAGTTCGTTGCCGTCGAGCACGCCCGAGCGCTCGAGCTGCGCGCGCGGCGGCAGCGGCGTGCCCGCGCGATAGCCGGACGGCCAGTGGTAGAGCGCCGTCTGATAGATGCCGTGGCGCGTGCGCGAGCCATGCAGCAAGGGTTCGTAGTAGCCGGTCACGAGGCCGTCCAGCGTGCCGTCGTTGTTGGCGAACTGGTAGGGCGTGAAGTAGGTTTCGAAGAAGGCCCGGGCGCTCGCCGGATCGAGGTCGTCGAGCTGCGAGGCGGCGGCGCAGGCGCGCTGCCAGCGCGGATCGCGCGCGAGGCGCGTGCAGTTGGCGCGCAGCGCCGCGGTCACGCCGATCAGCGAATCGTCCTGCCAGCCCGGCACCTGTTGCCAGGCAACCGGCGTGAGGCGGGCCGCCGCGATCTGGCCGGGAACGTAGGGCGTCCCCGTGGGCGGCGAGGTCCGCACATAGCTCGGGCCGCCGCACGCGGCCAGCAGCGCCGCCAGCGCGGCCGCCCCCAGCCAGCCGGCCGCGCGGCCGAGGGTCCGTCTCGCTGCGCCCGCAGGCGCATCATCATGCTCACTGCTGAACCCGGGCATCCGCCCGGAAAACTGCCCCAAATCGCGCATACAATGCTTGTTCTCGATGGATACCGCCATGTCTGATCTGCTCGACGAATACCCGATGCTCATGTTTGGGCTGGAAGCGTTGATCGCGCTCTTCCTGCTGATTTTCATCGTCGTATGGACCGCGTCGGGCAGGAAGAAACGCGCCCCGCACGACCGGCGTCAGGACTAGCAGACTGCAAACCGGCGCTACGGTTCAATGAAGTGTGCGCGGCATGCGCAAAACGAACTCGGGAACGGGCGCCTCGAAGCGCTCGGCGTCCTCGGCCACGCAGAAGTACTCGCCCCGCATGGTGCCCACGGGGGTCGCGATCACGGCCCAGCTCGTGTACTCGAACTGTTCGCCGGGCTTGAGCAGCGGCTGGTGGCCCACCACGCCCAGCCCCTTCACTTCCTGAACGTGGTTTTCGCTGTCGGTGATGACCCAATGGCGCGCGATCAGTTGCGCGCTCACCTGCCCCGTGTTGCGGATGGTCAGCGTGTAGGCGAACGCGTATTGACGGCGCTCGGGGTCCGATTCTTCGGGCAGGTAGCGCACCTGCGACGTCACGCTGAATTCGTACTGGCTCATCCTGATTCCGGTCGATAAGGCGGTGCGGCAACGTCGCGCGCGCCGCGCACCAAGGCAGCGCAGGGATCGCGCCCTGCCGGGCATATGGTTTCGCATTCTGCTTGATGCGGCGGGTGCCCGCAACCCGGCGCGCATAGGGGCTCGCCCGGGCAGGCAGCGGTAAAATGGCGTTTTTCCGTCTATCTGCACGCCATCTCGCCATGACGCAATTCCGCATCGCCCCCAGCATCCTGTCCGCCGACTTCTCGCGCCTTGGCGAAGAAGTCCGTAACGTCGTCGCGGCAGGCGCCGACTGGATCCACTTCGACGTGATGGACAACCATTACGTGCCGAACCTCACCATCGGCCCGCTCGTGTGCGAGGCGATCCGCCCGCACGTCGACGTGCCGATCGACGTTCACCTGATGGTGCGTCCCGTGGACCGCATCGTGCCCGACTTCGCCAAGGCGGGCGCGAACGTGATCAGCTTCCACCCGGAAGGCTCGGACCACATCGACCGCACGCTCTCGCTGATCCGCGACCACGGCTGCAAGGCCGGCCTCGTCTTCAACCCGGCCACGCCGCTCAATTACCTCGACTATGTGATGGACAAGCTCGATCTCGTGCTGATCATGTCGGTGAATCCGGGCTTTGGCGGCCAGTCGTTCATTCCCGAGGCGCTCGTCAAGCTGCGCGAGGCGCGCGCGAAGATCGACGCCTACCGCGAGCGCAGCGGCCGCGAAATTCATCTGGAGATCGACGGCGGCGTGAAGATCGACAACATCGCCGAAATCGCGGCGGCCGGCGCCGACACCTTCGTCGCCGGTTCGGCGATCTTCGGCAAGCCCGACTACAAGGCCGTGATCGACCAGATGCGCGCGCAGCTCGCCACGGTCGGGCAGGCGCAATGAGCGCGGCGATCGTTTTTTCGGCGCCGCGCATCGAGGCGGCGCTGATCGACCTCGACGGCACGATGGTCGATACCGCCGACGACTTCGCCGCGGGCCTGAACGGCATGCTCGCCCAGTTCGACGCCGAGGAAACCACGCGCGAAGAGGTGATGGGCTACGTGGGCAAGGGCTCGGAGCATCTGATCAAAAGCGTGCTCGCGCCGCGCTTCAGCGCCGACGACGCCCAGTCGCGCTTCGAGGAAGCGCTCGCGCGCTACCAGGACGAGTACGCGAAGATCAACGGCCGGCACACGCACCTGTATCCGGGCGTCGAGGCCGGACTTGGCGCACTGCGCGAAGCGGGCGTGCGGCTTGCGTGCGTGACCAACAAGCCGCACCGCTTCGCCGTCGAATTGCTGCAGCAGTACGGTCTGTCGCGCTACTTCGAAGTCGTGCTGGGCGGCGACAGCACGCCCGCGAAGAAGCCCGATCCGCTGCCCATGCTCATCGCGTGCGAGCGCCTCGGGGTGAAGCCGCAGGCGGCGGTGGCGATCGGCGATTCGGAGAACGATGCACTCGCGGGCCGTGCGGCCGGCATGGCGACGCTCACGGTCCCCTACGGCTACAACCACGGCCAGCCTGTGCAAAATATCGATTCGGATGGTATAGTGGCCACGCTGCTCGACGCCGCCAAGGCGATCGCGGCACACAATGATCTGACCTAAGTTATCAACTTAACGTCTCTTTTCCTCATGTTTCTGAATAAAAAACGGAGTCTGAGCAGCATCGACCGGGGAGCTTGGCCCTGGCGTCGCTGGTCGCGCTAACCTCGCCCGAGGTTTGCTGAGTTCGAGCAAGAAACTCGTCTTCAGCCCCGTTTTTTATGTCGCTGCGCTCTCGCGCGTGTCTCGTTTCTAAACTGTTGCGGTAACTCACCCGTCGGCTGGCTGGCCGTTGGCATTCGTTGTCCTGCGTGTCGCTTCGTCTTACCCGGCGAGGCGCGCAGCGCAGAGCGGATTGCCGCGCCGCCCGGGCGGTCGAGTAACATCCGCACATCGGCGCCCTGCTGCCAGATTCGCAGGCGCCGGGAACACGAGCGAGCGCCGGCACAGCAAGGCCCCAGCAAGGCTCAAACAAAGCCGCCATCGCGCTCACCGCCGCGCCCTTTCAGAGCCGCGACCGGCCCGCACGAACAGGATCGGAACATGACCGAACTCGAATTCCAGTCCCTCGCCAACGAGGGCTACAACCGCATCCCGCTGATCGCCGAAGCCCTCGCCGATCTCGAAACGCCGCTCTCGCTGTATCTGAAGCTCGCGCAGCCCGAGCGCAGCGGCGCGAACTCATTCCTGCTGGAGTCCGTGGTGGGCGGCGAGCGCTTCGGGCGCTACTCGTTCATCGGCCTGCCGGCGCGCACGCTGATCCGCGCACGCAACGGAATCAACGAAGTCGTGCGCGACGCTCAGGTGATCGAAACGCACGAAGGCGATCCGCTCGAATTCATCGCGCAGTTCCAGGCGCGCTTCAAGGTCGCGCAGCGCCCCGGCCTGCCACGCTTCTGCGGCGGCCTCGCGGGCTACTTCGGCTACGACGCGGTGCGCTACATCGAGAAGAAGCTCGCCGATACCGCCCCGCCCGACGACCTCGGCCTGCCCGACATCCAGCTCCTGCTGACGGAAGAAGTGGCCGTCATCGACAACCTCGCGGGCAAGCTCTACCTCATCCTCTACGTCGATCCGCAAACGCCCGAAGCCTACACGAAGGCCAAACAGCGTCTGCGCGAGCTGAAGCAGCGCCTGCGCACGACCGTGCAGCCGCCCGTGACGTCGGCGAGCGTGCGCACCGAAACCTTCCGCGAGTTCAAGAAGGACGACTACCTCGCCGCCGTGCGCAAGGCCAAGGAATACATCGCCGCGGGCGAGCTGATGCAGGTGCAGGTGGGCCAGCGCCTCACCAAGCCGTATCGCGACAATCCGCTTTCGCTCTACCGGGCGCTGCGCTCGCTCAATCCTTCGCCGTACATGTACTACTACAACTTCGGCGAATTCCACGTGGTGGGCGCTTCGCCGGAGATCCTGGTGCGCCAGGAAAAGCGCGGCGAGGACCGCATCGTGACGATCCGCCCGCTCGCGGGCACGCGGCCGCGCGGCAACACGCCCGAGCGCGACGCGGAACTCGCCACCGAATTGCTCAGCGATCCGAAGGAAATCGCCGAGCACGTGATGCTGATCGACCTCGCGCGCAACGACGTGGGCCGCATCGCCGAAATCGGCTCGGTGGCGGTGACCGACAAGATGGTCATCGAAAAGTACTCGCACGTGCAGCACATCGTGAGTTCGGTCGAAGGCAAGCTCAAGCCCGGCATGAACAATTTCGACGTGCTGCGCGCGACCTTCCCCGCCGGCACGCTCTCCGGCGCGCCGAAAGTGCGTGCGATGGAACTCATCGACGAACTGGAGCCGGTGAAGCGCGGCCTTTACGGCGGCGCGGTCGGCTATCTCTCGTTCAACGGCGAGATGGATCTTGCAATCGCGATCCGCACCGGCCTCATCCACAACGGCAATCTGTATGTGCAGGCCGCGGCGGGCGTCGTCGCGGATTCGGTGCCCGAGTCGGAATGGCAGGAGACCGAAAACAAGGCGCGCGCCGTGCTGCGCGCCGCCGAGCAGGTGCAGGACGGCCTCGACAGCGACTTCTGAGCGGGAGAAAAGACATGTTGCTCATGATCGACAACTACGATTCGTTTACCTACAACATCGTCCAGTACTTCGGCGAGCTCGGCGAAGACGTCCGCACGTACCGCAACGACGAAATCACGATCGACGACATCGCGAAGCTGAACCCCGCGCGCATCTGCCTCTCGCCGGGCCCGAGCAACCCGCAGCATGCGGGCATCACGCTCGGCGTGCTGCGCGAATTCGCCGGCAAGACGCCCATCCTCGGCGTGTGCCTCGGCCACCAGGCGATCGGCGAAGCGTTCGGCGGCCGCGTCGTGCGCGCGAAAACCATCATGCACGGCAAGGTGAGCCAGATCGAAACCGACGGCAAAGGCGTGTTCGCGGATCTGCCGAAGCACTTCAACGTGACGCGCTACCACTCGCTCGCCATCGAGCGCGAGTCGCTGCCCGACTGCCTCGAAGTCTCGGCCTGGACCGAAGACGGCGAGATCATGGGCGTGCGCCATCGCGAACTGGCCGTGGAGGGCGTGCAGTTCCACCCCGAATCGATCCTCTCCGAGCACGGCCACGCGCTCTTCGAGAATTTCCTCAAGCAGACGAAGCGTGCTTGATACGGAGGCGGACATCATGATTACCCCGCAAGAAGCGCTGCAACGCACGATCGAGCACCGCGAGATCTTCCACGACGAGATGCTGCACCTCATGCGCATGATCATGCGCGGCGAGCTTTCGCCGGTGCTCTCGGCGGCCATCATCACGGGCTTGCGCGTGAAGAAGGAAACCATCGGCGAGATCGCGGCCGCCGCGACCGTGATGCGCGAATTCGCGAATCACGTGGACGTGAAGGACAACTCGAACTTCATCGACATCGTGGGCACGGGCGGCGACGGCTCGCACACGTTCAACATCTCCACCGCGTCGATGTTCGTCGTCGCGGGAGCGGGCGCGAAGGTGGCCAAGCACGGCAATCGCGGCGTGTCGAGCAAATCGGGCAGCGCGGACGTGCTCGAAGCGCTCGGCGTGAACATCGACCTGCAGCCCGACCAGGTGGCGGCCTCGATCGCGGAAACGGGCATGGGCTTCATGTTCGCGCCCAACCATCACCCGGCCATGAAGAATATCGCGGCCGTGCGCCGCGAACTGGGCGTGCGCACGATCTTCAACATCCTCGGCCCGCTCACCAATCCCGCCGGCGCGCCGAACCAGTTGATGGGCGTGTTCCACCCGGACCTCGTGGGCATCCAGGTGCGCGTGATGCAGCGCCTCGGCGCGAGGCACGTGCTCGTGGTGTACGGCAAGGACGGCATGGACGAGGTGTCGCTCGGCGCGGCCACGCTCGTCGGCGAACTGAAGGACGGCGAAATTCGCGAGTACGAGATCCACCCCGAAGACTTCGGCATGCAGATGGTCTCGAACCGCACGCTGAAGGTCGAGAACGCCGACGAATCGAAGGCGATGCTGCTCGGCGCGCTCTCGAACGAGCCGGGCGTCGCGGCGTCTCGCGTGGCGCGCGAGATCGTCGCGCTCAATGCGGGCACGGCGCTCTATTCGGCGAACATCGTGGCATCGATCGCCGACGGCATCGTGCTTGCGCGCGAGACCATCGCAAGCGGCCGCGCACGCGCCAAAGTCGACGAACTGGTACGCTTCACCCAACAGTTCAAACGCTGATCCAGCACCGTTTTAGCAGGCCATCATGAGCGACATCCTCGAAAAGATCATCGCGGTCAAGCGTGAAGAAGTGCGCGCCGCGGAGCAGAGCGCACCGCTCGAAGAACTGCGCCTCGCGGCGGCGGCGCGCGATCTGCGCGACTTCGTCGGCGCGTTGCGCGCAAAACACGCGAACGGCCAGGCGGCCGTGATCGCCGAAGTGAAGAAGGCGAGCCCCTCGAAAGGCGTGCTGCGCGAGCACTTCGTCCCGGCCGAAATCGCGCGTTCCTACGCGGAACACGGCGCGGCGTGCCTTTCGGTCCTCACCGACGTGCAGTTCTTCCAGGGCAGCGCGGCCTATCTCGAAGCCGCGCGCGCCGCATGCGCACTGCCCGTGCTGCGCAAGGACTTCATCGTCGATCCGTACCAGATCCTCGAAGCCCGCGCGATGGGCGCCGACGCGATCCTGCTGATCGCCGCCGCGCTCGATCCGGGCAAGATGCGCGATCTCGAAGCGTATGCGCATTCGCTCGGCCTCGCGGTGCTCGTGGAGGTGCACGACCGCGACGAACTCACGCACGCGCTCACGCTGAAAACGCCGCTCATCGGCATCAACAACCGCAATCTGCGCACCTTCGAAACGACGCTGCAAACCACCATCGGCATGCTGGACGACGTGCCGGAGGACCGCATCGTCGTGACCGAATCGGGCATTCTCTCGCGGGCGGATGTCGAGGAAATGCGTGCGCTTTCCGTGCATACGTTCCTCGTGGGCGAGGCGTTCATGCGCGCGGCGCATCCGGGCGCGGAACTCGCGCGCATGTTCTTCTGAGAGCGGGGCACGAATCATGGGCATCGAGCGGGAAATCAAGCTCGCGCTGCCGCGCGAACAGGTAGGGGCCGCGCTGCGGCTCTTCGAAGCGCGGGCGGGCCGTGCGGGACATGCCGTGCGCCTCGAGAACATCTACTTCGACACGCCTTCGCTCACCCTCGCGCGCGCGAAGAGCGCGCTGCGGCTGCGCCGCACGCCGGATGGCTGGCTGCAGACGTTCAAGACCGTGGGGGTCGCGCAAAACGGCCTGCATGCGCGGCACGAATGGGAAATGCCGGTGGCGGGCGAAGCGCTCGAAACCGGGCGGCTGCTGCACGAATGCGACGAAGCAGGCGTGGCCACGGCGCTCTCCGACGCCGCCGCCTCCCTCGTCGCCCTCTTTCGCACCGACTTCACGCGCACGCTGTGGATGCTTTCCGTCGATGGCTCGGAAATCGAAGCGGCGATCGATCAGGGCGAGATTACGGCGAACGTGAATGGCCAGACGCGAAGCGCGCCGATCTGCGAAATCGAACTGGAACTGAAAGCGGGCGACGAAGCGGCATTGCACACGCTCGCGGCACAGCTTTGCGCCGAACTGCCGGGCCTCGCACCCGACGATATCAGCAAGGCGCAGCGCGGCTACCGGTTGCGCGAAGGCTGAGCGGGGCCGCCCTACCGGCGGGCGCATTGAAACGCCGCCCGTTTGCTGCGACACTTCCCGCCCATGACTGCCACGAAACGCCTGCGCGCCGCGGAACCGGTGCAAGCCTCGCTCTTCGAAGACGACCTGCCGGACACGACCCAGGACACGCTCGACGACCCGCTCGCGCCCGAAGTCGATCCGCGCCAGATCACGATCTTCTCGCTGCTCGACGACGGGCCGACGCCCGCCACGCCGCCCCACACGTCCTCCACGCCCACCCAGGCCGCCATGCCCCGCACCGCTCCTGCTGCCCCCGCTGCTCACGCGCCCGTCCAGCGCCTCGAAGACCAGTTCGCCGCGCTGCCCGCCGCCTGGCGCGACCTGCTCGCGCCGTTCATCGCGAGCGATGCTTACGGGCCGCTGTGCCGTTTCGTCGATGCGGAGCGCGCCGCGGGCAAGACCGTCTATCCCGCCGACGTGTTCCGCGCGCTGCGCCTCACCTCGCCCGACGAGGTGAAGGTCGTGATTCTCGGCCAGGACCCGTACCACGGCGAAGATCGCGGCACGCCGCAGGCCCACGGGCTTGCGTTTTCGGTCCCGCCCGCGGTCCGTCCGCCGCCGTCGCTGCGCAATATCTTCAAGGAGATCGCCGCGAGCCTCGGTATCGAAGCTCCGGCGCATGGCTGTCTCGATGCGTGGGCGCGCCAGGGCGTGCTGCTGCTCAACACCGTGCTCACGGTCGAGCGCGCCAATGCGGCGAGCCACGCGAAGCGCGGCTGGGAACGCTGCACGGACACGCTGATCCGCGAACTCGCCGCCCGCCACGAGCATCTCGTGTTCATGCTGTGGGGCGCCCATGCGCAGGCAAAGCGCGCGCTCATCGAAGGGCAGCCGCACCGCGTGCTGGAAGCGCCGCATCCTTCGCCGCTCTCGGCACACCGGGGCTTTCTGGGCTGCGGACATTTTGCCGAGGCCAACGCCTACCTCGAATCGCAGGGACGCCAGCCCATCGACTGGCGTCTGCCCGACGAAGCCCAAGTGCTCGCCTGAGGCCAATGCCAGGCAGTTGCACCGAACCCATAGAAAAACGCCACGAAAAGTCATTTCGTGGCGTTTTTTTTCGGCAGTCGCGGCGCTCGGGAGCGCCGCCTCACCCGGCATTTACGCCGCGGCGATCGCCTCGCGTGCGCTCGCCAATGCGGCGCCCGCCGCTTCCGGTCCCAGGTTCAGGCCTTCGGCGAAGATGAAGTTCACGTCCGTCATGCCGAGGAAGCCGAGGAACGACTTCAGGTACGGCGTCTGGCTGTCGTGCGGGGTGCCCTGGTACTTGCCGCCGCGCGCCGACACCACGAACACCTTCTTGCCCTTCACGAGGCCTTCGGGACCGTTCGCGGTGTAGCGGAAGGTGATGCCTGCGCGCGCGATCCAGTCGAAGTAGGTCTTGAGCTGCGACGAAATCCCGAAGTTGTACAGCGGCGCGCCAATCACGACGATGTCCGCAGCCTGCAGTTCGGCGATCAGCGCTTCGCTGCGTGCGGCGATGGCCTGCTGCTCCGGCGTGCGCTGCTCGGCCGGCGTGAAGAACGCGCCCAGCACGGCGTCGTCGAGGTGCGGCAGCGGTTCGGCTTGCAGGTTGCGCGTGACGACCTTGGCGCCGGCGTTCGATTGTTGCAGCTTGTTCGTCAATTCGTTGACGAGCAGCGTCGATTGCGAGCCTTGCGAGCGGGCGGCCGAGTTGACTTGCAGGATCGTGGTCATGGTGACTCCTTCGGGGTTGGGGCGCGCAGCGTTGCGCGAGTGAAGGCATTGTGTTTTTTTGCGGCGCCCCGAAAAAGTAGTCCACCGATGACGGATTGTTGCAGCGGTAGAACAATCGCCGGCATAAAAAAAGCGGTGCGGGTTGTCACGCCCGCACCGCTTTCGTCTGATTTTTACGCGCAGGACGCGCGATTTCAGGCTGGCAAGGCCCGTTCAGAC
The DNA here is from genome assembly GCF_000685035.1 of Paraburkholderia ferrariae NBRC 106233. Taxonomy (GTDB): domain Bacteria; phylum Pseudomonadota; class Gammaproteobacteria; order Burkholderiales; family Burkholderiaceae; genus Paraburkholderia; species Paraburkholderia ferrariae. Next base: position 17,437 of record NZ_BAYB01000028.1, read on the forward strand.
CGCCAGCCACCGCTCGCGCAGCCCGCGCGGCCCCGGGCGCTTGTCCGCCGCGATCAGCTTGTAGCGCGCGACGTCCGGCGTATCGAGCGTGAGACGCGCCACCCGCAGTTCGTCGCGGCGGAACGCGTGGATTTCCACCTTCGCGCCCGGCTGATAGCGCGACAGCAGGCTGTCGAGGTTCGCGCCCGTCACGCGCAGGCCGTCGAGCGCCACCAGCGCGTCGCCGGCCGAGAGGCCCGCTTTCTGCGCCGCACCGCCCTCGTACACCACCGCCAGGGTCGCATCGGCGCCGCCGCGCAGGCGCGCGCCGAGCGAGGGCTTCGCGCCGCGCTCGGGCTCCCCTTCGAGCGTCACGCCGAACGGCTCGAAAAGCGCCGCCAGCGGCAGGTCGCGCGTGCCGCGCACCGCGTCGGCGAAGAGACCGCCCAGCCACACGCCGGTCGCTTCGGCGATCAATGCCTCCACGTCGTCCTCGCCCACGCCCACCGGCTTGCCGCGATAGAAGTCGCGGCCATAGCGCTGCCACAGGAGGCGCATCACGTCGTCGAGCGACTTGCGCCCGCCCGTTTCGGCGCGGATCGTGAGATCGAACGCCAGCGCCACGAGCGAGCCCTTCGTGTAGTAGCTGACGATCGCATTCGACGCGTTCTCGTCCTGGCGGTAGTACTTGACCCACGCGTCGAACGAACTCTCCGCGACGCTCTGCTTCAGGCGCCCGGCGCCACGCAGCACGCCGCCGATCGTCTTGCCGACCAGCGCGAAATAGTCGTCGACGGAAATGAGGCCGCTTCGCACCAGCATCAGGTCGTCGTAGTAGGAGGTGAAGCCTTCGAAGAGCCAGAGGAGCGAGGTGTAGTCCTCGCGCGTGAGGTCGTACGGCACGAACGCGGCCGGCTTGATGCGCTTCACGTTCCAGGTGTGGAAGTACTCGTGGCTGCACAGGCCCAGATACGTTCGATAGCCCTCGCTCATCTCGGGCTTGCCCTTCACCGGCAGGTCCGTGCGATTGCAGATGAGCGCCGTGGAGGCGCGATGCTCGAGGCCGCCGTAGCCGTCGCTCACGGCCTGGGTCATGAACACGTAGCGGTCCATCGGCGCGCGCTTCGTGCGCGGCTCGAAAAGCGCGATCTGCGCTTCGCAGACCTTCTGCAGATCGTTCGCGAGACGTTCGGTGTCGAGGCCGACCACGCGGCCCGCGATCACGATATCGTGCGGCACGCCGTGCGCCTTGAAGCTCGCGAGCGTGAAATCGCCGAGCGTCACCGGATGGTCGATCAGTTCGTCATAGCCCGACGCCACGTATTCGCCGAAGCCGTAGCGCTTGGTGCCGCGCGCCTCCGCCATGGCGGTCGCGACGCGCCAGTGGCGATACGCGTGGCCGTCCGGCCGCTGGATATCGACGATGCACTGCGCCTCTTCGTGGCCGAGCACCGCGAGAAACACGCTCGTGCCGTTGAAGAAGCCAACGGTGTCGTCCAGATGCGCCGCACGCACCGAGAGATCCCACGCGTACACCTCGTAGCGCAGCGTGAGCGCGCCCTTCACCGGCGCCGCCTGCCACGTGTGCTTGTCGGTCCGGGTCACGCGCACCTTGCGGCCGGCGTCGTTGAACGCGCGCAGCGTGACGATGTTGCGGGCGAACTCGCGCACCATGTAGCTGCCCGGGATCCACACGGGCAGCATGACGCGCTGCCCTTCCGGCGCAGGGTCCTCGACGGTGAGCGTCACCTCGAACAGGTGCGCGGCGGGATTCTTCGGAACGATGGTGTATCGGATCGGCTTCATCGGCGGGATAGGCAAAAAAAGACCGGCCGCATCGAGCGGCCGGTGGGGTAATGCGTGGGCTCAGTGCGCCTCGCTCAGCTCGCGTTCGAGCCGGTCGGCGGAGACCGCGCCGGGCAGGCGGCGGCCATCGGCGAGGATCACGGTGGGCGTGCCGGTCACGTTGATTTTCGCGCCGAGCGCGAGATTGCTGTCGATGGCGGCGGTGTTGCAGGTGCCGGCCGCCGTTGGCGTCTGGCGGCTCAGCATCCACGACTCCCACGCCTTCGCGCGATCCGACGAACACCAGATCGACTTGGCCTTCACCGTCGAATCTTCCGAAAGGACCGGATAGAGGAAGGTGTAGACCGTCACGTTGTCGATCGACTTGAGCGTGTTTTCGAGCTGATGGCAGTACGGGCAGTTCGGGTCCGAGAACACCGCGATCTTGCGGCTGCCGTTGCCCTTCACCACCTTCACCGCGTTCGCGAACGGCAGGCTCGCGAAGTCGATGCGGTTCAGGTCCGAGAGGCGCGCATCGGTGAGATTGCGGTGGCTTTTGGTATCGACGAGGTCGCCGATCAGCACGTAGTCGCCGTTCGCATCGCTATAGATGATCTGCGAGCCGAGGTTGACTTCGTAGAGGCCGGCCACGGGCGACTTCGTGATGCCCTTGATGTCGGCGTCCGAGCCGAGGCGCGCCTGCAGCGTGGCCTTCAGCTTGTCGGTGACCTGGTCGGCCTCGGCCGAGCAGCCGAGCAGCGTGGCCGCCGCCGCGAGAACAAACGCGGCAATCCGGATTCGTTTTTGCATGACTTGCTTCCTGATTCTGGCGCGTGCGGTTTGCGCGCGCCGGTGTTCCGTTCGTCCAGCCGGTGCCCTGAGTGCTGTCCAGCGGATTCGGCCATTCTGACGCCGCACGGCGGGCGCGGCAACCGCCGGCGCAACCGCGGTTCCCGTTGCGCCGCAGCAGCCGGGGCTTCGAGCGCTTAACCCCTTGGCCCCTATAGGCCCCTATGAGCCCCTTACCCCAGTGCCGACGCAACCAGCCAGCGCTTGAGGAGCGGCTGGGCGCCCACGAAGGCCATGCCCGTGTTGCGCACGGCCTGCGCAATCGTACCGGGAATCGAGAACAGCCGTTGCAGGCCGTCGGTGGCGACGACGAGCTTGCGGATGTCCTCGCGGCGGCCGCGCTCGTAGCGGCGCAGGAGCACGGTGTCGCCGAGGTCGCGGAACGCCTCTTTCTGCGCGATGACATCGGCGAGCGCCGCCACGTCGCGCAAACCCAGATTCACTCCCTGGCCGGCGAGCGGATGGATGAGGTGAGCGGCATCGCCCACCAGCGCCACGCGCGGGGCGATCAGGCGGTCCACGGTCTGGAGCGCGAGCGGGAAACCGCGCGCGGGGGTCACGCATTCGAGCGCGCCCACCTGCTCCTGCGTGACGCGTTCGACTTCGGCGGCGAGCTGCTGGGGATCGAGCCGCAAGAGCGCCTCGGCATGCTGCGTCTGCGCCGACCAGACGAGCGACACGTGCTGGTCCGGCAACGGCAGGAGCGCGATGATCTCGCCGCCCCTGAACCACTGCCAGGCGGTTTCGCCATGCGGGCGCGCGGCGCGGAAATTCGCGACCACGCCCGACTGGTGATACTCGCGCCGCTCCACCTTCGAGCCGATCTGCGCGCGCACCCAGGAATGCGCGCCATCGGCGCCGAGCGCGAGGTCGGCTTCGAGCGTGCGGCCGTTCGCGAGGCCGATCACGGCGGCGTGCGGCTTGACGTCGAGCGTCTGGGCGCGCGCGTCGATCCACGTGAGGTTGGGCTGGAAATGCAGCGCCGAATCGAGCGCGCGCTCGATCACCGACGATTCGGCGATCCACGCGAGCTGCGCCACCGAAGCCTGGTAGGCCGAAAAGTGCAGCTCGGCGGCGGCATCGCCGAAAACGCGCATGTCGTACACGGGGGTGAGGCGCGCCGGGTCGATCGCCTGCCAGACCCGCAGCCGCTCGAACAGCGCCTGGGAGCTGCGCGAAAACGCATAGACGCGCGCGTCGAACACGGCGCCGGCGGGCAGCGGCGCACAAGGCTGCGCGAGCAGCGCGACGCGCAGGCCGCTCTGGCTCAGCGCGAGCGCTGCCGACTTGCCGACGAGCCCGCCGCCGATCACGGCGACGTCGAAGGTCTGGTTGGATGCAGTCATGCGCGCATTATAGCTGCGGGGCACCGCCTGAAAGGGCCGGACGGACCGGCGCGGCGCAGGTGTGCAGCCCGTGCCCAACGCGCTGGAAAAGAGCGGCAAATGAAGGTAAATGGGCACAAACGGCCGCCGGGCGGCCCTCTCACACGCGCCTGGCCGCTGCCGGCATGCCACGTACCTGACCGCGCGGTCCATTGCCGCAGGCACCGCCCGGCGCTCGTCCCGGCACGCCTCACCAACCGCGCGCGAGGCGACGGCTCCCGCGCAGGGCGAACCCGCGCCCGGACAAGGTTACAATTACGGTTTCGAGCGGCCAGAACCGCTCCCCCGACGTGCCGCCCGTGCGCGCCTCGCGCTCCCCCGTGCGCAGGGCCCGAGCGCCCGGCAAGCGCCGGCAGGCGCCTCCATCCGGCGAGCCGCACGTCCCCACCCTGACAAGCAGAGAATTTCATGAGCCTCAAATGCGGCATCGTCGGCTTGCCCAACGTCGGCAAGTCCACCCTGTTCAACGCGCTGACCAAGGCAGGCATTGCCGCCGAGAACTATCCGTTCTGCACGATCGAGCCGAACGTCGGCGTGGTCGAAGTGCCGGATCCGCGGCTCGTGGCGCTCTCGGACATCGTCAAGCCCGAGCGCGTGGTGCCGGCCGTGGTCGAGTTCGTCGATATTGCGGGCCTCGTCGCGGGCGCAAGCAAGGGTGAAGGGCTCGGCAACCAGTTCCTCGCGAACATCCGCGAAACCGATGCGATCACGCACGTCGTGCGCTGCTTCGAGGACGAGAACGTGATTCACGTGGCCGGCAAGGTCGATCCGCTCGCCGACATCGAAGTCATCAACACCGAACTCGCGCTCGCCGACCTCGGCACCGTCGAAAAGTCGCTCACGCGCTATGCGAAGGCCGCCAGGTCGGGCAACGACAAGGAAGCAGCGAAGCTCGCCGCCGTGCTGGAAAAGGTGCGTGCGCAACTGGATCAGGCAAAGCCCGTGCGCGCGCTCGACCTGAACGAAGACGAACAGGCGCTCCTCAAGCCGTTCTGCCTCATCACGGCGAAGAAGACGATGTACGTCGCGAACGTGAAGGAAGACGGCTTCGAGAACAACCCGCACCTGGAGGCCGTACGCAAGTACGCCGAAGCGGAAGGCTCGCCGGTCGTGGCCGTGTGCGCCGCGATCGAAGCCGAAATCGCCGACCTCGACGACGAAGACAAGTCTGCTTTCCTCGCCGACATGGGCATGCAAGAGCCGGGCCTCGACCGCGTGATTCGCGCGGGCTTCAAGCTGCTCGGCCTGCAGACGTACTTCACGGCGGGCGTGAAGGAAGTGCGCGCGTGGACGATCCACGTCGGCGACACCGCGCCCCAGGCGGCCGGCGTGATCCACACCGACTTCGAGCGCGGCTTCATCCGCGCGCAGACCATCGCCTACGCCGACTACATCCAGTACAAGGGCGAAACCGGCGCGAAGGAAGCCGGCAAGATGCGCGCCGAAGGCAAGGAATATGTGGTGCACGACGGCGACGTGATGAACTTCCTGTTCAACGTGTAAGCGGCGCCCGGCGTCGCGCAGCACCGAGCCCGCTTTCGAGCGGGCTTTTTTGTGCCTGCTTTTGTGCCCGACTCAAGCGTTGCCCGACAAGCCGCCAAATCCAGCGATACGAAACATGAGACTTCACCTCCCGCCACGCGCAGCGCGCTGGCTCGCCGCCCTGCTGCTTGCGCTTTGCGTCGCCGCCCCCGCCTTCGCCTACCAGGCCCCCGGCGCCGCCCCGAACGAAAGCGATCTCGACAATCACAGCACCTACCAGAACCGCGACGGCGAAACGGTCCATTCCCCGGCCCATACGCGCTCGGGCAACGCGCCCGAAGGCGCGAGCGCGCGCTGCCGCGACGGCACATACAGCTTCAGCCGCCATCACAGCGGCACCTGCTCCCGTCACGGCGGCGTCGCCCAATGGTTGTAGGCACGCGCGGCAACGGGCGCGACCGCCGCCCGGATTCGCTCCCCCGCCGCCCGCGCCCCGTACAATAGCGGTTTGCGCGTTACCCCTATTCGCGGTCCGGCGCGGCGCCTGCAAGCGCGGCGCCCGCGTCCCGCCCCCTTTTCTTCCCGTTTCCAAAGACACTCTCATGGCCCAATACGTCTTCACCATGAACCGGGTCGGCAAGATCGTGCCGCCCAAGCGCCAGATCCTGAAAGACATCTCGCTGTCGTTCTTCCCGGGCGCGAAGATCGGCCTGCTCGGTCTGAACGGCTCGGGCAAGTCCACGCTCATCAAGATCATGGCCGGCGTCGACAAGGACATCGAAGGCGAAGCCACGCCGATGCCCAACCTCAACATCGGCTATCTGCCGCAGGAGCCGCAGCTCGACCCGGAAAAGACCGTGCGCGAAGCGGTCGAAGAGGGTCTCGGCGACGTGTTCAACGCGCAGAAGAAGCTCGACGAGATCTACGCCGCCTACGCGGAGCCGGACGCCGACTTCGACGCGCTCGCCGCCGAGCAGGCGAAGTACGAAGCGATCCTCGCCACGACCGACGGCAGCGCGGAACAGCAGATCGACATTGCCGCCGACGCGCTGCGCCTGCCGGCCTGGGACGCGAAGATCGGCAATCTGTCGGGCGGTGAAAAGCGCCGCGTCGCGCTGTGCAAGCTGCTGCTCGAAAAGCCCGACATGCTGCTGCTCGACGAACCGACCAACCACCTCGACGCCGAGTCGGTCGAGTGGCTGGAGCAGTTCCTCACGCGCTTCCCGGGCACCGTGGTCGCCGTGACCCACGACCGCTACTTCCTCGACAACGCCGCCGAATGGATTCTCGAACTCGACCGCGGCCATGGCATTCCCTGGAAGGGCAACTACTCCAGCTGGCTCGACCAGAAGGAAGAGCGCCTGAAGCAGGAAGAGGCGACGGAATCGGCGCGCCAGAAGGCCATCAAGAAGGAACTGGAGTGGGTGCGCCAGAACCCGAAGGGCCGCCAGGCGAAGTCGAAGGCGCGTATCGCGCGCTTCGAGGAACTGTCGAGCACGGACTACCAGAAGCGTAACGAAACGCAGGAAATCTTCATTCCGGCGGGCGAGCGCCTCGGCAACGAAGTGATCGAGTTCAAGAACGTCAGCAAGTCGTACGGCGACCGCCTCCTGATCGACAATCTGAGCTTCAAGATTCCGGCCGGCGCGATCGTCGGCATCATCGGGCCGAACGGCGCCGGCAAGTCCACGCTGTTCCGCATGCTCACGGGCAAGGAGCAGCCGGATTCGGGCGAGATCGTGCAGGGCCCGACGGTCAAGCTCGCCTACGTCGACCAGAGCCGCGACGCACTGGCCGCCAGCAAGACCGTGTTCGAGGAAATCTCGGGCGGCGCGGACGTGCTGACGGTGGGCAAGTACGAAACGCCGTCGCGCGCGTACATCGGCCGCTTCAACTTCAAGGGCGGCGACCAGCAGAAGATCGTCGGCAACCTCTCGGGCGGCGAGCGCGGCCGTCTGCATCTGGCCAAGACGCTGATCTCGGGCGGCAACGTCCTGCTGCTCGACGAACCGTCGAACGACCTCGACGTCGAAACGCTGCGTGCGCTCGAAGACGCGCTGCTCGAATTCGCGGGCTCCGTCATGGTGATCTCGCACGATCGCTGGTTCCTCGACCGCATCGCCACGCACATCCTCGCGTTCGAGGGCGACTCGCAGGTCACGTTCTTCGACGGCAACTACCAGGAGTACGAGGCCGACAAGATCAAGCGTCTGGGCGAGGAAGGCGCACGGCCGAAGCGTCTGCGCTACAAGCCGATCAGCCGCTAATTCGCTGCACGAGCGGCACGAGCGGCGCGCGGGACGGGACGGGACGGCGCATCGTTGCGCCCCTGGCCACTCGCAGCGAACGGCAGCCCTCGGGCTGCCGTTTTTTCTGGCGCGCGCGGCACGGCGGTTGCTGAAAACCCGCTACGCTATGTCCGTTGCGCCCGGCGGGGCCGCGTTGCCGGCGCCCGCTTCGTCAGCGTTGCCCGCTTTTTACACTCCCAGCGCGAGATGCTTCACATGACGCCGCCGCCCACCCATCGCACGCTCCCCCGCTTCGCCCTCGTCGCGGCGATCGTCGTGGCGGTGCTCGTGCTGGGCGCGCTCGGCGGCCTGTATCTGCTCCAGCGCGAAGCGAAAGCGCGCGTGGCCGAGGCGCTCGCGCCGATCGGCACGGCCGGCAGGATCGACGTGGCGTTCACGCTGACCTCGGTCGAGCTTTCCGACGTCCACCTCAAGGCACCACCGGGCTGGCCGACCGCCGACAGCCTGCACGCGGCCCGCATCACCCTCGCGCCCGACCTGCGCGCGCTCCTCGCGCACCGCATCCATATCCGCGACGTCACCGTGCGCGGCTTCACGATGAACGTCCTGCGCCGGGCGGACGGCTCGATCCAGATCCTGCCGAATCTGCGCAGCGGCGTGGAAAACCCCGGCGCGCCGCCGGCTTCCGGCGCCTCGGCGCCCCCGGCATCGTTGCCCGCCGAAAAGCGCATCGATCACGTCGCCTTCGAAGCCGGTGAGTTCGTGTTCTACGACCGCAGCGTGAGCAATCCGCCCTATCGCGTGACCGTGAGCGATGCCAGCGCCACGGTCGACAACATCCATTTGCCCGCGCTCGCCGAACCGACCCAGCTATCGGTGACGGGCGCGATCAAGGGGCCGCAGCATACGGGGCAGGTGTCGTTTCGCGGCTGGGTGCGCATCGCGAACAAGGATTCGCAGACCACCACCACGCTGCGCGGCGTCGATATCTCGACGCTCGATCCCTGGCTGCTCAGGAAGGCCCGCACGAAGGCGCGCGTGACGGGCGGCACGCTCGATCTCGACCTCGACTCCACGGTGAATGCCTACCGCCTGCACGCGCCGGGCACGATCACGCTGCACCAGTTGCAGCTCGCCCCCAGCAGCGATCCGCTCGACACCTTCCTCGCCATCCCCACGCGCATCGCCATCGCGGCGCTCAAGGCGCACAACGGCGACATCACGCTGCATTTCGTGCTGGACGGGAATTTGCGCGACCCGAAGTTCCATCTCGACGAAAGTCTGACGACGGATCTGCGGGCGGGCTTTGCGAAAGCTTTGGGCGTAAGCGCGGAGGGCGTGGTGCAGGGTGCGGGCCAGACCGCGAAGGGCCTCACGGACGCACTGCGCAATCTGCTCGGCGGCGGCACGGCCACGCCGCCTTCCCGATAGGTCGGGTTGGTGCGGGCGCTGTGCCGGATTGCGTCAGACCGGCAGGCCCAGTTCGCGCAGGCGTGCGTCGGTGGCGGCGTTGCTCGTATGATGCACGCCGTGCCAGCCGAGTGCCGCGGCAGCCTCGGCGTTATGGCGGTTGTCGTCGATAAAGACGAGTTCTTCGGGCCGCACGCCGGGCAACTGGGCGTCGATGCGGCGGAACATCTCGTGGAAGATCGCCGGATCGGGTTTCACGAGCTTCACGCGCCCCGACACCACGACGTCGCGGCAGCGCCGCAGCACGCCGAAGCGCTCCCAGGCCCACGGAAAAGTCTCGGCCGACCAGTTCGTCAAGCCGAAGAGCGGCACGCCGGCCGCCTCGAGCCGGTCGAAGGTCGCCACGCCGCCCTCGAGCAGCCCGCCGATCATCTCGTGCCAGCGCGTGTAGAACGCGCGGATCAACGCCTCGTGCCCGGGAAACTTCGCGACCAGTTCTTCGGTGCCCTCGGCGATCGGCTGGCCGCCGTCCTGGCGCACCACCCAGTCCATCGTGCAGACGTGGGTGAAGAACCAGCGGCGCTCGTCGGCATCCGGAATCAGGTGGCGATACAGATACTCCGGGCTCCAGTCCACCAGCACGCCGCCGAAATCGAACACCACTGCCTTGATCGCCATCGTCGTCTTTCCTCGGAGGCCGTGCCCGCTTTTACGCTCAGACCGGTTGCGTGCGCGCTTCGAGCCACGCGAGCGCTTCGCCGGAAACCAGCGGCGAGACCCGCAGGCGCACCGTGCGGTGATAGTCGTTCAGCCACGCGCGCTCGTCGTCCTGCAGCAGCGAGAGGTCGATGCAGCGCGTATCGATCGGGCAGAGCGTGAGCGTCTCGAACTTCAGGAAGTCGCCGAACCCGGTCTTCTGCGCGCTCTGGTTCAGCACCAGATTCTCGATGCGCACGCCCCACTTGCCCGGCCGGTAGATGCCCGGCTCGACCGAAGTGATCATGCCCTCCTCCATGGCCGTCCACGGCTCGGCGGGCGCGTAGTGCGAAATCACCTGCGGGCCTTCGTGCACGTTCAGGAAGTAGCCCACGCCATGGCCCGTGCCGTGGCCGTAGTCGGCACCCGCGGCCCAGATCGGCGCGCGGGCGATGGCGTCGAGCATCGGCGAGCGGATGCCGCGCGGGAACTGTGCGCGCGAGAGCGCCATCATGCCCTTCAGGACGATCGTGAAATCGCGCTTCTGCTCGTCGCTCGGGGTGCCCACCGGCACCACGCGCGTGATGTCGGTCGTGCCGTCCAGATACTGGCCGCCCGAGTCGATCAGCAGCAGCCCGTTGCCTTCGATCACACTGTGCGCTTCGGGCGTCGCGCGGTAATGCGGCATCGCGCCGTTCGCGTTGAAACCTGCGATCGTGCCGAACGAGAGCGACACGAAACCGGGGCGCCGCGCGCGCGCCGCGCTCAGCTTTTCGTCGATGGTCAGTTCGGTGATCGTCTCGCGGCCCAGCGCCCCTTCGAACCACGCGAAGAATTCGGCGAGCGCGGCGCCGTCCTGCTCCATGGTCCTGCGCACATGCTCGGCTTCGGCCGCGGTCTTGCGCGATTTGAAGAACGTGCTCGGATTGATCGATTCGACGAGTTTCACGGCCGGGGCGAGTGCCTGCAGCAGGCCGTGCGTCACGCGCCGCGGATCGACGAGGAGCGCGGCGCCGGCCGGCAGCGCGGCGAGCGCCGCCGCGGCGTTGCCGTAAGGCTCGATGCGCACGTTGTCGCGCGCGAGCGACTGGGCGAGCGCATCGGGCACCTTGCCGTCGGCGACGAAGAGCGTGGCCGCGTCCAGCCCGATCAGGGCATGCGCGACGAACACGGGGTTGTAGCTCACGTCGGCGCCGCGCAGATTGAAGAGCCAGGCGAGGTCGTCGAGTGACGAAACGAAGTGCCACTGCGCGCCCTTCTCCTGCATCGTGCGACGCACGGCTTCGAGCTTGCCCGCACGGTTCGTGTCGGCGTGCGGCGCGGCGTGTTCGTACACGGGTTGCAGCGGCAGCGCGGGACGCGTGCTCCACACGTCGTCGAGCAGGTCGAGATCGGTGCGCAGCGTCACGCCGTGCGCGGAAAGCGCATCCGTGAGCACGCGCGCCGAGGCGACGCCCAGCACCGCGCCGTCCACGGCCACCGTGCCGCCCGCCGCCACGTTCTGCGCAAGCCACTCGATGTGCGGCGCGGTCTGCTGACCGCCCGTCATCTTCATCAGTTGAACGCCGCTGCCCGCGAGCTGATGATCCGCCTGTTCCCAGTAGCGGCTGTCCACCCAGACGCCCGCGAAATCCTTCGCCACCACGAGCGTGCCCACCGACCCCGTGAAGCCCGAGAGCCACTGCCGGCCTTGCCAGCGCGGCGGCAGATATTCGGACAGGTGCGGATCGGCGGACGGCACAAGCACGGCATCGACACCCTTGCGCGCCATGGCGGCGCGCAAGGCGGCAATCCGTTCGGGAATCGTGGAGGTTTCAGGAAGTCGGGCGTTCATCATTTCACCTGCGAGAAGATTTCTTATAAGCGTAGCGCGCGTTGGGTCTAGCGGGGCGGTGCCTGGCGGCGCGAGCGCAGCGCAACCGCCAGAGCGACGAAAGCGAGCGAGAAGGCCGTGCACACAGGCCACTCGAGCAGTTCGCCATCGTAGAAAAGACCGGTGACACGACCGGCAACGCTTGCGAGTGCGGCGCCAGCCAAGCCGGCCACGATCGCCAGTATGAGGCCGCCGCGCGCGCCGTGGCGCAGCGGATGAAGCCACCATCCCGCCAGCCCGGCGACGATACCGGTGAAGACGATGCCGGCTGCGCCCATCAGCGTTCTGCCTCACACACTTTCGGACTTATCTGATTGGGCCGTTGCTCCGCCCCGGCTAGCATCTATTTCTCATCAACTGGTCTTCACTGGAAAACGGTCGGCTCGGCGCGTCCCGCGTAGCGAATGAGTGTAGGGGGCGGGATGACGCAAGGCAAGCGCATCGGGCCGCAGCGGCATGCAACCCTCATGCGAATCGCCCTTGTCGAGCCCGACGCGAGTCAGGCTGAAATTATCCTGCGCCTCCTGATTGGCGGCGGCCATGCCTGTCAACGGTTTTCCAGCGGCACGGCCTTCCTCGAAGCCCTGGAGGAAGACGCCTTCGACCTCCTCCTGGCCACCTGGTGGTGCGGCGATACCGGCGCCGACGACCTGATTCCCCTGGCGCGCCGCGCGCTGCCGGGGCTGCCCGCCATCGTGCTCATGGTGGCACCGCACGAAAGCGAGATTGTCTCGGCGCTGCACGGTGGCGCCGACGACTGCATCGCCAAGCCGGTCCGCGGCCCGGAAATGCTGGCGCGCATCGACGCCCTGCTGCGCCGCGCGGGCGTACGCCGGCCACACAACCGCGCGCGCCAGGTATTCGGCGACTATGTGTTCGACTCCGGCCGCTCTCGGGCCTCGTTCCGGGGCCAGACCATCACGCTCACGCCGAAGGAATTCCGCTTCGCGCTGCTGCTCTTCACCAACGCATCGCGCCCCGTTTCGCGGGCGCGCATTCTGGAAACGGTCTGGAATCTGAACCGCGACGTACGGTCGCGCACGCTCGACACCCACGCCTCCCGCCTGCGCAGCAAATTGCAACTGTCGCCCGAACACGGCTGGCGCCTCGCCACGCTGTACGGCTTCGGGTATCAACTGGACAGGGTGCCGGCATCCACCCGGGCGATGTCCGGGGAGGAATACCCGGACTCCGTTGTCTATCATGTCGGAAGCGAGGAAAAGTTATAATATCCGCCTAAATCTTTCCCCCATGGTATGCAGCTTCTAACGATCGGAATCAATCACCACACCGCGCCAGTCGCCTTGCGCGAACGCGTGGCGTTTCCGCTCGAACAGATCAAACCTGCACTCGCCCTGTTCAAGGAAGCCTGGTCGGGCCGCCGCGCGCTCAACGCGCCCGAGGCCGCCATCCTCTCCACCTGCAACCGCACCGAGCTCTACTGCGCTACCGACGACCACGCCTCGCGCGAGGCCGCCGTCCAGTGGCTCTCGCAGTATCACGGCCTCCGTGAAGAGGAACTGGCGCCGCACGTCTACGCGCTGCCGCAGTCCGAAGCCGTGCGTCACGCGTTCCGGGTGGCGTCGGGGCTCGATTCCATGGTCCTCGGGGAAACCCAGATCCTCGGCCAGATGAAGACCGCCGTGCGCACCGCCACCGAGGCCGGCGCACTCGGCACCTATCTGAACCAGTTGTTCCAGCGCACCTTTGCCGTGGCGAAGGAAGTGCGCGGCACGACGGAAATCGGGGCGCAATCCGTCTCGATGGCCGCGGCCGCCGTGCGCCTCGCGCAGCGCATCTTCGACAAGATCGCCAACCAGCGCGTGCTGTTCATCGGCGCGGGCGAGATGATCGAGCTGTGCGCCGCGCATTTCGCCGCGCAGCAGCCGCGCGAGCTCGTGGTGGCAAACCGCACCGCCGAGCGCGGCCGCTATGTCGCCGAACGTTTCGGCGGCCATGCCATTCCGCTCGCCGACCTGCCCGCGCGCATGCACGAGTTCGACATCATCGTGTCGTGCACGGCCTCCACGCTGCCGATCATCGGCCTCGGCGCCGTCGAGCGCGCAGTGAAAGCGCGGCGCCGCCGGCCGATCTTCATGGTCGATCTCGCGGTGCCGCGCGACATCGAACCCGAAGTCGGCCAGCTCGAAGACGTGTTCCTCTACACCGTGGACGACCTCGGCACCATCGTGCGCGAAGGCAATGCCTCGCGCCAGGCGGCGGTCGCCCAGGCCGAGACGATCATCGAAACGCGCGTGCAGAATTTCATGCAGTGGCTCGATTCGCGCAGCATCGTGCCGGTGATCCGCCACATGCACACCCAGGCCGACACCCTGCGCCGCGCCGAACTGGAACGCGCGCGCAAGGCGCTCGCGCGCGGCGACGATCCGTCCGCCGTGCTCGAAGCGCTGTCGCAGTCGCTCACCAACAAGCTGATCCACGGTCCCACGCACGCGCTCAGCAGCGCGAGCGGCGAGAACCGCGACTCGCTCATCCAGCTGATGGGCGGTTTCTACCGGCATGGCCAGCCGGACCGGGCGGCTGCGCGCGACGCGCAGGCGGCGCCGTCCGCGGAATCGGCCGCCGATACGCCTTCCGAATCGTCCGGCTCTTCGGACCGTTAGCGGTACGGACCGCTTTTCGCGGCGTCAGCCCACGCCGCAGCCCGGGCACGCCGCCCGCTACTGTCTTTCTCTCCCGCAGCCCTACCCGGACCCCGCTCCGAACCGCCCGATGAAAACGAGCATGCAATCGAAGCTCGACCAGCTGACGACACGCCTGGCCGAGCTGAACGACCTGTTGAGCCGTCCCGACGTGACGTCCAACCGCGACCAGTACCGCAAACTCACGCGCGAGCATGCGGAACTGGAGCCGGTGGTCGAGCATTACGCGCAATGGCGCCAGGCGCGCGACGACGAAGCGGCGGCGAAAGACCTGCTTTCGGACGCCTCCATGCGCGAGTTCGCCGAAGAAGAGGTGAAAAGCGCGCGCGAACGCCAGATACAGCTCCAGCTAGAACTGCAGAAGATGCTGCTGCCGAAGGACCCCAACGACGAACGCAACGTGTTCCTCGAAATCCGCGCGGGCACGGGAGGCGACGAATCGGCGCTGTTCGCGGGCGACCTGCTGCGCATGTACCTGCGCTACGCGGAACGCAATCGCTGGCAGATCGAAATGATGTCGGCGAGCGAATCGGATCTCGGCGGCTACAAGGAAGTGATCGTGCGTATCGCGGGCGAAGCCGCGTACTCGAAGCTCAAGTTCGAATCGGGCGGCCACCGCGTGCAGCGCGTGCCGGCCACCGAAACGCAGGGCCGCATCCATACGTCCGCCTGCACGGTGGCCGTGATGCCGGAAGCCGACGAGATCGGCGAGGTGGAGATCAACCCCGCCGACCTGCGCATCGACACGTTCCGCGCCTCGGGCGCCGGCGGCCAGCACATCAACAAGACCGATTCGGCCGTGCGCGTGACGCACATCCCCACCGGCATCGTCGTGGAGTGCCAGGACGACCGCTCGCAGCACAAGAACAAGGACCGCGCGCTCAAGGTGCTGGCCGCCCGCATCAAGGACAAGCAGTACCAGGAGCAGCACGCGAAGGAAGCGGCCACGCGCAAGAGCCTCGTCGGCTCGGGCGACCGCTCGGAGCGCATCCGCACCTATAACTTCCCGCAGGGGCGCCTCACCGATCACCGCATCAACCTCACGCTCTACCGCCTCGAATCGATCATGGACGGCGAAATCGACGAACTGATCGGCGCGCTCCTCACCGAGCATCAGGCCGAACAGCTCGCCTCGCTCGGCGATGCGGACTGACGCCGCGCCCGACGTGAAGGACGCCGCCATCACCGCCGACGCCCTGCTGCGTGCCTCGCCGCTGCCCGCGCTCGAAGCGCGCATGCTGCTGATGCACGTGCTGGGCTGGCGCCGCACCGAACTCATCACGCGCGGCGACCAGGTCCTCGACGCGGCGCGCGTAGCGGCGTATCGCGCGCTCGAAGCGCGCCGCGCGGGCGGCGAGCCGGTGGCGCAACTGGTGGGCGCGCGCGAGTTCTACGGTCTCACCTTCGAAGTCACGCCCGACGTGCTGATTCCGCGTCCCGAGACCGAGTTGCTGGTCGAAACGGCGCTGGCCGCCATCGAAGGCATGGCGCACCCGCGCGTGCTCGATCTCGGCACGGGCAGCGGCGCGATTGCCGTGGCGATCGCCTCGGCGCGGCCCGACGCGCGCGTCTGGGCCGTCGATCGCTCGGTGGCCGCGCTCGACGTGGCCGCCCGCAACGCACAGCATCTGCTCGACGCGAAACGCCCCGGCGGCCCGCTCACGTTCGCGGCCGCAAGCTGGTACGACACACTCGATCCGTCGCTGCGCTTCGAAGCCATCGTGAGCAACCCGCCCTACATCGCGAGCGGCGACCCGCACCTCGATCAAGGCGACCTGCGCTTCGAGCCGCGCGGCGCGCTCACCGACGAGGCCGACGGCCTCACGGCCCTGCGCGCGATCGTGGCCGGCGCACCGGCCCATCTCGCGCCAGGCGGCGTGCTCTGGATGGAGCACGGCTACGGCCAGGCCGAAGCGGTGCGCGCGCTGCTCGCGGCACAAGGTTTCGCCGAGGTGCGCTCGGAAAAGGATCTCGCCGGCATCGAGCGGATCAGCGGCGGCCGGATCGGCGCCTGAGCGACCGAATGCCCGAACGGGCGCCCGGCCACGCCGCAACAGCCTTTCGGCGCCCGGCCCGCGCGGTCGAAATCCGCTATCATTTCACCCTGTTCCGCATCAATACATTGCAAGGTCAGTCATGGATACCCAACAACGCATCAAGCAGATCGTCGATGAAAACGCCGTCGTCCTCTTCATGAAGGGCAACGCGCAGTTTCCGATGTGCGGCTTTTCGGGCCGCGCGGTGCAGATCCTCAAGGCCTGCGGCGTCGATCAGTTCAAGACCGTCAACGTGCTCGAAGACGAAGCGGTCCGCCAGGGCATCAAGGAATTCTCGAACTGGCCGACCATTCCCCAGCTTTACGTGAAGGGCGAATTCGTCGGCGGGTCGGACATCATGATGGAGATGTACCAGAACGGCGAACTGCAGCAACTGTTCGCCCAGGCCTGACGCGCACCTGAAGCGCACACGGGACGGCAGGCCGCCCATTCGTGAAGTCGTGAATCTCCCCGGCACTCCCCCACGCAGGCTGATCGTCGCCATTACCGGCGCGACCGGCGCCATCTATGGCGTGCGCATTCTCGACATGCTGCGCAAGCTCGGCGGCGTCGAAACCCATCTGCTGATCTCGTCGGCGGGCTGGCTCAATATCCAGCACGAACTGCAACTCGCCAAGGACGACCTCCACGCGCGCGCCGACGTCGTGCATTCGGTCCGCGACGTGGGCGCGAGCATCGCCTCGGGCTCGTTCGCGACCGACGGCATGATCGTCGCGCCCTGCTCCATGCGGACGCTCGCAAGCGTCGCCCACGGCCTCTCGGACAACCTGATCGCCCGCGCCGCCGACGTCACGCTCAAGGAGCGCCGCCGCCTCGTGCTGCTCGTGCGCGAAACGCCGTTCAATCTTGCCCACCTGCGCAACATGACGGCGGTGACGGAGATGGGCGGCGTGATCTTCCCGCCGCTGCCCGCGTTCTACAACCAGCCTGCCTCGATCGAGGAGATGGTCGATCAAACGGTCGCGCGCGTGCTCGATCTGTTCGCGCTCGGCCCCGCGCTTTCGCCCGCGTGGCAAGGGCTGCACAGCGGCAGCGCTGACTGAAGCACGCCGCGGCACCCCCGCGTGCACCTCGTCCCGGCACGGCAATCCGCGCGATTACCAACACTGGCGACACAATCAATTCCCATCCGCGACGTTTAATTCGCAGCGGTAGGCACTTATATTGATCGCAACCGAACCTGTCAGGCTGCCTGACCGCAGCCCGCGATCATGACTACCGCAACCCGATTGCCCACCCTGTTCCTCTCGCATGGCGCGCCGACGCTGCCCATCGACCCGTCGCTGCCCTCCGGCGGCTTCTCCGCGCTTGCCTCGCAGTTGCCGCGCCCCGAGGCCGTGCTGATGCTCTCGGCGCATTGGGGCACGCTGCAGCCGGTCGTCAGCACCGCGGCGCAGCCCGAGACGATCCACGACTTCTACGGCTTCCCGCGCGCGCTCTACGAAATCCAGTACCCCGCACCCGGTGCGCCCGATACGGCGCAGCGCGCCGCGGCGCTGCTGCGCGAGCACGGCGTGGCGGTCGGCGAAGAATCGCACGGTCTCGACCACGGCGCCTGGGTGCCGATGCTGCTGATGTTCCCCGAAGCCGATGTCCCCGTCGCCCAGCTCTCGATCCAGCCGCGCGCCGACGCCGCCCACCACTTCGCCCTTGGCCGCGCGCTGCGCGCCCTGCGCGACGACGGCGTGATGGTGATCGGCTCCGGCCAGATCACGCATAACCTGCGCGCGGCGGACTTCTCGGCCCGGCCGGAAGACGCCGATCCGCGCGTGGCGGAATTCACCGACTGGTTCGAGACGCATCTCGCCGCACGCGACATCGACGCGCTGCTCGACTACCGGCGCCGCGCCCCGCACGCGCAGTTGATGCACCCGACCGACGAGCACCTGCTGCCTGTCTTCGCGGCCCTCGGCGCCGCCGACGACGACTACACGCTGGGCGTGCAGTCGCTCGGCACATACCAGCGCGCGCTCGCGATGACGAACTACGTGTTCGGCCCGGCGCACTAACGCGGCCGAACGCCCAACACCCGGCACCCGACATCTGGCACCTGGCGCCGAAAGCAGCAGGCACAAAAAAGCCCGCCTGAATCGCTTCAGGCGGGCTTCTTCACATCCGGGCGCGGCGCGAACGCCGCGCGAAGGTGACGGCGATCAGTGCGCGCCGATGCCTTCGAGCACTTCGTCGTGCTCCTCGCGCTCCTTGAGGTACGGCGTGCGGTAGCCCGAATGGACGCCCCAGTAATAGAACACGAGCGAGAACAGCGCGACCACCAGCATGTCCCAGCCGTAGGGGATCAGGTTGCTGCCGCCGAACTGCTTGCTGCCGATCAGCGAGAGGACCGCCATCGTCGGCAGGTAAGCGCACATCCACCACGCCGCCTTCAGATCCTGGCCCCAGCCCGCCCAGCCTTCCTTGCCCTGGAAGTAGAAGTACACCGGGAGTGCAACGACCATCAGCAGGATGATCTCGCCCGTCAGCGGCCACTTCGCCCAGTAGAGGATCAGCGAGGCGCAAACGAACGCGAACGGCGCGATCACCTTCATGAACGGCACGGAGAGCGGACGCTCGAGGTCCGTGGCGGTGCGCTTGAGCGCCATCAGGCTGATCGGGCCGGTGAGGTACGAGATGACCGTCGCCACCGAGATCACTGCCGCGAGCGAGCTCCAGCCGCGGAAGAAGAACATGAAGATGAACGACACCAGCAGGTTGAACCACATCGCGTTGCGCGGCACGCCGTAGAACGGGTGCACGTTGCCGAACATCTTCGGCATCGTGTTGTTGCGCTCCATCGCGTAGATCATGCGCGAGGTCGTTGCCATGTAGGTCGTGCCGGTGCCGCTCGGGCTCACGAACGCGTCCACGTAGAGCAGGATCGCGAGCCAGTTCAGGTTCAGCGCAATCGCGAGTTCGGCGAACGGCGACTTGAAGTTGAACGTGTTCCAGCCCTTGAGCACGTCGGCGGGATTGACCGCGCCGATGTACGCGATCTGCAGCAGCACGTAAATCACGAGCGCGCAGACGATCGAGCCGATCACCGCGAACGGAATGCTCTTCGACGGATTGCGTGCTTCACCCGCGAGGTTGATCGGGCTCTGGAAGCCGTTGAACGCGAACACGATGCCGCTCGTCGCAACCGCCGTGAACACCGCCGACCAGCCATAGGGCGCGAAATCGGTCGACTGGCCGAAGTTCTCGTGGTGAAAGCCCGTGGACATCAGGCCGATGATGGTCAGGCCCGGGATGATGAACTTGAAGATCGTGATGGCGCTATTGGCGCGCGCGAACAGCGTCACGCCCCAATAGTTGAGCATGAAGTACACGATCACGAGCAGCGCCGAGAGCGATAACCCGGAGTGGGTTAGCGACCCATCGACAAAGAGCGCGTGCGCCCATGGGTAGGGCCAGGTGCTCATGTACTGGATGGAGGCTTCGGCCTCGATGGGAATCACCGAAACGATGGCGATCCAGTTGGCCCAGGCGCTGATGAAACCCACCAGGGCGCCGTGCGAGTAGCGGGCGTAGCGAACCATGCCGCCCGACTCCGGGAACATCGCGCCGAGTTCGGCGTAGGTCAGGGCAATGGCCAGAATGACCACGGCGCCGATGATCCACGCGCAGATGGCGGCCGGACCTGCAATCTTCGCCGCTTTCCATGCGCCGAACAGCCAGCCCGAACCGATGATCGAGCCGAGGCCCGTAAACATCAGCGCAAACGGGCCGATGTTCCGTTGAATAGAACTTTTCACGTCTTCTCCTGTTTCAAGAGCAGTTCGACACCGGGAGCCCCGTCTGTTGTGCGGGCGGGTTTTCACGGTAGTCGCACCTGCGCGCACTCCTGCGATTGCACCCGTAGGCGCAACCTTCGCGCGGCGCGTAGTTTAACGGTTGCACTGCCAAAAGGCGCCAAAAATCTGCGGCCCTCTACAAAAAAAACGCCATTAACGCAAGGTTTGTAAGCTCTTGTTTCGACCCTAACGTAAAAAAACATCCAGAAGGGGGAGTCTTCTAGTTGACCTTCCGAGCAATTCGCCGTATAAAGTGCGGGCAGGATTTCAGGCGGCGAGTATGATTAGGTCTCTCGTAGTTCGCCCATCAACGGTACTCCGGCTGGTCCCATACCCCTTCCTTGATTTTCATGCACCTCTTTGGCTTCGGCCTCATTTCATCTTTAGGAAAGTAATATGGAAACCGGTACCGTCAAGTGGTTCAATGACGCAAAGGGCTTTGGCTTCATCACTCCGGACGGCGGCGGCGAAGACCTGTTCGCGCACTTCTCGGAAATCAAGGTCGACGGCTTCAAGACGCTGCAAGAAAACCAAAAGGTGCAGTTCGAAGTTCGTACGGGCCCGAAGGGCAAGCAAGCCGCGAACATCAAGCCGGTCTAAGCGTACATTGCCCCACAGAATCCCTGACCTGGGATTCTGCCTGGCAAGCTTACCGAAAAACCCCACGCTTCCTCTGGAAGGTGGGGTTTTTTCTTGGGTGCTTCAGCCGAACAGGCGCTGCGCGTGGATGCCGAGGCCCGTCGCCACGCTGGCGAGGCGGTCGCCGAACACCGGCCGCGCGTGCGCAAACGCTCCGGCAAGCGCCTCGGTGAGGAACAGAAGGCCCGTCGAGCCGCCGGTGAAATAGAGCGCGTTCACGTCGGCCGACTTGACGCCCGCCGCCTGCACCGTCTCGCGCGCCGCTTCCACGATACGGCGGGTCTCTTCGCGGCCCGCTTCGACCAGTTGGGCGTCGTCGAAGGCAAGGCGCAGATCCGCCTCCACCGCCTCCAGATCGATCATGGTCTGGCCGCCCGCCGAAACACCGATCTTCGCCTCTTCGCCGCGCGCCGCCAGCGCGTGCCCCAGACGCCGCTCCACCACGCGCATCAGGCGGTCGTGGTGCCGCGCGTCGCGGTACAGGTGGCGCATGAGCTTGAGCTCGGCCGCCCGCCTGGGCGTGTACACCGTATTGATCAGGTGCCAGGTCGCGAGATCGAAATACACGCGGTTCGGCACTTCGCGCCCTTCCGGATCGAGCGACTGGTAGCCGATTTCGCGCAGGATCGTCGCGAGTTCGACGCGGCGGTCGAAATCGGTGCCCGCAACGTGGACGCCATGGTGCGCGAGCACATCGTCCTTGCGTTCGAGCCGCTGCATGCGCTGCGGCCCCACCCGCACGAGCGAGAAGTCCGAAGTACCGCCGCCGATATCCGCCACCAGCACGAGCCCCTCCTCCGTGAGACGCGACTCGTAATCGAACGCGGCGGCGATGGGTTCGTACTGGAACTGGATTTGCCGGAATCCCACCGAGCGCGCGGCCGCCTCGAGCTGGTCCTGCGCGAGCTGGTCGGCACGCGGATCCTCGTCGACGAAGAACACCGGGCGGCCCAGCACCGCGCGCTCGATCGGCGCGCCGGCGCAGGCTTCGGCGCTGCGTTTGAGGTGATCCACGAAGATCGCGATGATGTCCGTGTAGCGGATCGCGCTGCCGTCGCCGAGGTCGGTCGTGCTCTCCGCCAGCGCCGAACCGAGGATGCTCTTCATCGAGCGCATCAGGCGCCCGTCGAAGCCGTCGATATAGGACGCGAGCGCGGCCCGGCCGAACTCGCGGGTGTGCTCGTCGGTATTGAAGAACACGGCAGTGGGCAGCGTAACGTGCGCATCCTCCACGGGCGCGAGCCGCATGGCGCCGCCGGACGCGGCTGCGGGCAGCGCCACCGCAGAATTGGAGGTCCCGAAGTCAATCGCGCAGAACGTGTTCATGGCAGAAAAGCACCGCGCAGGAGCTGCGCAGCGCGAGGGATGGGCTGGGAGGACGGGCTTTGTATCACGAAACTCCGGCAACCGGCAACCGCGGCCCTTTCAGGAACACTGGCGCAATAAGAAACGCGCGGCAAGCCGCGCGTTTTGTCTGATTTTTGGCGTTGGCCGCCAGCGGGCTTCGCGCCCAGACTCCGGGATTCAGCCCTTGAACGGCTGCTTCCAGGCCCCTTCGTAGGCGATGTCGCCGACGGCCGAGCGCGTGCGCTCCGCCTTCTCGCGGTCGCGCAGCACGGGCTCGAGCTTTTCGCTGTCGCCGTAGTGGCCGATCGAGATGATCGCGAGCGGTTCCACGTCGTTCGGCAGCGCGAATTCGGTGCGGAATGCATTGACGTCGAAGCCGCTCATCTGGTGCGCAGCCAGACCCAGCGCATGCGCCTGCAGCACCAGCGACATGGCTGCCGCGCCCGCATCGTACTGCGCCGTGCGATTGACCTCGCCCTTCGCGGTAAGCGTTTGTGCCGTCACCGCGATCAGCACCGGAGCCGGTGCATTCCATTGCTGGTTGAACGGCACGAGCGTGGCGAACGCGCGCTTGAACGCGGTTTCGTTCGCGGTGCGGTCGAACACGAGGAAACGCCACGGCTGCAGGTTGTAGCCCGAGGGCGCCCAGCGCGCCGCCTCGATCACCGCGTGCAGCGCCTCGCGGCTCACCGGCTCGTTCGAATACGCGCGCGGGCTCCAGCGGCCGGCGATCAGTTCATGGATGGGCACGGCTGTCGGTGCGGGTTTGTGCTTCGTCATGCCTTGTCTGTCCTTGGTGTGTTCGGGCGCACGCCCGGGGGACACTAGGATAACCGCGCGGTGTGAATCGTGCTGATACATCCTCGGCAGGGCCGGTGCGCCACTGCACGCCGCGGCGGTGCTCAGACCGCCTGCACGCCCACGGCGCGAGGGCCGCGGTTGATCCGCAGCACGAGCAGCGAAGCGACGAGGCACAGGCCGCCCGAGATCATCGACGCCACGGTATAGGTGCCGAGGCTCGAGCGCAGGAGGCCCGCGCCGTAGGCCGCGAACGCCGCGCCCAGTTGGTGCCCCGCCACCACCCAGCCGAACACCACGGGCGCGCGCTCCTTGCCGTAGACGTCGGTCGCGAGACGCACCGTCGGCGGCACCGTCGCGATCCAGTCGAGGCCATAGAACACGGCGAAGATCGGCAGCCCGAAGAAGTCGATGCCGAACGCATGCGGCAGGTAGATCAGCGAAAGCCCGCGCAGCCCGTAGTACCAGAACAGCAGCACGCGGCTGTTGAAGCGGTCGGAAAGCCAGCCCGAGAGGGTCGTGCCGAACAGGTCGAATACGCCCATCGTGGCGAGCAGCGAAGCGCCCTGCACTTCCGTCATGCCGTAGTCGCCGCACATGGCGATCAGGTGCGTGCCGATGTAGCCGTTCGTGCTCGCGCCGCAAATGAAGAAGCTGAAAAAGAGCAGCCAGAAGTCGCGGGTGCGGCTGGCCGAGGTGAGCGCGCCGAATGCGATCTTGAGCGGATTGCCCTGCGGCTGCGGCGGTGCGACGGGCGTGTCGTGGCCCTCGCCGAAGGGGCGCAGCGCCATGTCGGCGGGCCGCTCGGGCAGCAGAAAGGCCACGAGCGGAATCACCACGGCCGCCGCTGCCGCCACCACGAGCACCACGGGCTGCCAGCCGTACTTCTGCGCAATCGCCGCGAGAAAGGGCAGGAACACCAGTTGCCCCGTGGCCGAGCTCGCAGTGAGAATGCCCATCGCGAGGCCGCGGTGCGACGTGAACCAGCGCGTCACCACGGTGGCCGAAAGCGAAAGCGCGGCCACGCCCGTAGCGCCGCCCACCATCACGCCCCAGATCAGCACCATCTGCCACGGATGTGTCATCAGCGACGAAAGCGCCACGCCCGCGCCCATGGTGGCAAGCGCGGCAAGGAGCGTCGGGCGCACGCCGAAGCGCTGCATCGCCGCCGCCGCGAACGGTCCCATCAGGCCGTACAGCGCAATGTTCACCGAAATCGCGAGCGAAATCGTCGCGCGGCTCCAGCCGAACTGATGCTCGAGCGGCACCATCATCACGCTCGGCGTGGCGCGCGTGCCCGCGGCCGCCAGCAGCACCAGAAACACCACCGCCACGACGAGCCACCCGTAGTGGAAACGCCCGCCGACCATCCTCGCTGCCCAGTTCATCCTCGCTCCTGTTGTACCGTGCCCAGCCCCGATCGTCGATTGCGCCTCATGGACGCCGCAGCAACAATTTGTTACCGATCGGTCACAAGTGTGTTGCGATAGTAGTGACCGCTCGGTAACATGTCAAGCAGCAACCACCGGCGAGAATTCCATGACCGATCATTCCCCCACCCCGCGCGCGCGCCGCACGAGCAAGCCGCGCGCGCAGGAGCATCTGCTGCTCGCAGCGGACGAACTGTTCTATCGGGAAGGCGTGCGCGCCGTGGGCGTCGAGGCCGTCGTCGAGCGCGCGGGCGTCAACAAGATGAGCCTGTACCGCCAATTCTCGTCGAAGGACGACCTGGTCGTCGCGTATCTGAAGCGCTGCGACGAGCGCTTTTTCGACCGCCTGGAAGCGAGCGTCGCGAAACATCCGGGCGAGCCGGTCAAGCAGTTGCTCCAGTATTTCGAAGACCTGGCGCAGCGCGCCTCGGCGGCCGATTACCGGGGCTGCCCGTTCGTGAACGTCGCAGCCGAATTTCCGGACGCTTCGCACCCGGCGCGCCATTCGGTTGCCGAGAACAAGGCGAAGCTGATCGCGCGGCTCACCACGCTCGCCGGGCAAGCGCAGGCCGCGGACCCCGCGGCCCTCGCCGACGAACTCGCCCTGCTGATCGAAGGTATTTATGCGGCAAGCCAGACCTACGGCCCGGGTTGCGGCCCGATCCTCGCCGGACCGCGCATGGCGAAGCGGCTGATCGAGGCGGCCTGCCCGGCGCCGGTAAAATAGCGCGATGACCGATACCGCCTCAGCCCCCGCCCACGCCGACGTTCTTGCCGCCACGCGCCACTGGCTCACGCGCGCCGTGATCGGCCTGAACCTGTGCCCGTTCGCGAAGAGCGTGCACGTGAAGCAGCAGATCCGCTATGTGGTGAGCGAGGCGACCGGTCTGGAAGGCGTCCTTGTCGATCTCGAAGCGGAACTCAAGACACTCGACGCCGCCGACCCCGAGCAGATCGACACGACCCTGCTGATTCTGCCTCGCGCGCTAGCCGATTTTCTGGATTTCAACGACGCGCTCTATTTCGCCGACCGGCTGCTTCAGCAGCTACGGCTCGAAGGCACGCTGCAGATCGCGAGTTTTCATCCGCAGTACCAGTTCGACGGCAGCGAGCCGGGCGACATCGAAAATTACACGAACCGCACCCCTTATCCGATCCTGCATCTGCTGCGCGAAGCGAGCATCGAGCGCGCAACCGAAGCATTCCCGGATGCCGCCGATATCTACGAACGCAATCAGGCGACGCTGCGCCGGCTCGGCCTGCAAGGCTGGCAGGACTGGATGGCCGGCGGCGACGGCGAAGGTGGCGACAGTGGCGGAGGCAGCAACGCCCCCCGCCGGGCCGGCGCTCAGGCCGATCAGTCAGATCAGGCCGATTAATCAGATCAGGCAGACGGTTCTTCGTCCGCAGTCGCATGGGACGGCCCGTTGCCGGCATCGTCGACGAAGAATCGCTCGTTGAGTTCGGCAAGGCCGAAGGTCGCGAGAATCTCGGTCAGCCGTTCGGCGGGCCGACGCCGCGGCAGATCCTTGTATTGGGCAACGATGAGTTCGTTCTTCATCGAGTGCTCCCACCCCACCAGTTCCGTCACGCTCACCTGGTACCCGTGGGCCTCCAGCTGCAGACAGCGCAGCACGTTCGTGATCTGGCTGCCGAACTCGCGCGTGTGCAGCGGATGGCGCCAGATTTCGGTGAGCGCCTGGCCAAGCGACTTGCCTTTGTTGCGCCGCAGCACGCCCGCCACCTCGGCCTGACAGCACGGCACGACCACGATATGGCGCGCGCGCTTCTTGAGCGCGAAACGTAGCGCGTCGTCGGTGGCCGTGTCGCAGGCGTGCAGCGCCGTCACCATATCGACGGTGGGCGGCAGCGCATCCGACGCGATCGAGTCCGCCACGGACAAATTCAGAAACGACATCCCTTCGAAACCTAGCCGCTTCGCAAGATCGCGCGAGCGCTGCACGAGTTCGTCGCGCGTTTCGATGCCGAAGATGTGCGACTGGTCATGAAGCGCCTTGAAAAACAGGTCGTAAAGGATAAAACCAAGATAGGACTTGCCGGCGCCGTGATCGACGAGCGTGATGTCGCGGCCATCCTGTTTGAGGTCCTTGAGAAGGGGCTCGATGAACTGGAACAGGTGATAGACCTGCTTGAGCTTGCGGCGGCTATCCTGATTCATCTTGCCGTCGCGCGTCAGGATGTGGAGCTCCTGGAGGAGTTCGACAGACTGGTTCGGACGGATTTCGTAAGTCTTGCTGGACATCGTGCGGGCGAAGGAGAGACGTCTTTTATCGGGAAACGTGCGACAGGCGACGGAAGGAAGAAGATTTACCTGCCATTTTACGAAAAAAGCACGACGTGGCCGTCATAAAGCAAAAGTCGCAGGCGGCCCGCAGCGTCCGGAACGCTGACCCCACGTCCGGACGGCAGGGAGGGGTTGATTAAAAGAGACACGGCGGACATCCGTCCCCGATGTCCACAAAGGACCACTGGGAGCGTGACCAGCCGGCAATGCACCGGCCGGCGCGTATGGGAGGTCGCTCCGGCACCACCGGCGGCGACAGAACAGGCACGTGGCAGTCTATCGTTGCTCGGGAAGCGCACGATGCTGCACGTCCTTGCACGAGGCTTGCAATGAATACGAAACCAGACGGAAATGCCGAGCAGAAATTTCAGGAATTGCTCACCAAGCTGCTCGATGTTCCTTCGTGGACCGAGAAGCAGCAGCTGGAACTCGAAATGGCGCGCGACATATCGGTTGAGATGTTGCGCATTGCCGAGGAAATGCGCGATGGCGCAAGCGATCTCGAAACCTGCCTGATCCTGCTGAAATACGCAAAGGTTCTCGACTTCGTGATGTCGTCCCTCGCGGCCCGCCGGGACATCAAACCGCAGACATTACGCGTGATTTTCAAGCTCGCGGGACTGAAAGTCGACGAAGCCTATCCAGGCTGAACGCCGACCGGCCCTGCCCCCCCATCCCACCGAAGCGCCGGCCCCGCGCCCACGCTTCGGCGGTCTCACTTTTTCGCCGCCTTCAGCCGCCAGAGCGACGTGATTTCCTTTGCGCGCGCCTCGTGGAGCGGATCGCTGCGGTCCGCCGCCTTCGGATGACGCGCACGAATATCCTCACGCCCCACCACCTCCAGCCCCGCACCCGAAATCATTTCCATGAATGCGGCGCGCGTACGCAACCCGAGATGCTCGGCAAAATCGGAGAGGATCAGCCAGCCCTCGCCGTCCGGCTCCAGATGGTCCTTCAGGCCGTCGAGAAAGCCGCGCAGCATGCGGCTATCCGGATCGAATACGGCATATTCGATGGGCGAAGCGGGCCGCGCCGGCACCCAGGGCGGATTGCAGACGACAAGCGGCGCACGCCCCGGCGGAAAGAGATCCGCCTCGATCACTTCGACACGATCGGCATAACCCAGTCGCGCGAGGTTCTCGCGCGCGCAAGCGAGCGCGCGCGGGTCCTGGTCGGTGGCGACCACCCGCTCCACGCCGCGCGACGCCAGCACCGCGGACAGCACGCCGGTGCCCGTGCCGATGTCGAACGCCTTATCTAACGAAGGCAGCGGCGTGCGCGCGACGAGATCGACATACTCCCCGCGCACGGGGGAAAACACGCCGTAGTACGGATGAATGCGCTCGCCGCCAAGCGCCGGGATCTCGACGCCCTTCTTGCGCCATTCGTGCGCGCCGACGAGGCCAAGCAGCTCGCGCAGCGAAACCGCCGATGCCTCGCCCGTGGCCGGACCCCAGGCCTCCTCGCAGGCGAGCCGCACCTCGGGTGCGCGGCGCAGCGCAATCGTGTAGTCGCCTTCGAGCGGGATCAGCACCATGCCGAGCGTTCGCGCGCGCTGCGATTGCGCCTGGCGGTGCAGGTTGAAGGCGTCCAGCGGCGAAGCGGGTGCTTTGGGCGGCTTGCGGTCGGCGCGGCGCGCCATCGCCTGCAGCAACTGGCGGGCGTTCTGGTAGTCGCCGCGCCACAGGAGCGCAGTGCCTTCGCAGGCGAGCCGGTAAGCCGCGTCGGCGGTAGTACGGTCGTCGGCGAGCACCACGCGCTTCGGCGGCGCGACGCCGGCCTCCGAACGCCAGCGGACGGTGCGCGGGCCATCCGTATCGGGCCAGCTCAGGGTGGGAATGTCGGTCATAGGATTCACAGGCAAAACGGCTTGGCCGCGGCGGCGCCATCATATAGCAGAGCACAGCGGCGCGTTGCGGGACTCGAAGCATGTCACGATGATCGCCTACGCGAGCGCGTCCATCGACTCGTCCGAAAGTCAGAGGGCGCGCGGCGGCGCGACGCGCTTAAAATGGGCGGCAACCGGCGCCTCACGCGAACTGGCAGGCAACGCGCGGCAAACGCTGCCCCAACAAGATCATGCCCGAGACCAACAAGACGAGACGCGTGCGCCCTCGCCACGCAACGCTCGACCAACGCTTCTACGCGGAACTGCTGCATATCGCGGGTTTGCGCGAAACCGTGACGGGCGGCAAGCCGGCCATCGCCCGCTGCCCCGAGCACGCAAGGGTGCCCGGGGCGCTGGTCGAAAACGCGCTGGCGCGCATCGAGGCGCGCGACGGTCCCCTTGCTCAAGAGAACCCGCAGGCCCGATTCGAGACGGTGCTGCGCCTTTGCATCGCATGGCTCAGCCGCCTCGTCTTTCTCAAGCTGCTCGAAACACGGCTTCTCGCGCTGCACAACGGCGATCCCGCTTACGCATTTCTGCGCTCGAGCCGTATTCGCTCCTTCGCTGAACTCGATGCGTTGTGCCGCGAAGTGCTCGTGAACGAGCCCCCGGCATCCCGCGCGCAGTTCCCGCTGATTCCGCGCTTCGAGGGTTCGGCTCTCGTTTCGGAGGATCGGGAAAACGCGGGAATCCCGCTCGGCGCGCTGGCCGATTCGCCGCCGCTGCCCGTTTTCGCGCAAACCGCGCTCAGGCAGGCTGGAGAAGCGCTGGACCCCGTGCACTATCTGCTCGATTTTCTCGATGCCTACGACTTTTCCCCGCGCGCAACGCAGCCTGGCAACGCGGGAAAACCGAAGGTCGATACGGCAACGCTCGGCCTGATCTTCGAGAAGTTCAACGGCTATCGGGAAGGCGCATGGTTCACGCCGGGCAGCGTCGCGACGTACCTGGCCGGCGCCGCGATCGAGTCGGCTGCGCTCCGCCGCTTCAACCGGCTCAAAGGCTGGCACTGCGAATCCATCGATCAGTTATGCCAGGCGATTGCGAATCGCAACGAAGCTCGCGAAGTCGTGGATGCACTGCGCGTCTGCGATCCGGCGGTGGGCTCCGGGCACCTGCTCGTTTCGGCGCTCAACGCGCGCGTGGCGCTAAAGTCGCGCCTCGGCTTGCTGACCGACGCCGCAGACAACCCGCTTTGCGGCTATTGTTTCGAGATCGAGTCGGACCGGCTCACGGTGAAACGGGAAGACGGCACATCGCTCGATAGCGCGTTGCCAGAGGAAGAACGCCGGCGCCTCGACGCTGCCCTGTTCAGGGAGAAGTGCGCCATCGTCGAACGCGGCTTGTTCGGCGTGGACATCAATCCCGATGCGGTGCGGCTGACGAAACTGCGGCTCTGGATCGAGCTGCTCGAACATGCCGGGTACGACGCGAACGGACAGTTCGCCGCCCTGCCCAATCTCGACATCCCTATCCAGCAAGGCAATGCCGCAATCCAGCGGTCCGGATTCCCGTCGCCCCTGGAACCCGACCTCAAACCGGAGGCACCGCACAAGTCGAGCGCGACCTCATCCCTCTATGACAACGCCTTCGAATGGCGCACCGCCTTTGCGCCTGTCCTCGACGACACAGGCGCGTTCCCCGGCTTCGACGCCATCGTCGCGAACCCGCCCTACATCGACTCCGAGCGCATGGCGAACGAAGGCATGCTGGCCGTGCGCGAACATCTCGCGCAGCGCTGGCCAGCCGCGCGAGGCAACTGGGATCTGTACGTCGTCTTCATGGAACTCGGCCTGTCGCTTCTCGCCCCGACGGGCGCAATGGCGTGCCTCACGCCGGACAAGTGGCTCGCCAAGCCCTTCGGCGACGCGTTCCGCGCGCGCTATCTCGACAAGATCGAGCGCATCGCCGCGCTAGGCCGCGGCGTGTTCGACCGTGCGCGCGTGGACTCGATCGTCACGCTCTACGCGAACGAAGGCACCGGGTTCGTTTCGACTGCGCGCATCGAAACGGGCGTGCTGATCCCGCTCGCCCATGCGCGCAAGTCCGCGCTCGCCGCGCCGTGGAGGCTCGACGCGCTGCTCTCGCCCGACCATGCGTTCGTGCAGAAAATGGCGCACTCGCACGCAACGCTCGGATCGTTGCTGCGCTGTGAAAACGCGTGCGCAACCTCGGACGCCTACCGGCTCAAACCGCTCGTCGAAGAAGCGAATGGCCGCTTCGATCCGCAGCGCCAATTCCGCGTGGTCAATACGGGCACTTTGGGGCAGTTCATCTCCCGCTGGGGTAAAAGGCCGATGACCTATCTCGGCAACCGGTATCAGGCACCCGTCGTGGATCGCGCGCGTTTCGCCGCGGAGTTCGCGAACGCGTACGGCGGAAAGGCCGGGGCAAAGAAAGTGATCGTGAAGGGACTCACGCGGCTCGACGCCGCGCTCGATCTCGCCGGCGACACGATCCCGGGCAAAACGACGCTGATCCTGCGCTCCAGCGACGACAGCTTGCTGAAGTTCGCGGCCGCGGTGCTGAATTGCCCGCTTGCGGTGTTTTATCTGCGCGCGCGTTATCCCTCGGCCAGTTATAACGGGGGCATTGCGTTCACCAAGGCCATGATCGATTCGGTGCCGGTGCCGCGAGCGCCTGAAGCGAGAAGCGCGCTGGCCGGTCTGGTCGACGAGCTACTGGCGTACCAACGCGCGGGACTTGCTGCCGAAGCCGAGGCAAGCTCGCGGGAAATCGACCGCCTGCTGTATGAGGCGTTTGGATTGTCCGCGGAAGAAGTGGCGCAGATTGCGGGCAACGATCGCACGCACGGTGTCGCAGAGGCTGAGATACCCGACGAAAAAGGGGTTACAGCCGAGGCACCGCCCCGACCACCAACCCCAACCCGATCCAGCGGATCTGAGCCTGTTCCGTCCTGCCCGAAATTCTAGTCGGCGTTGATTCTCCGCCATTGCATGGGGGACATTTCGTATCTTCCTCTGAACGCTCGACTGAACGCGGCCTCGGACGTATACCCGACCCGGTTCGCAATATCCGAGATCGGTGCGCGACTGTATCGCAACAACTCTGCGGCCCGATCCAGGCGCCAGCTTGTGAGATAGCTCAGCGGCGCCATCCCCACGACACGCTGGAACCGATCCGCGAAAGCCGACCGGGACAGATTCGACAACCCGGCGAGGTCGCCGACGGTCCATGTCCGGCCTGGGTCGGCGTGTATGGCGGACATCGCAGGATTGATACGGGCATCAATCGCGCCAGATAGCCAGCCACGACCGACAGTACCATCCGTCGCCCAGGTACGCAGCAATTGAACAAAGATTACGTCGAGCAGTCGGGAGATCATGGCGGCAGCGCCCGCGCGCGGATTCAACGCTTCGTCCAGAATGAAACGGCAACTCAGCTCCAGCCACTCGAAGGGCCGCTCTCGCAAGCCCTTCAGGATCAGAACGGGTGGAAGCACCGACAGCAGGCGTTGCGATAACACGCCGTCAAAGCCGAAATCCCCGCACAGCCACGTAGTATCCCCATGTCCGATCGTCAGGCGCTCCCGATCGTAGTGATGGAGCGCGAGATCCGTGAGAAGCGTTGCGGAACGCCCAAGCCGATCCGATATCACATGGCCATGACCGTGCATGAGCATGACCAGATCTCCCTGCGCGGCGTGGTACGGCTCATCGTCCCCCTCCACTTCGATCGCCACGCTCCCGCTTCTGATGATGTGCAAACGGCATTTGCCGGCTGGAAAGCGCAGCCCGAAAGGTGCAGATGCTGCGCATGTAAAGACCGTATTGCCGCGGACGCGGATCAGCTCCAGCACATCTGAAAAGGCATCTCGCCTGAATGCAAAGGGATCTGATCCGTCATCCAGCCCGGTCGGCGTTTCAGCAAAGAATTCCGGTTTTTTAGCCATGTCGCGTACCTGGATGATCTTTATGATGGGCGCATCATTCACATAGCGCGCCCCGATGTCAAAGACTACGCTTTCGCCATACAACGCGTGGCGACACCGGATCGCTTCCATACGAACCCAACGAGGCATCGGAGAAGCGAATCCGGAAACCTCGATGAATCCTGGGCATCGGATTTTGTAATCCGCCAACCATAAAACGAAGAGTGGGTACATGAAGCCCGAAATGCATGCGGACACGGTCGTACTCATTCACGGCCTCTGGATGACGCCCTTGTCATGGGAGCATTGGGTAGTCCACTACGAGAAACGGGGCTTCAGGGTGATTGCCCCGGGATACCCGGGCATCGAGCCGGGCGAAGAGGGAGTCGAGGCGCTCCGGAGAGATCCATCGCCTCTGGCGGGTCTGGGCGTGCGAGAGGTTTTCGACCACCTGGCCGGGATCGTCGGCGCCCTCGATACGAAACCCGTCATCATGGGGCATTCGTTCGGCGGGACCTTTGTTCAGCTCCTGCTCGACGCTGGCTTCGGCGCGGCCGGCATATCCATCGACGGCGCGGCGGTGAAGGGGGTGATGGCACTTCCTTTCAGCGAGATCAAGGCGACGTTCCCGGTCCTGCGCAACCCGGCCAACCTGCGCCGCGCAGTGCCGATCACCGCGAAGGATTTCCACTACGCGTTCACGAACAACCTGAGCATCGAGGAATCGAAGGCCGTCTACGACCGCTATGCCGTCCCCGTGTCGGGGCGGATATTGTTCCAGGGGGGACTCGCGAATTTCACCCCGAACGCCTCGACGACCTGCAACTTTGCGAACGACGATCGCGCGCCGTTGCTCTTCATCGCAGGCGGGAACGACCACATCCTGCCACCCGCGGTGCAGCGGGAGAATTTCGAGAAGAACGCCAGGCGCTCGCAGGCGGTCACGGCATACAAACTATTCCCTGGCCGCAGCCACTACACTTGCGGCGAGCATGGCTGGGAGCAGGTCGCCGACCTCGCTCTCGACTGGGCGCTCGCACCTGTCGCGGGAAACCTCGACCAGGTTTGACAGACTCGCGTCGCGGAAATACACGGCGGCAATTCGCCAGGACCGACGTCGTTTAAAGGCGCGGCTTGATTCAATCTGCAGAAACAAGACTCGTGAATGACGTTGCCGACATATTTTCCTCTGCATTGCCTGGGGCCCCACAGCGGGCCGATCATCGCACTGAACCTGCGGTGTCGCCCAATCGGAGAACCGATGTGATCGATTTCCCTCCTTTCCGCCTGGATCACGAAAACCGGTGCGTCTGGGCGCGCGACGTCGACGGCTCGGTCAGCCCGCTTCCGCTTGCTCCGCGCGCTTACGACATACTCCAGTACCTCGTCGATCACGCCGGCAGGTTGATCACGCACGGCGAATTCCTGGATGCGCTCTGGCGGAATGTCCATGTTCAACCCGAGGTACTGAAGACGCATATCCTGGCCATCCGGACGGCGCTCGGGGACGATCCCGAGCGTCCGCGCTTTATCGAAACCCGCCGTGGCCGCGGCTACCGCTTCATCGCGCCTGTGCTGACGAATTCCACCGAGACGCCCCCGCCGTCGAACCCGGGCGACCACGGCACGTTCGTTGGCCGCCTGCCGCAACTGAACCAGTTGAGGAAGCTGTTTGACGAGGTACGCGAGGGGGCATCGCGCATCGTCTTCGTCGCCGGCGAGCCGGGCATTGGCAAGACAACGCTCGTCAATCGGTTTCTGGATTCGCTCGGCGAGGATTCCACGGTACTGACGTCGCTCGGGCATTGCGTGGAGGGCCATGGCGGCATCGAGCCGTACTACCCGGTACTCGGTGCGCTCACGCAGCTGATCCACGGCGAAGCGGGGCGGACGATCGCTCACACACTGATGTCGGTGGCGCCGAGCTGGGCCTTGCAGATGTCGGGGTCGATGCCTCAGCAGTACCGCCCGGCCCTTCAGCGCCAGATGATCGGCGCGTCGAGCGACCGCATGCTGCGCGAAATCTGCGAATTTCTCGAAGCACTGTCGCAACAGCGTTCGCTCGTACTGATCTTCGAGGATCTGCACTGGTCCGATTATTCGACGGTCGATATGCTGTCCGCCCTGGCCCGCCGCCCCAGCCATGCGCATTTGATGATCATCGGCACGTACCGGCCGGAGGACGTCGAGGTCGCACGGCATCCACTGAGCCAGTTGACCGGTGACCTGCGGCTGCGCAAACTCTGTCACGATATCGTCCTCGAACCGCTCGCCGAATGCGCCATAGCAGAATATCTCGGCTGCGGCGCCCTGTCGGCTCGACAGAACGAGGGAACGACGGGCTTCGCGCAGCGCATGCGCGAGCACTCCGGCGGCAATCCCTTGTTCATGATCGCCACGCTCGACCACCTCGTCGAGCAAGGCATCGCCGAGTCGACACCGGATGGATGGCATCTGCGCGTTTCACCGCGGGAATTGCAGATCGAGGTGCCACCTTCGCTGAACCAGGTCATCGAACGCCGCATCAGGAAGCTCACAACCGTGCAGCAACGTGTGCTCGAAGCCGCCAGCGTGGCCGGTCCCGTATTCAGCGCGGCCACGGCCGCACCGGCCGCGGAAATGAACGCGGAAAGTTTCGAAGACATTTGCGAAGCGCTCTGCCGCCAGGAAAGCTTCATTCGCCGCGAGCCCGTCTCGACGTCCGGCTACCGCTTGCCGGCGCGTCTCTATGCGTTCCGCCATGCGATCTATCGTCAGAGCTTCTACGATCGGCAGGGTGCTTTGCGCACGGCCGGTTCGCATCTTCGCATCGCCGAGGTGCTCGAAGCCCGGTTCGCACGGGGCGAGCGCGATGGCCTGGCCGCCGAACTGGCGCAACACTTCGCAGCGGCAAAAAGCTGGGAGCGCGCGCTCCGTTACCTGCGCATCGCGAGCGAGGCGGCGAAGAAACGCCGCGCTTATCACGACGCGGTCACTGTCATCGACCGCGCACTGATGCTCGTCGCCAACCTGCCCGACAAGGCACGCGCGACGGCCGAAGCCGAGCTGCTGGAAGACCGGGCATGGCTCTTCACGGCAGCGCACGCTGCACGCGAAATGTCTCCGGGCAACTTGCCGGGCACGCCGTAAACGAGCAACGCGGAAGGGGATGCGCAACTGCGGCGGCCTGCGAAACGACCCGCGATGCCGACGCGAAGCCCGGCAAGACGATGAAGGACGCGCCCTGCGCAACGCTGCCATCGGAGCATCGACGTCGCGGTTCGTTCGAGATGCGCTAACCGTCGTCGAACTTTGCGAGACGGCGACCGATGCCCTGCTCCGACGCAATCGAAGCCGCCAGGCGACAGCGGCATTCGTCGGCGCGCCACTGCGCAAGCGCTCCGGCACTCCCGTCGCCACGTGCTCGATGCACGCCGGCCGCCGTGCGATGCAGCCGCCAGTCGGCGAGCGGCGTCGCAAATCCGTCGATGGCCGCGAACGCCTCGTTCAGACAGGAAGCGGCGTCGTTCAGGCGGCCATCGCGCAGCGCGGCCTCGGTCATCCGCTCCCAGGCCAGCGCATGCCAGAACCGTTCGTCGGTCGCAAGCGCGCGGTCGAGAAACCGCCGTGCAGGCATAGCCGCAGAGCGGCAGGCCGGGTCGGCCAGCGCGAGCCCGGCCTGCCCCCAATCGAGTGCGAGCCGCCAGTACCAGTCGAACATGACCGGTTCCCGGTCCATCTCCGCTTCGGCCTCGCTGAACCGTGCCGATGCAGTCGCGTCATCGCCGAGGCCGGCGTGCGCCAGTCCTGCCACAATCGTCCATGCCCGCCGCTGCGGACCGGGCAGCGTATCGCGGTCGCCGACATCCGCGCCCAGCGCCGTCCGGCGCAACTGCTGGTCGAGTTCGACGACGATCTCGTAGTCCATCGAGTGCACAAGCAGCCAGCCGCGGTACACCTGTAGCGTTCGTGCGGCAAAATAGTTGCCGTTGTCATGAAAGAAGCGAATGCCGCTATCGAACTCGTCGAGTGCGCGGCCCAGTTCGCCGAGCGCAAGATACGCCCATGCCGATCCGAGGCGAATCATCCACATGCCGCGTGCGATATCGAATTGCGGATGCTCCAGCGCGTGGTCATGCAACGTGCGGTGCGCCGTCTGCATGTTCTTCAGCGCATCGCCGTAACGCGTGGAGACGATCTCGAGCATCGAGTATTCGAGCTGTCCGCGCGCGCTCGCAATCGTGTCGCCGGTCTCGTGCAGCGTCGCCAGCGCCGCACGGCAAGCCTCGTCGTCAGCCGCTCGCCAGCCGAGGGCCCACACTCGCCTGACGCGGCAGATCACCTGCGTCAACGCGCCGACGCGCCGATCCGGATGCGATGCGACGAGACGCAGCGCTTCGTCGAGACAGGCGATCGAGCGCGTCTGATCGCTCCAGCCGGACACGTACGACAGTCCCATCAGCGCGCGCAGCTGGGCGTCGAGCATGCCCGCGCGAGCCGCGTCGTCGACCAGCGCGACGTAGACATCGAGCGCAAGCGGATCGTGCGCGGCCGCCAGCAGCGTCGCGCGCGCCTCGCCGAACTCGACACGCCAGCGCCACTGCGCGTCGGTCGGCAGCCTGGCAAGCAGCGCATCGCCCTGATCGAGTATCGCCAATGCGTCGCGATACGCGCTGCGCGCTTTCGCCGGGCGCAGCACGAGGCGTACGCAGTCGAGCGCCTTGCTCCAGAGCCCTGCATCGGTGAAATGCCGGCATAGTTCCGCGGCCACGTCGTCACGCTGCCCGGGCAGAAACAACTGTTCGAGGCGCTCGCCAATCAGGCGGTGCGTTGCCGAGCGCCGCGCGAGACCTTGCCGTTCGTAGAACACCTGGCCGATCAGCGCGTGAAGAAAGCTGAAACGCCGGCATGTCGAACCGTCCGGAAGCACCAGCGCTTCGGCATGGCGAATGAAATGCCCGGTGCGCACGAGTGCATCGCAGAGCGCGTCGAACGCCGCGCAGGACAGCTGCGCGGCATCTGCGACGGTTGCCGACGAGAATACCTGCCCCGCGACGCTGGCCGCTTCGAGCAGCCTCTGGGTAGGCTCGTCGAGCCGTCGGATGCGAGCATCGATCGCCTGCGCGATGGTCGGCGGCAGAGCGGCGCGAATCGCCGCGGCCGGCGCAGTCGCCCGCCATCCGCGCCCGTTCCGGCAGGCGAGCGACGCGTCGAGCAGGTGGTCGAGGATCGCTCGGATGAAGAGCGGGTTCCCGCCGGAACGCTCGGCAAGAAGGTGCGCAAATTCTTCGTCGGCCGGGGTCGAGGGCGCGCCATCGGTCAGCCACGCGACGACCTCATCGAGGGCGAGCTGTGCGAGCGGCAACCACCCGCAGCGGCGCTGCGAGGCGAGCACTGCGCTCAATTGCAGCATCGGCGGGCGCTCGACGCCGGTTCGTTCGATACGGCAATTGCAGACGATCATCAGGCGCGCCGGTGCATCGCGCTGCGCCAGCGTCTCCAGCAGTTCGACGCTGGCGAAGTCGGACCACTGCAAATCGTCGAGGACAAGCAGCAATGGCCGCCCGGCGGCGAGCGCCTCGAGCAGCGCGCAGCCTTCGCGCAGGATCCGGTCTTTCCCGGCGCCCATGACCTCGGCCCGCAGAACCCGGCGCTGCGCTTCGGGCACGTGGGCCGGCATCAGTGCCGCCCAGGTGGGCGCAATCGTCACGATCGACCGTACGACCTCCTCGCCTCGCGCACCGCGGCACAAGCGTCCCAACGCTTCGAGCACGGGATAGAACACCTCGCCGCGGCGATGGCCTTCGACGCATCCGCCGCGGCAAGCGCGTACCTCGTCGCCTCCGATCCTCGCGAGAAATCCGTCGATGAGCGCGGTCTTGCCGATGCCGGCCTCGCCGGCAACCACCACGAGTTGCCGCACGCCCGAGCGCGCGCGTTGCAGTGCCGCCTGCAGCACATTCAGCTCGCGCACGCGGCCGACGAACGCCTCCGGCCCCTGCGCGGCCGCGCGCGGCGTGTCGTCGGGCGCGACGGCCCGGGCGCCGGCGACTAACCGATAGCCATGCCCACGCAGGGTTTCGACGAGACGCGGCTGCCGCGCATTATCTCCGAGCGCGCGCCGGATCGACGCGATATGGCTTCTCAGCACTTCGGGCTGCACGTGCGTGTCGGGCCACACGGCATCGAGCAGTGCATCCGACGTGACGGGCGCTCCGGCATGCTCGGCCAGATGACGCAGTACGTCGAAAGCCTTCGGCGGCAGATCGATGCGCACGTCCTCGCCCGACGTCCCATTCGAATCGTGCAATCGCCAAACGCACTGATCAAGCAGATCCAGTTGAAAGCTTCCGAACTGGATTTTCGTCCTGACTGGAATCCCTGAGGTCAATCGAGGTCTCTCCCTGAGAGCCGGATCAGTCCCAGACGGCTCGCCAGCATCGATGCTTCGGTCCGATTCCTCGCCCCGAGCTTTGCGTAAAGATGTTTGGCATACGACTTGACCGTTTCCGGCGCTATCCGCAGGCGCATCGCGATCTGCTTGTTGGTCAACCCGCACCCCATCAGTCCGATGATCGCATGTTCACGCTCGCTCAGGCCCGCGCTCGTCGCCGGTCGAGCGGCGTCCCGGATCGACTCGCCTTCTGCCTCCTTGCGGGCCGCGCCCTGCCGGCGCCGTGCCATCAGCGCGCGTGCATAAGGCAGCAGTTCGCGGACCTCCGTCGCGACCATGATTTCCTCGGCGACGACGGCATCGATCAGCCCTGCAACGCGCTCGCCGCAGTCGATGAGCGTCTGATATAGCCCCGCATCGGCAGCCTGTTTCAACAGCGCGACGAGCGCTTCGGCGGCTTCCTCCCGGCGATCCGCCGCCAGCAGCGCTTCGATCAGCAACAGTGCGGTCGTCACCGCCGCATATCGGTCCCCCCGCGAGACCGTGTCGTCATGCAGGCGATGCAACGACGCAAGGTCGACCGCGTCGGGCGTGCGAGCGAGTGCGAAGCGGGTCTGCGCGAGCAGGTGATAACGCGCGAGCTCGAAGCGCAGGGTGCTACTGCCCGATCCGCACTGCGCGGCCAGTATGCCGAGCCTGTGGGCATGGCGCTGCGCCTCGTCGAACCGGCCTGCGGCAACGTATAACTCGACCTGCTGGGCGAGGCTTGCGGCTTGCAGGCGCGGCCAATCGTGCTTCGTGGCGAGCCCGTTCGCCTCGGCAAGCAGCGCTAGCGCCTGTTCCAGCCGGTTCCGGTTCGCTGCGATGCGTGCCAGCAGACCCAAGCCCCGTACCGCTCCCTCGATCGCGCCGCCTTGCCGGATACCCGCCAGCCGCGTCGATACGAGCGCCTCCGCCTCATCCAGGCGCCCCTCTTCATACATGAGCTGCGCCATCACGCACGCGGGAAGCGAGTCGATCGGCACGATATTGCCGATGAAACAGCGAGCCACATCGAGCGCATCGCTGGCCAGCAAACGAGCCGAATGAAAGCGCATCTGGCCGAGCTCGACTGCGGCATCAAGTGCAAGGTCGAGCATGGTGGTAAGCGTGCGCAGGCGACCCGGTTGTACGCCGGACTTGCAGCGCTCTACCGCATGAAAGCTGTCCAGATCGCCAAGGCGCCAATAGATGCAGCGGCATACCGTCAATGCGACGTGCGCGGTCGGCGACGCCGCACCCAGTCGCAGCGCAGCGAGCGCGGCAGCCAGTGCGGCTTCCCCGTCGTCCCGCAGCACGAATGCCGCTGCCTTGATGGCGGCAAGCTCGCAGCGCACGGCCATCGTCGCCGGTCCCAACGACGAGCCGGGCTGCCGTTCGATCCGTTGCGCGATCGCCAGCGCTTCCACGCCCTTGAGGCGAATCACCATTTGCCAGGCGCGGGCGATCTCGAGCCGAATGCGCGGCAGCGCCGGCTGCAGGACATGAGATCCGCGGTTCGCACGGAAATCGAACTGCGCCCATACGTAGTGGGAGGGAAAATCAGGTCTGGCCCATTCCCGAGGAGTTTCACAGGCTACCGCTTCGCTCATCGCACGCTCCGTCGCACATCGGTCGCCAAAACCGCATGACAAACGCGGTGATATCCAGCCTAGACATTGACGTGCGGAAAAGCGTGTTGATTCGGTATTTTTTTGGTAAAGGATGCGTCGTTACGTTGAATTGCGCTGATCAAAAATAAAATGAAAGCCGTATCGACGGGATTTGTAATCCGGTCACGGGGCAGCCCGGTGACCGGCCCTGGCAGCGGACGTCGCAGCCCCACGCCAGGCGCTCGCCCCGCCTCGGCAATAGCGCCTGCTGGAAAATCCCCTGATCGGGTGCGGCGTGCTTCGCGAGCCGGGCACTCAGGCCGGATTGCGCCGGCGTGATTGGGACGCGCCGGCAGCATGACGCTTTGCAATTGACGAGCGCAGCGCGGAGTAGGCTGGCGCGACCATCGGATAGCTGGCCGGCAGCCCCCATTTGGCGCGATATTCGTCGGGGGTCATCGAGAAGTGTCGTTGGAGGTAGCGCTTGAGCGACTTGAGCCGGCGCCCGTCCTCAAGACAGACGAGATAGTCGTCATGCACGGACTCCTCGACCGGAACTGCCGCACGCAGCCCGGCTGCCGGCGTCGCCCGCAAAGCGGCCAGCGCGGCATAGGTGCTCGAGATGAACGCCGGCAGCTCGGCTGCGGGCAATCGGTTGCACGATACGAAACTGGCAACGACTTCGGCCGTAAGCGCGATCAGATCGATGTCTTTCGTCACAGACGGCCTCGACAAGATCAGCCGCTCCGGGCAGAACGGCGGGTTGCCTGAAATGAAATGCGGATCGCCGAAGCCTGCTGGCCTGGCTCGCTGGCAGGCGGATCGCAGATCATCCTGGAACCAGCGGACATTACGATCAATCCCCCAAACGGGGGCCGTCTTCATCCATTCGCCCCGGCGTATCGATCCCGTCCACGACAACCTTCGCTGGTCTCCCGCGCTGCCACCGTGCCGCGCTCATCCCATACACCAGTCCCCTGACACGATTCAAATTACCGAGAGGCCGGAACGAAGCGGGAGCATTCCACGGGTTGAACGCCATCGAAGCCACCACCCCGGCTTGTTTCTTCCCTTCTTCGCCGTCGAGCAATCGCTGCGAAATAACCAGTGTGGCGATTTCAACCGGCGCGGACACGTCTTCTTTCCACTGCACGCTCGCATCTTCGATCGGCGTTTCCTTTTCGCTCACAAATGGCTGTAAAGCCAGGCGGAACAAGACATCGCCCGACGCGAGACGACTTGCTAATTCTGCCCGAAGAAAATCCGGCGCTTCGCCTGCCGAAGCGGATGGCACGTTTTGGGCCACCGGACGCAAATCGAAACGCACGGGCATTTGTCCCCAGAGGATGGCACCCCGGCTCCAGAATCGTTGCGTCGCAAGACTGGGGCACGGCCGAGAAGCTTCCTGCACGTTGTCCATCATGCGCTTCGCCTCGTCCTCCCCGAAGCTTGCAACGAGCCGCTCGACGAACGTTTCCCGAGGCCCCTGCGCAATGACCGCAAACTCGACGAATTGCCTGGCATCTCGCGCGTGCGAAACCGGATAGCTGGTCATGAGCAAATCATGCACGTCGTCGCCATCGAGTCCGATCTTCAACGCCGCACCGCGCATGTCCGGCGCGAAATCAGGCTGAGGGATTGCGCTGGCGTTGGAAAACCGCACCGCCACGGGTAACGTTGCGCCGGGCTGAAAATGCATCA
Source organism: Paraburkholderia ferrariae NBRC 106233 (assembly GCF_000685035.1). Taxonomy (GTDB): domain Bacteria; phylum Pseudomonadota; class Gammaproteobacteria; order Burkholderiales; family Burkholderiaceae; genus Paraburkholderia; species Paraburkholderia ferrariae. The sequence continues at coordinate 59,657 of NZ_BAYB01000028.1, forward strand.
CCCGAAAAATTGCGGGAAGTGCCTCGTCGACGATCAATCGCGCATTCGTTACGCCAGCAACCATCTTGGCGTGCAGCGTGCGGTCAGGTTGATCGCTTCCGGTTTTCCGGCGACTGGCCTCCTGAATCGTGAGCATTTGATCGGCCAATCCGGCAAAGATCTTTTGCTCCGCTTCCACGGAGCCACCATCGTATAGTTCGTGCCATTCCAGCATGCCCATCTCCCTATCGGGTGAATGATCTGATGGATCGAAGATATCCGTCGTCGCCATCAGCGGGCCCCGGCCATCGCGACAAGCAGACGAAATGGCAGCGCCAGCAACATGGCGCCGGATACTCCGATCAGCCAGAGAAGAACGAACCAGCCAATCTGCTTGAGGTAAGACCGGTCTTTGCAATGCGCGGACTGCTGCATTCCTGTACCTCGTCATGGACTCCGTGAACTACGCGGCGAGAGCCTCGTTCCGGGCCCGCAAGCCGTGCGGCCCATGAAGCGTGCACCGGAAGTCGCAAGGTCGGTCCGGGTGCATCCGCCCTCTATCGCACCCTCGCCGCCGGCGCTTCGGCCAGCGCCGGCGGCAGATCGTCATTGCGGTAGCCGCCACCGAGCGCCTCGGTCAGCGCAATGCCCGCTTCGATCTCGCCACCACTCAATTCAACGAGCGCGAGTCGCCCTTCCAGCAGCGGTTCCTCCGCCTGTAGAGCATTGGCCCGGTCGGCGAGGCCAGTCCGGTAGCTTGCGTCGGCACTGTCGCTTACGAACTGCAGTGCGTCGATCCGCTGGCGCTGCAACTGCACGCGCTGATCGAGATCGTCGATCGCGCTGCCCTCCTGTGCGACGTCGCGCACCGCGTCGAGCACCGCCTGGTCGTACTGCTCGATCAACGTGTTGCTGGCCGTGCGGGCACCATGCAGGTTCGCGTTCAGGCGGCCGCCGTCGAAAATCGGCAACGTCAGGCCGGGAATGAGGTTGATCTGCTGGCTCGAATGCATGAACAGGTCACGCATGCGCAGCGCGTTGAAGCCGAAGAACGCACTGATGTCGAAGCTCGGGTAAAACGCCGCTTTCGCCGCATCGATGCGGTCGAGGGACGCCTGCACGAGCCAGCGCATCGCCTGCAGGTCCGGACGGCGCGCGAGCAGTTCGTAAGACAGCGTCGAAGGCAGCGCAGCCGACGGCGCGGGCAACGGCACCGGCGCGATCGGCGGCAGATCGTCGGCGCCGAGGCCCGCGAGCGCGCGCAGTGCCTCGCGCGCGTGCACGATCTGCTCGCCGGCCGACGCGATCTGCTGGTCGATCGCGAGCAGTTGGGAGCGCGCGGTCTCGGTCTGGGTCAGCGCTTCGAGACCGCGCTCGTGGCGCGCCTTGCGCGTATCGAGCTCGAACGCGCGAACCTCGCGCAGTTGCTGCAGCAGGTCGAGGCTCGCGCAGGTGGTCTGGATACCGTAGTAGAGCCGCGCGACGCCGGTGGACAGTTCCAGCCCGGTCTGCGCCTCCTCCGCGCGCCGCGCGTTTTGCTCGCCGAGCGCCGCGCGCACGAGGTCGCGTTGTTTGCCCCAGATGTCGATGTCGTAATGGGTGCCCAGGCCCGCGAGGCCCGTCCAGTACCACGGGCCGTAGGCGCCGATCGCGGGATCATGCGATGCGTACGCACTGAGAAAACCGTGCGCGGAGACGTGCTCGCGGTCGGCCTCCGCGAGCGCGCTCATCTGCAGCCCCGCCGCCGCGCGGACCAGTTCGACCTGCGCGTGGGCCTGCGACACATGCTCGCGCGCAATCGCGAGCGTTGGCGCGTGGGCCAGCGCCAGCTCGATCAGCGTATCGAGCTGCGGGTCGTGATACTGCTCCCACCAGCGCGCGGATGGCCAGGCTTCGTCCGCGAGACGGATGTCGGCGGCGACCCGGATCTGCTGCGGCGCGATGACTGCGGCAGGCGGACTGTCGTGACGGATGACCGCGCACGCGGCGAAAAACGGCAGCGCGAGCGGCACGAGCTGGCGGCAAACGAAGCGCCTCATCGCATCACCTCGTGGCCGCCGGTGCATCGGGTACTTCGGAGCCGGATGTCCAGCGCGGCAATCCGATGAGCGCCGAATTGATGCGCCGCACCTCCCGCGAAAGCGCTGCCGCACGCGCCGCGCCCTCTTCCCCTGCGCACGCGGCAAGCCATCCGGCCGCGTCGACCACAGCCGGCGTGCGCGCTTCCGGCGGCTGCGCCGCAAGCTGCGTCGCGTAGCGTTCGAGCACATCCGCGACGTTCGACTGAAATGGGCTTGTGCGGTCGGCCGGTGCGCCCTCCAGCGCATCGGCCATCGACTCGTCGTGAAACGCTTCGATCGCGACCAGCAGCGCGCGGCTTTGCGCAAGCACTGTCTGCGACAGCAGCGTGACGCGCTCCGGCTCGCCTTCACGCCAGTCGGGTTCGAGCGCCACGCGCGCGAGCACCGCGTCGCAATCCGCGAGCTTCGCCCAGGTTGCCGACGCGAGCGGCAACGCGGCACTCGCGCGCGCCCCGGCCGAGAGTGCCTGCGCATTCGCCCGGGCAAGCGCCGCGATCTCGCGCAGCACCGACGCGAGTTGCCCCCGCAGCGCATCCGCTTCGCCCTCCGGCCACACCGACATCTGGACGAAGGTGGCAACGCCGACGCCAAGCAGAATGCCCACCATCCGGTCACGGATTTCGGTGAGACCGGATGGCGGCGAAAACGATTCGAGCAACGCCAGCGCGAAGGTGAACATGATCTGAATGCCGGCATAGCCGATGCGCTCGGACCCCGCCGACACCCACGCGCCGAGGGCGATCACCGGCAGGCTCATCAGCAGCAGCCCGGGCACGCTCTCCAGGTGCGGAATCACGAACACGACCATGAACAGCGCGAGCCCGCTGCCGATCAGCGCGCCGCAGATCCGCAGCAGGCCGTGGCGACGCGATGCCCCCAGGCTCGGCAGCGCAACGATGAGACTGGTCAGCATCACCGTATGGATGCCTGGCCAGTTCACCGCGTTGTAGAACACATAGCAGATCAGCACCGACAGCAGCGTACGCAGCGCGAAGCGTGCGTAACGCGGATTCGCGAACGCGTCCGGCTCGAGCAGCGTGCCCGGCGCCGCCGGCTTCGGCGCGGCGGTTTCAGCGCCGGCTGCCCGCGGAGCCCGCGCATCGGACTGCGATGAGGGCGCAGCGGCCGCCGTCGCGTCAAGCAATGCACCGAGCGCGCGTTGCATCGCATCGACTTCGGCGATCGCGGTCGATACCGGCGCGGAAGTGGACGCCGTCCAGCGCGGCCACTGCGCGTCGTCGCCGATCGCGCGGCCGAGCGATCCGAGGTCGCCCTGTACCGCGCGAATGGCCGCGATCTGTCCGGCGTCGCGCGCAAGCGCATCGTCGGGCAGCGACGCGGCGGCCTCGACGACGCGCGACACCGCGGTCACGCAAGCGAGCATCGCCGACGCGTCCTGTGCGCCGTAGCGGCGCCGCATGGTCGCGAAACGCAGCAGCTTCTGCAGCGACAACGCATTACGCTGCAAATCGGGCGGGCCGATCCGCACGCTTCGCGCCTGCGCGCCGGTCACGGCGTCGAGCCGCGCGTCGACGGTCGCAAGTTGCCGCTGCATCGCGCTGCGCAACTGCCGCTCGGGCTCCGCCGGCAGCAACAGCGTGTTGACGACGAGCGCAACCGCAACCGGGTAGCTGACCGCCGACCAGACCCACAGCACGCTGCGCACCAGCGCTTCCGCGTTGTCGGTCAGATCGGCGAAGGTCTGCGCGTAGATCACGACCAGCGCCATCAGAAAAAACACCAGCCCGAGCTTCGTCACCGCGCGCATCAGATACGTGCAGCAGAAGAAGATCGCGCTCGCGACGACGATGCGCAGCAGCGGGTAGTCGAACGTCAGCGTGTAGACGCCGATCGTGCAGGCCACCGCCAGGGTCGTGCCGACCATGAGCATGACGCCGACAAGGCGCGTCAGCACCACGTTCGCCTGGGTGACGAAGAACACCGCGATCAACGACACCGGCAGTTCCGGCACCTGCAGCGTCATCGACGCGACGATGACGATCGCGCTGCCGAGCACGCAGCGAAGCATCACGTTGCCGCGCCCCGGAAACGCGGCAAGCTCTTGGCGCAGGAAGGCCGCAAGCTGCGCGAGCGGCCGCGGCCATGCGAGCTGGCGCCCTACGCCCGCCGGGCTGTTCACGACGACGCTCCGTCGTGGGCCGCCCGGCGGGCGCGATCGTCGCCGGGCTTCGGCCGCAGCACCGCGATCGCGGACGCACCGATCCGGAACAGGTCGGGATAGGGATGATCGACCGCGATCTTCACCGGGAAGCGCTGGGCGACATGCACCCAATTGATGCTGCGCTGGATGTTCGGCAGGCCGTTCGCGGTGTCGCCGCCGTCCTGCGGATCGACGCCGAAGCCGATCGAGTCGACCGAGCCGCTGAAGCGGATGCCGGTATTGCTCATCAGATACACGGTCGCAGGCGTGCCGGGCCGGATGTTGCCGAGTTCGTTCTCGCGGAAATTGGCGATCACGTACCAGTGCCGGGTATCGATCAGCGTGAAGACCGGCTTCTGCGCGGACACATATTGCCCGACCGAGGTGCGCAGCCCGACGACCCGGCCGTCGAACGGCGCGCGCACCGTCGCGTACTCCAGGTTCAACCGCGCTGCGTTGATTTCGGCGGTCAGCACTGCGCGCTGCGCGACGAGCACGTCGACGCTGCCGATGGCCGCCTGCGCCTCGCGTTCCTGCGCCTGCGCGGCTTCGAGTTCGGCCTGCGCGGAGCGTTGCGCGGTGCGGGCACGGTCCAGGTCGTCCGCCGACACATATCCTTTTCCGATCAGCGGCTCCATTCTCGCCAGCGTATCCGCGGCCTGCTTCCCGGTCGCCTGCGCGCGCGCGACCGCCGACTTCGCGGCAGCCGCGCCGAACACTTGCGCGTTCACGCTGCGCTGCGCCAGCGGAATCTGCGCGTCGAGTTGCGCGAGCGAGGCCTCCGCACGTTCCAGTGCATACCGGTACGGCCGCGGGTCGATCTCGAACAGCAAGTCGCCCCGCTTCACCGCCTGGTTGTCGCGCACCGCGAGCGTGACGATCTCGCCGCTGACTTCCGGCGACACGCCGATCGTGTCCGCATACGCGTACGCGTCGTCCGTGCGCGGCTCGGCATCGACACGCCAGATCACGGCAACGATCGCAATCGCGGCCAGCACGATCAGCAGTATCGCGGGCCACGTTCGCGGACGTCGTTTTGCGGTGCCCGTCTTGAGGGAAGCGCCCATGAACAAACGGTCGGTTACAGATTGAAGACGACGGCCCACAACGCGATGGAGAACAGCACCGTCAGCGCCGGATAGATGATCGCGGGCGGCGTGAGCCAACCCGCGCGGCCCCTGCGCGAGAGCAACACGTGCACGCATGCCACGAGTGCCGCGCCGCCCGCGATGCAGAACATCCATTCAGGAAAGTACGCGCCCAGCACGCCGACCGACGGCGCATCGCTGCAGCCGGCCAGCGCCGCACACGACACCACGACCGACGCGACACGACACCCCCGCCGCCTACGACTCGACATCGCCTTCCCTCCCCTCGCTGCGGGCAATGAAGCATCGCGAATTGGCGTCATCCATGGCCCATTCATCTGGGCCGCGGGTGCCGCGGGTGCCGCGGGTGCCGCGGGGCCCGGCACGATGCAACGCAGTTCATCGCGTCAAGTTCACTTTCGCGAGATCGATCAATGCCTTGCCGCTCCCGTCCATGACCGCTCTCATCATGAAGAGGCCGAAGTGCCATGCTTCGTCGACGGTTGTCTTCGGCGGCATGATCAGTTCCTGGCGTGCGCTCACGACGTCGACGAGTGCGGGCCCGTCGTGCGCTAGCGCCGCGGCAATCGCGCCTTCGAGCTCCTGCGGCTTCTCGACGCGAATACCCTTCACGCCGACCGCCTCGGCCATGCGCGCGAAGTTCGGATTGACGAGCTCGGTACCGGTATCGACGAAGCCCGACGCGCGCATCTCGATCTCGACGAAGCCGAGCGTGCCGTTGTTCAGCACGATCAGCTTCACCGGCAGTCCCGCCTGGATCAGCGTGATGAACTCGCCCATCATCATCGTGAAGCCGCCGTCACCGGACATCGAGATCACCTGGCGGTCGGGGAACGCCGCCTGCGCGCCGATCGCATGTAGCATCGCATTCGCCATCGAGCCGTGATTGAACGAACCGACGAGCCGGCGCCGGCCGTTCAGCTTCAGGTAGCGCGCGGTCCACGCGACCGGCGTGCCGACATCGCAGGTGAAGATTGCGTCGTCGGCCGCGAGCTGACTCACGAGCTTCGTCACGTACTGCGGATGGATCGTGTCGCTCGACGGATTGCTTTCCGCGAGCGCGTCGAGATCTTCGCGCGCCTGCCGGTAGTGCCTGAGCGCGCTGTCGAGGTGGGCCGAATCGGTCTTTTCGTCGAGCACGGGCAGGAGCGCCGCGAGCGTATCCTTGACCGTGCCGATCAGGCCGAGATCGAGCGGGCAGCGGTTGCCGAGCGCTTCGGGCCGCACGTCGATCTGCGCGATTTTCGCGTGCTCCGGATAGAACTGGCGGTACGGGAAATCGGCGCCCAGCAGCAGCAGCATGTCGCAGGCCTTCATCGCGGCGTAGCCCGACGCGAAGCCGATCATTCCGGTCATGCCGACGTCGTAGGGATTGTCGTGCTCGACGTATTCCTTGCCGCGCAGCGAGTGCACGATGGGGGCCTTCAGGCGCTTCGCGAGCTCGATCACTTCGTCGTGCGCGCCCGCGCAGCCCGCACCGCACATCAGCGTGATGCGCGACGCCGCGTGCAGCATGCCCGCGAGGCGCGAGATTTCGCTGTCGGCCGGACGCAGTACCGGCGGCGATGGCACGAGCCACGGCGCGACCTTCGCGTCGGTCGCCGACAGCGCGACGTCGCCGGGAATCACGACGACCGCCACGCCGCGCCGACCCACCGCGGCGCGCATCGCGCGGGTCAGGATCTGCGGCAACTGCTCGACGCTCGACACGAGCTCGACGTAGTGACTGCACTCCTTGAAGAGCGTTTCCGGGTGCGTCGCCTGAAAGTAGTCGATGCCAATCTCGGTGCTCGGAATGTGCGCGGCGATCGCGAGCACCGGTACGCCACTGCGATGACAATCGAACAGCCCGTTGATCAGATGCAAGTTGCCTGGCCCGCAACTGCCCGCACACACCGCGAGCTCGCCAGTCAGATGCGCTTCTGCGCCGGCGGCAAACGCCGCTCCTTCTTCGTGCCGCACGTGAATCCAGTCGATCTCGCCGGAACGCCGAAGAGAGTCGGAAATGCCATTGAGCGAATCGCCGACGACGCCATAAATGCGTTTCACGCCGGCCTGCGCCAAGGTCTCAATGACGTAATCCGCTGCGGTGGTCATATCGTGCCTCCGATCAGAAAAATCGCGTTTCACAGTCGAGATGACGACTTGCCCTACTCAAAGCGCTGGACGTCAACATCGAACATGTCCGTTTTCCACTTACAGGAAGTTCTGTTGCACCATTTCGAGCAGATCCTGGCTCTGTCCGTGCAGTACGGCTCGAGCCGAATACAGCGCCATGCCGTAAGCCGGGCCGAATTCGATGTTCGGCGGCATGACCAGAGTCATGCTTTCGACCTTGACGTCGAGTAGCGCCGGACCGGGCTGGGCGAGCCACGTCGCCACGGCCTCTTCGAGCTCGGATTTTTTCGAGACACTATGCCCCCATAGGCCCATGGCCTCGGCAACCTTGCCGAAATCCGGGTTCTGCAGATTCGTGTGGAGCGGAAGCAGTCCCTCGGACTTCTGCTCGATGTCGATGAAACCGAGCTTGCCGTTATTGAAGACCGCTACCTTGATCGGCAGGTTTTCCTGGACTGCGGTCAGGAGATCGCCGAACAGCATGCTGAGACCGCCGTCACCGGAAAGCGAAATGACCTGCCGCCCCGGCAGGGACTTCTGGAGGCCAAGCGCCGTCGGCATCGCCGCGGCCATGGTGCCGTGAAGCATGCTTGCGAAGAACCGGCGATCGCGGGTCGCCGTGAAATAGCGATGTGCCCATACGGTGGGCGTGCCATCGTCGGCCGTAATCATCGCATCCGCAGCCGCGTGGCGATCGATGACTTCCGTCAAATAGATGCCTGAAATGGATTCGCGATCGGAATCCGCGGCCTTTTCCTTCTCCTTCGCGACGACCTCCTGGTAGCGCTTGACGGACTGCTCGCGCCAGGTCGGATCGGATTTTTCCTTGAGCAGCGGCAACAGCGCATCCATCGTCGCCTCGATGTCCCCTACGAGACCGAGCGTGACCGGGTGACGTCGTCCAAGATGAGTCGGATCGATGTCGATCTGAACGATCCTGGCGTGATCCGGATAGTATTGACGCCAGGCGAAATCTGCTCCGAGCAGCAAAAGCGTATCGCATTCGCGTACAGCGCGATAACCGGCCGGATTGCCAATGACACCGGTCATGCCCACGTCGAAGGGATTGTCGTACTCGAGGGCATCCTTGGCCCGGGAGGTCCGTGCGATCGGCGCCTTGAGGCGATCGGCGACGGCCAGAATCCCGGCGTGAGCGCCGCGGCAACCGGAACCGCCGTAGATTGCGATCCGCTCGCCTGCATTGAGGATATCCGCCGCCAGCGCGAGGTCCGCGTCATTCGGGCGAACAACCGGCACACGGTGATGTACCGAAAATGGGGGATCGTCCTTCACTTCCGCGTGCGAAATATCCGCGGGAACAATCAGGACAGCAACGCCCCGCTTGCCGAGCGCGGCCTGGCAGGCCGCCACCGTTTTTCGTCTCGCCTGCTCGGGTGTCAGGATCATGTCGCAGTACACCGTGCAACTCGAATAGATCGCCTTGAAATCGACCTCCTGGGGAAAGTCGAAACCGAGTTCGTCGCGAGGGATCTGAGTCGCAATCACAATCACGGGTGCACGATTGCGGTTCGCCTCCATCACGCCATTGATGAAATGCAGGCTGCCCGGACCGCAACTGCCTGCCACCGCAGTCAGTGCTCCCGTCGCCAACGCTTCGCCTTGCGCGGCGAAAGCACCCGCTTCCTCGTGGCGCATGTGGACCCACTCGATCTCGCTTTCGCTCATCGCGTGGACGAGCATATTGAGCGTGTCGCCGACAATGCCATAGCAGTGCTTGACCCCGGCAGCCTGGAGGGCGTCGACAATAACCTTCGCAACCTTCGTGCTCATACAGCTCCCCTTCTCTCGGTATCAACCCCCGGAGTTTCGGCGAGCGAAAAAAATACATCCATCCCCCTCTTGGGGGTAGCGCATCGATTTCCACTTCATTTAACGAGACTCCGCCGATCAGGCGGCGCATCTCGAAGCGTCGCTCCCGCCGCCTATACGGAACAGGAGCGGGTACGGCTTTCCCGTTTCCCCCTGTTCGGGGGATAGAGGCCCGTTTCAAGGTACCTCAGACTGGCATGGGTGCCGAGCCACCGAGTTGCCATTGTCGACATCGGCAGCGCGTTTCCGCATTGCCCTCGACATGGCGAGATCGCGCGTTAAAGCGGCGATCCGGTTGCGGCACGATCGCGATTCAGGTCAAAAACATCGATTCGTTAGAAGAGGCAATAACGGTCATGAATATTCTCGATGCCTTTCATCTCGCGAGGCTGCAGTTCGCATTCACGGTGTCATTCCATATCGTCTTTCCGGCGATCAGCATCGGCATGGCCAGCTTTCTGGCCGTGCTCGAAGCGCTTTGGCTCTTCACCGGCAACCGCGCATACCGCCAGATGTTCGCGTTCTGGTCGCGGATCTTCGCCGTGGGCTTTGGGATGGGTGTCGTTTCCGGCGTGGTAATGGCTTATGAGTTCGGCACGAACTGGAGCGGATTTTCGACCGTCGCGGGCAACATCACCGGCCCGTTGCTGACCTATGAAGTCCTGACCGCATTCTTTCTCGAAGCAGGTTTTCTAGGCGTGATGCTCTTCGGCTGGCAACGCGTGAGCCCGCGAGCGCATTTCTTCGCGACGCTCATGGTTGCGCTCGGAACGCTGATTTCGACGTTCTGGATACTCGCGTCGAACAGCTTCATGCAAACGCCGCAAGGCTATGCCATCGAAAACGGGCGCATCGTTCCCGTCGATTGGCTCAAGATCATTTTCAATCCGTCGTTTCCGTATCGGCTCGCGCATATGACGATTGCGGCCTTCATTGTCGCCGGCTTCATCGTCGCCGCGTGCGGCGCATGGCATTTACTTCACGGCAGGCGCGACGCACCGGTCACCCGCAGCTTCTCGATGGCTCTATGGATACTGTTGTTGCTGACACCCATCCAGATTGTGGTGGGCGACGCACATGGGCTCAACACGCGCCGTTACCAGCCGGCAAAGATCGCGGCAATAGAAGGGCTATGGGAAACCGAACATGGCGGTACCGCGCTGAATCTCGTCGGCCTGCCCGACATGAACGCAGAGGTCACTCGCTACGCAATCCAGATACCCCATCTAGGCAGCCTCATTCTCACGCATAGCTGGACGGGTGAAATTCGCGGTCTGAAAGAATTTCCACCGCAGGATAGACCGTTTTCGCCAATCGTCTTCTGGACTTTTCGCATCATGGCGGGCCTCGGCATGCTCATGCTGCTGACCGCGCTGCTTGGACTGCTGCTGCGAATACGCGGCCGCCTGTACGAGGCACGCTGGTATCAGCGGCTGGTGCTGTATATGGGGCCTTCCGGGCTCGTTGCTCTGCTGGCCGGCTGGATTACGACGGAGGTAGGGCGGCAGCCGTGGACCGTATATGGCGTATTGCGCACCGCCGACTCGCTCGCACCGGTCGACGCGCAGCAGGTGGGCGTCTCGCTGCTGATCCTCGTGGTCGTCTATTTTCTGGTTTTCGGCACTGGCATCTACTACATGCTGCGAATGATGAAGCACGGACCGGAAGGGCACCTCGGAGAGGATGAGTTGCGCAAACACCCGATGTTGAACAATCGCGCGCTTGATGCGCTGAAAACGGAGTGATGTCATGCAGATCGATCTCCCCGTAATCTGGGCGGCCGTCATTGGATTGGGTGTTTTCATCTACGTCATGCTGGACGGTTTCGACCTGGGCATCGGACTGCTGTTTGCTTTTTTCGAGGCAAAAGAGGACCGCGATGTAATGATGAATACCATTGCACCGGTATGGGACGGCAACGAGACCTTTCTCGTGCTCGGCGGTGCGGCGCTATACGGAGCGTTTCCCATCGTGTATTCGACACTCCTTCCGGCCAACTATCTGCCGCTGATCCTGATGGTGGTCGGCCTGATCTTTCGCGGCGCAGCGTTCGAACTGCGCTCCAGGGCGAAGCGCACGCGGCCGGCCTGGGATCTCGCGTTCATCGTGGGGTCGGCGCTCGCCGCGCTGTGTCAAGGCATCGTGCTGGGCTCGCTGCTGCAAGGCACGCGGATTACCGACTCCCGCTTCTCGGGCGGCGCGTTTGACTGGCTTTCGCCGTTCAGTCTCTTTTGCGGCATCGGCGTATGGGTCACGTATATCACGCTCGGTTGCGGCTGGTTGATCCTCAAGACGGAGGGCGACTTGCAACGCAACATGCGTGCGCTGATGCGCCGGCTCGCCCCTGCGCTACTCGGCATGATCGGTTTGATCAGTGTGTGGACGGTGCTGGGCTTGCCCGACATCGCGCATCGCTGGTTCGGTAGCGGCAATCTCGGCTGGTTCCTGCCGGTTCCGGTCCTGGTACTTGCGTGCGTGGGGGGCATCCTTCGTGCCGTGCGTCTGGGCCATGAAGCGTTGCCGTTCGTGTTGACCCTGGCGGTGTGCTTTCTCGGGTATAGCGGGCTTCTGATCAGCATATGGCCGCATCTGGTTCCGCCTTCACTGACGATCTGGGATGCTTCGTCCAGCCACTCCAGTCAGCTTTTTCTACTTGTGGGCACAGCGATAATCTTGCCGGTGATACTGCTTTACAACGCGATGCAATATCGGGTGTTCAAGGGCAAAATCAGGAGCGGTGACGCGGGCTATCACTAAAAAAGCGGCCGTCGCAAGACGTCTCGACGATTGAATTGCCCCGGGTTTTGTGGAGACTCCAACGCTTGAGAATGGAGCCATGAACAAGACCGGCTGATTTGCAGGGGGGAAATTGGAAAGAGGTGACCGATAAAAAAAGGTAACCAGTTACTTCATGGTTACCTTTTGATTACCTTCTTTCGAATCGCCGGAAGCCTCGCCTCACACGGTTTTGAGGGATTTTCAGGCGTCCGGTTACTCCGGCTGCCTTTTTCCGGATGCCAAACCTGGAATACGGGGAATCGGCCTTGCGGCGCAGTTGACAGTCATCGGCGCAGATCAGGCGGCACGCCGGCCGCCGAGTTGGCATTACGCCAGATTTACGCCAACGATGCAAAAATATGCAGCGAAATCAAGACGCTACATAGATGAAATGGTGCCGGCTGCAGGACTCGAACCCGCCACCTGATGATTACAAATCAACTGCTCTACCAGATGAGCTAAGCCGGCGTAGCCCGCGATTCTACCTCATTTCACGATCTTGAGGTGGCCCTTGCCACCCTTCGCACCGTCGTCACCGCCCTTCTCGGGCACATCCGGCTCGACGGCCTGCGGTGCCGCGTCGGCCACTTCGTGCGATTCACCGGCGCCCGCCTCTTCGTGCTCGTCCTGAGCGGAAGGCAGCACGTCGTTGGCGTCGCCTGCCGCGGCTTCGACCGGAAATGCCATGCCCTGCCCGTTCTCGCGCGCGTAGATCGCCAGCACGTTCGCCACGGGCACCTCGATCTTGTGCGACTTGCCGGAAAAGCGGGCGTGGAACTCGATCATCTCGTTGCCCATCTGCAGCTGGCTCGTCGCCTCGAAGCTGATGTTCAACACGATCTCGCCGTCGCGCACGAACTGGCGCGGCACGCGTGTCCGGTTATCGACCCGCACCGCGACATGCGGCGTGAAGCCGTTGTCGGTGCACCATTCGTACAGCGCGCGAAGCAGGTACGGCTTCGTGGAAATCTCTTGCATCAACGATCCTTTGCCGGGGTGCACGCGCGCGCCCTGCAGGCCGCGCGCGTGCACCCCCTGATTGCCCGGGAGGCTTAGCGGCGCATCACCTTTTCCGAAGGCGTGAGCGCTTCGATATACGCCGGACGGCTGAAAATGCGCTCGGCGTACTTCATCAGCGGCGCGGCGTTCTTCGACAGTTCGATGCCGTAGTGATCCAGGCGCCACAGGAGCGGTGCGATCGCGACGTCGAGCATCGAGAACTCTTCGCCCAGCATGTACTTGTTCTTCAGGAAGATCGGCGCGAGCTGCGTGAGGCGGTCGCGGATCGCGAGGCGCGCCTTCTCGTGGTTCTTCTCGGCCGCCTTGCCCTTCTCGTTTTCGAGCGTGCTCACGTGCACGAACAGTTCCTTCTCGAAGTTGAGCAGGAACAGGCGCGCGCGGGCGCGCTGCACCGGGTCGGCCGGCATCAGTTGCGGATGCGGGAAGCGCTCGTCGATGTACTCGTTGATGATGTTCGATTCGTACAGAATCAGGTCGCGTTCGACCAGGATCGGCACCTGACCATACGGGTTCATCACGGCGATGTCTTCCGGCTTGTTGAACAGGTCGACGTCGCGAATTTCGAAGTCCATGCCCTTTTCGAACAACACCAGCCGGCAACGCTGGGAGAACGGGCAGGTAGTGCCGGAGTACAGAACCATCATGATTTACATTTCCTCAATAAACCCAAAAGGCCAGCGGGCGAACGGTCCGTCAGACAGCGTCCAGACGGTTTGCTCGCGGCGCCGGCCCCACGTCGGTCAGGACGTGCCTATTTGATATCTTTCCAGTACGCAGCGTTCAGTCGCCACGCAAAAAAGCTCAGGACGCCGAGGAACAGCAGCACCCACACGCCAAGCTGCTTGCGGGTCTTCTGCTCCGGTTCGGACATCCACCCCAGGTACGCCACCAGATCGGCCACGGCAGAATCATAATCCACCGGCGAGAGCGTCCCCGGCGTGACCTGCTGGAACCCCGTAAAGCTGTGGACCTTCTCGCCGGTTTCCGCGTCCGTCGTGTCCTCGAACTTCGCCGTGCGGATGCCCTGCAGTTGCCAGAGCACGTGCGGCATGCCCACGTTCGGATACACGAGGTTGTTCCAGCCGGTCGGGCGCGTGTCGTCGCGGTAGAAGCTGCGCAGGTACGTGTACAGCCAGTCGCGCCCGCGTGCGCGCGCCTCGACGGAGAGGTCCGGCGGCGCCACGCCGAACCACGCTTTCGCATCGTCCGGCCGCATGGCGATCGACATCGTGTTGCCGACCTTGTCGGTCGTGAACAGAAGATTGTCCTCGATCTGCTTCTGCGGGATGCCGATATCCTGCAACCGGCTGTAGCGCATCAGGTTCGCACTGTGGCAGTTCAGGCAATAGTTTACAAACAATTGCGCGCCGTGTTGCAGCGAAGCAAGATTTTCGCCGTTATCGGGTGCGCGGTCGAGCGGAATGTTTTCCTGGGCTTGCGCGGGCGCAGCCGCCAGCGCCCAGACCAGCGCGAGCGCCGCCACGCCAAAGCCGGCGCCCACGCGGGTGAGCGCCGCAAAAAGGGATTTCGTCGTCATGGTTTCCTCGCTCGCAGGTTAATGGGGCTTGAACCGCACGCGGTCCGGCGGCTGCTTGAACGTGCCAAGCGGCGTCCAGACCGGCATGCCGAGGAAAAAGGCGAAATACACGAGGGCGCAAACCTGCGCGATCAGCGTGGCCGCGGGAGACGGTGGTTTTGTCCCCAAAAATGCCAGCGTCAGGAACGCGACGACGAAAATCCCGAGGAAAACCTTGTGGAAGGTCGGCCGGTAGCGGATCGACTTCACCGGCGCCCGGTCGAGCCAGGGCAGGAAGAAGAGCGAAATCACCGCCGAGCCCATCACCACGACACCCCAGAACTTCGATTCGGTGAAATACATGGCGAGGATCACGAGGATCGCCAGCACCGGCAGCCCCACGCGCCACTTGCCGCGCGCCCGCACGAGCGAGAGCAGCCCGAGCAAGGCGATCACGATCATCAGCACGATCTTGAACGGGTCGGTGGTGGCGCGCAGCATCGCGTAGAACGCCGTGAAGTACCAGACCGGCGCGATCTCGGGCGGCGTCTGCAGCGGATTGGCCGGGATGAAGTTGTTCGCTTCGAGGAAGTAGCCCCCCATCTCCGGCGCGAAGAACACGATTGCCGCGAAGATCATCAGGAAGATGCACACGCCCATGAAGTCGTGCACGGAGTAATAGGGATGGAACGGGATGCCGTCGAGCGGAATACCGTTCGCGTCCTTTTTCTCCTTGATCTCGATGCCATCGGGGTTGTTCGACCCCACTTCGTGCAGCGCGACGATGTGCGCGACGACCAGCCCGATCAGCACGAGCGGAATCGCGATCACGTGAAACGCGAAGAAGCGGTTGAGCGTGACGTCCGACACGACATAGTCGCCGCGTATCCAGAGCGAGAGGTCCGGCCCGATGAACGGGATCGCCGAGAACAGGTTCACGATCACCTGGGCGCCCCAGAACGACATCTGGCCCCACGGCAGCAGGTAGCCGAAGAAGGCCTCGGCCATCAGGCACAGGAAGATCGCGCAGCCGAAGATCCAGACGAGTTCGCGCGGTTTGCGGTAAGAACCGTACAAAAGCCCGCGGAACATGTGCAGATAGACGACCACGAAGAACATCGAGGCGCCCGTGGAGTGCATGTAGCGGATCAGCCAGCCCCATGGCACTTCGCGCATGATGTACTCGACCGACGCGAACGCGAGCGTCGAGTCGGGCTTGTAGTTCATGGTGAGGAAGATGCCGGTGACGATCTGGTTCACCAGCACGAGCAGCGCCAGCGAGCCGAAGAAGTACCAGAAGTTGAAGTTCTTGGGCGCGTAGTACTCGGACACATGCGCGCGCCATGTCGCCGTGAGCGGGAAACGCCTGTCGATCCAGCCGAGCAGTCCCGTCGTCTCAACCTTGTTGTCGGTTCCCGTCGCCATTACGCTTCTCCTTGTTCGTCCTTGCCGATCACGATCTGCGTGGGGGACACGAACATGTACCGGGGGATGTCGAGGTTCTGCGGCGCGGGCTTGTTCTTGAACACGCGCCCGGCGAGGTCGTAGGTAGAGCCGTGGCACGGGCACAGGAAGCCGCCGGGCCAGTCGTCGGGGAGGTTGGGCTGCGGGCCCTCCTGGAAGCGCGGCGTCGGCGTGCAGCCCAGATGGGTGCACACGGCCACGGCCACGAGGATGTTCTTGTGCTCGGGACGCGAGCGGTATTCGTTCTTGCAGTACGCCGGCATCGGCATGGAGAACGGATGCTCGGAGTTCGGGTCGGCCAGTTCGGGATCGGCCTTCACGACATCGGCCATCATGCGGTCGGTGCGATTGAGGATCCACACCGGCTTGCCGCGCCAGGCCACCGTCATCATGCTGCCGGGTTCCAGACCGGTGATATCGACTGCGACGGGCGCCCCGGCGGCGCGCGCCTTCTCGGATGGTGCAAACGAAGCTACGAACGGTACGACGGTGGCGACGCCTCCTATGCCACCTGCTACGGACGTCGCAATCAGCCAGGTACGGCGGCTGCCATCGACGCGGTCATTTTCATTGTCTCGCATCACATCGCCCCACTTCTGAGTTGGATTTATCCGTCACGCCGTGCTTTCCCGCTTTACTACGCGCTTCACTGCCCTCATTACCACCGAACGCTAGTTTGCGCGAATGGAGTCGGCATTTACAAGGGGCGACTTCCAAAAAGCGCGCGAAGTCCTTGATATATCGGGGTTTTCCCGCACGAAAAAGAGTCTTTTCATTCTGCTTTTGTAAACGACTCTTGAATACATTTCGTGCAGCGGCCAGTGCAAACGCGCTGGCTCATGCAACGCATAATCCACTCAAAACGTGCTCAAAGCGCAATCAAACCGGATTGTGGATGTCGATGAAAAGATGTTCGATGCCGAATACATCGGCGAGGTGCGCGCCCACGGCCTGCACGCCGAAGCGCTCGGTCGCGTGATGGCCCGCCGCGAGGAATGCCACGCCGCTCTCCGCCGCGATATGGAAGGTCGGCTCGGAGATCTCGCCGGTGAGAAAGACGTCGGCGCCAGCGTCGATCGCGGCCTCGAAAAAGCCCTGCGCCGCGCCCGTGCACCAGGCCACGCGGCGCAGCTCCCAGTCCGGGTCGCCCAGCACGAGCGGCGTGCGGCCCAGCGTCTGCTCGACCTGCGCCGTAAAGTGCGCGAGCGTGATGGGCATGGGCAGCGTCGCCATCCAGCCGAGATCCTGCTCCCCGAAACGCTGCTCGCCGATCCAGCCGAGCCGTGCGCCGAGCTGGGCGTTGTTGCCGAGCTCCGGATGGCTGTCGAGCGGCAGATGGTAGGCAAAGAGGCTCAGATCGTTCTGAAGCAGTGTCTTCATGCGCCGGTACTTGCGGCCCGTGACCTGCGGCGCCTCGTTCTTCCAGAAGTAGCCGTGATGGACCAGCACGGCGTCGGCGCCCCACTCCAGCGCGGCCTCGAGAAACGCGAGCGAGGCGGTCACGCCGGTCGCGATCTTCTCCACGCGGCGGCGCCCCTCCACCTGCAGGCCGTTGGGGCAATAGTCCTTGAAGCGCGCGGCTTCGAGAAGATTGTTCAGATACAATTCCAGTTCGATCCGATCCATATAATCCTCTAATCTTCAAATGCTTAGACGCTTTTGGCTGTTCTTCGCCCAGGCGGTGACGGTCCTGCTCGCGTTGATGTTCATCGTCGCGACGCTCAAGCCGCAGTGGCTGCAGCATCAGGGGCAGTTCGGCAAGCAGCTTGCCGAACCGATCGTGGCTCTGCGGGAGGTGGCGCCCGGCCTCGGCGGCGGCACGGCGCAGGGCTCCTATGCGGATGCGGCCCAGAAGGCCATGCCCGCGGTCGTCAACGTGTTTTCGAGCAAGGACGGATCGCTTCCGCCCGATCCGCGCCAGAACGACCCGCTATTTCGCTACTTCTTCGGCAATCAGAACAACAACCGCAAGCAGCAGGAACAGCCGGCCGCCAATCTCGGCTCGGGCGTCATTGTCAGTCCGGACGGTTACATTCTAACGAACCAGCACGTGATCGACGGCGCCGATCAGATCGAAATCGCGCTCTCGGACGGCCGCACGACCAACGCAAAGGTCATCGGCATCGATCCGGAAACCGACCTTGCGGTGCTCAAGATCAACCTGCCGAACCTGCCCACCATCACGCTCGGCCGCATGGACCAGGCACGCGTGGGCGACGTGGTGCTCGCCATCGGCAACCCGTTCGGCGTGGGCCAGACGGTCACGATGGGCATCATCAGCGCGCTCGGGCGCAATCACCTCGGCATCAACACCTTCGAGAATTTCATCCAGACCGATGCGCCCATCAACCCCGGCAATTCCGGCGGCGCGCTCGTGGACGTGAACGGCAACCTGCTCGGCATCAACACGGCCATCTATTCGCGCTCGGGCGGCTCGCTCGGGATCGGCTTCGCGATTCCGGTGTCCACGGCGCGCAGCGTGCTGGAGAGCATCATCACCACCGGCTCGGTCACGCGCGGGTGGATCGGCGTGGAGCCGCAGGACGTGACGCCCGAGATCGCCGAATCGTTCGGACTGAACCAGAAGTCGGGCGCGATCGTGGCAGGCGTGCTGCAGGGCGGCCCCGCCGACAAGGCCGGCATCAAGCCGGGCGACATTCTGCTTTCCGTAAACGGCGAGGAAATCACCGATACGACGCGGCTTCTGAACGTGATCGCGCAGATCAAGCCCGGCACGGACGCCAGGATTCATCTCGTGCGCAAGAACAAGGACATGGATCTGGACGTGCTGATCGGCAAGCGGCCGCCGCCGCCCAAGCAGCCGGAGCAGGAAGACGGCGAGGACGACGACAACGGCGGCTGATCGCCTCAGGCTTCGGGCACCAAGCCCGCAAAAGACAAAGGCCGCGAACTCACCGTTCGCGGCCTTTTTTACTGGCGTGGCCTGCTGCTCGAATCGGATGGCCGCCTGGGCCACCCCAGAGCCTGAGATCGGCGGCGGCGCACTGGCTCTAGCGACTGGCCCCTAACTACTGGCCCCTAGCTGCTGGCCGCCTGGCTTTCGTCTGCGGCTTTCTCGCCGGTGCCGACGAAAATACGCGCGGCAATGATCCCGGCCTCATAAAGCACGATCAGCGGCAACGCGAGGATAAGCTGCGAGAACACGTCCGGCGGCGTCACGACGGCCGCGACAATGAACGCGCCGACGATCACGTACGGACGGATTTCCTTGAGCTTCTTCACCGTGAGCAGGTTCATGCGCACCAGCAGCACGACGACGATCGGCACCTCGAAGGTCACGCCGAACGCAAGGAACATGGTGAGCACGAAGCTCAGGTAATTGTCGATATCGGTCGTCATCTCCGCGCCCAGCGGCGCGTTGTAGTGCGCCATGACGCGGAAGATGGTCGGAAACACGACGAAGTAGGCGAACGCCATGCCGCACAGAAAGAGCGTGTAGCTGCTCGCGACGAGCGGTGCCACGAGCTTCTTCTCATGCTGGTAGAGGCCCGGTGCCACGAAGGCCCAGATCTGGTAGAGCACGACCGGCAGCGCGATCACGAACGCGACCAGCATCGTGACCTTCATCGGCACGAAGAACGAACCGGTCACGTCGGTGACGATCATCTTGCCGTCGCGCGGCAGGTTCTGCATGAGCGGGCGCGCGAGCAGCCGGAAGATGTCCGGCGCCCAGTACACGAGCCCGATAAACACGACAACGACCGCGATACCCGCACGGATGATGCGGTCGCGCAGTTCGACGAGATGGGAGATGAAGGTCTCTTCGGTACCTTCATCCTGTTTTTGCTGGGGGTCGCTCACACCGGCCCTCGATTGATGATGGACGTGCGCAAGATGGGCATCAGAAGAAACGCACCGGACGGCGCAGGCTGGCCGGCGTGTGCTGCGCGACGCGCGCCGCGCCCGACTGGACACGCGTGCGCCGCAGCGTGGCGCGCTTGTACCAGAGCGGCGCCGCAGCCTGCTTCACGCGCCAGTTCTTGCGTTTGGCCGGCGCGCCCGCGTTGACGCTGCGCCAGGAGGACGTGTCGCCGGGCACCTCGGCAACCGACTCCGCCGTCACGCCCGGCGCACCGCCTGCAATGCTCGGCGACACCGAGGTGCCGGTGGCCCACGCGTCGTTGAGTTCGGTCTCCTGCTTGCGCAGATTGTCCTGAACGGTCTTTTCGACGTTGCTCGCCGCTTCCTGGAAGTCGGTCTTCATGCGGCGCAGTTCGTCGAGTTCGATCTCGCGCGTGACTTCCGCCTTGACGTCGTTGATATAGCGCTGTGCGCGGCCAAACAGGGCCCCGGCGGTGCGCGCGACGCGCGGCAACCGCTCCGGCCCGAGCACGACCAGCGCGACGACGCCGATCAGCGCCATCTTGGTGAGACCCAGATCGAGCATGGATGGAGCTTTCCGTCAGCCTGAGGTGGGACGACCGGCCGCCTTAGCGGTAGTCGTTCGGACGCGAGGTCTTGTCCTTGGCTTCGACATCGACCGTGCCGCCGGCCGCCGGCAGTTCGCGCTTCTGGGCGTCGCCTTCGGGCGTCTCGCCGTCACGCATGCCTTCCTTGAAACCCTTCACGGCGCCGCCCAGGTCGCTGCCGATATTGCGCAGTTTCTTCGTGCCGAAGACAAGCGCCACGATCAGCAAAACGATCAGCCAGTGCCAGATGCTCAACGAACCCATGATTCCAATTCTCCTTGACCCCGTCGCCGCGCCTCATGCGCGGCAGGCAATCCG
This sequence comes from Paraburkholderia ferrariae NBRC 106233, assembly GCF_000685035.1. GTDB lineage: Bacteria > Pseudomonadota > Gammaproteobacteria > Burkholderiales > Burkholderiaceae > Paraburkholderia > Paraburkholderia ferrariae. Next base: position 80,461 of record NZ_BAYB01000028.1, read on the forward strand.
CGGTGCGCGATGGGCGCGCCGCTTTATTTGCGCCACCCCGCAGCGGGAAATGACGCGACTCGAAAATAGTGCCGGTGCAGTGTGGCGCGAGCGTGGCATTCAGCCCATGCGATGCCACGGACGCGGCCCGGCCAGCAGATGCGCGTGCAGGTGATACACCTCCTGCCCGCCGCCAGGCCCCGTGTTCACGACGGTGCGAAACCCGGTGTCGCCGCCCGTGTATGCCACGCCCAGTTCTTTCGCCAGACGCGCAACCCGCACGAACATTCTACCAAGCAGCGGCGCGTCGTTTTCGTCGCAATCCGAAAGGGTGGAAATATGCCGACGGGGAATGACGAGCACATGCGTCTGCGCCGCGGGACGGATATCGCGGAAGGCGACAAATTCGTCGTCTTCGTACACCCGGGTGCTCGGGATGACGCCGTCGGCAATCTTGCAAAAAAGGCAGGTGCTGCGGTCGTGACTCATGGTGCTCCGGGCGAAGGACGGCAGTGGGCGCGCTCGTTCAGAGCCACCCGCGCGGGTCGGCAAGCGGCTTGTTGTCGTACAGGTACAGCCACCCTTTGATGATACGGTACAACGTCCAGATTGCGACAGCCCACAGCAAGGGAATGCCGATCAGCACGATGAAGAAAGCCAGCGCGATCAGATGGCCGGCGAGGCCCAGCCAGAAGGTGCGGATCTGCCAGGTGAAGTGCTGCTCGTAGGGCGTGCCGAGCGCCTCGTCGCGCTTGAGGTAGTTCAGGATGATCGCGATCAGCACCGAAACGCCGCCCGTGAGCCAGTACACGGCATAGAGCGCGTAGAGCACGTGGGTGAAGGTGCGCAGGCTGCGCAGACGATCCGCTTCGAGCGGATCCCGAACGGTAGGAGGCGGATATCCGCCTGGCATGGACATGCTGTGCGTCTCCCAATCGGTGAATCGACAGCGGTGAATCGACAGCGGTGAATCGACAGCGGGGTGAATCGACAGCGGCTGCGGTGAGGCAGGCAGCCGGCGCGTTCAGATGCAGCGTTGCCATTGAAAACCGGGCCAGGCCGCGGGGCCGCCGGCTCAGTCGCCGCTTTCCTCGCGCTCGCGGCTCTTGCGCAGCGCTTTTTCCTCGAGCCCCGAAAGACCTTCGCGGCGCTCCAGCTCGGCCAGCACGTCGGCCGGACTCAGGTCGAAATGCGACAGCGCCACGAGGCAGTGGAACCACAGATCGGCCACTTCGCCCACCAGCGCCGTCGGCGCGCCGCCCTGGCGCACGTCCTTCGCCGCGAGCACGACTTCGGTCGCCTCTTCGCCGATCTTCTTGAGCACCGCGTCGTCGCCCTTGTGGAACAGGCGCGCGACGTAGGAAGCGTCCGGGTCGCCGCCCTTGCGGCTGTCGATCACCGCGGCGAGGCGCAGCAAGGTGTCGTGGGGGGTGGGTTGCGTCATTTGTAGATGTGTTCAGGGTCTTTCAGCACGGGATCGACGGCGACCCAGCGGCCCTCCTCCACCGTGCCTTCGAATTGCTGGAAAAAGCACGAGTGGCGGCCCGTGTGGCACGCGATGCCCGAAACCTGCTCCACCTTGAGCAGGACGACGTCTTCATCGCAGTCGAGGCGGATCTCGCGCACGTGCTGCACGTGGCCCGACTCCTCGCCCTTGAACCACAGGCGCTGGCGCGAGCGCGAGAAGTACACCGCGCGGCCCGTTTCGACCGTCTTCGCGAGCGCCTCGCGGTTCATCCACGCGAACATCAGCACGTCGCCCGTGGTCGCCTCCTGCGCGATCACGGGTACGAGACCGTTGGCGTCCCAGTTGACCTTGTCGAGCCAGGCCGCTTTTTCGATAGCGTTCGTCGTCACGTCACAACCTCACCGAAATACCCCGATCGGCCATGAAGCGCTTCGCCTCGCCCACCGTGTGCTCGCCGTAGTGGAAAATGCTCGCCGCCAGCACCGCGTCGGCGTGGCCCTTCACGACGCCGTCCGCCAGATCCTGCAGGCCGCCCACACCGCCCGAGGCGATCACGGGAATCGGCACGGCGTCGGAGACGGCACGCGTGAGATCGAGGTCGAAACCGCTCCTGGTGCCGTCGCGGTCCATGCTCGTGAGCAGGATCTCGCCCGCGCCCAGTTCGGCCATCTTGCACGCCCACTCCACCGCGTCGATGCCCGTGGCCTTGCGGCCGCCGTGCGTGAACACTTCCCAGCGCGTGGGCGCGCCGGGCGTCGCTACGCCGGGCGTCGCTACGCCGGAAGGTGCGACGCGCTTGGCGTCGATGGCGACGACAATGCACTGCGAGCCGTATTTGTCCGCCGCGGCGCGCACGAGTTGCGGATTCGCTACCGCAGACGAATTCATGCTGATCTTGTCCGCGCCCGCATTGAGCAGGCGCCGCACGTCCTCCACGGCGCGCACGCCGCCGCCCACCGTGAGCGGAATGAACACCTGCGAGGCCACCGCTTCGATGATCGGCAGGATCAGGTCGCGCTGGTCGGAGGTGGCCGTGATGTCGAGGAACGTGAGTTCGTCTGCGCCCTGGTCGTCGTAGCGGCGCGCGATTTCGACGGGGTCGCCGGCATCGCGCAGTTCGACGAAATTGACGCCCTTGACGACCCGCCCGGCGGTCACGTCAAGACAGGGGATGATGCGTTTGGGTAGAGCCATGATCTTGCCGGTGTTGCGAGTCGATGGGGTCAGGCGTCGTCCGATTCGCGCAGGCTGTCCGCGCGCGTCTGGGCCTGCGAAAAGTCCAGGTCGCCCGAATAGATCGCGCGGCCGCAGATCACGCCTTCGATGCCTTCGTCTTCCACTTCGCAAAGTGCGTCGATGTCGGCCATGTTCGACAGCCCGCCGCTCGCGATGATGGGGATCTTCACCGCACGGGCAAGGCGCACCGTGGCTTCGATGTTGATGCCCTGCAGCATGCCGTCGCGGCCGATGTCGGTGTAGATGATCGATTCGACGCCGTAGTCCTCGAACTTGCGCGCGAGATCCACCACTTCGTGGCCCGTGAGCTTGCTCCAGCCGTCGGTGGCGACCTTGCCGTCCTTCGCGTCGAGGCCGACGATGATGTGGCCCCCGAATGCCGTGCACGCTTCCTGAAGGAAGCCCGGATTCTTGACGGCGGCGGTGCCAATGATCACGTACGAAAGGCCGTCATCCAGGTAACGCTCGATGGTGTCGAGGTCGCGAATGCCGCCGCCCAGTTGCACGGGAATCTGGTCGCCCACTTCCGCGATGATCTCGCGGATGGCGTCTTCGTTCTTCGGCTTGCCTGCGAACGCGCCGTTCAGGTCGACGAGGTGCAGACGCCGCGCGCCCCGCTCGAGCCAGTGCCGGGCCATGGCCGCCGGCTCCTGGGAGAAAATCGTCGCCTGGTCCATATCGCCTTGCTTGAGGCGCACGCAGTGACCGTCTTTGAGATCGATGGCCGGAATCAGCAGCATAGCTATCGGGTGTTATCTGGGAATGGGGTTGAAAACAGCCGGCACCGGCGGAAAAAAGGCCCGATCCGACGCCGTTTCGCTAGTTTAGTACAACTCTTTCGGCGGATTGGCTGCGCAGATCGGCCTGGCAGCCACGTTGGCCGAACGGTCGATGTCTAGGCGTCGCGAGAAGCCCGCACGGGTTGTCACGGGTTCCAGTGGACGAAGTTGCGATAAAGGCGCAAACCCGCCGCGGCGCTTTTTTCCGGGTGAAATTGGGTGGCGAAGATGTTATCCCGCGCCACAGCCGAGGTAAAGGCGGCGCCGTACGGCGTTTCACCCACCGAATGGGCCGCCTCGTCGGGCACGACATAGTAGCTGTGCACAAAGTAGAAGTAGCTGCCGTCGGGCACGCCGTCCCACAGCGCATGCGAGCGCGCCTGGCGCACGCGGTTCCAGCCCATCTGCGGCACCTTGAAGCGCGAGCCGTCGTCCTGCAGCCGGCCTTCCAGTTCGAAACGCACGACCTTGCCGGGCAAAAGGCCGAGGCCCTTCGTGTCGCCTTCGGCGCTCCAGTCGAACAGCATCTGCTCGCCCACGCACACGCCCATCAGCGGCTTGGTGCGCGATGCCTCGATCACGGCGTCCTGCAGGCCGGATTCGGCGAGCGAGCGCATGCAGTCGGGCATCGCGCCCTGGCCCGGCAGCACCACGCGGTCGGCCGCGCGGATCGCCTCGGGACGCTCGACGATGGCCACCTCGGCTTCCGGCGCAGCCTGCTTCAGCGCCTGAGCCACCGAGCGCAGGTTGCCCATCCCATAATCCACAATCGCAATTGAAGTCTTCATCTCGAATCGGGCCGCGCAGGCCCTGCTCCTGGCATTACTTCGCTTTAAGTCGTCACGCTTTAAGCCACCTGACGTGCCTCAAACGGCGCCGCCCCATGCGGAGCGCTTTCCACGCCGGCCCACGCCCGTCATCCAATCCTCACACCTGAACGGCCAGACATCGGCGCAAAGGCGCGCCGCCGGGCGTGCCACGGAAACGCAACGCCCGCCGTCGCTCGTTTCGCCAGTCGTCGCCCAGGTTGAGTTGCGGATTAAAGGCTGCCTTTCGTGGACGGAATCTTGCCCGCCGCGCGCTCGTCAAGCTCGGCGGCCTGGCGCAGCGCGCGCCCGAACGCCTTGAACACGGTTTCCATCTGATGGTGGGCGTTCAGCCCGCGCAGATTGTCGATGTGGAGCGTCACGCCCGCGTGGTTGACGAAGCCGCGGAAGAACTCGATCGACAGATCGACGTCGAACGTGCCGATGCGCGCGCGCGTGAACGGCACGTGGAACTCGAGGCCCGGACGGCCCGAGAAGTCGATCACGACACGCGAGAGCGCTTCGTCGAGCGGCACGTAGGCATGGCCGTAGCGGCGGATGCCCTTCTTGTCGCCGATCGCCTGCGCCACGGCCTGGCCGAGCGTGATGCCGACGTCTTCCACCGTATGGTGGTCGTCGATATGGGTGTCGCCATGCGCTTCGATTTCCAGGTCGATCAGACCGTGTCGTGCGATCTGGTCGAGCATGTGATCGAGAAACGGCACGCCGGTCGCGAGCTTCTGCTCGCCGGTGCCGTCCAGATTGATCTTCACGCGGATTTGCGTTTCGCTGGTGTTGCGAACGACTTGCGCGACGCGCATGGCAATTTCCTTCAAACAGCCCGTGACAGGAGAGTTAGAGAACGAAGCTCACTTCAGGACGAGCTTCAGCGCGGCGAGGAGCTGCGCGTTTTCGTCGGGTGTCCCGACCGTCAGGCGAACACAATTCGCCAGCAATGGGTGCATTTTACTCACGTTTTTGATCAGCATCCGCGCCGCGAGCAGCGTATCGAACACCGCGGCCGCATCCGGCACGCGCACGAGCAGGAAATTGCCGGCACTTTCGAACACCTCGGCGCCCGGCAGTTTCGCCACTTCGCCCGCCAGCACGGCACGTTCGGCGCGCAGTTGCGCGGCCTGCGCGTCGAGCACATCCACGTGATCGAGCAGGAAATTCGCGGCCGCCTGCGTGAGCACGTTGATGTTGTACGGCGGGCGCACCTTGTCGAATTCGTTGAGCCACGAGGGGCGCCCGGCCAGATAGCCGAGGCGGATACCCGCGAGTCCGAGCTTCGACATGGTGCGCATCACCACCACGTTGTCGAACTCGCCCGCGCGCGGCATCCAGCTTTTTTGCGCGAACGGCTGGTAGGCCTCGTCGATCACCACGAGTCCCTGCGCCGCCTGCGCGGCCGCGATGATGCGCTCGATATCGGCGTCGTCGAACAGCGTGCCCGTGGGGTTGTTCGGGTAGGCGAGCCAGATCACGGCGGGGCGGTGCGCGGCGATGGCCGCGAGCACGGCGTCGGCGTCGAGCGCGAAGTCGGCGCGCAGCGGCACGTCCACGAACGCGACCTGCGCGAACTTCGCCGACATCGCATACATCACGAAGCCCGGCACCGGCGCGAGCACTTTCGCGCCCGGCTTCGCGCATGCCGTCGTAATCATGCTGATGATCTCGTCCGAGCCGTTGCCGAGCAGCACGTCGCAGTCGGCCGGCACGCCCATGACGGCCTTGAGCTTCGCGATGAGGGCTTCGGGGCGCGGCGCCGGATAGCGGTTGAGCGCCACGCCCGCCAGATGCTCGCCCAGTTGCGCCGCGAGGCCGGCCGGCAGCGCGAACGGGTTTTCCATGGCGTCGAGCTTCACGAAGCCGGTGGCCTCGGGCACCGGATAGCTCGTCATCGCGAGAACGTCGGGGCGCAGGATATCGTGTGGTGTGGTCATGTCGGATGGGCGGCGCCTGGGAGGCGCACCGGCCTCTATCGGGCGGCTTCGAAGCCGCGCTGGTTATCGCAACTGTCTCGTGGGTCGTTCGTTTGCCGTGGGGCGCGCCGGCCCGGCATGCCGGAACAAGGGCGGCGCGCAGGCGCCTCTCCGGCCCGCCCGGCCTGCCTTCGCCGGACGCGCCGAAGCAAGCGCGTGGCTCAGAGCGGCTTCATCCGGTATTCGGCGCTGCGCGCATGCGCCTGCAGGCCCTCGCCATAGGCGAGTTCCGCGGCGATTTCGCCGAGCGTCTGCGCACCTTCCGCGCTGACCTCGATGACGCTCGAGCGCTTGAGGAAATCATAGACGCCGAGCGGCGACGAGAAACGTGCGGTACGAGACGTAGGCAGCACGTGATTCGGCCCCGCGCAGTAGTCGCCGAGGCTCTCGCTCGTATAGCGGCCGAGGAAGATCGCGCCCGCGTGGCGGATTTCGTTGCCCCACTTCTGCGGCTCCAGCGCCGAGATTTCGAGGTGCTCGGGCGCGATCTCGTTGGCGATCGCGCAGGCTTCGGCCATGTCGCGCACCTTCACCAGCGCGCCGCGGTTCGTGAGCGACGTGGCGATCACGTCGGCACGCGGCATGGTCGGCAGCAGCTCGCCGATGGCCTCCTCCACGCGCGCGATGAACGACGCGTCCGGGCACAGCAGGATCGACTGCGCAAGTTCGTCGTGCTCGGCCTGCGAGAACAGGTCCATCGCCACCCAGCGCGGGTCGGTCGTGCCGTCGCACAGGACGAGGATTTCCGAGGGCCCGGCGATCATGTCGATGCCCACCGTGCCGAACACGCGGCGCTTGGCCGAGGCCACGTAGGCGTTGCCCGGGCCGCAGATCTTGTCCACGGCCGGAATGGTCGCGGTGCCGTAGGCGAGCGCCGCCACGGCCTGGGCGCCGCCGATCGTGAACACGCGGTCCACGCCGCCCAGCAGCGCCGCCGCCAGCACGAGCGGATTCTTCACGCCGTCGGGCGTGGGCACGACCATGACGATCTCGCGCACGCCCGCAACCCGTGCGGGAATCGCGTTCATCAGCACCGACGACGGATACGCCGCCTTGCCGCCCGGCACGTACAGGCCCACCCGGTCGAGCGGCGTGACTTTCTGGCCGAGCACCGTGCCGTCCGCTTCGGTGTACTGCCAGCTATGCGAGCCGCACTCGATGCGCTGCTTCTCGTGGTAGCCGCGCACGCGCGCCGCCGCCGCTTCGAGCGCCGCGCGCTGCTTGGGCTGGAGGCTCTCCAGCGCCGCTTCGAGCTCGCTCATCGGCAGCTCGAGCGACGCGACGCTCGCCGCCGAAAGCCGGTCGAAGCGGTTCGTGTACTCGAGCACCGCAGCGTCGCCGCGCGCTTTCACGTCGGCAAGAATCTGCGCCACCGAGCGCTCGATCGCCTCGTCTTCGCTCGCCTCGAACGCGAGCACCGCGTGCAGCGCCTTTTTGAAACCTCCGACGCTGGAATCGAGTTTGCGAATCGTGATAGCCATGCTGATACCCATCCGTAACGATTGTGCGCGCGGTGCCTTGAAGCCCCTCGCGCCGACGACGCCGTGTCCCGGCCGGTCTTGCCCCGCGCTTTACGTGTTTTACGTGCTTTGGCCGGCCACGTCCGCGCCGCGCCGCGACGCGCGTTCGAACGCGTCGATGAAAGGCCGCAGCGCGGCGCGCTTCAGCTTGAGCGCCGCCTGGTTCACGACGAGGCGCGACGAGATCGGCATGATCTCCTCCACCTCGACCAGATTGTTCGCGCGCAGCGTGCCGCCCGAGCTGACGAGATCGACGATCGCGTCGGCGAGGCCCACGAGCGGCGCCAGTTCCATCGAGCCATAGAGCTTGATGAGATCGACGTGCACGCCCTTCGCCGCGAAATGCTGCCGCGCGGTTTCCGTGTATTTCGTGGCGACGCGCAGGCGCGCGCCCTGGCGCACCGCGTTCGCGTAGTCGAAGCCCGCCTTCACGGCCACCGACATGCGGCAGCACGCGATGTCGAGGTCGATCGGCTGATACAGGCCGCTGCCGCCGTGTTCGAGCAGCACGTCCTTGCCCGCCACGCCGAAGTCCGCCGCGCCGTATTCCACGTAGGTCGGCACGTCGGTCGCGCGCACGATGATCACGCGCAGGTTCGGATCGGTGGTCGGCAGGATCAGCTTGCGCGAGGTCTCCGGATCTTCGGCCACCTGCACGCCCGCGGCGGCGAGGAGCGGCATCGTCTCCTCGAAAATGCGGCCCTTCGAAAGCGCGAGCGTGAGCGGCGCGCCTGCCGCCGCAGCCGGCGTCTGGACGGTGCTCATGCTGCGTTCCCCTTGATGCGCTTCACGTTCGCGCCGATCTTCGTGAGCTTCTCTTCCATGCGGTCGTAGCCGCGGTCGAGGTGATAGATGCGGTCGATCAGCGTTTCGCCTTCGGCGCACAGGCCCGCGATCACGAGGCTCGCCGACGCGCGCAGGTCGGTGGCCATGACCTTCGCGCCCGAAAGCTTCTCGACGCCCGCCACCAGCGCCGTATTGCCGTCGATGGTGATGCTCGCGCCGAGGCGGTTGAGTTCCTGCACGTGCATGAAGCGGTTCTCGAAGATCGTTTCCACCACCTGCGAGGTGCCGTCCGCCAGCGCGTTGAGCGCCATGAACTGCGCCTGCATGTCGGTCGGGAAAGCCGGGTATTCGGAGGTGCGCACGTTCACGGCGCGCGCGCGGCCGTCCATGCGCACGCGCATCCAGTTGTCGCCCTCTTCGATCGTCACGCCGGCTTCGTGCAGCTTCTCGACCACGGCATCCAGAATGCCCGGGCGCACGTGGCGCAGCATGACGTCGCCGCCGGCGGCCGCCACCGCGCACAGGAACGTGCCGGCTTCGATGCGGTCGGGAATGACCGTGTGCGTGGCGCCGTGCAGCTTATCCACGCCCTGGATCACGAGGCGGTCGGTGCCGATGCCCTCGATCTTCGCCCCCATCGCCACGAGCAGGTGCGCGAGATCGCTCACTTCGGGCTCGCGCGCAGCGTTCTCGATCACCGTTTCGCCCTCGGCGAGCACGGCGGCCATCAGCAGGTTTTCCGTGCCGGTGACCGTGATCATGTCGGTGACGATGCGCGCGCCCTTCAGGCGCTTCGCACGCGCTTCGATGAAGCCGTGCTCGATCGTGATCTCGGCGCCCATCGCCTGCAGGCCCTTGATGTGCTGGTCCACGGGGCGCGCGCCGATCGCGCAGCCGCCCGGCAGCGACACCTTCGCCTCGCCAAAGCGCGCGACGAGCGGCCCGAGCACGAGAATCGAAGCGCGCATGGTCTTCACGAGTTCGTAGGGCGCGACGAGATGAGTCACGCCCGAAGCGTCGAGCTGCACGCTGCTGCCCGCCTGTTCTGTACGCACGCCCATCTGGTTGAGCAGCTTGAGCGTGGTGCGCACGTCCTGCAGGTTGGGCACGTTCTCGAGATGAACCGGCTCCGCGCTCAGAAGGCCCGCGCACAGAATGGGCAGCGCCGCATTCTTCGCGCCGGAAACGGCCACTTCCCCCGCGAGCTTCTGCCCGCCGACGATGACGAGTTTGTCCATGCCTGAGGTTTCCTGATCGGTACGGCCTGCCTGCGGCGCCGCGGTCTTCGCTTCAGCGGTGGCGCCACTGGCGGCGCTGTCTTTGTCCTGGGTGATTCGCACTGATATTCCGGATTATGCGTTCTGCCATTCGGCGGGCGTGAGCGTCTTCATGCTGAGCGCGTGGATCTCCTCGCGCATGCGGTCGCCGAGCGCGGCGTAGACCAGTTGATGGCGCTGGATCAGACGTTTGCCTTCGAACGACGACGAGACGATGGTCGCGAAGAAGTGCTGGCCGTCGCCTTCCACTTCGAGGTGCTCGCACGCGAGCCCTGCGCCGATGTACTGCTTGACCTGTTCCGGAGTCGGCAACATGGTGAGAAGCTCCTGTCCTGCTTAGTGGCGCAGCTTGTAGCCGGTCGCGAGCAGACGCATCGCGAGCGCGGCGAGCGCCACGAAAAAGACGAAAACGATCGAGAGGCTCGCGAACGGATTCACGTCGGACAAACCGAAGAAACCGTAGCGAAAGCCGTCGATCATGTAGAAAAACGGGTTGAGCCGCGACACTTCGCGCCACACGGGCGGCAGCGTATGGGTCGAATAGAACACGCCCGAGAGGAACGTGAGCGGCATGATGAGGAAGTTCTGGAACGCGGCGAGCTGGTCGAACTTCTCGGCCCAGATGCCGGCGATGAGGCCGAGCGTGCCGAGAATGGCCGAGCCGAGCACCGCGAAGGCCACGATATAGAACGGCGCCGCGAAGCTCACCGGAATGAACCAGATCGTCACGACGAACACGCCCGCGCCGACCGCGAGCCCGCGCACGATGGAGGCGAGCACGTAAGCGCCGAACATCTCCCAGGCGGCGAGCGGCGGCAGCAGAACGAACACCAGATTGCCGGTGATCTTCGACTGGATCAGCGACGACGAGCTGTTCGCGAACGCGTTCTGCAGCACGCTCATCATCACGAGGCCGGGGATCAGGAAGCTCGTGTACTCCACGCCCGGATACACCTGCACGTGGCCGCGCAGCGCGTGGCCGAAAATCGTCAGATAAAGCAGCGCGGTGATGACGGGCGCGAGCACGGTCTGGAAAGCCACCTTCCAGAAGCGCAGGACTTCCTTGTAGAACAGCGTGCGGAACCCGCTCATGCCAGCCCCTCGATCACTTCCGGCGCGCTCATCACCTGCACGAAAACATCCTCCAGATCGGCCTTGCGGACCTCGATTTCCTCTAGCCGGCAGCCGTTCGCGCGGCACAGCGCGAGAATGCGCTCGACCTCGTCGTAATTCGCGAGGCGCAGCAGATGCTGGTGCACGTCGGCATTCGACGGATCGACTTCAAGCGCGCGCAGCTCGGCGGGCAGCACGCCTTCGGAGAAACGCAGGAAAAGCTGCGTGCCGGCGAAGCGCTGCAGGAGCGCGCTCGTGCGCTCGAGCGCCACCACCTCGCCGCGGCGCAGCATGGCGATGCGGTCGCACAGCGCTTCGGCCTCTTCGAGATAGTGCGTGGTCAGCACGATCGTGTGGCCTTCGCGGTTCAGGCGCGCGATGAACTTCCAGAGCGTCTGGCGCAGTTCGACGTCGACGCCGGCGGTCGGCTCGTCGAGCACGATCACGGGCGGACGATGCACGAGCGCCTGCGCGACCAGCACGCGGCGCTTCATGCCGCCCGAGAGCGCACGCATGTTGACGTCGGCCTTTTCGGTGAGGTCGAGGTTCGCCATCACCTCGTCGATCCACGCGTCGTTGTTGCGCAGGCCGAAATAGCCGGACTGGATGCGCAGCGTCTCGCGCACCGTGAAGAACGGGTCGAATACGAGTTCCTGGGGCACGACGCCGAGACTGCGGCGCGCGTTGCGGTAGTCCTCGACGACGTCGTGGCCGCGCACGGCGATCGACCCTTCGTCGGCACGCGCGAGGCCCGCCAGGATGCTGATGAGCGTCGTCTTGCCCGCGCCATTCGGACCGAGCAGCCCGAAGAATTCGCCCTCTTCGACCGTGAAGCTGACGCCCTTGAGCGCCTGCAGCTCTTTGTAGCGCTTCTTGACGTTACGGATTTCTATGGCTGGCATGACTCGAGCGCCGCCCGTCTCATGGCGGTGCGGCTGTGTAAGTGCATCAATGCTGCGGGGAGACCGGGAATTGGGGGACAGCTCGTGGCGCCGTCCGGCCGCCGAGAATCCGGTGGCAATGCCCAAAAAACGGTTGATTATAGGGCAAAGTCGGAAGGCCCGACCTGGCCCGAAGAGGGGGAAGGCAACGGGCCGATGGCCCGCTGCGCGTCAATGTCGCTCGTGGAGGAGCGAATCGACGCCGTAGGCGTGCGCGAGACTCGCGAGCTTGGCGGGCAGGTTGAGGACGTCGAGCGTGGCGCCGCGCTCGCGCGCGGCGCGCTGCCATGCGATCAGCACGGCGAGCGCCGAGGAATCGAAATGCGTGAGCGGCGCGCAGTCCACGGCACTCGCGCCCTGCGCAATCCGGGCGAGACCCGCCGAGAGCGCGGCTTTCGCGCTCTCGAGGGTCAGCGTGGCGCCGGTATCGAAGCGTGTGCTCACGAGGTCTTGCCCGCGGCGAGCTGCTGGTTGCGTTGCGTGAGGAACTGGATCAGGCCGTCCACGCCGCCTTGCTGGATCTTTTCCTGGAACTGCTGCTGGTATGCCTGGATCAGCCACGCGCCGAGCACGTTGATGTCATACACGCGCCAGCCTTGCGGCGTCTTGTACAGGCGGTAGTCGAGCTCGATCGGCTGGCCGTTGTTCATGACGGTCGAGCGCACGACGACATCGGTGTCGTCCGGGTTCGCGCGGAACGGCTTGTACTGGATCTGCTGGTCGCGCACCTGGGCGAGCGCGCCCGCGTACGTGCGGATCAGGAGCATCTTGAACTGCTCGATGACCTTCGCCTGCTGATCCGGCGTGGCCGTGCGCCAGTTGCGGCCCATCGCGAGTTGCGTCGTGCGGCGGAAGTCCGTGTACGGCAGGATCTTCTCGTTCACGAGCTGGGTGATCTTGTCGAGATCGCCCGCCTGGATCGACTTGTCGCCGCGGATCTGGTCCATCACCTGCTGGGTGATGGACTTGACCATCGCGTCCGGGTCGCTGGTGTCCACGGTCTGCGCCGAGGCGACGCCCGTCATCGCAAAAAACATGGCGAAAAGCGGAAACAGAAAGAATTTTTTCATATCTCGTCCTGCGTAATGGGGAGGAAGCGCCCCGTTGGAGCCAACGATATCACGCGAGTTCCGTGAGGCTCCACCCAAGAACCGCAAAGATTCTGCGACAAGCGTTTCTGGTTGTTACGCCGGCCAGTTGCAGTGCTTTTTGTCTGATCTATGCGCGAAAAGACCCGAACAGCCGCCTCAACGCAGGCGCAGCAGCGACGGATAGCCCACGCGCGCGGGCGGCACCATCTGGTCGGCCGGCACGGTCGTATCCGAAGCGCCGGCCGGCGCAACGGCCCCCGTCGGGCCGACGAGCGGCGCCGGAGCAAGACCCGCCGCAGCGGGCGTTCCCGAAGCTGCCGTGGCCGGCGCCGCGCCCTGATCGACATCCTCGTACTTCGGCGGCGGCGCACCTTCGCCGTAGTCGGGCAGATTCGACGATGCGTCGCCCTTGCCGTCGGAAAGCTGATAGCGGCGGCGCTGCAGGTAGCCGTTGCGCACGAACGAGTACTTGTCGATGGCGGCGCCCTCGAGAATGTCGCTCGCGCCGAGCAGGTTCGCCCGCGTGCTGACCACGTTCAGGCCGTAGAGCCCCCAGCTGAGCGCCGCCGGATCGACATAGGTGAGCGGGTTGATGAAGTAGTTGCCCGCCGTGCCCACGGCGTCGCGCACCGTGCTCGGGCCGAACAGCGGCAGCACGAGGTACGGGCCGGCCGGCACGCCGTAATGGCCGAGCGTGAGGCCCAGATCCTGGTTGTGCTTGGGCAGCTTCGCGAGCGTCGCCACGTCGAACAGGCCACCGACCCCGAAGACCGTGTTGATCACGATCCGCATGATGTCCTCGACACCGTCGGCGATCTTCAACTGCAGGATGTTGTTCGCCGCGTTGTAGACGTCGCCGATGTTCGAGAAGAAGTTCGTGACGCTGTCGCGCACCGGCTGCGGCGTCACCTTCACGTAGCCCTGGGCCACCGGCTTCAGTGCGTACTGGTCCACCTTGTCGTTGAAGGTGAACATCGTGCGGTTGAGGCCCTCCCACGGGTCGTCCTTCGACGGCGTCTGTACCGTCGAGCACCCCGCGAGAGCAAACGCCGCCACACCGATCGCGGCCGCGCGCATGCGCATCGTGAACATTGTTGTTCTCCTTATTTGCCTGCCGCGCCCGAGCCCGCTTCTGCGGGCGCCGGGGCCGTGCCGCTGCCGGCCGCCGGTTTCGCAGCCCCCGAATCCGCCGCCTTGCTGTAAAGGAACTGGCTGATCAGATTCTCGAGCACGATCGCCGATTGCGTCATCGAAATGGTGTCGCCCGCCTTGAGCATTTCGGTGTCGCCGCCCGGCTCCAGACCGATGTACTGCTCGCCGAGCAGCCCCGAGGTCAGGATCTTCGCGGACGTATCCTTCGGAAACTGGTACTGCTGGTCGATATTGATCGTGACCAGCGCCTGGTAGGTGTTCGTATCGAAGCCGATCGAGGCCACGCGGCCCACCGTCACGCCCGCGCTCTTCACGGGCGCGCGCGGCTTGAGGCCGCCGATATTGTCGAACCTGAGCTTCACCGGGTAGGTGGACTGGAACGACAGCGAGCTCATGTTGCCGGCCTTCAGCGCGAGAAACAGCAGCGCAATAAAGCCCAGCACCACGAACAGGCCGACCCAGAAGTCGAGAGCATTCTTTTTCATCGTCATCCCATCAGAATCCGTTGCGGCGGCATCCGGTGCCGGCCGTCTGCTGCGGGCCGCGGCGCGCGCCGCCCAGCGCGGCACGCGCCCGGCGCGGCTTAGCTAAACATCAGTGCGGTAAGCAGGAAGTCGAGGCCCAGCACCGCGAGCGACGCGTACACGACCGTCTTGGTGGTCGCACGCGAAACGCCCTCGGGCGTCGGCTTGGCTTCGTAGCCCTGGTAGAGCGCGGTGAACGTCACGGCGAAACCGAACACGATGCTCTTGATCACGCCGTTGCCCACGTCGGTCCAGACGTCCACGCCGCCTTGCATCTGCGACCAGAACGCGCCCGCATCGACGCCGATCAGCAGCACGCCCACCACGTAGCCGCCCAGTATGCCGACCGCGCTGAAGATCGCCGCGAGGATCGGCATGGCGATCACGCCTGCCCACATGCGCGGCGCGACCACGATGCGCACGGGATCGACGGCCATCATTTCCATGGCGGTAAGCTGCTCGCCGGCCTTCATCAGGCCGATTTCGGCCGTGAGCGACGTGCCGGCGCGGCCCGCGAAGAGCAGCGCCGTGACGACCGGCCCGAGCTCGCGTACGAGCGAGAGCGCCACCAGCAGCCCCAGCGCCTGCTCGGAGCCGTAGCGGTTGAGCGTGTAGTAGCCCTGCAGGCCGAGCACGAAGCCCACGAAGAGCCCCGAAACGGCAATGATCAACAGCGAATAATTACCGACGAAGTGGATCTGCTTCGTGACAAGCCGCGGGCGCCGCAAAAGCGGAAAGAATTCGACCACGAGGCGCACGAAGAAGCGCGCCGCATGGCCGGCGCGCGCGATCTGGTCGAGCACCGCGCGCCCGAGCGAACTGATGGCGCCGATCATGAGCGGCCTCCGCCGATGCCGAAGTCCGCGGCGAGCGACTCGTTCGCCGGGTAGTGGAAACGGAACGGGCCGTCCGGCGCGCCGTCGATGAACTGGCGCACCGTGGGGTCCGTGGAAGCGCGCAGCTCGGCCGGCGTGCCCTGGGCGTGCACGCCGCCGTTGGCGAGGAAGTACACGTAGTCGGCAATCGCGAACGACTCCGGCACGTCGTGCGTGACGAGGATCGAGGTCGCGCCGAGTGCGTCGTTGAGCGTGCGGATGAGGTTTGCCGTGATGCCGAGCGAGATCGGGTCGAGGCCTGCGAACGGCTCGTCGTACATCATGAGTTCGGGGTCGAGCGCGATGGCGCGCGCGAGCGCCACGCGGCGAGCCATGCCGCCCGAGATTTCCGAAGGCGCAAGTTCGCGCGCGCCGCGCAGGCCGACCGCGTTGAGCTTCATCAGCACGAGATCGCGGATCAGTTCTTCGGGCAGGTCGGTGTGCTCGCGCAGCGCGAAGGCCACGTTCTCGAACACGGACATGTCGGTGAACAGCGCGCCGAACTGGAACAGCATGCCCATCTTGCGGCGCAGCGCGTAGAGGCCTTCGCGCGACTGCGCGCCGATATCCTCGCCATGAAACAGCACCTGGCCGCGCTGGGCGCGCACGAGCCCGCCGATCAGGCGCAGCACCGTGGTTTTGCCGCCGCCCGAGCCGCCCATGACCGCCACGACCTGACCGCGCCCGAAGCGCATGTTCAGGCCGGACAGGACGAGCCGATCTCCATAGCCGAAATCGACGTCGCGCAGCTCCAGCAGGGTCTCAGAAGATGATGGCACGTAGGCTGACAGTCTATTTACACGAAGGCGGGATTATAGGGCCATCATGAAAAAGCTGCCGTGACGCGCCCTATCCCGAATTCCGACCGGTAAGAGACGCCAACCGGCCACCCCGGCGGGACCTGGGCGCGCTGCGCCCGGCGTCCCACCGGCGGGCCATTATTGCGTAAACGCGTTGCGCAATGCAGCAACCGCGCCAGCCGGATCGGCCGCCTCGGTCACCGCGCGCACGACGGCCGCGCAGCCCACCCCCGTTGCGAGCACCTGCGGCAGCACCGCGCCGTCGATGCCGCCGATCGCCACCAGCGGCACCACGCCCTCCAGCAGCTTCACATAGCGCGCGAGGCGACGCAGCCCCTGCGGCGCCGTCGGCATGGCCTTGGTCGTGGTGGGAAAAACCGCGCCGAGCGCGACGTAGCTCGGGCGGAAGTGCAGCGCCGTCAGCATCTCGAAGTAGCCGTGCGTCGAAAGGCCGAGCCGCACGCCTGCCGCCGCCAGCGCGCCGAGATCCGCTTCGCGCAGGTCCTCCTGGCCGAGGTGCACGCCGTACGCGCCCGCGGCCAGCGCTTCCTGCCAGTGGTCGTTGATGAACACGCGGGCGTCGCCGTGCCGGCGACCGGCCGCAACGCAGCGCTCGATTTCGTGCACGAGTTGCGGCGATTTCGGCTGCTTGCTGCGCAACTGCACGGTTTGCGCGCCGTAGTCGAGCACGCGCTCCACCCAGTCGGCCGTCGGCAGCACCGGGTAGAGGCCGAGCTTCGCCGGGCACGAAGCAAACGGCTGCGCCGGCGCGGCGGGCAAGCCCAGCACGCGCGGAAAGCGCGCGATATCCACGGGCCACGCGTCGTCACGGGCCTCGTCGCCGTCGCGCCACGCGAGCGCCAGCGCTAGCGCGTCGTGCGGATCGAATCCGCAGTCGAGGAAGGCCGCCAGCGCCGGCACCCAGTCCTCGGCCAGCTCGCCTTCCAGTGCGTAGCGCTCGCCGCCCAGATGCAGCGTTACACGGGCAAGGCGGCCCGCGTTCGCATCGTCCGCGGCCGCTTCGATCACGCCCGCGCCCGCCGTCATCCAGCGCGCGATGTCCGGCAGATGCGGTGCCGCGTCGGTCGCGACAATCAGGTCGCCGCCGTTCGGCGTGTCCGGCGCGGTGAGGCAGATGCGCCACGGCGCATGCGTGGGCGGCCAGTCGCCGAGGCGCGCGCGAATGCGCTCCGCCGTGGCCGTGAGTTCGTCGGCCGGCGGCCAGAACAGTTCGCGGTCTTGCAGTCGCAGCGTTTCGGTCATCATTTGCCTCCATCCTGGTGCCAGAACGGCATGCCCACGACCGGCGTGCTCGCCACCGCCGCTTCGCGCTCGGCCATCGGCCCGGCGAGATACGCGGCGCGGCCCGCCTCCACGCCCAGCGCGAACGCGCGCGCCATCGCGTCGGGATGCGTGGCCTGCGCGACCGCCGTGTTGAGCAGCACGCCGTCGAAGCCCCACTCCATCACCTGCGCGGCGTGCGACGGCAGGCCGAGGCCCGCGTCGACGATCAGCGGCACGTCGGGCAGCCGCTCGCGCAGCACGCGCAGGCCGTACGGATTGATCACGCCCTTGCCGGTGCCGATCGGCGCGCCCCACGGCATCAGCGCCTCGCAGCCCGCGTCGAGCAGACGCCGGCCGATCACGAGGTCCTCGGTGCAATACGGCAGCACCTTGAAGCCGTCCTTCACGAGACGCGAGGCGGCCTCGATCAGGCCGACCGGGTCCGGCTGCAGCGTGTAGTCGTCGCCGATCAGTTCGAGCTTGATCCAGTCGGTTTCGAACACCTCGCGCGCCATGTGGGCCGTCGTCACGGCTTCGTTCACGGTGAGGCAGCCCGCCGTGTTCGGCAGGAGCGGCACGCCGTGGCGCTTGAGCAGGTCGAAGAAACCCGCCTCGGCGGTGCCTTCGTTCATCTGGCGGCGCAGCGCGACGGTGATCATGCCGGGGCGCCCCGCATCGATCGAATCGGAGAGCGACTGCAGCGACGGGTAGCGCGACGTGCCGAGCAGCACGCGGCTCGCGAAGGTTTCGCCGTAGAGCGTGAGCGCGTCGGCGGAGGAAGAGGTAGTCATGGCGATGAAATCCCTGGCGGTTTCGGGTCGGGCTCGCAGTGGCGCGCGGCTTAGCCGCCGGCCACCGGACTCACGACGTCGAGGCGGTCGCCCGCGTGAAGCGTGCGCGCGACGTGCTGGGCGCGCGCGACGAAGTCGCCGTTCAGCGCGACGGCATAGGGCGGACGCGCGCCGAACGCGGCCAGCGCGTCGGCAACGGTCGCCCCTTCGGGCAGTGCGAGCGGTTTCTGGTTGATCTGTATGTCCATATCGATTCTGTTTACTTCGCGTTCAGTGCTTCACGTTCGCAGTGAGCGGCGCCGTCGTGCAGCATCGCGCTCCAGCGCGAGCCGTGGCGCCAGGCTTCGAAGGCGTCCCGGTCGGCGACGCCGCCGTCGAGCAGCGCCTGCCCGCAGCGCACCGCTTCGTCGGCCACGGCGGGCGCAATCATGAAGCCGTGCCGGTACAGGCCGTTCACGCGCAAAGTCCGTGCGCCGTCCCAGATCAACGCCGGGCGATGATCGGGGAGCGTGGGGCGGCATTGCGAATTGAGTTCGAGAATGCGCGCCTCGCCGAAAGCCGGATGCACGGCAAACGCCGCGCTCAGCAGTTCGAGCGCGGAGCGCACGCTCACCGGCGACATGTCCTCGCCCTCGATCTCGGTCGCGCCGATCACGTAGAGGTCGTTCTGCTTGGGCGCGATATAGAGCGGGTAGCGCGGATGCAAGAGGCGCACGGGCCGCGTGAGCCCGATGCCGGGTGCGTGCACGCGCGCCACTTCGCCGCGGATGCCGCGCAGTGCGGGCAGGGCGGGCTTGGCGCCGAGGCCACGGCAATCGATCGTCACGCGCGCGGGCGGCAGATCGGCATCGTCTACCGGCGTGTGCCAGTGCGTTTCGACGCCCCGCTGCGCGAGGCCCGCCGCCAGCGCGTGCAGCACCTGGCGGTTATCGAGCTGGCCTTCGCCGGGCAGCAGCCAGCCGCGCGCGAAGCGCCCGGCGAGCGCCGGCTCCGCCGCGTCGAGCTCGTTGCCCGCGAGCGCGACGAAGCCCTCTTCCGCCAGCCACTGCGGCGCGTTCGCGCGCACGCGGCGTTCGAAGAGCGGCGCCTCGGTGCGATCGGCGTGATGCCAGACCACGAGCGTGCCGTTGTGCTGGAAGAACACGGGCTCGGGCAGTGCCGCGAGTATCTGCGGCCACGTTTGCAGCGACGCGACGCCGAGTTCGGTGATGAGCAGTTCGGCCACGGCGGCTTCGGCAAGCGGCGCGAGCATCGCGGCGGCCACCCATGCGGCAGCATCGGCGCCTTCAGGGCCGCCGCGCTCGTAGAGCGCGACGCGATGCCCCGCGCCGGCAAGACGCCACGCGACGAGGCGCCCGGAAAGGCCGCCGCCGAGCACGGCGAAATCGGGCATGGCAGCCGTGGCGCGCGTGCCGCTCATGATGGCACCCCGCTGCGAGCGAACGCGCGCCTGAGCGTCGCGCCGAAGCTTGCGCGAGCAACGAAGCGCGCAGCAACGCCGGCAGATGTGCAGACAGAAGCCCGGACAAACGCGCGGGCTAAATAAACTGAGGAATAGGCGGTCATCGTATCCTTTCCGTACGGCAACAGCAGACGTACCCAAGGACGAAACCGGCTGGCAAGGCCGGCCGGACAGGCGCGTGGGGCGATGGAACACGGCTCCCATGCACGCTTGCCCGGCGGGAAACTGGAAATGGATCCAGCAAGACTTTCCGGAAACTTCCCGCGCCGGTATTACCCGGATCGGGTGCGAAGGGTCTCTCTCAGCCTCACGGCGACATGCACGGCATGCCGGCGAAGCACCCCTGTTTCGTCAGCAGTCATTAGACCACAAAAGGCCCGGCGCCCGCAAACCCCGGCGGCGCGGCCCTCCCGGGCCGCGCGGGCGCGCCCGCCGGGTTCCCGTCGCGGCCCCGGCGCCCGTCAAACGCACGGCCATCCGGAGCGTCCCGTTTGGCGGGCGCCGCGCGCGCTCTGGCACAATGCCCGGAACGCTTGCGGGCCGTCCGCCGGCCGGCTGCGGTGAGACAATGGGCCGCAAAACCCAACCTCGACACAACCCCTGTTAAGCCCCGCTTAAGCGGTCGGCCACAAAATCGCAGCACCATCGTGCCGCGCCGCACGCTTTGCTTTTTTCCGGCTCCGGAGCCGGGCCAACATCGGGACGCACATGACCAACCTTTCTCCCCGCGCCACGCCGGATCAGCCTGAAAAGATCTCGGCCTGGAGCCTGATCAAACCCTACTGGGTATCCGAGGAACGCTGGGTCGCCTGGGGCCTCCTTGCCACGATCATCGTCATCAATCTGACCGTGGTGTGGATCAACGTCCGGTTCAACAGCTGGAACGGCGACTTCTACGACGCGCTGCAGAGCAAGGACGTCAAGCGTTTCCCGCATCTGCTGATGATCTTCACCGTACTCGCGTTCGCGTTCATCATCCTCGCGGTGTACGGGCGCTATCTGCGCCAGATGCTGGGCTTCCGGTGGCGTCAATGGCTCACGACGCGCTTTCTGAACGAGTGGCTCGACCAGGGCGCGTTCTACCGTATCGAGCGCGATCGTCTGGCCGACAACCCCGACCAGCGGATCAGCGACGACCTGCAATCATTCGCCAACACGACCCTCGCGCTCACGCTCGACCTGCTCTCGACGGTCGTCACGCTGATTTCGTTCATCACGATCCTCTGGTCGCTGGCGGGCGCGCTCACGTTCTCGCTGGGCGGCACGCCCATCTCGATTCCGGGCTACATGGTCTGGGCCGCCCTGCTCTACGCCGTGTTCGGCTCCTTCGTGACGCAGAAGGCCGGCCATCCGCTCGTGTCGATCAACTATCAGCAACAGAAAGTCGAGGCGGACTTCCGCTTCGGCCTCATCCGCCTGCGCGAAAACGCCGAGCAGATTGCCTTTTACGACGGCATGGACACCGAGCGCAGCAATGCGCAGGGGCTCTTCGAGCACATTCGCGAAAACTGGTGGCGCGTGATGAAGTACACGAAGCGCCTCACCTTCGTGCTGAGCTTTTACGGCCAGATTGCCATCATCTTCCCGCTCGTCGTCGCGGCGCCGCGCTACTTTGCGGGCGCCTTCTCGTTCGGCGTGCTGATGAAGATCGCCGGGGCGTTCGGCACCGTGAGCGATTCGTTCTCCTGGTTCATGAACAGTTACTCGACCCTCGTCGAATGGCGCGCCACCGTCAACCGTCTGCGCGAATTCGTGCGCGTGGTTCACTCGCCGCGCCTGAAGGAAACCGTTTCGCCCGCCACCGAACACGGCGGCATCAACCTGCACTATGTCGATGCCAACGCGCTGTCCACCGAACATCTGAAGCTGTCCCTGCCCAACGGCCTGCCGCTTTCCGAAGTGCGCGACATCGCCATCAAGCCCGGCTCGCGCTGGCTCGTGCGCGGCCCGTCGGGCGCCGGCAAGAGCACGCTGATGCGCGCGCTCGCGGGCCTCTGGCCGTTCGGCGAAGGCTCGATCGACGCCCCCGTCGATGCGCGCATGATGTTCATTCCGCAGCAAAGCTACCTGCCGATCGGCACGCTCAAGGCCGCGCTCACCTACCCGTCGCCCGCCACCGACTACAGCGACGAGGAGTGCCGCGAAGCCCTGCGCGCGTGCCGGCTCGAAGACTACGCCGATCGCCTCGACGAAGCGGCGCACTGGACGCGCGTGCTCTCGCCGGGCGAGCAGCAACGGCTTGCGGGCGCACGCGTGCTGCTGCACAAGCCCGACTACCTGTTCCTCGACGAAGCGACGAGCGCCCTCGACTCCGACAACGAAGGCCGTCTCTACAAGCTCTTCAACGAGCGCCTGCCGAAGGCGGCCATCGTGAGCGTGGCGCATCGCGAGTCGCTCGCGGCGTTCCACGACGAAACGCTCGAGATCGAGCGCATGCCCGAAGAGCGCATCGCCGCATGAGCACGGGCGCGCACGAACGGGTCGTCCTGATCACCGGCGCGGGCGCGGGTATCGGCGCTGCGCTCGCCCGGCGGCTTGCCGCGCCGGGCGTCGCGCTCATGCTGCATGCGCGCGGCGCCGACGAAGCGGCGCAGGCGCGTCTTGCCGCGGTCGCCGCGGCGTGCGCGGGCCAGGGTGCGACGTGCGCGACCGTCTGCGCCGATCTCGCCGAACCGGGCGCGGCGCGCCGCGTCGTCGAAACCACGCTGGCGCGCTTCGGCGCGCTCGACCAGTTGGTCGCCAACGCAGGCCACGCGCAGCGCCAGACGCTCGCATCGCTCGACGCCGCGGCGCTCGATGCCTCCTTCGCCGCCATGCCGGCGGCCTTCGCGGCCCTCGTGCGCGGCGCCCAGGCGGCGCTCGCCGCTTCGGCGTGCGGCCGCGTCGTGGCGCTCAGCTCGTTCGTTGCGCACCGCTACCGCGCCGACGCACCGTTCGCCGCCACCGCCGCCGCCAAGGCGGCACTCGAATCGCTCGCCAAAACCGCGGCGGCGGAACTCGCGCCGCACGGCGTCACGGTGAACTGCGTGGCGCCGGGCTATACGCGCAAGGATCAGGGCCCGACGCCCGCGAATGCCCCCGCGTGGGCCCGCGCGGCCGAGGAAACGCCGCTGGGCCACGTGGCCGAACCCGCCGATATCGCCGAACTCATCGCCTTTTTGCTCTCCCGCGCCGCCCGCCACATCACCGGCCAGGTGATCCACATCGACGGCGGACTCACACTGGGCTAGGCCGCCCGGGCGAGTTTTGCGGCATCGCACGGCCGCGCCGCACGAGGTTTTTCCGCTGGTTCGTTCGCTGGTTCGTTCGCTTGCTATCGAATCCGGCGGAACCCAACGGAACCCCGGCGCACGCACGAAGCGCACCCCTCTATTTCGCCGCCCTCGCCTGCACCCCCGATCACCCCTTAAAATAGCCCCGCTCCAGCATTCACGCCGCACACGGCGCCGCCGGTCATGGCAGGGCAACAACGGGGGAAGACACGCGATGGGATCGTTCCACTGGTTCACGGAGCTGAGCGCGCGCGAGCGCCGCACGCTCTACGCCGGCTTCGGCGGCTATGCCGTCGACGCGTTCGACTTCATGATCTACTCGTTCCTGATCCCCACGCTGATCACCACCTGGGGCATGAGCAAGGGCGAAGCCGGGATGATCGCCACCAGTTCGCTGATTTCCTCGGCGATCGGCGGCTGGGTCGCCGGCGTGCTGGCCGACCGCTACGGCCGGGTGCGCGTGCTGCAGTGGACCATCGCAACCTTCGCGGTCTTCACCTGCCTCTCCGGCTTCACGAACTCGTTCTGGCAGTTGCTCGCCACGCGCACGCTGCAGGGCTTCGGCTTCGGCGGCGAATGGTCGGTCGTCACGATCATGATGGCCGAGACGATCCGCTCGCCCCAGCATCGCGCCAAGGCCGTGGGCACGGTGCAGAGCAGCTGGTCGTTCGGCTGGGCCGCGGCCGCGATCCTCTACTGGGCCTTCTTCGCCCTCCTGCCCGAAGGGCTCGCCTGGCGCGCGTGCTTCTGGATCGGCATCGTGCCGGCGCTCTGGATCCTCTATGTGCGCCGCAACGTGAGCGACCCGGAGATCTTCATCCAGACGCGGCGTGCCCGCGAAAGCGGTGCCACCCAGGCCCATTTCCTGCAGATCTTCGCGCCCGCCCACCTCGGCACCACGCTGCTCGGCAGCGCGCTGTGCACCGGCATGCTGGGCGGCTACTACGCCATCACCACCTGGCTGCCCACCTATCTGAAAACCGTGCGCCACCTCTCGGTGTTCAACACGAGCGGCTATCTGATCGTGCTGATCGTCGGCTCGTTCACGGGCTATATCGTCGGCGCGATTCTCTCGGACCGCATCGGGCGGCGCGCCTCGTTCATCCTGTTCGCGATCGGCTCGTTCGCGCTCGGCATGGCCTACACCATGCTGCCCATCACCAACGGCGCCATGCTGTTGCTCGGCTTTCCGCTCGGCATCGTGGTGCAGGGCATTTTCGCGGGCGTCGGCGCCTATCTCTCCGAGCTCTATCCGAACGCGATCCGCGGCTCCGGCCAGGGCTTCTGCTACAACCTCGGGCGCGGACTCGGCTCGTTTTTCCCGATCCTCGTCGGCACGCTCGCGCAGTCCATGTCGCTCGTGAAGGCGATCGGCGCCGTGGCCGGCGCGGGCTATCTGCTCGTGATCGTCAGCGCGCTCTGCCTGCCCGAAACCAGGGGCAAGGCGCTCGTTGCGGGGTCCGCTGCACAATGAGCACGAACATGCTGCAATACCGTCCGTCCCTCCCGAATCGACCGGCATGAAAACGATCGTCCTCGGCGCCGGTGTGATCGGCGTCGCAACCGCGTATTACCTGAGCGAACGGGGCTGCGACGTCACGGTCATCGAGCGCGAGCCGGGCGTCGCGCTCGGCACGAGCTTCGGCAACGCGGGCGTGATCGCGCCCGGCTACGTCACCCCGTGGGCCGCGCCGGGCATGCCGGCCAAGCTGCTCAAATATCTCCTCAAGCCCACCTCGCCGCTCATCTTCCGGCCCACGCTCGACCCCGCCCAATGGCGCTGGATCGCACGATGGCTGCGCGAATGCGACCTCGAGCGCTTTCGTGTGAACAAACAGCGCATGCAGCGCATCGCCTATTACAGCCGCGCCTGCCTGAACGCGTTTCGCGAAACGCACGCGTTCGAATACGGGCGCAGCCAGGGCTATCTCCAGCTCTTTCGCAGCGACTACGATCTCGAACTCGCGCAGCCCGCGCTCGCCGTGCTGCGCGATGCGGGCATCGGCTACCGCGAACTCGACGCCGCGGCCTGCGCCCAGGTCGAGCCGGGCCTCGCCTGGGCGCGCACGAAACCCGTGGCCGGCATCTACCTGCCCGACGACGAAGCCGGCGACTGCGCCCGCTTCACGCGCGAATTGCGCGCCGTATGCGAAGCGCGCGGCGTGCGCTTTCTGTTCGATACCGAAATCGAGGCGCTGGCGGCCGAGGGTGGCAAGGTGCGCGGCGTGCGCGTGCGCGCCGGGCGCGGCAAGCTCAACCGGCGCGAGCAGCGCCGGGCGCCGACCGAGGTGCTGAAGACGTCGGCGCAAACGTCCGCCGAGGACGCCGCGCCGCAGACGCTCGCGGCCGACGCCGTGATCGTCGCGCTCGGCGTGGAGAGCGCGGCGCTTGTCGCGCCGCTCGGCGTGCGGGTGCCGCTCTATCCCGTGAAGGGCTACTCGGCCACGCTGCCGGTGGTGGATGAGCAAAAGGCGCCGCGCGCCGCGCTCATGGACGAATCGCTCAAGACGGCCATCACGCGCTTCGGGCCGTATCTGCGCGTGGCGGGGACGGCGGAGCTCGGCAATCATCGCGCGACGCTGCGCGAGCAGGCGCTGCAAACGCTCATGAAGGTGCTCGACGACTGGTTCCCGCACGCGGCAACGCCCTCGTCGGCGCAGTTCTGGGTGGGGCGGCGGCCGATGGTGCCGGACGGCGCACCGCTCCTCGGTGCCTGCGGAGTGGAAGGGCTCTGGCTCAACGTGGGGCACGGCTCGACGGGCTGGGCGATGTCGATGGGCTCGGGACGCGTGGTTGCCGATCTCGTCACGCAGCACACGCCCGAGATCGACCTGGACGGGCTCACGCTCGCGCGCTACCGGCGCAACGGGCATTGAGTTTTTTTGCGCTGAAAGCCGTTGGCGCTACGCCGTCCGTTCAGTTCAGGCCAGCGCCACGCTGGCGAGCGCGTCGTAGCGCGCGCCCTGGCGGGCGAGCGTGCTCGAATAGAGCACGAGCGACTCGAACCGCAGCGACGGCAGCGCCTCGCCGTCTCTCGTTGCCGGCCCGGCTGCCGCATCGCGCGCGAAGCGCGCAAGCGTCACGTGCGGGCGGAAGGCGCGCGCATCGAGCGGCAATCCCACCTCGCCCATTAGCGAACGCACGCGCCAGTCGAGCGCCGTGAAGACCTCCGACATCGCCAGCACCGCCACCATCAGCCGCGGCTGCGTACGGCCCGGCCAGCATTCGATCTTCGTCACCCGCGCGGGCGCGAAAGGGGCGAGTAACGGCGGCGCGTGCTCGGCTAGCCGGCGCGAAAGCACTTCGCCCTGCCCGAACGACATCGCGCCGATGAACGCCACCGTGAGGTGCAGTTGCGCGTAGGGCACGCGCCGCGCGTTGGGGGGCACGTCGAGCGCGGCCAGCGCGTCGCGCGATGCGGCGTCAGGCGCGAGCGCAATGAAGCAGCGCCGCCACTGATCGGTTTCGCGGGCTTCGGACATGGTCGGGGCCGGGAACGGAAGCGGATCGCGTCATGGTACCCCGTTCGGGCGGACGTAAAAAAGCCGGGGCACCCCGATGGGCGCCCCGGCTTCGCAACGCTACGGCTCGTTCGTGCTTCTTCGTCAACTAACGCGGCAACTCCGAGCTGCCCATCAGATACGCATCGACGGAACGCGCACATTGACGGCCTTCGCGTGTCGACCAGAGTTAGCGCTTTAGCGCTTACTCTGGTCCCATATCCGCGCCTTAACGCGGCAACTCCGAGCTACCCATCAGATACGCATCGACGGAACGCGCACACTGGCGGCCCTCGCGGATCGCCCAAACCACGAGCGACTGGCCGCGGCGCATGTCGCCGGCCGTGAACACCTTGTCGACCGACGTGTAATACGCCTTCTCGCCTTCGGTCGAGGCGCGCACGTTGCCGCGCGCATCCTTGTCCACGCCGAACGCCTCGAGCACGGGCGAAACCGGCTGCGTGAAGCCCATGGCGAGCAGCACGAGATCGGCCTTCATTTCGAACTCCGAACCGGGCACTTCGACCATCTTGCCGTCCTTCCACTCCACGCGCGCGGCGACGAGCTTCTCGACCTTGCCGTTCTTGCCCTCGAAGCGCTTGGTCGCCACCGACCAGTCGCGCTGGCAGCCTTCCTCGTGCGACGAGGAGGTGCGCAGCTTGACCGGCCAGTACGGCCAGACGAGCGGCTTGTTCTCGGCTTCGGGCGGCTGCGGCAGCAGCTCGAACTGCGTGACGCTCTTCGCGCCATGGCGGTTCGAGGTGCCCACGCAGTCGGACCCGGTGTCGCCGCCGCCGATCACGATGACGTGCTTGCCCTTCGCCACGAGCTGGTCCGCCAGCTTGTCGCCCGCGTTGACCTTGTTCTGCTGCGGCAGGAATTCCATCGCGTAGTAGATGCCCTGCAGCTCGCGTCCCGGCGTCGGCAGGTCGCGCGGCGTTTCCGAACCACCCGCGATCACCACGGCGTCGAACTGCTCCTTCAGCTGATCGGGCGTGATGGTTTCCTTCGCCGTGTTGCCGATGAACGCGGGCAGCTCGCCGCGGCCGATGAACACGTTGGAGCGGAACGTCACGCCTTCGGCTTCCATCTGGCGCATGCGGCGATCGATCAGCCACTTCTCCAGCTTGAAGTCGGGAATGCCGTAGCGCAGCAGGCCGCCGATGCGGTCGTTCTTCTCGAACACCGTCACGTCGTGCCCGGCGCGCGCAAGCTGCTGCGCAGCGGCGAGGCCGGCGGGGCCCGAGCCCACCACGGCAACCTTCTTGCCGGTCTTGTGCTTCGCGGGCTGCGGCGCAACCCAGCCCTCGGCCCAGGCCTTGTCGATGATCGCGTGCTCGATCGACTTGATGCCCACGGGGTCGTCGTTGATGCCGAGCGTGCAGGCCGCTTCGCACGGCGCCGGGCAGATGCGCCCCGTGAACTCGGGGAAGTTGTTCGTGGAGTGCAGCACCTCGATCGCCGTCTTCCAGTCCTGGCGGAACACCAGGTCGTTGAAGTCGGGGATCACGTTGTTGACCGGGCAGCCGTTGTTGCAGAACGGAATGCCGCAGTCCATGCAGCGCGCGCCCTGGAGCTTCGCGTCCGCGTCGCTGAGTGCGGAGACGAACTCCTTGTAGTGCTTCACGCGCGTGAGCGGTGCTTCGTACGCCTCGTGCTGGCGCTCGTACTCGAGAAAACCGGTTGCCTTACCCATTTGGCTCTCGTCCATCCATGTATTCGGTGAGGGGATCGGCGCCCGCCGCCGCGCGCATTCTGCGTTCGCGCGGCGGGCGCTCCTTCGTCTGTACGGTCCGTCCTGGCCGTACGGGGCGGCTTCAGGCAGCCAGCACTTCCGAGTTCGCCGGGTTCGCCTTCTTCGCGCCCAGTTCGGCCAGTGCGCGCTTGTATTCCGTCGGGAACACCTTCACGAACTGGCGGCGTGCCGCATCCCAGTTTTCGAGCAGCGCCTTCGCGCGCGGCGAACCGGTGAACTGGAAGTGACGCTCGATAAGCCCCTTGAGCAGCACTTCGTCGGTCTCGCCCGCGTGCCACAGCGCGCGGTCCACCGTGCGTTCCTGCTCGGCCTGCTGGAGCACCGGGTCGAGTGTCACCATCGCGCGGTTGCACTTGCCGGCGAACGTGCCGTCCGGGTCGTAGACGAACGCGATGCCACCCGACATGCCAGCCGCGAAGTTACGGCCCGTCTCGCCCAGCACGACCACCGTGCCGCCCGTCATGTACTCGCAGCCGTGATCGCCCGTGCCTTCCACAACGGCCGTGGCACCCGAGTTGCGCACGCAGAAGCGCTCGCCCGCCACGCCGCGGAAGAACGATTCGCCTTCGATCGCGCCGTACATCACCGTGTTGCCGCAGATGATGTTTTCTTCGGACTTGCCACGGAAATCGTTCGTCGGACGAATGATGATGCGGCCGCCCGACAGGCCCTTGCCCACGTAGTCGTTGCCGTCGCCGACGAGATCCAGCGTGATGCCCTTCGCGAGGAAGGCGCCGAAGCTCTGGCCCGCCGTGCCCTTGAGCTGGATGTGGATCGCGTCGTCGGAGAGGCCGTCGTGGCCGTACTTCTTCGCGACCACACCCGACAGCATCGCGCCGACGGTACGGTTCACGTTGCGCACCGGCTGGATGAACGAGACATGCTCGCCGCTCTCGATCGCAGCCTTCGCCTTCTCGATCAGCGTATGGTCGAGCGCGCGGTCGAGACCGTGGTCCTGCGTATCGACGTGCTTGCGCGCGACTTCCGCGGCCACTTGCGGCTGATAGAACACGCGCGAGAAGTCGAGGCCCTTCGCCTTCCAGTGCTCCACGCCCTTGCGCGTGTCGAGCAGGTCCGCCCGGCCGACGAGGTCGTCGAACTTGCGGATGCCGAGCTGCGCCATGATTTCGCGCACTTCTTCGGCGATGAAGAAGAAGAAGTTGACGACGTGCTCGGGCTGGCCCGAGAACTTCGCGCGCAGCACCGGGTCCTGCGTCGCGACGCCGACCGGGCACGTGTTCAGGTGGCACTTGCGCATCATGATGCAGCCCTGCACGACGAGCGGCGCCGTGGCGAAGCCGAATTCGTCCGCGCCGAGCAGCGCGCCGATCACCACGTCGCGGCCCGTCTTCATCTGGCCGTCGGCCTGCACGCGGATGCGGCCGCGCAACTGGTTCAGCACCAGGGTCTGCTGGGTTTCGGCAAGGCCGAGTTCCCACGGCGTGCCGGCGTGCTTGAGCGACGAGAGCGGCGAAGCGCCCGTGCCGCCGTCATGGCCCGCGATCACGACGTGGTCGGCCTTGGCCTTCGCCACGCCCGCGGCCACCGTACCCACGCCCACTTCGGACACGAGCTTCACCGAGATCGACGACACCGGGTTCACGTTCTTCAGATCGTGAATCAGTTGCGCGAGATCTTCGATCGAGTAGATGTCGTGGTGCGGCGGCGGCGAGATGAGGCCCACGCCCGGCACCGAGTAGCGCAGCTTGCCGATGTAGTCCGACACCTTGTGGCCCGGCAGCTGGCCGCCTTCGCCGGGCTTCGCGCCCTGCGCCATCTTGATCTGGATCTGGTCCGCCGACGAAAGGTACTCGGCCGTCACGCCGAAGCGGCCCGACGCGACCTGCTTGATCTTCGAGCGCAGCGAATCGCCGTCCTTGAGCGGAATGTCCCTGACGACTTCCGGCCCGATGATCGACTGCATCGTGTCGCCGTTCTTGATCGGAATGCCGCGCAGTTCGTTGCGATAGCGCTTCTCGTCTTCGCCGCCTTCACCCGTGTTCGACTTGCCGCCGATGCGGTTCATCGCGACGGCGAGCGTCGCATGCGCTTCCGTGCTGATCGAGCCGAGCGACATCGCACCCGTGGCGAAGCGCTTGACGATTTCCCTGGCCGGCTCGACGTCGTCGATCGAGATCGCGCGCGCCGGGTCGATGCGGAATTCGAACAGGCCGCGGAACGTCATGTGACGCTTCGTCTGGTCGTTGATGAGGTGCGCGTATTCCTTGTACGTCTGGTACGAGTTGCTGCGCGCCGAGTGCTGGAGCTTGGCGATCGCATCCGGCGTCCACATGTGGTCTTCGCCGCGGATACGGAACGCGTATTCGCCGCCGGCGTCGAGCATGTTCGCGAGCACGGGGTTGTCGCTGAACGCGTCGCGATGCAGACGGATCGCTTCCTCGGCCACTTCGAAGAGGCCGATGCCGCCCACCTTCGAAGCCGTGCCCTTGAAGTACTTCTGCACGAGGTCGTCGGCGAGGCCGACCGCTTCGAAAATCTGGGCGCCCGTGTACGACATGTACGTGGAGATGCCCATCTTCGACATGACCTTCTGCAGACCCTTGCCGACCGCCTTCGTGAAGTTGTAGATCGCCTTGTCGGCCGAGAGGTCGCCCGACAGGCCCTGAGCCATCTGCGCGAGCGTTTCCATCGCGAGGTACGGATGCACGGCTTCCGCGCCATAGCCCGCGAGCAGCGCGAAGTGGTGCGTCTCGCGCGCCGCGCCCGTTTCCACGACGAGGCCCGTGCTCGTGCGCAGGCCATGCTGCACGAGGTGCGAGTGGATCGCCGAGGTGGCGAGCAGCGCCGGAATCGCGACGTTGTCGCGGTCCGCGCGGCGGTCCGAGACGATCAGGATGTTGTAGCCGGACTTCACCGCATCGACGGCTTCCGCGCACAGCGACGCGAGGCGCGCTTCGATGCCTTCCTTGCCCCAGGCCACCGGGTAGCAGATGTTGAGCTCGTAGGAGCTGAACTTGCCGCCCGTGTACTGCTCGATCGCGCGGATCCTGGCGATGTCCTTGAAGTCGAGCACCGGCTGCGACACTTCGAGACGCATCGGCGGGTTGATGTTGTTGGTGTCGAGCAGGTTCGGCTTCGGGCCGATGAACGACACGAGCGACATGACCATGTTCTCGCGGATCGGGTCGATCGGCGGGTTCGTGACCTGCGCGAAGAGCTGCTTGAAGTAGTTGAAGAGCGTCTTGTTCTTGTTGGACATGACGGCCAGCGGCGAGTCGTTGCCCATCGAACCCACGGCTTCCTCGCCCGACATCGCCATCGGCGCCATCAGGAACTTGAGGTCTTCCTGCGTATAGCCGAACGCCTGCTGACGGTCGAGCAGCGCGGCGGCTTCGGCGCGCGCGGTCGCGACGTCTTCCGCCTTCGGCTCGATCTCGTCGAGCTTGATGCGCACGGCGTCGATCCAGCTCTTGTAGGGCTTGGCGTTGGCGAGGTTGTCCTTCAGTTCCTTGTCGTCGATGATGCGGCCGTGCTCCATGTCGATCAGGAACATCTTGCCCGGCTGCAGGCGCCACTTCTTGACGATCTTCGACTCGGCGATCGGCAGCGTGCCGGCTTCCGAGGCCATGATGACGAGGTCGTCGTCGGTGACGATGTAGCGCGCCGGACGCAGGCCGTTACGGTCGAGCGTCGCGCCGATCTGGCGGCCGTCGGTGAAGGCGATCGCGGCGGGGCCGTCCCACGGCTCCATCATCGCGGCGTGGTACTCGTAGAACGCGCGGCGGTTCTCGTCCATCAGCGTGTGCTGCTCCCACGCTTCCGGGATCATCATCATGACCGCGTGGACGAGCGGATAACCCGCCATCACGAGCAGTTCGAGACAGTTGTCGAACGAAGCCGTATCGGACTGGCCCGGGTAGATCAGCGGCCAGAGCTTGGGCAGGTCGTCGCCCAGCACGTGCGAGGCGATCGCGCCGGTGCGCGCGTTCAGCCAGTTCACGTTGCCCTTCACGGTGTTGATTTCGCCGTTGTGGGCGATCATGCGGTACGGGTGAGCCAGCTCCCACGCCGGGAAGGTGTTCGTGGAGAAGCGCTGGTGCACGAGCGCGAGCGCCGACACCACGCGCTCGTCCTGCAGGTCGCGGTAGTACACGCCCACCTGGCCGGCGAGCAGCAGGCCCTTGTAGACGACCGTGCGCGCCGAGCACGACGGCACGAAGTATTCCTTGCCGTGCTTGAGCTTGAGCGCCTGGATACGGTGGCTCGCGGTCTTGCGGATGATGTACAGCTTGCGCTCGAGCGCGTCGGTAACCATCACGTCCTTGCCGCGGCCGATGAAGATCTGGCGGATCAGCGGCTCGCTCGCCTTGACGGTAGGCGAGATCGGCATGGCGTGATCGACCGGCACGTCGCGCCAGCCCAGCACGACCTGGCCTTCGGCGCGCACCGTGCGCTCCAGTTCCTGTTCGCACGCGAGACGCGAAGCATGTTCCTTCGGCAGGAAGATCATGCCCACGCCGTATTCGCCGGCCGGCGGCAGCGTCACGCCCTGCTTGGCCATTTCCTCGCGATAGAAGGCGTCCGGAATCTGGATCAGGATGCCCGCGCCGTCGCCCATCAGCGGGTCGGCGCCCACGGCGCCCCGGTGGTCGAGGTTTTCGAGAATCTTCAGACCTTGCTGAATGATTTCGTGGCTCTTCTTGCCCTTGATATGGGCGACGAAACCGACGCCGCACGCGTCGTGTTCGTTTTGCGGGTCATACAGACCTTGCGCGGCGGGCACCGCGGCGCGCTGCAGGTGATCGTTCATGGGGACACCGTCCAAGAATGGCCATGGCTGGCCGTTGATTCCGTCTTTTGTTTCCCGCCGTCAGTCAGAACCGGGGTACGGCGTTGCGCGGGCGATGTGAGCTCCCTGCGTTGTGCGCGTGTGGGGAGCCGAAAGGCGAATATACGCGACGAATCAAGGGCATGCAAATAAAACTGCATGTTTGAACCCCAATTATCAAGATGGTGCATCTGCACATTATTTTATTAGTGCCATATCAAAAGAGGGCAAAAGAAAGCGGCGTCCGCAGACGCCGCTTCTTCCGCTAACCCCTTGATCCTGAAAAGAATCAGTGTGCGCCGGTACCGGGCTTGCGCTCGCCGTGAGCCGGCGGGGTGCTTGCCGGCGGGCTCTCGCCTGCGGCGGGCGAACTGGGTGCATGACCGCCTGAATCGTCGCCCTGGCCACCCGAATGCGCACCCGAATGTGTTGCAGACTGACCACCCGGTTGTCCGGACGCTGCGCCAGACCCGCCATGCGCTGCAGGCGCCGGTTGATTTGACCCCGGAAACCCGGCCGCCGGCGACGTCGCTCCCGCAGGCGTCTGGGACGCCGGCTGCGCACCGGCCGGCGTGGGCGCTTCGCGCACCTTGCGCGGCCGGCCGCGCGGCAGCGGCGAAACACGGCGGTTCGCCGAACGCGAAGCCCAGTCGCGCCAGGTGTCGCTGCCGAGCACCCAGCCCTTGAGCGTGGCCTGCATCAGCTGGTTGGTCTCGCGCTCGTCGAGCGGCTGCTCGCAGAGTTCGCGATACGCGCGCTGACGCTCGAACGGCGTATTGCCGAGCGCCCAGTACAGCGGATGGTCGGTGATGAGGCTATCGACGGTCAGGCCGATATGGTGCCGGTAGCTCGACCACCGGTAATCCTCGGGGGCCGCGACGAGATGATTGCGCACCGGCGCCAGCTCGACCACCCGGCTCGCGAGCAGGAAGAACTTCTCCCCCTCGATCACCGTGGCGCGATAGCGGCCTTCCCAGAGGGTGCCGCGCCGCGCGTAACGCCGGTTGAAGTGCGCCACGTAGCGCCGCCCGACGGCCTGCATCGCCTTCGGCAGGCTCGATTCGTCGGATGGAGTGACGAGCAGTTGCACCGCGCCGGGCATCAACACCCACGCATGAACCGCCAGATGATGATCGCGCGCCGCCGCCTTCAGGCAATCGATGAAGAGCTCGTAGTCCTGGTCATCGACGAATGCGGGCTGCTGGTCGAGCCCGCGCAGGATCACGTGCTGCGGCTGATCGGGGACATAAAGACGTGCAAGCCGTGCCATGCTCGATTTTCCATTAGTCCGTTGGTGAATACCCGCAGACCCGCCAGGCCGCTCCAGGGCTTGCTGCACCTCTGATGCGGCTTAGGCGGAAACCTAGCGGCGCTTAGGGAGAAGCCTCTAACGGTCGCATATGGTCTGTTGCAAACGTTGTGTTCATAATGAGCGGGCCTTTTATGGAGGAGCACATATATGAAATTAAAACAGGCGCTGGCAGGTATCGCCGCGCTCGCCGGTATTTCGGCAGCACACGCTCAATCAGCCAACACGTTCTACGTCACGACAGGATGGTTCCACTTCGCACCGCAGGACTCCAGTGACCCGCTCAAGATCGACAGCGTAGGCGGCAACCCCATCAACGAACAGGTCGGCAACACCGGCGCCGGCGTCGGTTCCTCCGACACGCTGGGCATCAGCTTCGGTTACTTCATCACCGACCACATCGCCGCCGAAACCGAACTCGGCATTCCGCCGAAGTTCAACCTGAACGGCGAGGGCCAGCTGAACCAGTTCGGCAAGCTGGGCCAGGCGCGCCTCTGGAGCCCGGCGCTCCTCCTGAAGTACTACTTCAACACGCCTGAAGCGAAGTTCCGCCCGTATGTCGGCATTGGTGCCACCTATGTCTGGTTCACGGACGCCAAGATCACCAACGGCAACTTCGTCAACAGCCCGGCTCTTGGGGGTCCGACCAGCGTTTCCACGGATCGTTCCTGGGCACCGGTATTTAATGTGGGCTTCAACTACAACTTCACGAAGCACTGGTTCGCGGGCTTCTCGGTTTCGTACATCCCGGTCAACGTGATCGCCACCCTCGACACGCAGAAGCAGACCCAGGTGGGCGTGCTGTCGCAACGCTCGGAAGCGAAGATCCACCTGAACCCGATCGTCACGTTCCTGAAGGTCGGCTACGCGTTCTAAAGCGCCGCCTGCATCACCCGCGTTTTAGTCGCGCTTCCCTTGCTTCATCCGCTCGCCGCCGGCCCTCGTGGCTCCCTGCGGCGGGCGGCGCTTGCCCTCCCGTCCCACCGTTTTCGCCGGCCAGCTTGCCGAGGAACACGCAGGCTTTCCTTGATTCTATGCCTCTGCGAAAAACCGTGCTGTCCCCGTAATCACCTAAGCGCACGCCCTGGCGCAGAGCGCCGTCCGGCGGGCCTTTGCAACCATCCGTGTGCACACCTTCGCGTGCCGGGCACCGGATTTGCGCAATACTGCTCCTGATTCCGCCCGCTTTCGCGGGTAAAGCAAACCCTGGACCTGAGTCAGCACGGTCAGTCAAATACGGAGCCATTCATGAGCGCATTTCCCAATACGCGAGACGCCCTCGGAGAGTCCTGGACCAAGACGGGCCGCCGCGCGCGGCGCATTGCACGCCGCGGCCGCGGTGCGGCGGCCGATATCGCCGACGAACTGCGCGACCTCCTCGCCGAACTCGAAACCACGCTCGGCGAAGGCACCCAGGCCGACGCGGCCCAACTGCGCGAAGACGTTCGCAAGCGCCTCGATGCGGCGCGCGAGCGCCTGGAAGTCGCGCGCGTGGCGGCACGCGAGCGCGCCGACGAGGCGTTCACCCAGGCCGACGACTACGTGCACGCCAATCCGTGGCAGGCCATTGCCATCGTCGGCGGCATTGCGCTGATTGCCGGCGCGCTGATGGCCCGCAGCCGCGGATAAGGCGGCTCGTCCGGGCGCCCCGGCGCCCGTCGTTCAGTCGTCGAGCGCGTGCGGGCCGATCAGGTCGATGCGGTCGGTGCAGATCGTATCGACGCCCCAGCTCACCAGCAGCCGGGCGCGTTCGAGGTCGTTCACCGTATAGACGAGCATGTGCAGCCCAGCCGCTTTGATGCGATCGACGAGGGCCTCGTCGAGGTAGCGGTGGCTCGCGTGCAGCGATACGCACGCCAGATCGGCGGTCTGTTCGCGCCAGTCCGCGGGCACGTGCTCGAATAGCAGCCCGCGCGGCAGATCGGGCGCCGCCTCGGAGGCGGCGGCGAGCGCATCGAACGAAAACGACGACAGGAGCGGCGGCGGCGTCACCCCGCTCCACAGCCGCGCGGCCTCAAGCGCCACGAGCCGCCCCGTCTCCCGCTCCCTGCCCGGACACGGCTTGATCTCCACGTTCGCCGCCAGCCCTTCTTCGCGGCAGCACGCGGCCACCTGGGCGAGCGTGGGCATGATCTCGCCCGCGAAGCGGGCATCGCGCCAGCTGCCGGCGTCGAGCGCGGCGATTTCGTCGTAACGCAGTTGCGCCGCGGCGCCCTGGCCGTTCGAGGTCCGCGCCACCGTGTCGTCGTGCAGCAGGAAGACGACGTCGTCGGCCGACAGCTTGGCGTCGAACTCCACCAGCGTGTGCCCGAAGCGGGCGCCCGTGCGCAGACCCGCCAGCGTGTTCTCGGGCGCGAGCGTGCCGCCGCCCCGGTGCGCGCAGACGCGCGGATACGGCCAGGATTTCATCCGTTGAACTCCGGAAAGTAGAAGCGCTGCAGTCAGACGTCGTCGGAGACGACGAAGAGGCGCCGGTATTCCTTCAATGCGTACCGGTCGGTCATGCCGGCAATGTAGTGCGCGATCAGCCGCGGCTGCGCCGAAGCGTCGGGCGACTGGTAAGCGGGCGGCAGGAGGCGCGAATCGTCCGAGAAGGCTTCGAAGAGGCCCTTCACCACGCGCTGCGCCTTGTTCGCCATGCGCATCACGCGATAGTGCCGGTACAGGTTGCGGTAGAGGAAGCGCTTGAGGGCCGCGGCCTGCGCGGCCACGCCCGCGCTGTGGGCCACGAGCGGCGGCGCGGCGCGCACCTCGTCGAGCGAGCGCGGTGCGTGCCGGGCCAGATTGCGGCTCGTCTCCTCGATCAGATCGACGACGAGCGTGTTGATGATGCGCCGCACCGTCTCGTGAACGAGGCGCCGCCCCTCGATCCGCGGAAAGTCGGCGCACGCCGCCTCGTAGTGCGTCTGCCAGAGTTCCACTTCGGCCAGTTGCTCGATGGCGAGCAGGCCGGAACGCAGACCGTCGTCCACGTCGTGATTGTTGTACGCGATCTCGTCCGCGATATTGGCGATCTGCGCCTCGATCGACGGCTGACGCCCGAGCAGGAAGCGCTCGCCCAGATCGCCAAGCCGCCGCGCGTTCTCGCGCGAGCAATGCTTGAGGATGCCCTCGCGCGTCTCGAAGCACAGATTCAGGCCGTTGAAGGCGCCGTAGTGCTCTTCGAGTTCGTCCACCACGGCGAGGCTCTGCAGGTTGTGCTCGAAGCCGCCATGCTCGCGCATGCAGTCGTTGAGCGCATCCTGCCCGGCATGGCCGAACGGCGTATGGCCGAGATCGTGAGCCAGCGAGATCGCTTCGACGAGATCCTCGTTCACGCGCAGGTTGCGCGCGACCGAGCGCGCGATCTGCGCGACTTCGAGGCTGTGCGTGAGCCGCGTGCGAAAAAGATCGCCTTCGTGGTTCACGAACACCTGGGTCTTGTACTCGAGCCGGCGGAACGCGGTGGAGTGGACGATGCGGTCGCGGTCGCGCTGAAA
Source organism: Paraburkholderia ferrariae NBRC 106233 (assembly GCF_000685035.1). Taxonomy (GTDB): domain Bacteria; phylum Pseudomonadota; class Gammaproteobacteria; order Burkholderiales; family Burkholderiaceae; genus Paraburkholderia; species Paraburkholderia ferrariae. The sequence continues at coordinate 118,435 of NZ_BAYB01000028.1, forward strand.
TTCGCTGCGCGCGGCAGGCGGCGGCTCGGGATAGCGCCGTCCGCGCGTCTCGCTCGCGCGAGCCGCGTAGGGCGCGAGCCCCGCCTCGAGCGCAGCGGCACGCTGAGCGCTCGCGCCGCCTATCTGGCTCTGGCCGGCTGAATGTTCGCTGCGACTGTCGCTCACCGGTTCCTCCGCAAGCTGTGTGGGCGGCGCGCTCAGTCCTTCGTCGTGGCGGCGAGCGTAGCCGCGACGGCCTCGTCGGGCGCGCGCGTGATCAGCGTGTCGCCGAAGCGTTTCAGCAGGATGAACTTGATCGCCCCGCCTTCGGCCTTCTTGTCCACCTGCATCAGGTCGACATAGCGGCCGGCGCCGAGCGCGGGCGCGCGCACCGGCAGCTTCGCGGCCGCCACCACGCGCACGAGCCGCTCGCGCGAGGCTTCGTCCAGATGGCCGAGCCGCACCGAGAGATCGGCCGCCATCACCATGCCGCAGCCCACCGCCTCGCCATGCAGCCACTCGCCGTAACCGAGACCCGCCTCGATCGCATGGCCGAACGTGTGACCGAAGTTCAGGATCGCGCGCAGACCGCCTTCGCGCTCGTCGGCTGCCACCACGGATGCCTTGATCTCGCACGAGCGCTTCACCGCGTGCGCGAGCGCCTGCGGATCGCAGCGGTTCAGCGCCTCGACGTTCGCCTCGATCCAGTCGAAAAATCCGGCGTCGGCAATGGCGCCGGTCTTGATGACCTCGGCGATGCCGGCCGCCAGCTCGCGCGGCGGCAGCGTGGAGAGCACGCCGATATCGGCGATCACGGCCTGCGGCTGGTAGAACGCGCCGATCATGTTCTTGCCGAGCGGATGGTTGATCCCCGTCTTGCCGCCCACCGACGAATCGACCTGCGAAAGCAGCGTGGTCGGCACCTGGATGAACGGCACGCCGCGCATGTAGCAGGCCGCGGCGAAGCCCGTCATGTCGCCCGTCACGCCGCCGCCGAGCGCGATCAGCGTGGTCTTGCGGTCGGCGCGCGCGGTGAGGAGCGCGTCGAATATCGCGTTGAGCGTTTCCCAGTTCTTGTGCGCCTCGCCGTCCGGCAGCACCACGGTGCTGACGTCCTTGCCGAGCGGCGCGAGTGCGGCACGCAGGGTGTCGCCGTACAGCGGATCGACGACGGTATTCGTGACGATCGTCACCGACTTGCCCGCGATATGCGGCGCAAAGAGCGCCGTCTGACCGATGAGGCCGGTGCCGATGTGGATGGGGTAGGCGCGGTCGCCCAGTTCGACGTTGACGGTAATCATGCTGGCCATTATGACTGACGCGCCCTCAGCGCGCCGGGGTTCGCGCGACGCCGGCCATGTCGAGCTGCATCAGCACCATGTTGACGAGCCCGTTCACCGACGGCCGGCCCGTTTCGATGACGAAGTCGGCGACCTCGCGGTAGAGCGGGTCGCGCACTTCATAAAGCGCTTCCAGCCGCGCCTTCGGGTCTTCGGTCTGCAGCAGCGGCCGGTTCTTGTCGCGGCGGGTGCGCAGCCACAGGTCGTGCGGCGTCGCGCGCAGATAGACGACGAAGCCGCGCGCCTTGAGCGCCGCGCGGTTCTCGGGCCGCAGTACGGCGCCGCCGCCGGTCGCGAGCACGATGCCCTCGCGGTTCGTCAGTTCGTCGATCATATGGGCCTCGCGCTCGCGAAAGCCCGGCTCGCCTTCCAGCTCGAAGATCACCGGAATGCGTGCGCCCGTACGGGCCTCGATCTCGTGGTCGGAGTCGAAAAACTCACGCTCCAGCCGGCGCGCGACCGCCCGGCCCACGGTCGTCTTGCCGGCGCCCATGAGCCCTACGAAAAAAACATTGGCGTTTGCGTCCCGCACTTGCAGCGTTTCCAGGTTGAGGTTGGTGCCGCAGCTTACTGGCAAAGCGGCGGGGTTGTCGAGCCTGCGGGCCGTGGCGGCAGCGGCCGCCGGCGGCGCGCGGCCGGTCCACGCGGGCCGCCGCGGCTCTTTGCGACAGGCTCGCGTTAATTGGGGGTCAATTCTCACCGACGACGCGCGGCGTGATGAACACCACCAGTTCGCTGCGCTGGTCGCGGTGCGCCCGATGCGAAAAAAGCGCGCCCAGGATGGGTATTTTGCCCAGGAGCGGCACACGCGTCACATCGTCGCGGTCGTCGGTCGCGTCGATGCCGCCTATCGTCACGGTGCCGCCGTCCTCGATCTCGACGCGCGTCTGCACGTGTTTCGTATTGATTGCGGGCCCCCCGGCGGTCTGCTCGCCAACGCTGTCCTTGGCCACGTCGAGGTCCAGAATCACGTGTCCATCGGGCGTGATCTGCGGCTCGACTTCCAGCTTCAGGCTCGCGCGGCGGAATTGCACGCCGGACACCCCCTGCGCGACTTTCGCCTGGTAGGGCACCTCGGTGCCCTGCTCGACGATGGCGCGCGTGCGGTCGGCCGTGACGACGCGCGGGCTCGACACCACGCGCCCGCGCCCCTCGGCCTCGAGCGCGCTCAACTGGATATCGAGCAGGCGCGTGGCACCCGCGGCCAGCAGCGAAATCCCGGCCTGCGCGGGGCCGAAGCCCGAGAGCGCGCCGGCCGTGAGGTCGTAGAGCGTGCCGTCCTGAGCGCCGTGCAGACCGCGCACCTGACCATCGGCGCTCGTGGACGCGAGTCCCAGCCGCACACCCAGTTCGCGCGACAGCCCCTCCTCCCCCTCGACGATGCGCGCCTCGATCAGCACCTGCCGGGCGGGCGTATCGAGCAGTTCGATCAGGTCGGCCATCTGGTCGAGGCGTGCGGGCAGATCGGTCACGAAGAGCAGGTTCGTGCGCGCGTCGGCCACCGCGGCGCCGCGCTTCGAAAGGGCGCGCTGCGTACCCGAACCGTTCAGGAGGCGCCGGACGTCCTCGGCGCGCGCGTAGTGCAGTTCGAACGCGCGGCTCGCCAGCGGCTCCAGTTCGGCGGCCCGCGCGTGCGCTTCGAAACGCTGCCGCTCGCGGGCGGCCAGATCGGCGGCCGGCGCGACCCAGATGACGTTGCCGGTGCGCTCCATCGCGAGCCCGTTCACCTCCAGCAGCAGATCGAAGGCTACACGCCACGGCACGCGGTTCAGCCGCAGCGTCACCTGGCCGCGCACGCGTTCGCTGGCTACGATGTTGAGTCGGGTGAAGGCCGCGAACGCCTGGAGCACGGCAGAGAGCTCCGCTCGCTGGAAGTTCAGCGTGATCGGGCGGTCGGGCGGCAAACCATCGGACTTCGACGCGGGATCGCTCAGCCGCGGCAACGCACGCATTGGGACGGGCGGCCCTTCCAGCGGCTCGCCGGCCGTGGCTGCGGCGCCCGTGCTCGTTCCCGCGCCCGCACTCGCACCGGAGCCGCTGCGTGGGGCGTCGCCAGCGCGTCCCACCGCGCCTTGCGCCCCGGCGCCCGGGGCGCCGTTCGTCTCGCTCGCTCCGTTCGTCTCGCTCGCGAAAGGATTGGGCGTCCAACCCGTGGCGCCGTCTCCATCGGCACCGTCAGGCAACGGCGGCACCGAATAGCGCGCGATGGCGCGTGCGCCGGTTTCCAGCGTGGGCAGAGGCGGCGGCACGGCGGATTCGGCATCGACCACGAATCCCGCGCAAGCCAGCGTCAATAACGCCGCGTGCAGGCCCCTCATTTCGGCTCCTCCGCCCAGGCCAGCCGCTGGCTCGCGCCGCCGGACGAGAGCAGCACGTGCGTCGGGGCAATCTGCTCGATACGGCCCGCGCCGAATGGCTGTCCGGCTTTCACGGCCTCGGTACTCGTCGGCGTTTCGACGAGCGCGACGATATTCCCACTGTCCTGCAGGATGCCAGCGAGTCGCAGCGAACTTGCGGCTGCCGCCACGGCCAGGCCATCCGCGAACGGATCGATTTGCGAGACTTCGTTGCCGGCGGCGTGGCGACTCAAATGAACAGCAGGCAACCGTTCAAAAACCTGCAGCGCCGCGCTAATCGAAAGCCCGTTGCCTGCGTTGCGCTTGATCGAGATTTCGACGGGAACGATCAAACCCGGCGCCACGGTCAGTCCGACCAGCAGGCTTTGCATCTGCGCAAAACCGCCCTGCGCGGTCAGCTTGAGCATGCGGTAAGCCTCTGCGCCCGATCCGCCGGACGCCGCCGGTTCGAGCGACAACAAGGACAAGCCCGATCTCACTGCGAGCTCGGACACGCCGCGCACCTCGTCGGCCGCGGAATCCGCGTACTGGCGCGGCCTGGACGCTCCTGACGCCGCCGCGGCCCGGAGCGCAGGCAAACTGCTCACGGTTCGCTGCGCTTTCGAAAGAGAGCTTGCGGCATTGGCCAAAGCCGCCTCGGCTGCATGCAGCCCGGCGAGATCCCATGCGACGCAGGCAAGACCTGCAAGCCCCGCGGCAAGTGCCGCCAGCACCACGAAGACACCGAGCCGCTGCCGCGCATTCCACGTATGCAAAAGCGCCCAACGGCGCAGGGCGCCGCCGTTTCCGCCCTCAAACAACGTCACACGCCCGCTCAACACACCATTCATTTCGCACTCCTCTTTTCCATGGCGCTACTGGCCGCCACCGGCTTTGCCGCTGTCGCGGCGTCGCGCCAGACAAGCCGCGCAATCACGCGGATCGGTTGCACCGGGGCAGTCTGTTGTTTCGCGCCGCTCGCTGGGGCGGCCCGCTTCAGCTCGCGCACGTTCACGGCGTCAGCCTCGGGCAAGGTCCGCAGTCGTTCGAGCCACGCAGCGGCCGCGGTCTCGTCGGCGGCCGTCGCCTGAAGCTCCGTTTCGTTGTCGTGCTGCGCGACCTGCTGCAACACGACACCGACCGTTGCCTCACTGGCCAGCGCATCGAACAGCGTCACCAGATGATTGAGCGGCTTCGCTTGCCGCTGCGCCAGTTCCGCAGCGGTACGTTGCGCCGTTGCCTCGCTCTCCAGCCGCCTCGCCTCGGCTAGCGGCGCGCTCAGTCGCGCCGCCGCCTGCTCCAGCGTCTCGCGCTTCGCCTCTGCCTCGCCGCGCAGCCACCGTTGCCATGCCGCGAGTGGCGCCGCACACGTGCATCCCAGCAGCAGCGCCGCGCACCATTCGAATAGCCTGTGGCGGCGCCGCCGGCGCATCTCTCGCTGCCGCCACGGCAGCAGGTTGAATCCCACGCCCAACGCCGTGCGATTCCCAATGCTGCGGCCCCCGCCCCTCATTCGCTCACTCCGCGCAGCGCAAGGCCGAATGCCACCGCACAGGCCGGGTTGTGCAGCAGGTCCGCCGCCAGCGGCCGCTCGGGGTCGGCCAGCGCTGCGCATTCGAACGGCAGGATCGGGCAGCCCAGCACGTCACCCATATCCCGGAGCGTGAAGTGCACGCCGCGAAGCAGGCCGATGTCGCCCGCAACCACCGCGCAGCCCGCCTGTTCGTCCCGCACGAGGTCGCGCAGCGCCTCGACGAGGTCCGCATATTCGAGCGCAGGAAAGCGCATCTCGCGCGCAATCGCGTTGTCGGCCATCGCCCAACCGCGGATGCCCTCGGCGCCGATCCACAGCGCCACGTAAGGCTCGTGCGGCGACAGTTCGTACGCAGCCGCGTGGCGCATCGCGCGCAGCGCGGCATGCGCTTCGTCGTCCACCGCGCTCAAGGTGACGCCCGCCATGGCTGCGCATTCGATGCGCGCCTCCAGATGCGCCCGCGCCGTGGCGGCGATCGTGACCTGCGTGCCACCCGGCAGCGCGCCGGCCCACGGCGCCACGCGCCAGTCCACGGCGAGCTCGTGACGCTCGATGCCGGCCACGCGCTCCGCCTCCGCCAGCACGAGCGGTTCGAGTTCGGCGTAGATCCGCGATTCGTCCGCCGCGCAGCCCAGAGGCGCGAGCTGCGCCAGCGGCACGGTCGCGACGAGCGTGGCGCTCGCGGGCAGCGCCATGGCGCAGCGCATCGAAGCGCCCAGGCACTCGCGCGGCACCTGCCCGAACGCGCTGCGCAAAGCCTCCACGACCGCATCCCGATCGACGATATCCCCGCCCGCCATGGCCTCGCGCGCCAGCGGCACACTCGCCAGCCACTCAAGGCGCAACGGGCTCGAGCCGAACAGACGCCGGCTCAGCACCGCCAGCGTGATTCCGCGCGCCGCCACGTCAACTCCCGCCGCAAAACGGCGCGCGCCCAGCAACATCGGTTTCCCGAAGTTCATTGCAATCCCCCACTCGCTACGCCCGCCACGAACCATTCGCGGCATTTGCGGTGAGGATCATTGTGCGAACCCGCGGGGTCCGCGAATACTCGGCCGAACGGCCAAACCTCACCGCCGCCGCTGGTCTTGCCCGAGGGCCGCGTCTAGAGTGCGGATATGCGTCTGGCGGTTCCCATGGTTCCGGCCGCGCCCGTGTAAGCGTTTAGAAAGCGACACGGGTGGGCGGCTATAATCGCCGGACTGTTTTTCCGGTATCCGTATGCAAGAAACTTCGTCCCCGTCCTCCGTTCCGCCGCCCACGCCGCCTGCTCCCGGGCGGCGGCGCCGCCCGTGGTGGGCCAAGCTGCTGATCGGCTTCGCGGGCCTGATCGTGGCGGGCATCGCCTGCGTGGCGCTGGTGCTCGGCTATGCGTTGATCGTTGCGACGCCCAACCTGCCGTCGCTCGACGCGCTCACCGATTACCGGCCGAAGGTGCCGCTGCGCATCTACACGCGCGACCACGTGCTGATCGGCGAATTCGGCGAAGAACGGCGCGACATCGTGCACATCCAGGACGTGCCGGACAATCTCAAGAAAGCCGTGCTCGCGATCGAGGACGCGCGCTTTTACGACCACGGCGGCGTGGATTTGACCGGCATTGCGCGCGCGGGTGTCGTCGCGCTCACCAACGGGCACGCCACGCAAGGCGCGAGCACGATCACCATGCAGGTCGCGCGCAACTTCTTTCTCTCGAGCGAAAAGACCTATACGCGCAAGATCTACGAGATGCTGCTTGCCTACAAGATCGAGTCGAAGCTCTCGAAGGACCAGATCCTAGAGGTCTACATGAACCAGATCTACCTCGGGCAGCGCGCGTACGGCTTCGCGAGCGCGGCGCGCGTGTATTTCGGCAAGGATCTGAAGAACCTCACGCTCGCCGAGTGCGCGATGCTCGCGGGCCTGCCCAAGGCGCCGTCCGCGTATAACCCGGTCGTCAATCCGAAGCGGGCGAAGGTTCGTCAGGAGTACATCCTCGAGCGCATGCTGGAGCTGCACTACATCACGCAGGACCAGTACGACGAGGCGGTGAAGCAACCGCTCGTCGTCAAGAGTGCAGGCAAGGAATACAGCGTTCACGCGGAATACGTGGCCGAAATGGTGCGCCAGATGATGTATGCGCAGTACCACGAAGAGGCCTACACGCGCGGCCTGAACGTCGTAACGACCATCGATTCCGCCGACCAGGACGTGGCCTACCGCGCGCTGCGCAAGGGCCTCATGGACTACGAGCGGCGCCACGGCTACCGCGGCCCCGAAGCGTTCATCGACCTGCCCGCCGACGCCGACGACCGGGAGCAGGCCATCGACGACGCCCTGCTCGAACACCCCGACAATGGCGAACTCGTCGCGGCAGTCGTGACCGCCGCCAGCCCGAAGCAGGTGCAGGCCACGTTCATCGACGGCAATACGGCAACGCTCCAGGGCGACGGCCTGCGCTTCGCGCAGTTCGCGCTCGGCCCGCGCGCGCAGCCCAGCCAGCGCATCCGCCCCGGGGCGATCGTCCGGCTCGTGCGCAACGACGCGGGCGACTGGTCGATCACCCAGTTGCCGCAGATCGAAGGGGCCTTCGTTTCGGTCGTGCCGCAGGACGGCGCGGTGCGCGCGCTCGTGGGCGGCTTCGACTTCAACAAGAACAAGTTCAACCACGTGACGCAGGCCTGGCGTCAGCCGGGATCGAGCTTCAAGCCGTTCATCTATTCGGCTTCGCTCGACAAGGGGCTCGGACCGGCCACGATCATCAACGACGCGCCGCTCTTCTTCAGCGCCGCCGAAACGGGCGGCCAGGCCTGGGAGCCGAAGAACTACGGCGGCGGCTTCGATGGCCCGATGACGATGCGCACGGCGCTCATGAAATCGAAGAACCTCGTGTCGATCCGCATCCTCAACCATATCGGCACGAAGTACGCGCAGCAGTACATCACGCGCTTCGGCTTCGACGCCGACCGCCATCCGGCCTATCTGCCCATGGCGCTCGGCGCGGGTCTCGTCACGCCGCTGCAGATGGCGGCAGGCTATTCGGTGTTCGCCAACGGCGGCTACCGTGTGAATCCGTATCTGATCGCCGAGGTGACCGACCAGCGCGGCATGGTGGTGGCGCAGGCGCAGCCGCTCGTCGCGCAGCAGAATGCGCCGCGCGCGATCGACCCGCGCAACGCGTACATCATGAACAGCCTCTTGCAGAGCGTCGCGCAGCGCGGCACGGGCGCCAAATCCAACGCCCTCAGGCGCACCGACCTGGGGGGCAAGACCGGCACCACCAACGACTCGCGCGACGCCTGGTTCGCGGGCTACCAGCACACGCTCGCGGCGATCGCGTGGATGGGCTACGACAACCCGCGCAGCCTCGGCGACAAGGAAACGGGCGGCGGCCTCGCGCTGCCGGTGTGGATCGACTATATGGCGAAGGCGCTCAACGGCGTGCCGGAATACCGGATGCCGATGCCCGACGGCGTGGTGACGCTCGGCGACGAGCTCTACTACGCCGACATGACGCCGGGCAACGGCTTCGTCTCCACGGTCGGCATCAGCCAGGCCGCGCTCGACGCCGCGGCGAGCGGCGCTTCGGACGTGACCGGTGCCGGCGACGCAACCCAGGCGCCGGAGCCGGAGCAGGTGAATGCGAAGGAAAAGGAGGACATCATGAACCTGTTCCGCGGGCACTGAACAGGCGGGGGACCGGGTGATCGGGTGGGCGGCGCCTGGCGGGCCGCCGCCGCTTCTCACCCATGCTGCGCGAAAAACGCGCACGCCGGCGTCACGCGCCGGCGCACTCAATCACGGCTCGAAGCTGACCGGCTCGCCTGCCTGCTCGGTCGCATAGGCCGACAGCGCCGAAAAGAACTCCGTGCCGGCGCGCGTATCGCGCCATTCGCCGTCGATGTGGCGGTAGTGAAAACCGCCCGCCTTGGCCGCGATCCAGATCTCGCTCATCGGCGGCTGGAGGTTCACGATGATCTTGGTCCGGTTCTCGAATTCGAGCGTCAGAACATTGCCGCTGCGTTCGAGTTCGATATCGGCATCGGCCTCGTCGACGGCGCGCTCCACCGCTGCCAGCACGGCTTCCGCACGGCTCAGGTAGTCACTGTCGGTCATGCTAAACTCCATCGGTTATTCATTCAGGGACAATTATGCGTGCCATTTCGAGGATGCGCGCTGCGACGCGCGGAGTGGCAGCGTCCGGCATGGCGAAGCGCGGTGCACCGGCGCGCGGCGCCATTCTAGCGATTTCGGCAATCCTTGCAGCCGCGGCACTCGCCGGCTGCGGGCAACGCGGGCCGCTCTACATGCCCGCGGTGCCGCCGCTTCCCGCCAAGCCCAACTTCGAAACGCAGGACACCGGAACAGCCGCCGCGGATGCAGCATCGGGCGCTTCAGGTGCCTCAGACACTGAGGCAGGCTCGATTCCCGACACGTCCGGCACGCCGCTCTCGCTGTCTCCTGATACCGGGCTCAGCACCACCCCGACGGAACCGGCCAGCCCGCAGCCGGCCTCCAGCGCCACGCCAACCGAATAAGACGCTCGCATGACCCAGCCCGCTTTCCACCGCATCGACGGCACCCTTTACGTCGAAGGCGTTTGCGCCAACGATCTCGCCGCGCAGTTCGGCACCCCGCTCTACGTGTATTCGCGCGAAGCCCTCACTGCCGCATGGCACGCTTACGCCGACGCCTGCGCAGGCCGCCGCGCGTCCGTGCACGTTGCCGTCAAGGCGAACAGCAATCTCGCGGTGCTCAACGTGTTCGCGCGCCTCGGCGCCGGCTTCGACATCGTCTCGGGCGGCGAACTCGCCCGCGTGCTGGCCGCGGGCGGCAAAGCGGAAAACGTGGTGTTCTCCGGCGTCGGCAAGACGGCCGACGATATGCGTACGGCGCTCGAAGCAGGCGTGAAGTGCTTCAACGTCGAATCGATTCCCGAGCTCGACCGCCTGAACGCCGTGGCGGGCGCGCTCGGCAAGAAGGCGCCGGTTTCGCTGCGCGTGAATCCCGATGTCGATCCCAAGACGCACCCGTACATCTCGACGGGCCTGAAGGCGAACAAGTTCGGCGTGGCGTTCGACGACGCGCGGGCCACCTATCGCACGGCCGCCGCCATGCCGCATCTCGAGGTGGTCGGCATCGACTGCCATATCGGTTCGCAGATCACCGAAATCGCGCCGTACCTCGACGCCATCGACAAGCTGCTCGAACTCGTGGACCAGATCGAGGCCGACGGCGTGCAGATCCATCACATCGACGTCGGCGGCGGCCTCGGCATTCGCTACGACGACGAAACGCCGCCCGAAATCGGCGCGTTCGTGCGCACGGTGCTCGATCGCATCGAAGCGCATGGCGCGAAGACGGGCCGCGCACGCGACGTGTTCTTCGAGCCGGGCCGCTCGCTCGTCGGCAACGCCGGCGTGCTGCTCACGCGCGTCGAGTTCCTGAAGCCGGGCGCGGAGAAGAATTTCGCCATCGTCGATGCCGCGATGAACGACCTCGCGCGTCCCGCGATGTACGACGCGTACCACGCGATCGAGCCCGTGGCCGGGCGCAACGTGGCCGCACAGACCTACGACGTGGTCGGCCCCGTCTGCGAAAGCGGCGACTGGCTGGGCCGCGCCCGCACGCTCGCGATCGAGCCGGGCGACCTGCTCGCGATCCGCTCGGCGGGCGCCTACGGCTTCGTGATGAGTTCGAACTACAACACGCGTCCGCGCGCCGCCGAAGTGCTGGTCGACGGCACGCACGTGCATGTCGCGCGCGCACGCGAGACCGTGGCGCAGTTGCTCGCCGGCGAACAGATCCTGCCGGACTGACCCCGGGCGCCGCAGAGCGCAGGAAACAAAAAAGCGACGCCTCGAAGAACGAGACGTCGCTTTTTTTACGCGCACGCGGAACGCAGTGCCGAGACGTACCGCGCCTACACAGACCGCGTCCCGCCGCCCGCGCCCGCCCGATATCGCGCGAGGAGCCACGCCCCCACCCGCCAGCCCAGCAGCACAATCACGATCGCCGCATAGAGCTTCGGCTGGGCGAGATCGTGCTTGCCCGCCTTCATCCACCAGAAGTGCAGGATCGCCAGCACGCCGATCGGATAGATCAGCCGATGCAGCGTCTGCCAGCGGCGCCCGAGCCGGCGCGCCATGCCGCGCGTCGAGGTGACGGCAAGCGGAATCAGCAGCACGAACGCCGCGAAACCCACCGTGATGAACGGCCGCTTGCCGACGTCCTTGAGCATCGCCGCCACGTCGAACCACTTGTCGAACCAGATATAGGTCGTGAAGTGGAGCGCGGCGTAGAAAAACGCATAGAGGCCGAGCATGCGGCGAAAGCGGATCAGCGTGTTCCAGCCCGTCAGCTTGCGCAGCGGCGTGACCGCCAGCGTGATGCAGAGGAACACGAGCGTCCAGAGGCCCGTCGAGCGCGTGATGAACTCGATCGGGTTCGCGCCGATCTGCCCGGTCACGCCAAAGAGGATGATGCGCGCGAGCGGATACCAGGCCGCCACGAACACGGCCACCTTCGCCCACGGCAGCCAGCGCGGCCCCGCGGGTGCTCCGGCGCGGACTTTCCCGGCCGGACGCTGCGCGGCCGCGCGCGGGGTTCCGGCCGTTGCCGCGGCGGGCGCGGTGCCGGGTGTCGTTGTCGATTCCATCGGTTGCTCCATGACTGCCTCGGGGCTTGCGCGTCAGAAGTTCTTGCGCAGATCCATGCCCTGATACATCGACGCCACCAGGTCGCCGTAGCCGTTGAACATGAGCGTCTTGCGCTTGGGCGTGAAGAAGCCGTCCTCGCCGATGCGCCGCTCCGTGGCCTGGCTCCAGCGCGGGTGATCGACGTTCGGATTCACGTTCGAGTAAAAGCCGTACTCGTTCGCAGCATAGGTGTTCCAGCTCGTCGGCGGCTGCGCCTCCACGAAGCGGATCTTCACGATCGACTTGGCGCTCTTGAAGCCGTACTTCCACGGCACGACGATACGCACGGGCGCGCCGTTCTGGTTCGGCAGCACCTGGCCGTAGAGGCCCACCGTGAGCAGCGTGAGCGGGTTCATGGCTTCATCCATGCGCAGGCCTTCGGAATACGGCCAGTCGAGAATCGGCTGCGCGAGGCCCGGCATCTGCGAAGGGTCAGCCAGCGTGATGAACTGCACGTAGCGCGCGTTGCCGGTGGGCTGCGCGCGGCGGATCAGTTCGGACAGCGGCACGCCGATCCACGGAATCACCATCGACCAGCCTTCCACGCAGCGGTGCCGGTACACGCGTTCTTCGAGCGGCGCGAGCTTGAGAATCTCGTCGATGTCGTACACCTTTGGGTTCTTCACCTCGCCCTCCACGCTCACCCGCCACGGGCGCGGCCGCAGCGTGTGCGCGTTCTCGGCCGGATCGCTCTTGTCGGTGCCGAACTCGTAGAAGTTGTTGTAGGTGGTGACATCCTTGTACGGCGTCGCCTTGTCGAGCGCGACGAATTTCGCGTCAGTCTTTGCCGCGAGCTTTTGCGCCCTGGGGTCGGGCGACGAATACTCGGCGAACGCACGCGTGGCGCCGAATGGCCCCGCAATGCCGCCGAGCGCGAGCGCACCCGCTGCCTGCAGCAGGCGTCTGCGCTGCTCGAATACCTTTTGAGGCGTGATCTCGCTCGCGGCGATGTCGTCGCCATTGAGGAGGATCCTGCTGCTGCGCCTGGTCCACATAGTGCCACTCCTTGTCGTTCGGGCCGCCACTGTCCACATCGGGACTAACACGCGGGCTACCCGAACCTTCCTTGGGAACGAAAAAAAACCGCCGGTGCGAAGCATCCGACGGTTAGTTCGTCCTGCGGGCGGAGAAAGTTACAGCTTGCCGTAACTATGGAGGCCCGACAGGAACATGTTCACGCCCAGGAAGGCGAACGTGGTCACGAGCAGGCCGGTGAGCGCCCACCAGGCGGCGATCCCGCCCCGCAGGCCCTTCATGAGCCGCATGTGCAGCCAGGCTGCGTAGTTGAGCCAGACGATCAGCGCCCAGGTTTCCTTGGGGTCCCAGCTCCAGTAGCCGCCCCACGCCTGCGCGGCCCAGAGCGCGCCGAGAATCGTCGCGATGGTGAAGAACGCGAAGCCGACGGCGATCGACTTGTACATGACGTCGTCGAGCACGTCGAGTTCGGGCAGGCGGTCCGCCAGCACGCCGCGCTCCTTCATCAGGTAGGCCACGCCGACCATCGCCGAAAGCGCGAAGCTGCCGTAGCCGATGAAGTTCGCCGGCACGTGGATCTTCATCCACCAGCTTTGCAGCGCGGGCACGAGCGGCTGGATCTGCTGGGCGTCGCGCGAGATCGAGTACCACATCAGGAAGCCCACGGCCGCGCTGATCACGAGCAGCACGAAGGCGCCGAGCGCGCGCGTGTTGTAGTGCCTTTCGTAATACAAATAAAAGAGCGCCGTGATGAGGCTGAACAGCACGAACACTTCGTAGAGGTTCGAGATGGGGATATGGCCCACATCCGCGCCGATCAGGTAGGACTCGTACCAGCGCACCATCAGGCCGACGAAGCCCATCAGCACCGCAGCCCACGTGAGCCGCGAGCCGATCGCGCCGCCCGTTGCCGAGCGCGACACGAGGCCGATCCAGTAGAACAGCGTGGCGAGCACGAAGAGCGCGCTCATCCACAGGATGGCCGACTGGCTCGACAGGAAGTATTTGAGGAAGAACGCCGAATCCGCGCGCGCAAGATCCCCCTGATAGAGCTGGATCGCGCCGATCGAGAGCACCGCGATCGAGGCCATCAGGAGGCGCGACGGCTTCCAGCGCCAGCCCAGCACGACGAGCGCCGGCACCGTGCCGCACAGCACCAGCTTGTCGTAGTAGTTCATGTGCGCGTGGTAGCGCGAGAGCGCGAAACCCGCGCCCCCCACCAGCGCAAGCGCGAACAGCCAGTCCACGACCGACAGGCGGCGCAGGAAAGGGCGTTCGTCGAAGAGCGCGTCTTGAAGGGCGTCGTGCGCGCTGTCGCGCGCACCGCCTGCCGCCGCCGGGCGGCTCGTGCGCCGGGCGTTTGCGGAAGAGGAAACCTGGGTCAAGTCCATGGGCTTACCGGTGTTGATCGTCAGAATCCGTGGATCGAAGCGCACGGTCCGGCCCGCTTTCATCGCCCCCGCCGTCCTTGCCGCCGGACTCAGCCTGGGGCGCCACGCCCAGCGCGCGGCCTACCGCGTCGCGGGTGCGGGCAAACTCCTTTTCGAAGTCGAGGGTCCGGCGTGCGGTCGACATGGCCATGATGACATCCACGCCGTGACCATTCTTGTCCCTGTCTGCATCCTTGAGCCAGAACCACAGCCGCCGCTCGCGCACGTAGAACATCGAAAAGATGCCCAGCACGAGGAGCAGGCTGCCAAGATACACGACTTTCTTGCCCGGTGCGCGCGTCAACTGAAATACCGAAGCTTGCACCTGCCTGAATGAATCGAGCTGTAGATAGACGGGCGCGCCGTACAGGAAGCTGTCCGAAATCGCGTTGATCGAATCCTGCACGAAACGCGCGGAATCGGCGTCGGGCTTGAGATCGGGCTCGCCCGCCTGCTCGCGCGCAAGTTGCCAGAGATCCCACGTCGCGCCTTCCAGCATGCGCAGCAGCAGGCCCGCGGCCTTCTCCTGCTGGTCCTTCGGCACCGACTTGTCGATGAAGGCCGCTACCGCCTGGAAGCCGCCTGCGTCCTGCGGGTCCACGGGCTTCACGCCCGGCTGGCCCGTGCCCGCAAACAGGGTCAGCACGCGCAGGGCGCTGTCCTCCAGATGCTGCTGGAGTTCCTTGTTCGAATCGGGGACCGAGCGCGCCGCAAAGCGCTGCGCCGCCTCGGCGCGCAGTTTCGGGTCTTCGAGCCCGGCGCGCAGCAGCATCCACTCCTTCGGCGTGCCGCCCGCATCGGCGGGAATGCGCAGATAACGGAACGGATCGTCGGGGTTATCGCGCATGCCCGCGAGGAACATGCGCGCGCCGCCTACGTCGACGGGCAGCATGTAGTTGTTGTACTCGCGCGCCTGGCCGTCCTTGTCGCGGATCTTGTACTGCACCGAAGGCCCGATGTTGTGCAGGTCGAGCGGCTTCGACGACTTCGCGCCCGAGCCGAGGCGCTCGTCGAACGCCTCCTTGAACGACTGGTGCGCCACGCCGCGCACGTCGTTCGCGCCGCTGCCGTTCGAGATGTTCTCCACGTTGATGGCGCGAAAATCGGCGAACTCGATGGTCTGGCCATCGACGCCCGGCACCGCTTCGTCCGCCGGAAGCTTCAGCGGCGAGGTGTTGCCGATCGTGCCGCCCACCGGGAAGCTCTGCGCGCTCGCGCCGGCCATCGGCCAGGCCGTCATCGACATCTGCGAGCCGCCGTCCTGGAAGCTCGACTGATAGATCGACACGCCGTCGTACTCGAACGGCTTGTTCACCTCGACGCGCGCCGGTATGCGCTGGCCGGTCTTGTGGTCGATCACGACGATGTCGCTCGCGAACAGCTTGGGCATGCCGGTCGAGTAGTAATCGACGATGAACTTGTTCAACTGGATCGAGAACGGCAGGTCCTGGATCAGCGAGCCGTCGGGCTGGTTCAGGATCGCCGTCGAGACGTACTGGCCCTCGGGCACCCACGCGTAGCCGCGGAAGGTGGGATTCGAGGCGGCGAGCCGGTGGTCGGGCGCGATGTCGTTGATGACGGCGTTGCTGCGGATCGGCGTCTTGTCGAAGAGCCACATCTGGAATTTGATGGGCAGATTGCTGTCGAGCAGGCCGCCGAGGCAGATCACCACGATCGCGAGGTGAGCGAAGATGTAGCCGATCTTCGTGAGCGCGCCGCGCTTGGCGGCGATGAGCGTGGCGCCCTCGGACTCGCGCACGACGAGGCGGTAGCCGAGCCGCTCGACGAGCTTGCGCAGCGTCGCGGCGGTCTGCTCGCGCGAGGCGTCCGCAAGCGCGAACTCGCCCTTGTGATGGAACGCGCGCAGGCTGCCTTCGCGGACCTTGTCCTTCCAGCTCTTCACGTCGGCGACCATCTTCGGCGCGTTGCGGATCACGCACAGCGAGATCGACACGATGAGAAAGCCGAGAATCATCATGAACCACCAGGCGCTATAGACCGTGTAGAGGCTCAGCGACCGGAAGATGTCGGCCCAGAACGGGCCGAACTGGTTGACGTAATTGGGGTACGGATCGTCCTGCGTCAGCACCGTGCCGATGATGCTCGCGATGGCCAGCACCACGAGCAGCGCGATGGCGAAACGCATCGAACTGATCAGCTCGACCGCGCTTCGCACCGCCTTCTGGCGTACGTTCAACTCCAAACCCGAGGTGGTGACGCTCATTCAAACTCCGCTTCTAACGGCGATCCGATCTTCGCCAGACAGCAAAAAAGGGTGACGGGCCACCGCTCGCACACGGCGCCTTCACCCTTTTTCTTGTTCTTCGCCCCGCCGGCGTAATCGACGCCGGCCGTTAATGCAGGCCCGCCGCGTAGTCGGCCACGGCCTTGATTTCGTCGTCCGACAGCCGGTGCGCGATCGTGTGCATCGCCTCGTTGTTGTTGCGCGTGCCCTGCTGGAAGGCGTCGAGCTGCGCGACGACGTACTCCGACCACTGACCCGAAAGGCGCGGATACTGGATCGGAATGCCCTGCCCGGTAGGCCCGTGGCAAGCCGCGCACGCCGGCACGCCCCTGTCGGCGATCCCCGCGCGCCAGATCGTCTGGCCGAGCGGCACGGTTTTCGCATCGTGCGCGTAGCCGGGCTTCGGTGTCTGCGAGGCGAACCAGGCAGCGACGTTGATCATATCCTGATCCGACAGCGCCGAGGCGAAGCCCGCCATAATCGCGTTATTACGCGCAGGGGGCTTGCCACCCTGCGATTTGAAGTCTTTGAGTTCTTTGACGAGATATTCGGCGTGCTGGCCGGCGAGCTTGGGATAGGCGCCGCCGGTGCTGTTGCCGTCCGCGCCGTGGCAGGCTGCGCACACCTGGGAGGCGATGGCCTGGCCGCGGGCAATGTCCGGTTTGGCCGGATCGGCTGCCGCCGTTTGTGCCGCCATCATCGTAAGACCTGCTGTCAAACCCGCCGCTATCGCAAATTCAAGCACCTTCAAGGACTTGCCCAGTCGATTCATTCGCGCACCTTGTTTCGTCTTGTGGGAATCAGGTTCTGCAAAGTACGACAGCGACCGATCTACCTCGAAAGGCCCGCGCTGGCCTCACGGGTATTCAGTAAACCATCGCATTGTACAATAGCGCGGTGGACGCAACCGCGCCAGTCGGGCCTCGCCCCGATATCTCCGATTCCCTCCCGGCCGCCTCCGGGCCCGCGGCAAAGCCGCGACGTTGTCTCATATTGTGGTTTCCCAGATGGCATTCCTGCTGCATCAAGCCCGCTTTTTCACGACGGTGAACCACCTGCGCGACCTGCCCGCCACCGCGCGGCCGGAAATCGCGTTCGCCGGCCGCTCGAATGCCGGCAAGTCCACCGCGATCAATCTGCTGTGCAACCAGAAGCGCCTCGCCTTCGCCTCGAAGACGCCGGGCCGCACCCAGCACATCAACTATTTCTCGGTAGGCCCGGAGGACGATCCCGTCGGCTATCTGGTGGACCTGCCGGGCTACGGCTATGCCCAGGTGCCGGAGGCGTCGAAGGCACACTGGGAAATGCTGTTGTCCCAATATCTGGCCACGCGCGCCCAGTTGTGCGGCCTGATCCTGATGATGGACGCGCGCCGCCCGCTCACCGAACTCGACCGCCGCATGATCGAGTGGTTCGCTCCCACGGGCAAACCGATCCACGCGCTCCTCACCAAATGTGACAAATTGACGCGTCAGGAATGCACGCTCTCGCTGCGCACGACGAAGAAGGCCTTCGAGGAATATCGTCAGCAGGGCTATGAAGGCAAGTTGACCGCGCAACTCTTCTCGGCGCTCAAGCGCGTCGGCCTCGAGGAGGCGCACGCCTTGATCGAAAGCTGGCTCGTGCCGGTCGCCGGCGGCGAGCCTGCAGGCGAAGCCGCCCAAGGCCCCGCCGCTTAACGATATTTCTGCGGGCGAGTGTGCGGCAGCGCACACGGAACGCCCGGCCGCACCCCTTTTTCGCAGACCCGCTGGCACCCGCCACAGGTTCGGCCGCGCCCGTTTTGCCCGCGCTCTGCACATTTCGGCTGCACATAAAAAAACCCGCCGTAAGTGCCGGCGGGTTAAACAGCCTTATCGAAAAACGACAGGCACCCGCTCAGGGAGGAGAAGCGGGGAGTCCGGCGCAGAGCGCCTCGCTCGATCGGTATGATATACCATTGTCCTGGAAAGTTTCCGGAGCCCCGGGAACGCAGTTCGATACACCGCAGTTCGATCCAGATCTATCCGCCGACATGAGCTTCTATCCGCATCATCGTCCGCGCCGCATGCGCCGTGACGACTTCTCGCGCCGCCTGATGCGCGAAAATCTTCTCACCACCAACGATCTGATCTACCCGGTATTCGTCGTCGCCGGCAACAACGTGCGAGAAGCCGTGCCGTCCATGCCCGGTGTCGATCGCGTGTCGATCGACCTCCTGATGGGCGTCGCCGGGCAATGCGTCGAACTCGGCGTGCCGGTGCTCTCGCTCTTCCCCGCGGTGGACCCGGCACTGAAGACACCGGACGGCATCGAAGCGACGAACCCCGATGGCACGATCCCGCGCGCCGTGCGCGAACTGAAGAAGCACTTCCCGGATCTGGGCGTGCTGTGCGATGTCGCGCTCGACCCGTACACGAGCCACGGCCAGGATGGCGTGCTCGACGAAAACGGCTACGTGATCAACGACGAAACCGTCGAGATCCTCGTCGCGCAGGCGCGCACGCAGGCCGAGGCGGGTGTCGATATCGTGGCGCCCTCCGACATGATGGACGGCCGTATCGGCGCCATTCGCGAGATGCTGGAAAGCGAGAACCACATCCATACGAAGATCATGGCCTATTCGGCCAAATATGCTTCGGCGTTCTATGGACCGTTCCGCGACGCGGTGGGCTCGGCCTCGAATCTGGGCAAGAGCAACAAGATGACCTACCAGATGGACCCGGCCAACTCCGACGAGGCACTGCGCGAAGTGCGCCTCGATATCGAGGAAGGCGCGGACATGGTGATGGTCAAGCCCGGCATGCCGTATCTCGACATCCTGCGGCGCGTGAAGGACGAGTTCCGCTACCCGACCTACGTGTACCAGGTGAGCGGCGAGTACGCGATGCTCAAGGCCGCCGCGCAAAACGGCTGGCTCGACCACGACAAGGTGATGATGGAATCGCTGCTCGCGTTCAAGCGCGCAGGCGCCGATGGCATTCTCACGTACTTCGCGCTCGACGCCGCCCGGCTGCTGCGCGCGCAGAAGTAAAACCCGCTGTTAAGTCCTCCGAAGCAAACCGCACATAGAAAAAGGGCACGTCGATCAAGACGTGCCCTTTTCTCTTTACGCGAGCCGAGCCGCTATCGAACGGAATCGATCAGGACTGCGGAACAGGCGACGCTGCCGGCGCCTGAAACTGATCGAGGCGCGCGAGGAAGCGGTCCGCGCTCTCGTAGCCCACCACGCGCAGCACTTCGTGGCCCTTGTCGTCGAAGAAGATGATGCCGGGCGGCCCGAACAGGCCAAAGCGCTTGAGCAACGCCTGGTCGGCAGGGTTGTTCGCGGTGACGTCGGCGCGCAGCAGGTCGAATTGCTTGAGCCGTGCCGCGACGCGCGGATCGCTGAACGTGAACTTCTCCATCTCCTTGCAGCTTACGCACCAGTCCGCGTAGAAGTCGAGCATCGAGCCTTTGCCCGAGGTCCCCAAAGCTGCGTCGAGCTGTGCCGGTGTGGCCACCGTAGCGAAGGCCAGTGCGCCGGCAGCCGGTCCGTTCGGCGAGGCGGCCACGCCGGCGGCCACTCCCGCGCCGTCCATGCGCGCGGCCAGCACGCCGAGCGGGCGCAGCGGATCGGTGGAACCCGCTGCGAGACCGACCAGCAGCGTTGCCGCCCAGATCGCGAAGGCCGCACCCACGCCCCGGCCCAGGCGCCGCCAGACGCCCTGCCCACCCCCATGCGGCGAGAAGAGCCCGAGCGCGGCAGCGGCAAGCAGGAGCCACAGCGCGCCAAGCAGCATCTGCGCCGTGGCGCCAAGCACCGGCCAGACGATCCACAGCGCGGCCGCCAGCAGCACGACGCCGAAGAACACCTTCACGCCTTCCATCCAGGTGCCCGCGCGCGGCAACAGCGTGCCCGCGCCAAGCCCGATAATCATGAGCGGCACGCCCAGACCGATCCCCATTGCGAAGAGCGCGGCGCCGCCCAGCACGGCATTGCCCGTGTGCGCGATAAACGCGAGCACGGCGAAAAGCGGCGCAGTCATGCAGGCGCCCACGACGAGTGCGGAGATCGCCCCCATTGCCGCGACGGCGGCGAACTTCCCGCCCGAGCGCCCCTGCGAGGCACGCGAGGCGCCGTCCTGCCAGCGTTGCGGCAAGACGATGTCATAGCCGGCGATGAGCGTCACGGCGAACGCGGTGAGCAACAGCGCGAACGCGCCCAGCACCCAGGGGTTCTGCAGCCAGGCCCCCAGACTCTGGCCGACGAGCGCCGCCGCGATGCCCAGCACGGTATAGACGAGCGCCATGCCGAGCACGTAGACAAACGAGAGCGTGAAACCGCGCGCACGCGTCACGCGCGCGCCCTCGCCGACAATGATCGCCGAGAGAATCGGGATCATCGGATACGAGCACGGCAGGAGGCTCAGCACGATGCCCGCGACGAAGTACAGGCCGACCACGGCGAACAAGCCACCGCCCTGAAGCAGCGACTGCGCGTAGTCCGCGCTCGTCGCGCGCTCGTACCAAGGTTCGCTCGCGGCGGCGGCCGGTGCCGCTGCGCTTTGCCCCGCGCCGACACCCTGGGTCGTGCCCGAGGCAGCCGCCTGCAGCGCGGCACCGCTCACGCGATAAACGTGCTCGGCGGGCGGATAGCAGACGCCCGCGTCGGCACAGCCCTGCGATGTCACGGCCAGGTCGAACGGACCGCTCGCACTTTTCACCGGCACGCGGATCGTCAGCTCGTTGCGGTAGGTCTCGACGTTCTTCTGGAAGGTCGGGTCGAACTTGACGTGCCCGGGCGGAATATCGGGCGTACCGAGTGTGGCCGTACCGTTGCGCGTCGCGAAGGCGAAGCGTTCGCGGTACATGTAGTAGCCGTCGGCGATCTTGAAGTGCACGTCCACTTCGCCCGGCTGCTCGGCCGCGCTGAAGCTGAACGCCTGATCGGGCGGCAGGAAATCGTCGTCGGCATGAGCAGGCGGCGCCGCGACCAGCAATGAAAGCGTGCAGCAGACAAGCGCGAGCAGGAGAGGCAAACCGGCGCGCACGCGCCGTTCGAAACGGTTAAACATGAATGGGACGCTGGGTTTCGGCATTGACCCACTGTCCGTACGCGTTCGACGCGCTCACCTGCCACGAGAGGATCTCGGGCGTGTCGTAGGGATGCCGGGTCTGGATGAACTGTTCGAGTTCGGCCGCGCGGGCCACGCTCGTCTTGAAAAGCAACGGGATTTCGTCGGCGGATTCGAGCTTGCCCTGCCAGTGATACTGCGAATGGACCGCACCCTGCCGCGTCACGCAGGCAGCAAGCCGCTGCGCCAGCGCGTCCGCGGCCAGGCGGTCGGCCGTTGCGGCGTCGGGCACCGTGGTCAGCATCAAGGTCACATTGAGGGTCACGTCGAACTCCGGCGCGAAATTTCACGCAGGACGTTATCGTACCACCGGCCGCCCTGGCCTTCCGGCCGCGCCCGGCAACGGGGGACGATGCAAGGCAAACGCCGGCCGTGCGCGTTTATTCCGCGCCTCAAAACAAAAAAGCCAGGCAAGGCCTGGCTTTTCTGCATAACGTCGGTGCGCAACGGCGCGAGCGCCGCCGGAAGCTTATTCCGCTTCTTGCACGTTCTCTTCCGCCACTTCCGGACGGTCGAGCAGCTCGACGAGCGCCATCGGTGCGTTGTCGCCGACGCGGAAGCCGAACTTCAGGATGCGCAGGTAGCCGCCCGGACGGTTCGCGAAACGCGGACCGAGCACGTCGAACAGCTTCGTGACCGAGTCACGATCGCGCAGGCGGTTGAACGCCAGACGGCGGTTCGCGAGCGACGGCTTCTTGCCGAGCGTGATGAGGGGCTCGACAACCTTACGGAGTTCCTTCGCCTTCGGCAGCGTCGTCTTGATGACTTCGTGCTCGATCAGCGAGTTGGACATGTTACGGAGCATTGCCAGACGGTGGCTGCTCGTGCGGTTCAGTTTCCGCAGACCATGACGGTGACGCATTTCAGTTTCCTTGAAACAAAGTTTTGATCCAGCTCTTCTATCGCCTTGCTGGGATTGTTACCCCCAAGGCACGGGCCGGTACGTGAAAAAGGCAAGACGCGGATTCTAAAGGAAAATCCGCGCCCTTGCCACCTACAATTACTTGTCGAGACCAGCCGGCGGCCAGTTTTCGAGCTTCATGCCGAGCGTGAGACCGCGCGAAGCGAGCACTTCCTTGATCTCGTTGAGCGACTTGCGACCCAGGTTCGGGGTCTTGAGCAGCTCGTTCTCGGTGCGCTGGATCAGGTCGCCGATGTAGTAGATGTTCTCGGCCTTCAGGCAGTTCGCCGAGCGAACCGTGAGTTCGAGATCGTCCACCGGACGCAGCAGGATCGGGTCGATCTGCGGTGCGCGCGACGGGGCTTCCGCCGCCGTTTCCGTGCCTTCCAGAGCAGCGAACACCGACAGCTGATCCACGAGGATGCGCGCCGACTGGCGGATCGCTTCCTCAGGCGAGATCACGCCGTTGGTTTCGATGTTCATCACGAGCTTGTCGAGGTCGGTACGCTGTTCGACACGCGCGCTTTCCACGGCGTAGCTCACGCGGCGAACCGGCGAGAACGACGCGTCCAGCACGATACGGCCGATGATCTTGGCCGACTCTTCGCCGTAGCGGCGCACGTTGCCCGGCACATAGCCGCGGCCCTTTTCGACCTTGATCTGGACGTCGAGCTTGCCGCCCTTCGTCAGGCGCGCGATCACGTGATCCGGGTTGATGACTTCGCAGTCGTGCGACAGTTCGATGTCGCCCGCCGTCACGACGCCTTCGGTTTCCTTGCGCAGCGTAACCGTCACTTCGTCACGGTTATGCAGCTTGAACACCACACCCTTCAGGTTCAACAGCAGGTTGACCACGTCCTCTTGCACACCATCGAGCGTCGAATACTCATGCACGACGCCTGCGATCGTCACTTCGGTCGGCGCGTAGCCCACCATCGACGACAGCAGCACGCGCCGAAGCGCGTTACCCAAGGTGTGGCCATAACCGCGTTCGAACGGCTCCATGACCACTTTCGCGTGGTTGTCGCCGAGCGATTCCACAGCGATGATCTTGGGTTTCAACAAACTGGTTTGCATAGGTTTTCCTTTTCAATACCCTCGGCTCGTTACACCGATAAGGCTGAGATGGCAACAACCTGAAAAAAACAGCCGAGGCTCCCTCCTGCGCGAAGCACAGAGGTGACCCCGGCCGTCAATCCGATTAGCGCGAATACAATTCGACGATCAGGCTTTCGTTGATGTCGCCAGCGATGTCGCTGCGATCCGGCACGCTCTTGAACGTACCTTCGAACTTCTTCGCATCGACAGCGACCCAGCCCGGCATGCCGCCTTGCTCGGCCAGCGACAGGGCTTCGAGGATACGAGCCTGCTTCTTGGCCTTTTCGCGGATGGCGACGACGTCGCCTGCCTTGACCTGCATCGACGGGATGTTCGCGACGACGCCGTTCAGCGTGAGAGCCTTGTGGCCCACGAGCTGGCGCGCTTCAGCGCGGGTCGAGGCGAAGCCCATGCGGTACACGACGTTGTCGAGACGCGACTCGAGCAGTTGCAGCAGGTTTTCGCCGGTGTTGCCCTTGCGGCGGTCCGCTTCCGCGAAGTAGCGGCGGAACTGACGCTCGAGCACGCCGTAGATGCGCTTGACCTTCTGCTTTTCGCGCAGCTGCGTGCCGTAGTCGGACGTGCGGGCGCCCGAGGTGCGGCCGTGCTGACCCGGCTTGCTGTCGAGCTTGCACTTGTCGGCGAGCGAGCGGCGTGCGCTCTTCAGGAAGAGGTCGGTGCCTTCACGGCGGGACAGCTTGGCCTTCGGGCCGATATAACGTGCCACGTTGCTTTCCTTCGATAATGAATCACGCGGGAGCGGGGGACACCCTGCCTACGCGCTAGTCCGGCTCTTTGAACCGAACGGTGGGCTTAGTCAATTCAATAACGCCGAGAGCCTGCACACGCCTTGCCGGCGGTACAGGCAAACGGCTAACGCGACGCCTTAGATACGACGGCGCTTCGGCGGACGGCAGCCGTTGTGCGGAACCGGCGTCACGTCGGAGATCGCGGTGATCTTGATGCCAAGACCGTGCAGCGCGCGCACCGCCGATTCGCGACCCGGGCCGGGGCCCTTGATTCGCACTTCGAGGTTCTTCACGCCGTATTCCATCGCCACGCGGCCAGCCGACTCGGCTGCGACCTGAGCTGCGAACGGGGTCGACTTGCGCGAACCCTTGAAGCCCTGGCCACCCGAGGTCGCCCAGGCAAGCGCGTTGCCTTGACGATCGGTGATCGTGATGATGGTGTTGTTGAACGACGCGTGAACGTGAACCACGCCCTCGGCGACGTTCTTCTTAACCTTCTTGCGAACGCGTTGCGCCGCGGTGTTGTTCGAAGCCTTAGCCATTACGTTTTCCTGTAACTGTCAGTTCCGCTTACTTCTTCAGCGACTGCGCTGCGCGGCGCGGACCCTTGCGCGTACGTGCGTTGGTACGCGTACGCTGGCCACGCAGGGGCAGGCCCTTGCGATGGCGCACGCCGCGGTAGCAGCCGAGGTCCATCAGGCGCTTGATGTTCATCGTCACTTCACGGCGCAGATCGCCTTCGACGACAAACTTGCCCACTTCCTCACGCAGCTTTTCCAGATCCGCGTCGTTCAGGTCCTTGACCTTCTTGTCAAACGGGACACCAGCGGACACGCAGATGTTGCGCGAACGCGTGCGGCCGATACCGAAAATTGCCGTCAGGCCGATTTCCGTGTGCTGGTGGTTCGGGATGTTAACCCCTGCGATACGAGCCATTGTTTTTCCTCAAACAAAAAGCGCAAGCGCGCTAATCAGCCTTGACGCTGCTTGTGGCGCGGGTCCGAGCTGCAGATCACGCGAACGACGCCGTTGCGCTTGATGATTTTGCAGTTACGGCAAATGCGCTTTACCGATGCCATCACTTTCATGATATTACCCTTTTTCTAAATCACTTCGCCCGGAACACGATCCGCGCACGCGACAGATCGTAAGGCGTCAATTCAACCGTCACCTTGTCGCCCGGGAGAATGCGGATGTAGTGCATCCGCATTTTTCCGGAAATATGTCCCAAAACGACATGGCCATTTTC
The DNA here is from genome assembly GCF_000685035.1 of Paraburkholderia ferrariae NBRC 106233. Taxonomy (GTDB): domain Bacteria; phylum Pseudomonadota; class Gammaproteobacteria; order Burkholderiales; family Burkholderiaceae; genus Paraburkholderia; species Paraburkholderia ferrariae. The sequence goes on from NZ_BAYB01000028.1 coordinate 144,044, forward strand.
CAGCTTCACCCGGAAGGTCGCATTGGGGAGGTTTTCGATAACCTCACCCTGCATCTGGATTACATCGTCTTTGGCCATAGGTCCTTTTTAACGCATCGGGACGCCGCCACCCTTGAAGTTAGCCTTCTTGAGCAGCGATTCATATTGTTGCGACATCACGTACGACTGCACCTGCGCCATGAAGTCCATTGTGACGACGACAATGATCAGCAGCGACGTTCCGCCGAAATAAAACGGCACATTCCAGCGCAGCACCAGAAATTCCGGCAGCAGGCAAACGAACACGATATAGATCGCACCGGCCAGCGTGAGACGCGTGAGGATGCGGTCGATATAGCGGGCCGTTTGATCGCCAGGACGGATACCCGGTACGAACGCGCCACTCTTTTTCAGGTTGTCGGCCGTCTCCCTGCTGTTGAACACCAGTGCGGTGTAGAAAAAGCAGAAGAACACGATCGCCAACGCGTACAGCAACACATACACAGGCTGGCCGGGCTTGAGGGCTTCGGCCACGTTGTGCAGCGTGTCCGCGAACCAGCTGTTTCGCGAACCCGAACTGAACCAGTTCAGGACTGTCGCCGGGAACAGGATGATCGACGACGCGAAGATCGGCGGAATCACACCCGACATGTTCAGCTTCAGCGGCAGGTGGGACGACTGCCCGCCGTAAATCTTGTTGCCGACCTGACGCTTCGCATAGTTCACGAGGATCTTGCGCTGGCCGCGTTCGATGAACACCACCAGATACGTCACCGCCGCGATCAGCACGACCACCAGGATGGCGGAGAACGGACCCATCGAGCCGGTCTGCACCAGCGAGAACAGGCCGCTGACCGCATTCGGGAAGCCCGCTGCGATCCCGCCGAAGATGATGATCGAGATGCCGTTGCCGAGGCCGCGTTCCGTGATCTGCTCACCAAGCCACATCAGGAACATCGTGCCGGTCACGAGCGTCACGACCGTCGTCAGGCGGAACACCATCCCCGGATCGATCACGAGCGCCGGCTGGTTTTCCAGCGCGACTGCGATGCCGAACGCCTGGAACGTCGCCAGCACCACCGTGAAGACCCGCGTGTACTGCGTGATCTTGCGTTGTCCTGCCTGCCCTTCCTTCTTCAGCGCTTCCAGCTGCGGCGAGACGATCGCCATCAGCTGCAGGATGATCGAGGCCGAGATATACGGCATCACACCCAGCGCGAAGATCGTGAACCGCGACAGCGCGCCACCCGAGAACATGTTGAACATGCCAAGAATGCCGCCCGCCTGGCTCTGGAAGAGCTTCGCCAGCTGGTCCGGGTCGATGCCCGGCACCGGAATATGCGCGCCGATGCGATAAACGACCAACGCCAGCAGCAGGAACACTGCACGCCGGCGCAGGTCGCCGAACTTCGGAGCGCTGCGACCGGTTTTTGCGAGACTCGGGCTAGTAGCCAAGTAGCTTCTCCGATGCAGATGCTAGTGACGGCGGGCGAACCCGCGCGCACCACTCACAATCACTCGGCAAAAGAACCGCCTGCTGCTTCAATCGCAGCACGCGCATTCTTCGTCGCACCCAGACCCTTGACCACGACCTTGCGCTTGATTTCGCCGGTGGCGATGATCTTTGCGCTCCGGGTCAGTTCGCCAACGAGGCCTGCCTGCTTCAGCGCCAGCAGATCGATTTCGTCGACCGGCAGCTTTTCGAGGTCGGCGAGGCGCACTTCACCCACGAATTCCTTCGTGAGCGAGGTGAAGCCGCGCTTCGGCAGACGACGCTGCAGAGGCATCTGGCCGCCTTCGAAGCCAACCTTGTGGAAGCCGCCCGAACGCGATTTCTGACCCTTGTGACCACGGCCGGCAGTCTTGCCGAGGCCGGAGCCGATGCCGCGACCGACGCGACGCTTTGCGTGCTTCGCGCCTTCTGCCGGCTTCAGGTTATTCAATTCCATTTTCAACTCCTGGAGTCTTTGGTCCGCGTGCGCTTAACCGATGACCTTAACGAGGTACGAGACCTTGTTGATCATGCCGCGCACAGCCGGCGTGTCCTGCAGCTCGGAAACCGAGTTCAGGCGGCGCAGGCCGAGACCGCGCACGGTGGCACGGTGCGATTCGCGGGTCCCAATCAGGCTCTTGACGAGCTGAACCTTGACAGTATTTTCAGACATGGTGCCCACCCTTAGCCCAGAATTTCTTCGACGGACTTGCCGCGCTTCGCCGCGATGTCAGCCGGGGTGGACTGCTTGCGCAGGCCGTCCAGCGTCGCACGAACGAGGTTGTACGGGTTCGTCGAACCGTGGCTCTTGGCCACGACGTTCTGCACGCCCATCACGTCGAACACCGCGCGCATCGGGCCGCCGGCGATCACGCCGGTACCGTCCTTCGCCGGAGCGAGGAGGACCTTCGAAGCGCCATGCTGGCCGTGCACTTCATGTTGCAGCGTGCCGTTCTTCAGGGGCACCTTGAACATGTTGCGGCGAGCTTGTTCCATCGCCTTCTGGACAGCGACCGGCACTTCCTTCGCCTTGCCCTTGCCCATACCGACGCGGCCATCACCGTCGCCAACCACGGTCAGTGCGGCGAAGCCGAGAATACGGCCACCCTTCACGACCTTGGTCACGCGATTGACCGAAATCATTTTTTCGCGAAGGCCGTCGTCGCGTTCGTCAGCCTGAACTTTCGCTTGCATCTTTGCCATGACGAATTCCTTCCTTAGAACTTGAGCCCGGCTTCGCGCGCAGCCTCAGCCAGCGCCTTCACGCGGCCGTGGTAGCGGAAACCCGAGCGGTCGAAGGCGACGGATTCGATGCCGGCAGCCTTGGCCTTTTCTGCGATACGCTTGCCGATCAGCGTGGCAGCGGCGACGTTGCCGCCCTTGCCCGACTGGTCAGCCAGTTGCGCACGCACTTCGGCTTCGAGCGTCGACGCACTGGCGAGCACCTTGGTGCCGCAGGGCGAGAACACTTGCGCATAGATGTGCGTGTTCGTGCGATGCACGGCCAGGCGCGCGACCTGCAGCTCAGCGATCTTGAGACGCGTCTGACGAGCGCGGCGCAGGCGAGATTGAGTCTTATCCATGATTGCGCACCCTTACTTCTTCTTCGTTTCTTTGAGGATCACAACCTCGTCGGCGTAACGCACACCCTTGCCCTTGTAGGGCTCAGGCGGGCGATAACCGCGCACTTCGGCAGCGGTCTGGCCAACTTTCTGCTTGTCGATCCCCTTGATCACGATTTCCGTTTGCGACGGGGTCTCGGCCTTGATGCCTTCCGGCATCTGGTGCACCACCGGGTGCGAGAAACCCAGCGACAGGTTCAGCTTGTCGCCTTGCGCCTGAGCACGGTAACCGACGCCAACCAGCGTCAGCTTGCGCTCGAAGCCCTTCGTCACGCCTTGCACCATGTTCGCGACAATCGCGCGCATCGTGCCCGACATCGCATTCGCTTCGCGGCTTTCGTCGGTCGGCTCGAACTTCAGCGTGCCGCTGTCGTTCACCACCTTCACGAGGCGGTTCGCTGCCTGCGAAATCGTACCCAGCGGGCCCTTGACGGTAATCTTCTCGTCGCTGAGCGTCGCCTCTGCGCCTTGCAGCGCGATCGGGCTCTTACCTACTCGAGACATGTTTCTTCTCCTTCGGCGTTAAGCGACGTAGCAGATGACTTCGCCACCCACGCCATTGGCGCGAGCCTTGCGGTCCGTCATCACACCCTTGGGCGTCGACACGATCGCAACGCCCAGGCCGTTCATGACCTGCGGGATGTCGTTGCGGCCGCGGTACACGCGCAGACCCGGCTTCGAGACGCGCTCGAGGCGCTCGATAACGGGACGGCCAGCGTAGTACTTCAACGCGATGTTCAATTCCGACTTCGCACCTTCGGTCTTCACCGCGAAGTCGTCGATATAACCTTCGTCCTTCAGGACCTGCGCGATCGCAATCTTGACTTTCGACGAGGGCATTTGCACCGAAACCTTCTCGACCATCTGCGCATTGCGGATGCGAGTCAGCATATCGGCGATAGGATCACTCATGCTCATTTATGTTTCTCCTATTACCAGCTCGCCTTGGTGACGCCAGGGATCTCACCACGGAACGCGATTTCACGAATCTTGTTACGTGCGAGACCGAACTTACGGAAGGTGCCGCGCGGACGACCCGTGATCGCGCAGCGGTTACGCTTGCGGGTCGGGTTCGAGTTGCGGGGCAGCTGTTGCAGTTCGAGGCGAGCTGCGTAGCGTTCTTCTTCCGACTTGCTTTGGTCGTCGATGATCGCCTTCAGCGCTGCGCGCTTCGGCGCAAATTTCGCTGCCAGACGAGCGCGCTTCTTTTCACGTTCGATCAGTGCCAGTTTAGCCACGGTAACCTCAGTTTCTGAACGGGAACTTGAAGCCGGCGAGCAGTGCCTTTGCTTCTTCGTCGGTCTTCGCGGTCGTCGTGATGCTGATGTTCAGCCCACGCAGCGCGTCGATCTTGTCGTAGTCGATTTCGGGGAAAATGATCTGCTCTTTCACACCGATGTTGTAGTTACCACGGCCATCGAACGCCTTGCCCGACACACCGCGGAAGTCGCGCACGCGGGGCAGCGCAACCGTCACGAAACGATCGAGGAATTCGTACATTGCCTGGCCACGCAGCGTGACCATCGTGCCGATCGGATAACCTTCGCGGATCTTGAAGCCGGCGATTGCCTTGCGCGACTTCGTGATAACCGGCTTTTGGCCGGCGATCTTGGTGAGGTCGCCAACGGCGTGCTCGAGGACCTTCTTGTCAGCGACGGCTTCGCCAACACCCATATTCAGGGTGATCTTGGTGAGGCGCGGCACTTCCATGATCGACTTGTAACCGAACTTCTCGATCAGGCCGGGAACGACCTTCTCTTTATAAAATTCTTGCAAACGTGCCATTTTTTACTCCGCAGCGTCAGGCGCTCAGAACAGCACCGGTCGTCTTCAGGAAACGGACCTTCTTGTCCCCTTCGACCTTGATGCCCACGCGCGACGGCTTGCCGTTCGCGTCGACCAGCGCGACGTTCGAAATCTGAATCGGCATCGCCTTGGCTTCCACGCCGCCCGTCGTACCCTTCATCGGGTTCGGCTTCACATGCTTCTTGGCGATGTTGATGCCTTCGACGGTGACGCGCTCTTCACCAACGGCCAGCACGACGCCGCGCTTGCCCTTGTCCTTGCCGGTGATGACGATGACTTCGTCACCCTTGCGAATCTTGTTCATCGCGACTCCTTACAGCACTTCCGGCGCCAGCGAAACGATCTTCATGAATCGTTCGCTACGCAGCTCACGCGTAACCGGCCCGAAAATGCGGGTGCCGATCGGCTCAAGCTTGGTGTTCAAAAGCACGGCGGCGTTGCCATCGAACTTGATCAGCGAGCCGTCTTGACGGCGCACGCCCTTCGCAGTGCGAACCACAACAGCGTTGTAGATTTCGCCCTTCTTCACGCGCCCACGCGGCGTTGCTTCCTTGACGCTCACCTTGATGATGTCGCCAATGCTGGCATAACGACGCTTCGAGCCGCCGAGCACCTTGATGCACATGACTTCACGTGCACCCGTGTTGTCGGCCACTTCAAGCCGAGTTTCGGTCTGGATCATGGTTTATCTTTCCCAACTTAATCCGGTCGCGCCACCATGGCACATCCGGTCAGTCTTGGTCCCGTCAGCCGCGCCGCCACTAGAACGACCGCTCAGCTGCTTGGGTTAGAACAGCAGCGACGGCAAACGAAACCGGCCATCGCATTCCGGTGAATCTTGCAGATCCGGGCTGGCGCCCGAACCACCTCCCCCACTACTTTTGCCCGCTGCTTTGCCAACAACGAGCCCATAAAGAGGGAAGACCAAGACTATAACTCGATAATCTTGGCCTAGCAAGCGAAATCGTTAGCGATTTCAACAACTTCTCCGCCCCGGGAGGTTTTGCAACCTGCGGCCCCGGGGTGGTGTTGCGTCACTGTTTAGATGACGCGTGCTGCTTCGATCAGCTTCGACACGGTCCAGGCCTTGGTCCGCGAAATCGGACGCGTTTCCTGGATTTCAACGAGGTCGCCCTCGTTGTACGTGTTCGACTCGTCGTGCGCGTGGTACTTCTTCGACTGCACGACGTACTTGCCGTAGATCGGGTGCTTGACGCGACGCTCGACCAGGACGGTGACCGTCTTGTCCATCTTGTTGCTGACGACCTTGCCGACCAGCGTCCGCTTAAGCGAGGTTTTCACGCTTTCGTTCATTTCTGGTTCGCCTTCTCAGTCAGGACGGTCCGCACACGTGCGATGTCGCGACGAACCTTCTTCAGCTGGCTCGTGTTCGTGAGCTGCTGGGTCGCGAGTTGCATGCGCAGGCCGAATTGCGCCTTCAGAAGGTCCGACAGCTCTTGATTGAGCGCGGCCTTGTCTTTCTGGTGAAGTTCGGATGCCTTCATCATTCACTCCTTAGGCGCCGAGCTGGCGAACCATGAAGACCGTCTTCAGCGGCAGCTTGGCTGCAGCCAGACGGAAGGCTTCACGGGCCAGTTCTTCGGACACACCGTCCATTTCGTACAGCATCTTGCCCGGCTGGATCTCGGCGACGTAGTACTCCGGGTTACCCTTACCGTTACCCATACGCACTTCTGCCGGCTTTTGCGAGATCGGCTTGTCCGGGAAAATGCGGATCCAGATGCGGCCGCCACGCTTGATGTGACGCGTCATTGCACGACGCGCCGCTTCAATCTGACGCGCGGTCAGGCGACCACGACCGATAGCCTTCAGGCCGTATTCACCGAACGACACTGCGTTGCCGCGAGTGGCGACGCCGGTGTTACGACCCTTCTGCTCTTTGCGATACTTCCTGCGTTTCGGTTGCAGCATCGTTATTCTCCAGTCTTGCCGTCACCGCCGGCAGCGCCACGGCGCGGGGCGCCACGACGGGCACCCGGTGCGCCTTCGCCATCACGGCGCGGACGACGATCGCCCGGGCGCGCGTTGCGGCGCGGACGCTTTTCTTCGGCGACTTCTTCCACCACCGGTGCGTCGTTGCGGCCGAGCGTATCGCCCTTGTAGACCCAAACCTTCACGCCGATGATGCCGTACGTCGTCTTGGCTTCCGAAGTTGCGTAGTCGATGTCGGCACGCAGCGTGTGAAGCGGCACTCGACCTTCGCGGTACCACTCGGTACGTGCGATTTCGATACCGTTCAGACGGCCGGCGCTCATGATCTTGATGCCCTGGGCACCCAGACGCATCGCGTTCTGCATCGCGCGCTTCATCGCGCGGCGGAACATGATCCGGCGCTCGAGCTGCTGCGTGATCGAATCGGCGATCAGTTGAGCATCGGTTTCCGGCTTGCGGATTTCCTCGATGTTCACGTGAACCGGAACGCCCATGCGCTTCTGGAGTTCGGCCTTGAGGAGTTCGATGTCCTCGCCCTTCTTGCCGATCACCACACCCGGGCGCGAGCTGTAAATCGTGATGCGGGCGTTCTTTGCCGGACGCTCGATCACAACACGGCCCACCGAAGCGTTCTTCAGCTTCTTCTTCAGGTATTCACGAACACCGATGTCTTCCTTCAACATCGCCGCGAAATTGTTGTTGTTCGCGTACCAACGCGAAGCCCAATTGCGGCTGACGGCCAAACGGAAGCCAGTCGGATGAATTTTCTGTCCCATCGTATGGCTCCTTAATTCCCGACCGTCACAGTGATGTGACAGGATTGCTTCTCGATGCGGTTGCCGCGGCCCTTGGCGCGCGCGGTGAAACGCTTCAGCGAAGCCGCCTTGTCGACGTAGATGCTCTTGATCTTGAGCTCGTCGATATCGGCGCCTTCGTTGTGTTCCGCGTTTGCGATCGCCGAGAGCACAACCTTTTTCACGATGCCGGCCGCTTTCTTCGGCGAGAACGTCAGAACGTTCAGTGCCTTGTCAACCGGCAGACCGCGGATCTGGTCAGCCACAAGGCGCGTTTTCTGCGCCGAGATGCGGGCACCGCGATGAATTGCCTTCACTTCCATCTTGATTGCCCCTTATTTCTTGGCCTTCTTGTCGGCCGCGTGACCCTTGAACGTACGGGTCAGTGCGAACTCGCCAAGCTTGTGGCCGACCATGTTTTCCGTGACATACACCGGAACGTGTTGACGGCCGTTATGCACGGCGATCGTCAGGCCGATGAAGTCCGGCAGGATCGTCGAACGACGCGACCAGGTCTTGATCGGTTTCTTGTCGCGCGTAGCTGCAGCCGCCTCAACCTTCTTCAGCAAATGGGCGTCGCAGAACGGACCTTTCTTGATAGAACGTGCCATTGCCTACTCCTTAACGCTTGTGACGGCGCTGGACGATCATGCTCGTCGTGCGCTTGTTGCTGCGGGTACGGTAGCCCTTCGTCGGCGTGCCCCACGGGCTCACCGGATCGCGACCAGCAGCTGTCTTGCCCTCACCACCACCGTGCGGGTGATCGACCGGGTTCATTGCAACGCCACGGACCGTCGGGCGGATACCGCGCCAGCGGTTCGCGCCAGCCTTACCGATTTGACGGAGGCTGTGCTCTTCGTTGCCGACTTCACCGATCGTCGCGCGGCACTCGACGTGCACGCGGCGGATTTCGCCCGAACGCAGACGAACCTGCGCGTAGACGCCTTCACGGGCCAGCAGCATTGCCGACGTACCAGCCGAACGCGCCATTTGCGCGCCCTTGCCCGGCAGCATTTCGATGCAGTGGATCGTCGTACCGACCGGGATGTTGCGGATCGGCAGGGCGTTGCCCGCGCGGATCGGCGCTTCCGAACCCGACATCAGCTGTTGACCCACCGTCGCACCCTTCGGAGCGATGATGTAGCGGCGCTCGCCGTCTGCGTACAGAACCAGCGCGATGTTCGCGCTACGGTTCGGGTCGTACTCGAGACGTTCGATCTTTGCCGGAATGCCGTCCTTGTTGCGACGGAAATCGATCACACGGTAGTGCTGCTTGTGACCGCCACCCTGGTGACGCGTCGTGATGTGACCGTTGTTGTTGCGGCCCGCCTTCGAGGATTGCTTTTCGAGCAGCGGCGCGTACGGCGCACCCGTGTGCAATTCCTTGTTGACGATCTTCACCATCGCGCGGCGACCGGGCGAAGTCGGCTTAACTTTCACGATTGCCATGATTACTTGGCCTCCGCTTCAAAGTTGATTTCCTGGCCGGGCTTCAGGCAGACGTACGCCTTCTTCACGTCCTTGCGCTTGCCGACGAAACGGCCGAAGCGCTTGTTCTTGCCCTTCTGGACCAGAACGTTGACGGAATCGACTTCCACCTTGAACAGCAGCTCGACAGCAGCCTTGACTTCCTGCTTGGTCGCGTCCGGCGCGACTTCGAACACGACTTGTTCGTTCTTGTCCGCCACCAGCGTCGCCTTTTCGGAGATCACCGGCGCGAGCAGGACCTGCATCAAACGATGATCGTTCTTGCGAATCTCGCTCATGACAGCAACTCCTCGATCTGGGCGACCGCAGCCTTCGTGATCAGAATCTTCTTGAAGTAGATCAGCGAGAGCGGGTCGGCGAAACGCGGCTCAACGACTGCCACGTGGGGCAGGTTGCGCGACGCGAGATACAGGTTCTCGTCGACCGTGTCGGTAATGACCAGCACGGATTCGAGACCCATGGCCTTGAACTTTTCGGCCAGCAGCTTCGTCTTCGGCGCTTCGAGCGAGAGCTCTTCCACGACCGAGATGCGGCCTTCGCGGGCCAGCTGCGAGAAGATCGAGCAGAGACCTGCGCGATGCATCTTCTTGTTGACCTTGTGCGAGAAGTTTTCTTCCGGCGAATTCGGGAAGATGCGACCACCGCCACGCCACAACGGGCTCGACGACATACCGGCACGAGCACGGCCCGTACCCTTCTGGCGCCACGGCTTCTTGGTGGTGTGCTTGACCTGCTCGCGATCCTTCTGCGCGCGGTTGCCGCTACGAGCGTTCGCCTGATAAGCGACGACGATCTGGTGAATCAGGGCTTCGTTGTAGTCACGGCCGAACACGACGTCCGACGCGTTGACTGCAGCACCTTCCTGACCATTAGCGTTCAGGAGCTTCAGTTCCATTATTGCGCTCCTTTCTTCACGCGGGCCTTGACGGCCGGCGTCACGAAAACCTTGCCGCCCTTCGCACCCGGAACAGCACCCTTCACGAGCAGCAGCTTGCGCTCTGCGTCGATACGTGCGATTTCGAGGTTTTGGACCGTCACGGTCTCGTCACCCATGTGACCGGTCATGCGCTTACCCGGGAACACGCGACCCGGATCCTGCGCCATACCGATCGAGCCCGGCACATTGTGCGAGCGCGAGTTACCGTGCGATGCACGGCCGGATGCGAAGTTGTAACGCTTGATGGTACCGGCGTAGCCCTTACCGATCGAGGTGCCTTGCACGTCGACCTTCTGGCCTTCCGAGAAGAGATCCACACCGATCACGGCGCCATTCGACAGCTCGGCGGCCTTTGCGGCGTCGATCTGGAATTCCTTGAGGATTTCACCGGCTTGAACGCCAGCTTTGGCGAGATGACCTGCGAGCGGCTTCGTCACACGCGATGCACGGCGCGTACCGAACGCAACCTGAACGGCCGTGTAGCCGTCGGTTTCAACAGTCTTGATCTGCGTCACGCGGTTGTCGGACACGTCCAGCACGGTAACGGGAATCGAGTCCCCATCGGCCGTGAAGATACGGGTCATGCCAACCTTGCGACCTACGAGTCCAAGGCTCATCGTTTTCTCCATTCCCGACTGCGATTGGTCGGGGCTAATTTACAAAGTACCGGTGCTTTTTCCTGCCCTTTTCGAGGTAAAGGCTCGATAGGGACACACCGATTTTTTGCGCAGATGCGCGAAAAGACGTCAAGTATAACGTCCTTTCTCGTTTTCCGCAAGCAATCAAAGACTTAGCACCGTCTGGCAATCCAGGCGGCGCCGGGGGTCTTACTGCAGCTTGATTTCGACGTCCACACCAGCCGGCAGATCGAGCTTCATCAGTGCGTCGACGGTCTTGTCCGTCGGGTCGACGATGTCCATCAGGCGCAGGTGGGTACGGATTTCGAGCTGATCGCGCGACGTCTTGTTGACGTGCGGCGAACGCAGGATGTCGAAACGCTGGATGCGCGTCGGCAGCGGCACCGGGCCACGTACGATTGCACCCGTCCGCTTCGCCGTATCGACGATCTCGGCAGCCGATTGGTCGATCAGGCGGTAGTCGAAAGCCTTCAGGCGAATACGGATTTTTTGGTTCTGCATGACAATTCCTTGAAAAGAGCGAGGCGGACTTGCTCCGCCAGACTAGATAAAGAGCGTAGGCCTTTCCCGCGGCGGAGAGCCGCAGGAAAGGCCCGGGTACTGCACAGCTTCTACAGCAAGCCGACTATTCTACTCGATTTACTCGATAACCTTTGCAACGACACCGGCACCGACGGTACGGCCACCTTCGCGAATC